>DATJNM010000019.1:0-78423 GCA_035508155.1 Candidatus Sulfopaludibacter sp. | reverse complement strand
CGCAGTAACACACAATGGGATTTTGTACGTTTTCTTTAGGGGTTTCCACCACGATGGACATGGGGTTGCCTACGATCCGCACACGAACCATTTTGCGGCGACGATTGATTCCTTTAAGCCTATCGGCCAGCATTGGTATGCATGGAGATTTGATCACGAATTCCCGCCAGAAGTCCCGCAGCCGCAAATATATGAAGGCTCAAAACCGATGAAAGATGTGACACCGGCTTCGAAGTAAATCCGTTGCACGAACGCCTGTTTGCTGGCCATTGCCGAAGCCAAACGCGGGGACCTGGTTGCAGCTCGAACGTATTTGGACGAGGCGCGCAAATTTGATCCCACGTGTTTTCTATTGGAACGCGCCCAAAACTTTTTGGACGGGAGAAAGCCCGGCACCTGAAATTATCTCAACTCCCGCTGAATCCGGCGGACACAGGTTTCCGGATGTTTCGCCAAATCACATTCCCAAATCCACATCAATTCGCCGTTCCTGGATTCATTGCATGATAATCAGCCACAAAGATGCTCACACCCTGCTTGACAGCCTGTTCGATGACATCCGTACGGTCCGGTGTGGTAATGCCTTGAATTGTTTTCGACCAGGTCCGAGCGGCTACCGGCGCTGCATGTGGCCGCCGGGTCAATTTCACGTCTTGAGTTACCGCCACTTCCATCCGCGGCAACGCACACGCCTGAAACCTGGCCGATGATGTCTTGAATCTGCTGGCCAGTTGGTTTCATGAGTCGATTCCAAATTTAGCGGAAGGCTTGTTTTATCCGCTTAACAAACATTTTTTCGTTATCCCGCGTCAATTCGTGTTGCCAGATGCGCACGACTTTCCAACCAGCGGCGCGTAAGCGGTGGAAGTTGCGCTGATCGCGAGCGCGGTTGGCACGGAGTTTGTCGCGCCAGAATTGAGAGACCGCTTTAAAAATGATTCCTGTTTCACAGTGCGGGGATGGATGGAATCAATGTTTTGCCAGGCACCTTTCAGTATGGCGTTTTAGGAATTTCATGTCGGGCGAGAATTTTTTCGGCAGCAACAGACGCGCACCTTCAAAACTCGTCAGCCACTTGATGGTTTCCGTCTGGTCCTTTGACACTTTGTGCAGCCGGGGAGCAAAGCGGATGACGTAGCCGTCTTCAATCCACATCAGATGCCGGTCAAAGGCACGGTCGTGAAGCGCGTTCAGGCACAGGCCGTTCCGGGGATTCAACCGATTCTTCTCATCCTCGGCCCACGGAATGATGTGGCTGGCCGTCAGCAGCGGTTGCACCGTCAGGCCGGTAACGCAGCAGCGGAAATTGTAGGCGGAGAGAATCCGGTCGCGGAAAAAGTTCTGGTTCACGCGCACGCGAACGGTGGCTTCTCGCTCCCGTCCGGCCGGCGGCAGGTCGCCGGTGTCCACGTCCGCCACTTGCTCGATAGGCTGGCCCAGCCGGGCGGCCAGTAGCCGCTCACTTTCAAACGCCAGGGTTTCCGGTTGGTCAGCAAATTCATGCCAGATTTCCTGCTCGCCCTTTGCGCCGTGGCTCATGCCGCGAATGCCCCGCGCCTGTAATGCCGGGTCAAGCCGCGCAAAGTTGGAAAGTTTCAAGGACACCGAACCGACGCTGCGACCAAGCATCCGCGCCAGTTGGATGACGCGCGGGTTGTGCATGTGGATTTGGCCAAACGGGATTTTGCAATACAAGTTGAACGCCAGGATGTGTTCTTCCCGCGACCAATCTTTATTGTGCCCGGCCATGACGCGATATTGAACCCGGCAGCCTTTGGCAGCCAGTAGAATTTGACCGCCCAAAACATTTGGTCACCGTTCGACGCGTTTCAAGAATTCTGCTAACTGACGAAGAATTTCTCGGAAGATTCTCGTCTGCACTCCCTGTCCGAGAATCTCAATAGCGGTGGCATAGTGGTCGCAATCGATCTTGCAGCCCATCAATCGTTCAACCTCTACTTTGTGAAGCAATCGCAAGCCATAAGGCGTTTCCACAAATGGACCGGTGTTGATTTTATGGTATGAGCGGACGATCGTCGGGACTCTTACTGACTCCCGATTGATTGTGGTGAAACCAAATCCATGGCCGAGTTTTGCGTGGCGCTGGTTGTGCCGACACAATGCCTCAATGCTTTTAACAATTCGCTCAACTTCACGCCGGTCTGAATCCGCCGGGGAGTCCAGAAATTCACCAACAGTCCCGGTAAAAGGAATTTGCGGCGAGCAGATTTGAAAACCTGGCTTCAACGTGGCAACTATGATCCATCGTTTCCGGTCTTGGGGCTCGTTCCACTCGTTCAGTGGTTCAATGATGGTTTCAGTGAGGAAGTAGCCGATTTTTTGCAGATGCTGCGCGAGGCTTAGACATGCCAATGAATTTGCAAACGCGGGCACGTTTTCAAATATGCAGGCCGACGGCAAATGATGAGCAATGATATGGGCGACGCTGAGGAATAGGTCGCCGGTGTCGCCCAGTTCCGGTTTCCCAGCCAAAGATTTCTTGGCGCGGCCAAGAGTTGAATGGCTCGTGCACGGAATGGACGCGACTAGAATTTCGTGCGCCGGCAATTCGGTGGGATGAACACGGCGGATGTCAGCTTGATACAAGATTGCGTTGGGATGGGCTTGTTGCCAGACATCTGCATACTTCGGTTCCAATTCAAGGCCCGCAATGAGATGTAAATCACGGCAGCCGGCAATCGCGGCGGAGAGTGTTCCACCGCCGCAGAATGCCTCGATGGTTCTGAACAGCGGCTTTGCTTCCAAACACCGGCGAATGTGAAATCCGCGTACGGACGGCACGACATCAATGCGCTGGAATGCTGCCGTCACCTTGATTTCTGAAAAGCCATCTAACGGTGAGAGCAAAGAACGATTGGCGATGTCAATGATTGGTCGTTCCCGTCCAGCCGACATGCGTTTTGACACATGATTGTTTGAAAGCACAGCAGGGCGGAGCCAGATTCCATTCACACGTTGCTCAACCGAAAAGGGAATTCCTGCCGAAAAACCGAACGTTTCCAATCGGCGCGATTCCAACCAGAGCCGTGGGCTCGCCCGATTTTCACCGAGTTTCTGAAATGAAATGAGTTTCATACTTTTTGAGCACGATGATGCGAACGTCGACTGGACAAATGCTGTCCAGGGACGACCCGAATTGGATGAGAGTTGAATTGCGCTTAGGCATAACGGTGATGTTATGCCATTTTGCGCGCCCGGCGTCTGTGGACTATAGGCTACAGGATTTTCGGAGGACGGAGGACGGAGGACGGAGTTCGGAGGAGATCGGAGGTCGGAGGACAGAGATCGGAGGTCGGAGAACAGAAGCCGGAGAGCGGAGTTCGGAGATGCGAGATGGGAGATTGAAGACAGGGCTGGGTTCGCTTCCATCCTTCGCCCTGGCTTCGGGGACAGGCAGAAGCTTCGACCCGGCAGGTAAGCGGTCTAATTCTTCCGTTTGCGGGAAGGCTTGTTCGCCGGCCTGACTTCTTCATGCAAAGCCGCAGCCATGGAACGTTCCTTTTCCGGTTCAGAACCGGTCATCGCCTGATGCATCACGTCGGGGCAAAGGTCAACACCGCCCGGCCATTCCACACAGCCAAAGTCGGGATTAACGGTGACGGCGTTGAAGGTATTTGCGTCGAGCAATTTCAGGAACACCCCGCCGCGCCGCCGGGGCTCAACAGCAAAAATGCCGTTCACCCCGTCATTGAAGGTCACCTTCAACCGGTAGCCCGACAGTGGTTCGGCGGAAACAACCCGATTCATGTCCATATTCTACTCCAACGGCGCGATTTTGGAAGGCTCTTGATTGCGACTGGCCAGATCCCAAGCCTGGCGCAGTTCTGCGCGATGCAATGCCGCCCATTCGAGGACGAGTGCCTGCGCCCGCTGCCTCATACCTCCCTCGATGACTTCGAGGGTATTAATGTTCACCTTGATTTCTTCGCCCTGATAAACCGCGTGAAAGTGCGGCGGTGGATGGTCACCATAAAACATGCGAACGATGATTCCGTAGAAACGGCTCAATTCGGGCATAACGGCAGGTTAATAAAATCCAATCGGCTGGCAAGCCCGGCGTCGGGGGACTATCGGCTACATTTTTGCGGAGCGAAGATGGAAGATCGAAGATTGAAGATGGCGGAAATCAGAGGTCGGAGGACAGAGTTCGGAGATGCGAGATGGGAGATTGAAGACAGGGCTGGGTAAAGCTGCGTTCTGCGACGGTTTGAGGAGAATAAGTCGGAGGGAAACGAATGCCAGCCTTCTCCGTTAAGATCTGATTGACGTGGAAACCGGTTTTGAATATCATGTGATTCAACCAACCGGCTGAAAGCTCAATATACCCGTATGAGAACTGAGATGGTTTGCACTCTCGCGATGCTGTTATTCCCCAACGCAGTCCTTTCCGCAATCGTGCTGGGAAGTTCTTCAACTGACGCTGTCCCCGCCCACCCGTCCATTCCGTGGGATGCCATCGGCAAGGCTGCCGGCGCACAATCTCATGGTGATGCCCTGAGTATTTCGGCCACCGCTGACGGCGCGCGGTTGCATTGCGCCTTTCAAAGGATGGACGGCCATGCCACCGCCGGGGGGCTCTGGCTTGCCTCCACCACCGCCAACTCGCACGGCGAACGTTTTCGTCTGGCCGCCACCAATTTGGGAAGGTCCGGTGAGCGGAATGAAATGTCACTGTGCTCCACGGGGCAGGTACAGGTGATGGATTCCGTGGTGCGTTGGGAACGACCCGGGCTGACGGAGGAATATTCGGTAAGCACGGACGGCCTGCGGCAGGATTACGTCATTGGGCACCGTCCACCGGGCCAAGGTGATTTGCGTCTGGATTTGGAGTTATCCGGCGCGCGCGCGGAGCTGGCTGATTACGGTGCGACGATCGTCCTGGAAGAGTCACACCGTGTATTGGCTTACAGCCGCCTGCGAGCGGTGGACGCGACCGGCAAGGAACTGGCCGCGAAGCTGGAGGTGGTTTCCGCCAGCCGATTGGCCGTGCAGGTGGACGATGCGGGCGCCAGCTATCCGGTGCGCATTGACCCAACGTTCAGCGATGCCAATTGGGTCAGCCTGGGTTCGTATCCGGGAGCCGACGGGATCGTTTATACCATGGTTGAAGACAAGAATGCGGGAACGGTGTATATCGGCGGTGAATTCAGAGCCGTCGGCACGGCGGCGGCCGCCGGGATTGCGGAATGGAACGGAAGCACGTGGGTCCCGTTGGGATCGGGATTGGGAGGCACCGTGAGAGGTCTGGCGCTCGATGGCTTGGGCAATCTCTATGCCGGCGGCCTGTTCACGAATGCCGTCCTGGCCATCACCAACATTGCCAAATGGAACGGAACGAGTTGGTCCGTGCTGGGACCGGGAATCAACGGTCAAGTGCTTGCGGTGGCGGCGGACAGTTCGGGCAATGTGTATGCCGGAGGTGTTTTCACCAACAAGAGCGTGAATGCGACCAACGTTGTGCGCTGGAACGGGAGTTCCTGGTCCGCCATGGGTGCGGGTATTAACGGCACGATTTTGGCCATGGCCCTGGATGGAACAGGCAATCTTTATGTGGGCGGAACTTTCACCAAGGCCGGCGGCATTGCTGCCACCAACATCGCCGAATGGAACGGAAGCAGTTGGTCGGCGCTCGGGTTGGGAATGAACTCTACGGTTTCTGAGCTTGTGACAGATACCTCCGGCAACGTTTATGCCGGAGGCAGTTTCACCATGGCCAACGGCAGCCCGGCCGCCCGAGTGGCGGTCTGGAATGGAAGCACCTGGTCACCCCTGGGCACGGGGGTAAACAGCACGGTTCTGGGACTGGCCTGGGACGGCACGGGGAAACTTTACGCCGGCGGCTTCTTCACTACGGCCGGTGGCGGGTCCGCCTACCACATCGCGGTTTGGAACGGGAGCACCTGGTCCGGATTGGGCCCGGGCATCAATACTAATGCCGCCGGCTATGTTTATTCCATCGCCCTGGATGGGGGTGGCAATGTTTACGCCGGCGGGGCATTCAACACCGCGGGCGGCCTTCCGGCCCATGACCTCGCCCGATGGAACGGCAGCACCTGGTCAACCTTTGGCTCGGGTATCAACTCCACTTCCATCTACGTAACACTGGTGTACACGGTAACCGTGGATGCGGGAGGCAACCTCTACGTCGGAGGGGATTTTACCGGGGTAGGCAGTACTCCGGCCAACAATATCGTCGAATGGAATGGAAGTTCATGGTCGGCTTTGGGCACGGGAATCGGTCCCGCCAGCGGCACGGTTGAAACGTTGACGACCGATGGCGCCGGGAATCTTTATGCGGGCGGCACGTTCACCAATGCCGGGAGCATCATGGCCAACAACATTGCCGAATGGAACGGGAGCACGTGGTCGGCCCTTGGCCCAGGAATTGACGGCCAGGTCTATGGGCTGGTCACAGACCATGCGGGAAATCTATATGCCGGAGGCTACTTTGCCACAGCGGGCGGTGTCACCGTCAATAGCATTGCGGAATGGAACGGGAGCACGTGGTCGGCCCTGAGCACGGGAGTCAGCGGCAACGGCGGGCTCGTTCAGACCCTGGCCTTTGATCACGCCGGCAATCTTTATGCCGGTGGCTCCTTCACCACGGCTGGTGGAGTGACGGCAAGCAACATCGCTGAGTGGAATGGAACTACGTGGTCTGCGCTTGGCCCGGGAATGGGAGGCAGTTCCCCTTATGTCTTCACGTTGGCGGTGGACGCCTCGAATCGCCTCTATACCGGTGGCAACTTCACCATGGCCGGCGCCACCGCTGCCACCAACATCGCCGAATGGGATGGAACCTCATGGACCGCCATGGGTTCCGGAATGAATGATTACGTCTATTCGCTGGCCCTGGATCCGGCGGGTAATCTCTACGCGGGCGGCGCGTTCACCATGGCGGGTGGTGCCCTGGTTAATTATATCGCCAAATGGGATGGAACCGCCTGGTCGGCCTTGGGCTCCGGAGTGAATGGGACGGTGCTCTCGCTGGCCGCCGATCAGGCTGGTCGGCTTTACGCGGGAGGGGTCCTTACCGCGGCCGGCACCAATGCTTCGGCCTATGTTGCCCAGGCCAACGTCCGGGACATGATTTCCAAACCGCACCGCAATCCGGACGGCAGTTTTACATTTAATCTCCTGACCACGCCCAACACCACCAACCGGGTGTTGGCCGTTACCAACCTCACGCCGCCGGCCGTCTGGCGACCCATCGCCACCAACCTTGCTCCGGCCAGTGGTGCGTGGCAGTTCACCGACTCAAACGCCGGCCTTTACCCGGTTAGATTATATCGTTCCGCCACACCTTGAAGGCAGGCGGCGGGTCTCATGGTCGTCAGTAGAATGTCGGCTACAGGATTTTCGTGGAGCGAAAATGGGAGCTCGGAGTTGGGAGATGGCCGTGTAAAGCTTCGCCACGCAGTCTTGATCATGTCACCTGCCGCCTGTCACGTCGGACCGATTATCACGGTTTTTCGGCGACGACTTTTCCGTTGCGCCACACGTAAATGGGGGTGCCGTGGGCGCGGGCAGTCTGTCGGGCCACGCGCGCCGAGCGCACCAGCGCACGGCCGACTGCCGCGGCAAAAGGCGAGGGACGTTTCGTTTTTGTTTTCATGGACCCTGTTCGAGCAGCACCGGTTGCTTGCCCGAATTATCGTACACCGCCCACGCGTCCGCAAGTGAGCAATAATACCGCTGAAAATTCAGCCAGCCGCGATTGAACCGGCGGAGCACGTCAGCGCGAGGCACGTGGTGCCCGCCCTGCTTGACGCGGGCGGCAATGCGACGGATCCCGAGTTGGGGCGACGACAGACGCAGGTAACTGATTTCGATGTGATAACCGGAAGACTTCCAGCGTTTGAGGCGATTGAGATAAACGAGCCCGCTCAAGGTGCTCTCAAAAGCAAAGTCCACTCGGGCACGAGCCCACCGGTCCAATTCGGCCAGAAACAATCGGCCACTGGCGAGAGCGGCCAGTTCAGGCCTTACCTTCGTTCTCCGTTCAGAACGTGTACTTCACCGCCAGCGACACGAGGTTGCGCGAAAACTCACGGCCATCCGCGTAGGTTGCGCCCGTCGCGGTCGTCGGCGTTTTGTTGTCCACCAAATCATAGGACCAGGCCAGTTCGGCGTTCAGGTGTTGGTTGTAGATGTAGGTCAAGCCGGCGCTGGGCGTGTAAATCCAGTCGTCGCGGTTTACCGGCTCCTGCCAGTCGCCGATGTAAAGCTGGAACCCGGCACCGGCCGTCCAATGATCGTTGAACTTGTGTTTCCAGGTCGCGCTGTACGTGATGTCTTCGTAAACGCTCTGGCTGGAAAACGCCGGCTGTTCGTAACGCCGGAACAGCAACGTCACCGTGTCGTTTTTGTCCGGCAACACGCTCGCGGTGGCGTCCACCCAGTAAAGCTGGCGGTTGCGGTCGAAGCCCGCCGGTGTGCCGTCCGCCCAATCGCGGATTTCCGGGCCGCCCAGCGCAGCCAGCTTCAGCCACGGGGTCGGACTGCCTTCCACGCCCAGCAGGATACGGTGATAGGAACTGTCGTAGGGACTGTCCGTGAACGCGGTATTGGCCGCGTTCGGCCCGACGAACTGGTCCTCCCGGCCGTAGCGATAGCCGAGCACGACAAAGGTGGAGTGACCGACGTTATAGCCGACGTCCACACCGCCATTCACGTCCTGCCGATCCAGGTAATTTTCGTAGGTATAGGCCGGGTTCACATTCAACCGCTGGTCGGTCAGGAAATCGTGGTAGTAACTCGCGGCCACCGGGCGGATGAACCATTTGCCGAACGGCAGTGTCACGCGGAATGTGTTGCGGAAAACAAACTGCTCGCGCCGATCGCGCAGCGGAATGCCGCCGATGGCCGGGCAATCGTCGGGCCGGGCAAACGTCGGGCCCACCGTGCTGCCCTCGATAAACGTCGGGCTGTTGAGCAATTCCCAGGTGGCGTCCTTGATTTTGCCGGTGAAATTAAGCGTGACGCGGTGCGCCGCATAATCCTCGTCTTCCGCCGAGGTGTAGAGTGCAATCTCCGGCGCGTAAAACGCCGACACGTTGAACGCCTCGCCGGGCTGGTAGTTCAATCCGAAGCGCGGAAGGATGGTGGTGACAAAGGACGATTTCAGAAGGGACACGGCGTGCAGCCCGGCAGCGGCCGCCGCGGTGACATTGGCCGGCAGGGGCGCGATGTCCGTGATGTAAACGTTGTTATCATAGGTCTCCTTCAACGTGACGTCGGCTTTCCAGGTGAGATTGGTGTCGGCCGCCGACACGGAACCGGCCAGAACGGCCAGCCCGACAAATTGCAAAAAGACCCGGTGTTCGCTTAATCGCATATTTTTTTTTGCCGTGGGCGGCTGCCGGGGCGGAAGGCCCCGGCAACGCGCCTCCGACCTTACTGTTTCCCTTTAACCAGAAGTTCCACGACGTGGGGATCGGCCAGGGTCGAGATGTCGCCAATCTGGTCCGCGGCGTTTTCGGCGATTTTGCGCAGGATGCGGCGCATGATTTTACCGGAACGGGTCTTGGGCAGGCCGGGTGCGAACTGGATTTTGTCCGGCACGGCAATCGGCCCGATTTCCTTGCGGACGTGATTGCTCAGCTCTTTTTTGAGCTCGTCACTTTCCGGCACGCCGTCTTTGAGGGTCACAAAGGCGTAAAGGCCCTGGCCCTTGATGTCGTGCGGCATCGGCGCCACGGCGGCCTCGGCCACCTTCGGATGACTGACCAGCGCGCTCTCGACCTCGGCGGTGCCGATGCGGTGACCGGACACATTGACCACGTCGTCAATGCGGCCCATCAGCCAATAATCACCGTCTTCGTCAATGCGGCAGCCGTCGCCGGTGAAGTAGATGTTGGGATACATCGTGAAGTAAGTCTCGATGAACCGGCTGTGGTCGCCCCAGGTGGTGCGCATCATGCCCGGCCACGGTTTGGTGATGCACAGTTTGCCGCCTTCGTTCACGGCGCACGGTTTGCCGTCGTCGCGCAGAATCGCCAGTTCCACGCCAAAGAACGGGTGATTCGCGCTGCCGGGTTTGAGCGTGTGCACACCGGGCAGCGGCGAAATGAGCGCGCCGCCGGTTTCGGTTTGCCACCACGTGTCCATGATGGGGCAACGCTCCTTGCCAATGACGCGGTGATACCACATCCAGGCTTCGGGATTGATCGGTTCGCCCACGGAACCCAGCAGCCGCAACGAATCCAGACTGTATTTGTTCGGCCATTCTTCACCGAGCCGGATAAGCGAGCGAACCGCCGTCGGGGCGGTGTAGAAAATGGTGACCTTGAATTTGTCCACAATTTTCCAGAAACGCCCGGCGTCCGGGAAGGTGGGCACGCTTTCATACATCAGGCTGGTGGCACCGTTGCAGAGCGGGCCATAGCAGATGTAACTGTGGCCGGTCACCCAGCCGATGTCGGCCGTGCACCAGAAAATATCCCCGTCATGAACGTCAAAGATGTATTTGTGGGTGAGGCTGGCCTGGAGCAGGTAACCGGCGTTGCAATGGACAACGCCCTTGGGTTTGCCGGTGGAGCCGGAGGTGTACAGGACGAACAACGGGTCCTCGGCGTTGTTGACCACCGGCGGGCAATCGCCGCTGGCTTCGGCCATGAGGTCGTGATACCAGACGTCGCGTTCCGGCGTCATGTTGCACGGCTGCTCGTTGCGTTTGACGACGATGACTTTTTTGATGCTCTTGGTGTGTTTTAATGCCTCGTCGGCGATGCCTTTGAGCGGAATGCTTTTGCCGGAACGCAGGGAAACATTGGAGGTGATCAGCAGGCGGCAGGTGGCGTCGTTGATGCGCCCGGCCAGCGCTTCGGCGCTGAAACCGCCGAACACGACCGAGTGGATGACACCTAGGCGCGCACAGGCGAGCATGGCGATGGGCAATTCCGGAATCATCGGCAGATAAATGGAAACGCGGTCACCCTTTTTAACGCCCAGCGATTTCAGCACGTTGGCGAATTTGCAGACTTCCTGGTGCAACTGCGCGTAGGTGAACGTGCGGACATCGTCCTCCGGTTCGCCCTGCCAGATGAGGGCGGTTTTGTCGCGCGTTTTGGTTTTTAAATGGCGATCGAGACAGTTCACCGACACGTTAAGCTGGCCGTCCTCAAACCACGTGTGCTCGATGATTTTCGCCGAGGTGTTCCAGATGTATTTGCGCCCCTTGGTTGGCGACTTGAACCAGTCGAGCGTCGCGGCCTGTTCGAGCCAGAACCCGTCCGGGTCCTTGATCGAGCGCTCGTACATTTTGTGGTATTGCTCCGCGTTCAGGAGGGCATGTTGAATCACTTCCGGACCGGGCGGGAAGGTCCGGCCCTCCTGCATGAGGGAACTGGTCGAAACGGGTTGAGATACGGGTTGGGTCAGTGTGGTTGTCATAATGCACTCCTGTTGGGTTTGGTGTGGTTGTCGGTAGGGAGGGACCATCCGGGCACCGTGGCCGATCGCCTTGGACCGGCGCAAATCCCGTGAAATTGGAAGATGTGATGGGTTATGTTCTGAAGGGTGGCCTGCAATTCCGGTTCAACCGCCCGCCGTTGTTCCGCCGTTACCGCCAGCGTCCGATCCCGCAAACCGCCCGCCCATTCCGTGTTGGCCAGCATGACGCCCCCCATGCCCATCCCGGAATCTTCCCCGTCCTCGCCGCAGCACGTCCGCCAGGCCAGCGCCCAGCCGCGGACGGTGTTCTCGACGTGATAGCCGCCGCCGCCGGCCACGAGCAGCGGACAGCCGCGTTGCAGCAGGGGTGCAAGGAGTTCCACCACGATATTGTTGGTCATGCGCAGATGCGTCAGCGGATCGCCCGCCAGCGTGTCCATGCCCAGCTCCAGAACGATGACGTCGGGGGAATAAGCCTCCATCAGCGGCAGCACCACGCGGTCGAATGCCTTCAAGAAGGCTTCATCGTAGGCTTCCGGTGGCAGGGGGACATTGACGTTGAATCCCAGGCCCAGGCCCTCGCCGATTTCATCTTCAAAACCACCCCAGGGGAAAAGCGTCCGTCCGGTTTCATGAAGGGAAATGGTCAACACGTCGTCGCGCCGATAAAACGCCGATTGCACGCCGTCGCCGTGATGCGCGTCCACGTCCAGGTACAAAACCCGGCGACCGGCCCCGGCGAGTTTCACGCAGGCGAGCACCACGTCGTTAAGAAAGCAAAACCCCGCCGCGCGCTCGGCCATGGCATGATGAAAACCGCCCAGCAAATTGAACGCGACGTCGGCTTTGCGTTGCAACAGCAAATCGGCGGCCGCCAATCCGGCACCGCAGGCCCAGGCCCCGCAGTCGAACATGTCCGTGAACACCGGAGTGTCCGGTCCGCCAAGACCCATGTTCCAGCCCTGCACCGTCAAGTCTCCATTCGCCGCCCGCTGAAGTTCCTCCAGGTAACGGGCCGAGTGAAACCATTGCAACTGGTCCGGAGAGGCCGGTGGCGGCGCAACTTCAAAGCGGTCTTCACTGCCGAGCAGACCGAAGGATTTCAATCGTTCGCGCGTCAGCTTGACGCGCTGGGTTTTGAACGGACAATCGGGCGGGTAACTCAGCCTTTCGACTTCAGGCGGGTAAAGGAAGGCGAGCTTGCGATGGTTCATGAGCGGAGGAGGGGGATGCGAACGCCCGGCCGGACCAAAACATGGGGACTTCCCCAAGAGCGCCTGAAACGCTCCGTGGCCTGCCGAGCCAGTAATTGTTCGCGCATTACGGTCATCTCATCCTGTCCGGCGCTGGACTTTTCCCCTGTCAGGAATGTCTTCCGGCGACCAGTTGTGATGCCATTTCGCCCGGCGGGGGCACATCTCCGCCGGCAAACTTACGGAACGTTCGTCGGGCAGGATTCACCTGCACCAGCGCCAGTTTTCGTGGCGACCCGGTCCTGCTTCACAGAACCGGTCCACTCTGTCCATGCCGACGCTGCCTGCGACACACGTTGTCCGAGTTCGCATAAATAAGTTAAACTCAGCAAAATGATATTGCTCAACCATTTTTGCTAATTGTTTGATTTTTTTTGGGTGGATTAGGCCGGTGATTTATGAAATGAACCGGGGGTGATTTTCGCTCCGGCGGATTCAAAGGCAAAACCTCTACAGAAGAAAACGGAGCAAACACAGCAAGGAATCTTTTCTTCGTTCCCTTCGTTGGCTTCTGTTGAACCTATCTCGCGGCGCGCCTTTGGTTTTGGCCAGGAAGGAATCCTTGCACGGCGGAAATTCCAACGCAGGGACGCGGAGACGCAGAGATTGACACGAATTTCGCGAATGGGCGCGAATTTAAAATGCGCTGAAGGCGCTACGGAAATCAGCCCGGCGTTGACCGATGCAATCGGGCTACGCCGGGTGGCGTGCCAACAAACATTTCCAACCCCAACGGGGTTGCATCCATGAATCGTTGCAACTGTAAGTCATCGCCGTCATCGAATCGCTGGAGCAATTGAAGGAAAGCGCGGAATACGAGCTGTGCGGCATCGTCGAGCAACGACCCGGTGTGCTGGAGGAACTGGCAGCGGAGCGGAGCAAATTGCTGGAACAGGAAAGCGTGGAGTTGCAGCAACAGGCGGAAAAGCTGGCGGAAGAAATTAAGGAATTGAGAGGGCGGAGACTTCAAGGATTGGGTGATGGAACATTCTGCCGCCCCTCCGGGGCTTGATATTATTTTGGACGGTTGACCCACGGCTGAAGCCGTGGGCTATTGTCGCCAGCCACTTCGTGACTTCAATTCGTGCTCATTCGCGCAATTCGTGTTAAAGCCTTACCGTCTTTGCATCCATTCAAGCGCGCCCAGCCTTTTTGCATCCGGCATTTGCGCTAAACTGCCAGCGCAAATCCGGGCAAAAAGGAAACCTACTCAAAATCCATCTCGTAGCTGTACACGTTGCCGCTGAGCTTGCTGCTGACCTTGCAATTGGATTTGTTGACGACGGCCTGCATGGACTTGTTGTCCGTGAGCACCTCGGCGGTGAACCCGCGGATGCCGTTGCGCCGGGCAATGCGCATCAGGTGCTTCAGGAGGAAGGTGCCGATGCCGTGATTCTGCCATTTGTCACCCACCACAAACGCCACTTCCGCCAGGTTCGTCTTCTGGTCGAGATAATAACTGCCGACGGCGAGGATTTCCTCTCCGGAGGCATCGGGCAGCGTGCCGACGATGGTCACGTCGTTGCGGTGGTCAATGTAAACGAAATCCTGAATCTGATGCCGCGACACCCGTTTCTGATGGCTCATGAAACGATAATAAATCGTCGCCTCGGACAATTTGTAAAACAGGTCGCGCATCCGCGGCTCGTCGGTCGGATGGATCGGGCGGAAATTGAGCAGCGTGCCGTCGTTGAGCAGGTACGTGGTGCGCAGTTCTTTTGGTCCAACCAGGATTTTGCCTTCCTTGTCCGACATGGTGGCGGAGAGATATTTGGCTTCAATCGCCTCGCGAAGCAGGTCGGCGCGGAATTTCGGGTGCGCGACGCTGATGAGCGCCAGTGCGCGTTCCTGCACGCTCTTGCCGTGCAGATAGGCCACGCCGTATTCGGTGACAACGTAAAATACACCCGCCCGGGTGGTGACGACGCCTGCGCCAGGACTGAGCTGCACGACGATGCGTGAAACGCTGCCGCCCTGGGCGGTCGAGGGCAGGGCGATGATCGCCTTGCCACCGGGGGCTTTCGCCGCGCCGCGGTTGAAGTCCACCTGGCCGCCGACGCCGGAGAAAAATTTCGCGCCCAGCGAATCGGCGCAGACCTGGCCGGTGAGGTCCACCTCCAGCGCGGTGTTGATGGCCACCATCTTGTGCTGTTGATGGATGATGAAGGGGCTGTTCACGTATTCCGTCGGGTGGAAGGCGAACATGGGGTTGTTGTCCACCAAATCATAGAGCTTCTGCGTGCCCAGGCAGAAACTGGTCACGATCTTGCCCCGGTCCACGGTTTTGCGCGCGCCGGTGATGACGCCCGCTTCAATCAGTTCAATCACGTCGTCGGAAATCATTTCGGTGTGGATGCCGAGGTCCTTTTTATCCTTGAGGAAACTGACCAGGGCCTGCGGAATCCGTCCGAGGCCGATTTCGAGGGTGGAGCCGTCTTCAATCAAGGCGGACAGGTTCTCGGCAATCTGCCTGGTTGTGTCGGTGACTTCGGGCGGTTTGACCTCCAGAATGGCTTCCTCGCCCGGCACCAGCACGTCAATGTCGTAGGCGTGAATGAACGAATCGCCCAGCGTGCGCGGCATCCGGGGGTTGACCTGGGCGATGACCAGCGATGCGTTGGCGGCGGCGCTTTTGACGATGTCCACCGAGACGCCCAGACTGCAAATCCCATCCTTGTCCGGCGGTGTCACCTGAATCAAGGCCACGTCGAGCGGCAACTGGCCCGAATCGAAGAGGCGCGGAATATCGGACAAATGAATTGGCGTATAATCACCCAGACCTTCCTGGATGATGTCGCGGACGTTCTCGGCGATGAAGAAGCTGTTGACGCGGAAATACTGCGCCAGCTCCCGATGGGCGTAGGGCGCCGCGCCGAACGTGAGCAGATGCACAATCTCGGTGTCCGGCAATTCGGTGGCGCGTTTGGTCAGGGCGCTGACCAGTTGCAGCGGTTCACCCACGCCGGTGCCGATGAAGATGCGCTGGCCGGGCCGGATTTTTTTGACCGCGTCCGCCGCGTTCAGGATTTGCGGCCGGTAGGTTTCCTGCCATTTGGGATCGTATGAAATGGGTTTACTCATGGTTCCTCTCGATGACGACCAGACCCGCCAGGGTCATGCGCGCATCCGCCACGTACGCCGGCATGCCGACCGGACCGACGATAAAGGGGTTGATGTCCAGTTCCTTGATTTCCGGATAGTCCGTGGCCAACTGGCTGATGCGTTGCAACGCGCCGGCAATGGCGTCCAAATCAACGGGCGCTTGGCCGCGCGCGCCTTGCAGCAGGGCGTAAGAGCGCGTGCCTTTCAACATCTGCATTGCTTCCTCCGCCGTGATGGGCGCCAGATGAAAGGTCACGTCCTTCATCACCTCGACAAAAATGCCGCCCAGGCCGAACATCAACATTGGTCCGAACTGCGGATCGCGGGTCATGCCCAGAATCACTTCGCGCCCGCGCTGGCCCATCTTTTCCACGTAAGCGCCTCGCAGATGCGCGTTGGGGGCGCGTTTCTGAATGCGCAACATCATCAGGTCGAACGCGTCACGCACCTGTTCGGCGTTGGCCAGGTTGATGCGCACGCCGCCGAAATCGGATTTGTGAATGATGTCCGGCGATGAAATTTTCAGCACGACGGGATAACTCAGTCGCTCGCTGATTTCCACCGCTTCATCCGATGTCCGGGCAATCTGGCCGCCCAACACATTGAAATCGTAGGCGCGCAGAATTTCCTTGGCCTCCACCTCGCCGATCTGGGCCTCGCCGCTGCGCATCTGCATGTGAATGACACGATCCACGCGGCGGCGGTTGACCGGGAACCGGGTCACGATGCGGGCCGGCCGGCGCCGCCACGCTGCGTAATCGCACATCGCCCGCAACGCAGTGATGGCGCGGTCGGGCGATGGATAATTCGGGATGCCTACGGCCATCAACTTTTCCTTCGCGGCGGCCACTTCCGTGCCGCCCATGAACACGGCCAGCACCGGCTTCTTGCTCCCGCAGCGGCGGGACGTCTCGCCGAGCTTTTCCGCCAGTTCGAGCGGGCGCGTCATGTTTTGCGGCGTGACGACCACCACAATTGCGTCGGTCCTTTCATCATCCTGCATGACCTCGAACGCCTTTGCGTAACGGTCCGGCTCGGCGTCGCCAATCACGTCCACCGGATTGCCAAACGCCGCCGACGCGGGCAGGAAAGTCCGGAGTTTCGCGTCACTTTCCTTGCTCGGCGAAACCATTTTCAAACCCAATCCTTCGGCGGCATCGGCCGCCATGATGCCCGGACCGCCGGCGTTGGTGATGATGGCCACGCGTTCACCGTTGGGCAGAGGCTGCATGGCAAAGGCGGCGGCATAATCGAACAGCGCCTCAAAATTTTCCGCGCGAATGACCCCCGCGCGCTTGAAAGCCGCGCCGTAGGCGATGTCGGCGCCGGCCAGGCTGCCGGTATGCGACGAAGCCGCCTTGGCGCCGGCCTGTGTGATACCGACTTTCAGGATGACCACCGGTTTGATGGCGGCCGCCTGTTCCGCCACCCGCAGAAATTTGTCGCCTTCCTTGATGCTTTCCAGGTAACCGGCGATGACATTGGTGGCCTTGTCTTCCGCGAGCGCCTGGATGAAATCGGCCTCGTTGAGGTCTGCCTTGTTGCCAAAACTGATGACCTTGCCCAAGCCGAGCTTTTGGTTGGCGGCCCAGTCCAGGATGGCCACGCACAGCGCGCCGGACTGGGAGATGACGGAAATTTTTCCCGGCGGCGGCACCGACGGCGCGAACGTCGCGTTCATGTGGAGGTCAGTGTTCAGAACGCCCAGGCAATTCGGCCCGACCATGCGGGCGCCCTGCGCCCGGCACAGGGCCACCAGTTCCTGTTCGGCCCTGGCGCCCTCGGCGCTGACTTCCTTGAAACCGGCGGTGATGACAATCACCGATTTGGCGCCGGCGTCCAGGCAGCTTTGCAGCGCGCCTTTGACGTATTTGCCCCCCACCACCACGATACCGAGGTCAATCGGGTTTTTATAGTCGGCCAGCGACTTGTAACATTTGAGGCCGAGGATTTCATCGGTGCCGGGATTGATGGGGACGATGGTACCTTTGAAGCCGCCGTTGACGAGATTGGCCAGGACGGCGTGCCCGACTTTTTCCGGACTGCGGGACGCACCGATCACGGCCACGGCCTTCGGATATAACAGTGTCTCAAGCATAAAGTTCGCGCGATAATAACTTCGCTGTTTTTAGGCGCGTTACTTACCAAACCTTGGTAAAGACTTTACCGTTTTTGCGGAATCGGACTGCCCGTGTTTCAAGAACACTTTCAGCCTACAAAATATCCGGAGCGGGCCAAGCCGGGATTTCTGTTTACCTGATTTTGCGTGCAGAGACACCCGTGCCCCCCAGTGGATAGTACAATAACATGTGCTTTTGTAACAATTTTTTTGTTTCAGTTTATCTCATTCCGTGCTACGGTGGGTGCAGACAACGAAAGGCACTCTATGATTCTGGATTATGCGTTGGAAAAGTTTCCCCTCGAGGTGACATTGCGTGACGGCACCGAATGCGTCGTGCGCCCGCTGGGCAGGCGGGACGCCGCGCGGTTGCACAAATTCTTTCTGGCGGTGCCGGAAGAGGAAAGGCTGTTCGTCAAGCAGCCGGTGTCCGACCGCGCGCTGTTCCAGGAATGGTGCCGGGAGGCCGATTTCGAGCGCAACCTGCCGTTGCTCATGTTGCACGGGGAAAAGATCATCGGCGAGGCGACGCTGCATCAGCGACTCGGCGGGTGGAAACGGCACATCGGCCTGGTGACGGTTCTGACTCATCCGCAATATCGCGGGCGCGACGTGGCCAAGATGCTGGTGGCCGAGCTGGTGGAAATCGCCCGCTCACTGGGTCTGCGCCGGCTGGAGGCGGAATTCAACGGTGAACGGAAAGTGGCCATCCGCGCGCTGGAAGACATTGGGTTCAGTCAGTTGCTTAATTTGCCCCGCCATATTCTCGACATGAACACCGTGCCGCATGATTATGTGTTCATGGGCGCGGACCTGCACGTGGACGAGGAATACGCCGGTGTCGGCGAGTGAAGCGGCAGTTTCCTCTGTAGCGGCGTTCTATGAACGCCGCATTTTTTTATTCACGCCGGAATATGCGGCGGTCACAGGCCGCCGCTACAGTCAGTCAGGCGCCGGATTTTTCTGTCTCCAGCCAGCGGACGGCGTGACGCACCAGATCGGTCGCGGTTTTCAATTTTAATTTCTTCTTGATGTTCAGGCGGTGGACTTCAACGGTCTTTACGCTCAAATGCAGATGAGCGGCAATCTCCCGGCTGCCTTCGCCCTGGCCAATCAATTGAAACACTTCAAATTCGCGGTCGGAGAGCTGCTGGACCGAGGAAACCGCCGCCTCGGCGTGACGCCCGGAAAAGGATTCCAAAATGCCGGCGGCCATTTTTTCGCTCACATAGATCTGTCCGCTCAGCACCTGGCGGATGGCGTGGAGCAGCATTTTGCCGCCTTCCTGTTTCATGATATACCCGCGCCCGCCGGCCCGAAGGACACGTTCGGCGTAAAGCGATTCGTCGTGCATGGAAACCACGAGAATCGGCAGCCCTGGCTTGAGCGCCCGGATGTCCTTGATCAGTTCCAGGCCGTTTTTGTCGGGCAGGGAAATGTCGAGCAGGATCAAATCGAGCGGCTGGCTCACGGCAATGTCCATGGCCTGCCGGGCGTTGTCGGCCTCGGCGCCGACTTTCAGGTCCGGCTCGTTGTCAATCAATTGCGCCAGCCCGGTGCGCATCATCGGATGGTCGTCCACGATGAGCAACCGCTGGCGGGCTATTTTACTTTTTGCGACCACGAGGCCGATTTGTTTTTCGCCGGCCGGCCGGGTTTGGCGCGGCCACCGTCACGCTGGTGCCGCCGGCGGCGTTGCGTTCAAGCGCCAGCGTACCGCCAATCATCCCGGCCCGGGATTGCATAATGCGCAAACCCATGCCTTTTGACCTGGTAAGTTGTGCCGGAAAACCCGCACCGTTGTCAATGATGCGCAGCAGCATGCGTCCGCGCTCCTCTTTTAATCGAATCAAAATGCGTTTCGCCTTGCCGTGCTTGATGGCATTAGACACGGCTTCCTGCGCCAGGCGGAAGAGATGGGTGGCGGCAGGGAAGTCCGACACCAACACCGGCGGGTCGCACTCAAATCGGCAGGCGACCCCAAAGATTTTCTGCGTGTTCAAGGCCAGTTCGTGCAGCGCGGACATCAGCCCCTCCGATTCAAGGGTTACGGGCGAAAGGCCGCGTGCCAGCAGTCGCGTATGGCTGATGGCGTCGCGCACGTTTCGGGCGATGTCGGCGGCCTTGGCCGCCGTGGCTTTCGAGCGCCGGGCCAGTTTCTGTTCCAGCACCTGACTCATCAGTTCAATGCCGGCCAGGTGCTGGCACAGGCCGTCGTGCAAATCCTGGCCGATCCGGCGCTGTTCGCGTTCGCTGATTTCCAGAATTTCCCTCTCCAGTCGTTTGCGTTCGGTGATGTCGCGCGCCACCTTGGACGCGCCGATGATTTTTCCTTCCGCGTCCCGGATGGGTGAAATCGTCACTGAAATATCAATGATCCGGCCGTTCTTGCGCCGCCGTTTGGTTTCGTAGTGTTCCACGGATTCACCGCGCTTGATCCTTTCCAGGATCTCCGGCTCCTCGTTTTTACGGTTGGGCGGAATCAGGAGCGAAATGGGCTTGCCCAGCATTTCCTTGCGGGTGTAGCCGAAAACGCCTTCGGCGCCCTTGTTCCAACTGGTGACAAAGCCATCCAGCGTTTTGCCGACGATGGCGTCCTCCGAAGATTCCACCAGGGCGGCGTAGTGCCGCAGGGTCTTTTCCGCCTCTTTGCGCTCGGAAATATCGCGGATGAAACCGGTGAACAACCGCCGGTCGGCCAGTTGTACTTCGCTCACCGAAAGGTCCATGGGAAACACCGTCCCGTTTTTCCGGCGGCCAACGACTTCCCGGCCGATGCCGATGATCTTGGCGTGACCGGTGCGCCGGTAGTTGCCGAGGTAGGTGTCATGTTGCTCGCGATGCGGCGCAGGCATGAGCAGGCTGACGTTCCTGCCGATGACTTCGTTCGCCTGGTAGCCAAAAATCCTTTCCGCCGCGAGGTTGAAGGACTCGACGATGCCGCGCTCGTCTATCGTAACGATGCCCTCCACCGCCGTTTCCAGGATGGCACGCAGCCGTTCGGCGCTGTCCCGCAAGGCGGACGCGGCCTGTCGGCGGTGCGTGCGTGTGCGCGCGGCGTGCCGGGTGCGAAGTTGCTTGATCCAAGCCAGCAATTCGGCCCGGGACATTCTCCGGTAGTCCTTCATCGCAAGGGTGAAGAAACTATCGGGAAAATCCGCGCCGATGCCAATCTCAAACGCGTGACGTGTGGCGGGTGTCCGGTGACGAGAACCGGGCGTTGTGGCTTTTTGGGTCACATCACGTGTCACCGTTGAGGGCCGCTTTATCAGCGACTCAGCAACTGCGCCCGGTACTCGGTGGGGGACTGGCCGAGCAGCTTCTTGAACACGCGATTGAAGTGCGTCAGCGACTGGAACCCGACCTCGAAGGCGATTTCACTCACGCGCAGGTTGGGGTTGAGCAACAGGTTCTTCGCCTTTTCGATGCGCACCCGCGAAAGATAATCGGTGAAATTGATGCCGGTGACCCGTTTGAACATCTTGCAGAAGTAGAAGGCGCTCATATTGACCGCCTTGGCCACGTGGCTGAGCGAAAGCTTTTCCGCCTGATGCTCGCAAATATATTCCTTGGCCCGCTTGATGACGGGAGATTCGGAATTTTCCTGCTGGATAAAGACCTGGTTGCTGATCATGGCCAGGTGCTGCGCAAAAATGCCGAGCAATTTGACTACGGATTCGTGTTCCCGGGTGGACACCACTTTGCCGGCAAAATAGGCTTTCTTCAAGGCGTCACGGTCCACTTCCAGGCCCCATTCCTCCACTTGTTTGGCTACTTTTCCAAATTGCGCCTGGTTCGGTTTCTTCCGGAACAACTGGCCGGTCTGGAGATAACCAATCAGCCGGTCGCTCAGACGCACCGGGATGGCGGTTTCGCACAGCCCCGAGTGGCAGGAAAGCGATTGCGGTTCCGTCGTGGCCTTTTCACAAAGGCGTTCGCGCACCTGCAAACACGCCGCGCACGCGCGGCTTTTCTGCGACATCAATGCGCAAAACGGATTCTCGTTCCGCTTGCCGTGATACGGCAACTGCCAGGTCTCAATGGGTTGCAGCGCGATGGGCAGGCCGGTCATGTCGTTAAACGCCCGTTCATATTCCTGATAGACCTTGGAAGTGATGAGCGCCTCGACCAGGGCGCGGTTGGCATTGCCATTGCCGTTGCCATTAGGCAGGGCAAGCGCGCCGTCCCTTTTGGCGTTGGCGATGCTCCTGGCTGCCACCCCACCGCTATCCCGCGGAGGCGGTTGAACCGCGGCGGAACCATGTTCCTGGGATTTTGAGGACAGCGACTGTTCGGCCGAATCCTGCCTAACAAATGTTGTTTGCATGACGACAAATTAAGTGAAGGCGGGAATTCCGACAATTGGTGTTCAGCCTGATTGGAAGCGCGGGCAAATCTTAGTGATATAGGGGAATCCCTTAGTTAGGGGAGATGATGGCTTTGTCTTCGGGACACTTGAAGACGGGAGGGGTGGGAAACGGGGCGGGCCGTCTTTTGCCGGATGGGATGGAGGGTTCGCGGACTTTGGGCTTTGAAGTCAGGGCGTGGCCGCATATAAATCCCGCGTGTTTCAACCGGGCCAACCTGCCATCAATGCCGCCACGCGCTGTTGCGCGGTGTTTGGCTTTCCGATCCGCCATTCGGCGTCGCCAGCCATGCACAACGCCGCCTTTGCCGCGCTCGGCCTCAACTGGCGCTACCTCGCCTGCGAAGTTCATCCCGACCATTTGCGCGCCGCGATTGAGGGCGCCCGGGCGATGGGCTTTGCCGGACTCAACCTCACCGTGCCGCATAAGCTGGTCGCGCTTGATCTGGTGGATGCGCTCGACAAATCGGCCAGGAAATGGGGCGCGGTCAACACCATCCGCTTTGAACCCGCCGGCGTGGATGGCCGGGCCCGAATCCGCGCGGTCGGCTTCAATACGGACGCCGGCGCCATTGTGGCCGCGTTGCGCGGGGATTTGAAACTCGAATTGCGCGGGGCAAAGGTGCTATTGCTCGGCGCGGGCGGGGCGGGACGGACGGCGGCGTTAAGACTTGCGGCGGAGAAGGTCGCGGAGCTTTTTCTCGTCAACCGCACCCAAAGCAAGGCCAAAGCCGTGGCCGCTGAAATCAAAAAACAATTTCCGTCCGTGCGCGTCACGCCGGGCTATCCCGCAGCCAACGTGGATTTGCTGCTCAACGCCACGTCGCTCGGCTTGCAGCCGGACGACCGGTTGCCGCTCGACAAAAGGCATTTTTCCCTGAACCGGGCGCGGGCGGTTTATGACATGATTTATCGGCCGGCGGAGACAGCGTTGCTCCAGGCCGCCCGGAAGGCCGGGTGCCGGACCGCCAACGGGCTGGGAATGCTGTTGCATCAAGGCGCGAAGGCGTTTGAAATCTGGACGGGCAAACACGCGCCGCTCGACGTCATGCGCCGCGCGCTGGAAGAAAACATCCATGGCTGACGAAATTTGTCGGCGGGACGGGTTACACGTGTCCCTGAAAAATTGGGACTCGCATGGCTCGTCCCTCCGAATTGATTATGGGCATTGAACCGATCTTCGACGCGCACAACTGGGAGTTGGTCCCTTTCCATTTCTGGTCGCTGGTCTTCTTTGTCTTCGGTTGCACCGTCGGCAGCTTTTTGAACGTGTGCATCCACCGGCTGCCGCGGGGGATGAGCATCGTTACGCCGCCGTCGCATTGTCCGCATTGCCAGTACTCCATCCCGTGGTATCTGAACGTTCCGTTGGTGACGTGGCTGGTGCTGCGCGGCCGGTGCAAGAATTGCGGCGCGCCGATTTCACCGCGCTATTTCATCGTGGAACTGCTTACCGGCGTAACCTTTTTGGGTTGCTGGCTGGCTTTTGGAAAAATCTCCGCGGTCATCGCCATGATTTACACCATTTTCCTGGCCGGACTAATTGCGGCCACGTTCATTGACTTTGAACATTTCATCATTCCCGACGAAATCACGTACGGCGGGATGGCCGTTGGCCTGATCGCCTCAGGTGTGTTTCCGGCGTTACACGAGGTTCGCGCCCTGATTGCCGGACTGTGGCAAAGCGCGCTCGGCCTCGGCGCCGGCGCCGGCATTATCTATGCGATTTTGCGGCTGGGAAAATTATTGTTTGGGCGGCAGCGGGTGAAATTGCCCGCGGACACACGGATTATTTTCACCGAGACGTCCGTGCACCTGCCCGATCGCGAGATTCCCTACGATGAACTGTTTTACCGCCAGTCGGACGTGATTGCGCTGCACGCGCGGACGGTGGAACTGGTGGATCGCGGTTACCAAGACGTGCGGGTGCGGCTGGCGCTGCGCTCCGGCTGGCTGGAAATCGGCGGGGAACGGCTGAACCCTGACGACGTGCCGTTTCTGGAGGCCGTCAGCGCGGAAATTGTATTGCCGCGCGAAGCGATGGGCCTGGGCGACGTGAAATTCATGGGCGCCATCGGCGCGTTCATCGGCTGGCAGGGCGTTTTGTTTTCGTTGATGGTCAGCTCCATGATCGGCGCCGTGGTGGGCGTGGCGCTGATCGCACTGCGACGCCGTGAGTGGTCATCGCGAATGCCGTATGGACCGTACATCGCCCTGGCGGCGGCGATCTGGATTTTTTGTGGGAAACAAATCATCCTTGCCATCTTTGCCATGTGAACACCTGCTGGCGGCCAGGGTATTGAAGTGATTGCAAGAGGGTCGGAGTCAGGCTGTAGTGCGGGCCGGAACGCTTTCGTGGCTGTGTTACGGATGCAATTTAGCGGAACTCCAAATAAACCCGGCTGCCGTCGCTGCGCACGCCACCGGTCTGGTTTTCCGTCAGGAACAGCCGCTTTGCCTCCACCTTGTTCGCGGCCAGAATGTAGGCGTGCACGGCCTTGGCGCGTTCGGATGCCAGCGACTCGAAATCGTTGTCGGTGACGGGAATGGATGCCACCAACACTATCTCCATCGGGTCGGCGATCGGCGGAAGTTTTATTTGTGAAGGCGCGACCGTTCCCGCACCGGAAGTCGGTGGCGCCGGAGCCGGCAGGCCTTTCACCAGAAACGTCGCGTCTTTTTGGATCCGCGGTGTCCGGGCGTTGATCTGGGCCACCGCCGCCGTGAGATTCGTATTTGCCGCGAGCAGGGCCGGCGTGATTTGGCCTTTGGTCCATGCTTCGTTGTAGAGCTTCTTCACCAAATCCGCTCGTTCCGCCGGCGTCAGAGTGATCTGTTCCGGTGTCAGGGCGGCTTGCTGGGATTTGCGAAGCGACAGCCATTTCCTTGTGTGCAGCTGTTTTTCGAGAAAGACGCGTTGCAATCCATCACGGTCGGCAATCGGGTCGACACTGCCCGAAATTTCCAGGTTCAACCCGGGCCGGGCATAAAGGGCTTTGACCAGGGTATCAAGTTTTTGTTTGTCGGCGGTTGTCAACTGTGCGCTGCCCGGAGCAAAGTCCTGGTAGCCCAATTCCTCGCCTCCGCCGCCGAACGCCGCGCCAATCAACGAGAACGGTGACGTGGCGACTTTCGTCAGGATATTGACAACGGCGCGGGTAACCACCTTGCCGATCTGGAATTTCGGATCGTCCAGGCTGCCTTCCACCGGCACGTCCAAAACGATCTTTCCGTCGCGGTCCTTGAGGATGGCCACCGCCAGCCGCACGGGCAGATGCGTCGCGTCGGGACTGTCCACCCGTTCGCCAAAGGTGAACTGGTCCAGTGTGATGACATTTTTCGACTGTAATTTCTGCCCGACCAGATTGTACACGAGGTCCAGATTCAGCTTGCCCATGGCGATGCGGTAACCGGCAAATTTGGCGGCGTAGGGACTGGTCGGCGTCAAATCCACATCCTTCACCGATACCACCAGATGGTTGGTTTCCGTGCCGCTGAACGGATTGATTTCGCCGGTGATGTCCACCGGTCCGACGCCATCCACGGCCGCGTGCAGGTTCACGTCGGCGTGTTGGAGTTCCTCGGAGGAAATGCCCGCGATCGTTCCGCCCGCCTGGAGCACCGCCAGATGCACATTGGGCGTGAGCGAGCGGTCCGTGTAACTGAGGGTGGCGTTGGAAATCACGATGTTGCCGACGGAGATTTTCGGCAGCGCGGCGGCCGTATTTGCCGGGGTAACGGTGGGGTGAGCGTCCTCGCGGGCCGTTTGAGAATTAGCGGCGTTTGCCACGCTCGCGGCCGGCGCATTGGTTTCGGCCGGGTTCAACGCCGTCAGCAGGTTAATCGTGTGATTGGTTTCGATCACAACCCGCGCGCAGGCGTTGTCGAGGGCGATTTCCTTGATGGCGACGGTTGGGGGATTCAGGTTCGCCTCAATGTCATTGAACCGCAGCGAATCCCACTTCAACAAATCCTGCGCCATGACGCCGTCCACGGTGCGAAAGTCGTCGAGCCGCGCATTGCCCGTGAACGTGACCTGCGGCAATTCGTTTTCCGGCGTGCGCAGACGGACGTCGCCGTCGAGTCCGAGCCGGCTGCCGAGGATGAACAGGTTCAGTTTGGGTTCGAGATAGGGGTCCAGCGTGCCGAAATCGAGATTGGAGAGTGACAGCTGGATGTCGGCGGTCGGCGGGGAAAGGGACGCGGCGATTTCCGTGTTGATGATGCCATTGGTGTTCCAGCGCAGGGACAGTTCGGCAGTCAGATTGGTATGCGGCCGGTTGGAAATATTCCTGGCGGTGAGCGTGACGTCGTCCAAATCCAGCCGGGCCGGGCGCGAATTCACAAGGTCTTCGAGGTGCAATCCGCAGTTGGTGAAATTCACGTCGTGGACGGCCGCGTTCCACTGGTTTGTGCTGTTGAGGAGCATCGCCACGGCATTCGTGACCGAGCGCAGCAGCAGCAAAATGCCGCCGGGCGGGTTCGTCTCGTTCGCAACCGGCCTGGCGGCTTCCAGGGCGTTGATCGTGGCGTCTTTGTTGCGCCGCACAAACAGTCTGGCGCCCTCGGCGGAAACTGAATCCACTTCGGCCTGTCGCGCTTCCAGGTCCACGCTCGCCCCGGTCACGGCAAAGTGCGCCAGTTCAACGATGTTGTTGGTATCGCCGGGGCTGCCGAGTCTGAAATTGCGCAGGGAGAAGTCGGTGTTGGTGACGGCGGCAACCCGGTTGCTGGCGCTGAGCTCGAAACGGTAATCCGACTTCACCCCGATCACGCCGCTGCGGATTTCAAAGCGCACGAAGTCCTGGTAGAGCGGTGCGTATTTGTTGAGCGTGAGGTCGTCGAGGGTCAACTCGCCCTGGGAACGGAGCGGGTCCAGGTAAAAAAATCCGTTCCAGGCGAATCGTTCGCCCGCGTCGGTGGTGCCGGCGAACGAATAGGGATTTTTATTGTCCGGGTCGGTGCGGAAATTCTCCAACGTCACGTTAAGCGGGCCGATGGTCCGCCGGAACGGCTCGCGCGTGGTGAAGTCGGCGAGCGAGGCGGCAGCGCCGGTGATTTGGAGCCGGCCAACGCGCAGCGCGAGCGGCTTGGCTGGCGTGGCGGGCGCGGCGGCGGGCGCATTCGTCGAGAGTTTGGCGACCAGATCCGAGAAATTCAGCGTGTAATCCTTGTTCACCTGCACGCGCGCGTAAGGTTTGGTCACGCTGATTTCCCTGAAGACCCACGGGTGGCCGAAGAACGATGAAAGCTGGAAGTTCACATAGACTTCGTCCCATGAGATGAACGGCTGGCCGTCCCTGTCCTTGATGAGCAGGCCACGGACGGAGGTGGAGAGCACGAACGGGTTGATTTTTATTTTTTCAATTGAAACTTGCCGGTCAAGCTGCCGGGATAATTGTTTGACGGCAATGGCCCGGACGATCGGCGGCAGGATGAGGAAGCCGAGAATGGTATAGAACAGCAGAAGGCCGAGAACCCAATAAACCAGTTTGCGTCGGCGGGGCAAAAGCGAACTCCCAAAGTCTGCCTTCATCATTCCAGCGCGGAAGCATCTGCCGAAAGGCGCGCGCCGTCAACTCTTTCGCTTCAAACACAAATTCGGAGGGACGAGTTGCACGAGTGCCTGAAATCCTGTGACCGCAGAAATCGTCCCCCCTCAGGATTAAATGGCGAAGTCGGTATACTCCGGTTTCACGGCTTCGGTGGGCGGGGACAGCATGCCGGCGGCGATGGTTGCGTTCGTGCCATGCTCGATCAAAATGAATGAACCGGTCAGCCGGTTTGTGCTGTAACCATCAAACACGATCGGTTTGGAAGTTTTCAGGCGAATCACGCCGATGTCGTTGATGGCCAACGCCGGCGGTTCCGGTTCCGGTTCGAATGTGGCCATGTTGATGCGGCTTTCCAGGCCGGTGACGACGGCCTGCGCAGTCTGGGTGGTATGCTTGAGGTAAAATTTCCGGCCGGATTGCAGCGGTCGTTGGTGCATCCAGCAAATGCGCGCGTGCAGATCCGAGCCGCAACCGGGAAGATTTTCCAGGCCCACAATCATGTCGCCGCGGCTCACGTCAATGTCATCGGCCAGGCAAAGCGTGGCGGATTGCGGACAGAAGGCCTCGGCCAGCACCCCGTCGTAGGTCCAGATATCCCTGATGGTCGTCTTTAAACCGGTGGGCAGCACAATAACCGTCTGACCTTTGCGGGCGATGCCGCCGGCGATTTGTCCGCTCAAGCCCCGAAAATCGTGCAACTTCGGGTCACGGGGATTGTTCGGGCGATTGACCCATTGCACCGGGAACCGGAACGCATTGAGGTTCCAGTCGCTGGCGATGTGCACCGTCTCCAGATGGCCCAGCAACGCCGGGCCTTCGTGCCACGGCATTTGGGTTGACGGCATGACGACGTTGTCGCCGTTGAGTGCGCTGAGCGGAATGAATTTGACATCGCGGAACACGTCGAGTTTCGGGATGAAATCCTCGATCTCGTCGCGAATCTCCAAAAAACGTTCTTCGCTCCAGTCCACCAGATCCATTTTGTTGATGGCGATGACGAGGTGGGGAATGCCCAGCAATGCCGCCAGATAGGTATGGCGGCGGGTTTGTTCGGTGACGCCCTGGCGTGCGTCCACCAGCACGATGGAAAGGTTCGCCGTGGAGGCGCCGGTGACCATGTTGCGCGTGTATTGGACGTGGCCGGGGGTGTCGGCGACGATGAACTTGCGCTTGGGCGTGGCGAAGTACCGGTAAGCAACGTCAATCGTGATGCCTTGCTCGCGTTCGGCGCGGAGACCGTCGGTGAGATTGGCCAGATTAATCTGGCCGCCGCCGGTGATGTCGGCGGAGCGTTCCAGCGCTTCCAACTGGTCCTCCATCAGGTTTTTGGAATCGTAGAGCAGGCGGCCGATGAGCGTGGATTTGCCGTCGTCCACCGAACCACAAGTGTTCAGGCGCAGAATTTCGACAGGATGTTGAGTATGGGACATTTATTTGTGAGATGGGAGATGGCAGATGGGAGTTCGGGTTTAATTGCGGTTGTCCAGCGAACGGATCAGACCACTGACGAGTTTGCCGGAGCGCATACAAAATTTTAACAAAGTCTGTTGTTCTTCACTTGTGATGAATTTATTGTCGGGCAAAACGTAACTCATGGAGCGGCCTTCGCCACAAGAGCGTCGCGCCCAATTGTAAAATTGCTTTTTCTCGGCGAGATGAAGGCTTTCCCAACCTTCGGCGCTGTTGTTCATCACCGAAAGCGCGGCGCGGCGAAGCTGGTCACATAATCCGAAGTCGTGAGACAACGGCTCGCGACGCGAGAGCTGATAAGCTTTGTTGGTCAACTCACGAGCGGCCTCCCAAGCTTCCAAATCTTCAAATGACCGTGGCGTAGCCATATTTTCGATCTCCCATCTCCGAACTCCCATCTCCGATTAAAAGTATCCGGCTTTCTTGCGATCCTCCATCGCCGCTTCGCTGGCCTTGTCATCGGCGCGGGAGCCGCGTTCGGTGACGCGGGCGGCGGCGATTTCAGCAATGATGTCGTCCACGGAATCCGCCGGCGACTCGACCATGCCGGTGCTGATAATGTCGCCGATGGTGCGGACGCGGACGACCAGCTCCTTCACCGGTTCCGTGCCCTTGGGCGGCAGCAAATCGGAGACGGGCAGCCACTGACCGTTGCGGCGGACACATTTTCGCTGGTGACTGAAATAAATCGCCGGCACGGCCAGTTGCTCGCGTTTGATGTATTCCCACACATCCATTTCCGTCCAGTTCGAAAGCGGAAAGACGCGCATGTGTTCGCCCGGATTGACGCGCGCGTTGTAAATATTCCAGATTTCGGGCCGCTGATTTTTCGGGTCCCATTGGCCGAAACTGTCGCGGAAACTGAAGAAGCGCTCCTTGGCGCGGGCCTTTTCCTCGTCGCGCCGCGCGCCGCCAATCAGACAATCGAACTGAAACTCCTCGACCGCCGCCAGCAGCGTCGGGATTTGCAACTGATTGCGGCTGATTTCGCCGGGTCGCGGCACCGCGATGCCCTTGGCGATGGCGTCTTCAACCTTGCGGACGATGAGTTTGGCGCCCAGTTCTTTGGCGCGCCGGTCGCGGAATTCGTTCAATTCGGGGAAGTGGTGTCCGGTATCAATGTTCAGCAGCGGCATGGGAATGTCGGACGGACGGAATGCCTTTTCGGCCAGGCGCAGCAGGGAAATGGAATCCTTGCCGCCGGAGAAGAGCAGGGCCGGGCGCTCGAATTCCGCCGCGACTTCGCGCATGATGTGAATCGCTTCGGTTTCCAGGTACTGCAAATGGTCCAGATGGTAACTGTTCACTTCAAAGATTTAACCACAGATGAACACGGATGAACACGGATTCCAAATGAATTTTAACCGATAGGTACGCGTCCATGTCGTTGTCTTAGATCCCAGATCCAAGAGCCTGCGACCCCCAGGTCGCATGCAAACCGCATTCGCGCTTGTCGTCGGCCTTGGCCGGATCAAAATAGTCCCATTCGTTGGGCAGATGGTGCTGCCTCAGGTAATCCTCCATGTCCGCGTCGGTCCAATAAAAAACCGGGCTGACCTTGAGCGCACCAAAATTCTTGTCCTCGGAAACGATATCAAGGCCGGCGCGGTTCGGATTTTGGACTTTACGCAATGCGGTGATCCAGACCGCCGGCGCCAGTTCCTTCATGCCGCGCTGGAACGGCTCCAGCTTCATCAACGCGCTGAACCGTTTCAAACCAGCTTCGTCATCGGTGGACGGAAGGTCGCCGTGGATGGCGTCGTGATGCGCGGCGGAAATCCTCGGCAGATAGGCTTTCAGGTTCAAGCGAAGCATTTTTTTCAATGCCTCGGCGTGTTTGTAAGTGGCCGGACGATTGTAACCGTGGTCCACCCACAGCACCGGAATATCCGGTTGCACCTGCGCGCATAAATGCAAAATCACCGCTTCGTACGGGCGAAAATTGGTCGAAACCAGCGCCCGCCCATTGGCCTGGGCAATGGCCCAGCGCACAATTTCCAACGGCGGCCTGCTCCGCAAGCCGGCGTTGGCTTCGACGATTTGATCAGCGGTCATGGAGCTGGAATGGGATCGGCCACCGGGTTGACCGCGGCCGGCTTTTCCGGCCACAACTCCCGGTCGCACCAGTCGCCGAAACGTTCGCCCGGATTGCGTTCCTTGGCATAGCGGGCGAGCACCGGCCGTAATTCATTCTCGATGTCGGGGTCTTTGACGGTTTCCTTCCACACGCGGTTGAGGCGCGTGCCGGAAACATTGCCGCCGAGCCAAAGTTGATAACGTCCCGGCGCTTTGCCGACGAATCCGATTTCCGCCAGGTACGGCCTGGCGCAACCGTTCGGGCAACCGGTCGAACGGATGATGATCTCCTCGTCACCGAGTCCCAGATCGCCGCAGAGTTTTTCGATGCGGTCAATGAGCCCGGGCAATATCCGTTCGGATTCGGCGAGGGCCAGGCCGCAGGTGGGCAGGGCGGGACAGGCCATCGCGACCGCGTGCAAAACGCGCGCCTGATTTTCAACGGGAATTTTGTGCGCCGCAAAAATCGAATTGATGCCGGCTTGGTCCGCATCGTTCACGTTGGCGAGAATCACATTCTGATTCGTGGTCAGGTGGAATCCGAGGTGCGGAAATTTCTCCGCGATTTCGCGCAGCGCGATCTTTTTTTCGTTCTTCACGCGGCCGGTTTGGACGAACAGCGTGAAGAAATTCTTTCCATCCACGGATTTGTGCCAGCCGAGCAAATCGGCCGTCGTCGTGAACCGGTAAGGCCGGATCGGCGCAAATTTGATGCCGGCTCGCTTCTCAACCTCGGCGCGCGTCCAATCCACGCCACGCTCTTCGACGACATATTTGAAGCGCGCGTGCTTGCGGTCGGTGCGGTCGCCGTAGTCGCGGTGAATCGTCAGCACGGCTTTGGCAACCTCAATCAATTTGTCCGGCGTGATAAATCCGAGTTCGCTCGCCAGCCGCGGGTAAGTTTGCTGGTTACCGTGCGTGCGTCCCATGCCGCCGCCGACGACGAGGTTGTAACCTAACAGTTTTTCGCTTTCCACCACCGCGATGAAGCCCTGGTCGTTGGTGAAAACGTCGAGGTCATTCACCGGCGGGATAACGAACGCGGTTTTGAATTTTCGCGGCAAATACGCCTTGCCGTAAAGTGGATCAACGAACGCCTGGTTGAACGGGTCGTCAATCTTGAGCTGGAAACCGTCGATCCAGATGGCGTAATAGGCGCGGGTCTGCGGCTTGAGCGCGTTCGCCACCCGCACGCAATCGCGATAGACTTCATCACGCGCCCGGGTGTACGCGGGCGTGGGCGGCGCGAGCACGTTGCGGTTCACGTCGCCGCAAGCCGCGAGCGTGGAGAGCAGGCACTCGTTGATTTTTTTGACCACCAGACGCAGGTTCGCCTTGACGACGCCGTGAAACTGGATGGTCTGGCGGGTGGTGATGCGCAGCGTATTATTGCCGTAAAGCCACGCCAGTTCGTCGAACACACGCCACTGGTTGGCGGTCATCACGCCGCCGGGAATGCGGCTGCGGACCATCATGATGTATTTCCGGCCGGCCGCCGAACGCAGATCGCGGTCGTCCTGCGGATAAACACCGTGAAATTTCAGGAATTGGGCGTCATCGCCGGAGAACGTGTCGGCGCCCGGGTTGGCCAGCGTGGACGCGATGGTGCCCGCGAGCGTGGGAATCGCTTCCTTAATCTCTTCGTTGTGCGTCAGTTCCCTTTCTGCCCGGAAACCCGGTTGCGGTGTAACGGGTTTGCCGGCTGCAGAAAGGCCGCTAACCTGGTCTGGAAAGCTGTTCAAGCCTTCTATGTTCATATACGAACAACCAAAATAACCGAGGATGATTGGCTGTTCAAGCGAAGCTTGTGGAAAGCAAAGGCCGAATTCTAAAGGCTAAATGCTGGAGTCGGCATTTTGGCCTTTGGCTCTTTTGTCGATGGTCGCAAATATTGCGATGAGTTGCCCGTGCTTCATCAAGCAGTTCGGCCATTCGGCCGGCTGGAATACAGCCACTATCCACGATCAATTCCAGCCAATATTCGGCTTCATCAATTTCTTTGAGACAGTCGCCTGTCTTGGAAATGAACTCGGCTTGGGAGCGGGTGCGGGAGGCTTCGCGATAATTTGCACCGACCGCCGTTCCCGAACGCAAGACCTGCCGGCCGGGCACCTGTGCGACCGCGTTGTTCCCGGGCAGTTTGGAGTACATACGAATGACCCGAAGCGCAAACGCCTTTGTTCGTATTTTTAAATCCTTCGCCTGTTCGTTCATATTTCTCAAGCCTTTAGCGTTCAGCCTTCGGCCTTAGCTTTTCACGTTGCCGGCACGAATCGTTGCAGTCCCAACGTGGCGCCGAACAGGATTAAAAACACCGCGCTCAACGCAGTCGGACAACCCGGCGCAACGGCCAGCCAGTCCACCAACACAATTCCCGCCAGCAGGCCGGAAACGATTCGGCCCACGTTCACGGCGCCTCCCTGAAAAATGGTTCGGACACAACGCGCGCTCCAGAGCACCAGCACCAGCGACAGCCAGAGGCCCGAAACGCGGTTTTCTCCGGCATCCATCAACAGGGCCAACACGACCGGCGCGGACAGCAGAATCAGGGGCCAATAAGGAACCCTTCCGCGCAAGCTTTCCAACTGCGCGACGTGGCTCAAGCCGGCGACGTAGATTCCCAGCGCTGCGCCGCACCAGATCGGCCAGCCGTTCACACCCCAACTGGCACAGGAGGCGGCGATGACATAAACCCAGAACCGGCATGCGCCCATCAACCAGGGTGAGGCGGTGATGACTTTATGCGTGGCGTCGTAAAGGACGATGCACAGCAGCAACACGAGCGCCAGGGCGCCGGTCGTCTTCCCGATCATAATCAAGCTCAACGTGCCCGGAACCAGCCAAACCAGTCCCCAGCCCCAGACCGCCGGCAGCGAAATCGCGCCGGAAGGGATCGGCCGTTCCGGGCGATGTTGTCGGTCGAAGTCCGCGTCAAATGCGTCGTTCAAAAACATGCCGCCGAGGTACAGCGCGGTGATGCCGAAGAATAACCAGGGGAGATTGGCGTAATTTCCTCCGCCACCGAGCAGCCAGCCGACCAGGCAGTTCGACCACACCGTCGGCAGGTTCGACACCCGCCCCAAAATCACCAGCGTACGCAGGCGGTGGAGAAAATCCCGGCTCATGGCCCGGAGCAAACCACAAAACTTACCGGTTGGCGAGTCCGCGTTCCGCCAGTTGCGGCAGCAACCATTCGTATTCGGCGGCGAGTTGTTCGACGACGCTCCGGCTTTTCAACTCCGGCGGCAACACCTCCCAGGTGTAGGTTTCCATTTCCAGATGCGAGCATAGTTTGGGGTCTTCCGCCAGCAAATCCAGCACCGCCAGCAGATGGTCGCCGGTCGTTTCAAACGGCGGCGCGGTGGGGGCGTGCAACGGCACGTGGAAATGAATACGCCATTCCGGCAGCAGGCCGGCCGGGCTCCGGCGCCGGGCGTCCGGATCGGCCAGCGCATCGGGCAGGTCGTAATAAATATTCCGGTTGCCAGCGGGCTCGCGCACAACCACCTGATGCAGGTAAACGTCATTCGCAAACGTTTTGAGCGCGTCGCAGGTTTCCGGCGTGGGCCGGGCCTTGAGCGCGGAACTCAGGTGTATTTTACTGATTTTAATGCCGTGCTGGCAAAGGCACGGCAGGGCATTTTGGGGTTCCTCGAAATTCACCGCGAAGTGGCAGGTGTCGTAGTTGACGCCGAGATGTTCAGCCAGGCGGGGGTCGCGCGGATGTTCGCTGCGCAACCGGTCGAACAGTTGGATGGTTTCGCCGCTGCTTTCCAACAGGCAAAGCGGCTCGGGTTCCAGGCCGAGATGCAATTTGCGGCCCGTTTCTTCGCTCAGATGGGCGATGTGCTCAATGCAGTGCCAGAGGTTGGCCCGGGCGTTTTTCAGCGCGTCGGGGTGCAAACGAAAGCCCTTGAAGGACCCGGGCAGGGTGCTGACGCTGCCCTCGACGCCGGCGGGCAATAATTTCGACAACACATCGAACAGCAGGTTCGTGTAAGCGAGCCGCTCGGGGGAAGTCCAATCCGGCAGGTAAACCTGCTCCTTCACCCGGGCCTGGTGAAACTGGCCGTAGGGGAAACCGTTAATCGTAAAAACATAACAATTCTTTTGCGCGAGCCAGCGTTGGAAGGCCAGCAGCGTGGCGGACTCGCTCAGTTCGCGCGCCGCCCAGTTGCTCAGGCGCAGGCCGATGGCAAACGGTTTTTGCGGACAAACCCGCTCGCGCACCGCGAGGGTGTGGGATTGGAGCGACTCAAACGTCTCGCGCCAGGTCTCGCCGCGATGAATGTTGGTGCAATACGCCAGGTGCAGACCGTGATTTAATCGCATGGCCGATGATTCGCTGATTGTCCGCGTTTACTTCTGTACCGGCCCGGCTCCAACGTGCAACCCGTACAGTGGTGGTTCCGGGTCCATGCTTAAAAGATGGTACGAAATCCCCGTTTGGCAAGACGTAAACCGGCGTTGACATCTTTGGCGCAAATGGATAATTTATCCCAAAATTGAAGTGACCCATCCATGTTGATTCGCATCAGTTTGATTGTGGCGATTGTCGCGGGGCTGCTCGCGGGCGCACTGAACATCGTTAAGGTTCGGGACAAGATCAGCACGCTGATCACCCAGCGGGATGATTTCCACACGGAAAGAGACCAGGCCCGGACCGAGCTGGCCAGCACGCGCAAGCAACTGGATCAGGCCACGAACGATTTGGCCCAGACGACACAGGAATTGACGGACACCAAAGTCCAGCGCGACAAGGCCGTGGCCGACGCCAAGACGCAAACCAAACGCGCCGACGAATTATCGGACAAACTGACCAAGACCACCCAGGAACGGGATGACGCGCAGGCCAAACTGGCGGCCTACCAGGCGACCGGCTTTACTGCCGACCAGGTGGCCGGTTTGGGCAAAAACCTCAAATCCACCCAGAATGAGCTGGAGGCCGTCAAGGAGGAAAACGGAGTTCTGCAACGCACCGTCAGCCGGTTGACCGCGCAGATCAACGAATTGATCGGAACCAATTATGTCGTTACGTTGCGCGCCGATCTGCGGGGGAAGATTGTGGCGGTGGATCCCAAGTGGGATTTTGTGGTGCTAAACATTGGCGGGGACCAGGGTGTGTTGCCGGACGGTGAAATGCTGGTGAGCCGCGACGGCAAGCTCGTGGCCAAGGTCATCGTTCGCAGTGTTCAAAAGGACCGCAGCATTGCTAATATCGTTCCGGGCTGGCAACTGGGAGACGTCATTGAAGGCGATGAGGTTACTCCGGCGCATCCGGCTTCCTGAAATGCAAGGTCCGGCCGTCAAATGGCTTTTCCTGCTCCTGTGGAGCGTTCTGCTTTTTGGAATCACGGGTTGTCAAACCAACGAACCCGAGAATGCCTCGGTCCGCCCGTGGAATGCGCCGCAGAGCTGGGAAAGCGGCTCGCCGATGCTGGATCAGCAGCATCAATAAAAACCACCGTACAAATCAGCCGGCGACTTTTACCAGCCGGCTGGGAGTGGCTATGAAATCCATCCGGACGTCATGGGTTTCCGCTGGTATTGCTTTCACCATTTGCGCATCAAACGCCACGCCGCATTTGATGCCATGCGCCTTCGCCAGCAACCGGTCGTAGAATCCCCCGCCGCGTCCCAGCCGGTGTCCGTGCCAATCAAAAGCGACCGCCGGAACCAGGACCAAATCGAACTGGTCCGGCCGAATTTCCCCGCAAGTCGCTGACGGCTCGCGAATGCCGAATTTTCCGGCGGAGAGGTCCGACGTCAAATTCCGAACCTGTCGCGCCAAATAGGTCCGGGCGGTGGAGTTGAAAGCGGGCAGGGCACAGATTTTTTTTGTCGGCAGCATTTTTTCCAGCAACGGCCAGACGTCCGGTTCCTCCGGCAGCGGCGCGAAAAACAGAATCGTGCGTGCGCTTTGCAATTGGGGTTCCAGCCGGTCGCACAGCTCGATGGATTCCGCCGCCCGCACCGCCGGGGACAGCTTCTGCAGCGCTTCGCGGAGTTGTTTCCGTAACGCGCCTTTTTGCCCGTTCAAATCAACAGTCATTTTTCGCCTTGTTTTCGCGCGGCAGCCAGCGCCGCCCGCCATTTCTCCACCCGTTCCTTGATTTTCTTTTCCACGCCCTGCTCGGTCGGCTCATAATAAATCTTGTCCGTCCCGAGATAATCCTGTGCCACGAAATGGCCCGGATGGTCGTGGGCGTATTCGTAACCCTTGCCGTGGCCGAGCCGTTCCGCGCCTTTGTAATGCGTGTCCCGCAAGTGCTCCGGGACCGGCAGCGTGCGGCCTGATTTGACGTCCTCCAGTGCGGCATCAATGGCCAGATACGCGCTGTTGCTCTTGTTGGCGGTGGCGATGTAAACCGTCGCTTCGGCCAGGGGAATGCGCGCCTCGGGCCAGCCGACAAATTCCGACGCCGACAGTGCCGCGTTGGCGAGCACCAATGCCATGGGATCCGCCAGGCCCACGTCTTCCGCCGCGCATATTACAATCCGCCGGGCGATAAACCGGGGGTCCTCGCCGGCGTGAATCATCTTGGCCAACCAGTAGAGCGCCGCGTCCGGGTCGCTGCCGCGCATCGCCTTGATGAAGGCGGAAATGGTGTCGTAATGCGCGTCTTCGTCGTCGTACACGATGGCCTTTTTCTGGATGCTTTGCTCGGCGGCGGCGAGGTCAAGGTGAACCCTGCCTTGTTGGTCCGGCGCGGTGGTGAGCGCGGCAATCTCCAGCGCGTTCAGCGCCTTGCGCGCGTCGCCATCGGCGATTTTGGCCAGGTGACGCAGGGCGTTTTCGTCGGCTTGAATGTTCAGGTAACCGAGCCCGCGTTCCGGGTCGGCCAGCGCCCGTTGCAACAAGGCGAACAATTCTTCTTCGCGCAACGGGCGCAGTTCAAAAATTTGCGAGCGCGAAACGAGCGGTGAGTTGACAAAGAAGAACGGATTATGCGTGGTGGCGCCAATGAGCCGCACCACGCCGCTTTCCACGTCCGGCAGCAGCACGTCCTGCTGGGCCTTGTTGAAGCGGTGGATTTCGTCAATGAACAATATCGTCGGTCGGCCCGTATTTTCGAGACGGTTGGCGGCCGCGGCCAGCACCCGGCGCATGTCGGCGACGTTGGATTCCACACCACTGAGCCGTTCGAACTTGCTTTTGGTCTGGCGGGCGATGATTTGGGCGAGCGACGTCTTGCCGGTGCCGGGTGGGCCGAAGAAGATCAGCGATTGGAGGCGATCGGCCTCGATGGCCCGGCGGAGCAACTGGCCGGGTGCCAGGATATGCGTCTGGCCGGCGAACTCATCGAGGCTGCGCGGCCGCAGGCGCGCGGCCAGCGGCTGGTTGCGGGAGAATTTTTCAGCGGCTCGCCCGGACGTCTCTTCCGGCCGATTTTCAAGCGGGGTGGAAAACAAATCATCACGCGGCATGAAGAAACAATAATCCGTTTGAAAAACAACTGCAATTGCCGACGACGAGCCCGAGGACGGAGGTGGGGGCAAAAAATCGCAAATCGCAAATCCGAAATCGCAAATATAAAAAACCCCGCCATTGCCGTGGGTAACTGTTCCTTTGAACATGTTTTGCAACATGTGGGACGGGCTGGACTGCTTTCGACTTCCAACAAAGGCGTGTCGGCCACAGCCCCGGCCTGGGTCCCGGGATCGTATTATTACGGTTCAAGGATTAGTTGCCTAATCACGAACAGGGCAGGGTAAATTCAGGTTGTCGATCAAAGAGCAATTCTTTTTTCTGACGGCTCCAATATCGCCCGGCTCCGGGATTTTCTCAAGAAAAATTCCTGTAAATTTTTTGTTGCGCCTGAGGAAACCACTTGCAAACTCGTGCCCGCTCATGAACCACTCGCTCCGTATCCGGCTCTTTGGCATGATGGTTCTGGAATTTTTCATCTGGGGCGCGTGGTTGCCGCTCATTTTCAGCTATCTGCCCGGCCTGAATTTTACGCCGTTCCAGCAATCCTCGATTCTAAACGCTTTTCCGGTCGCCGCCATCATCGGCATGTTCTTCGGCAATCAGTTCGCCGACCGGAATTTCGCGGCGGAAAAATTCATGGCGTTCAGCCATCTCGTCGGCGGACTGGCGCTGCTCGGCCTGGCGGCGACGAAGACCTATTGGCCGTTCTTCGGCCTGATGCTGATCTATTGCCTGCTTTATGTGCCGACCCTTTCGATTGCGAACCAGATTGCGTTCGCGCACCTGAAGGACGCCCGGGAGTTCGGTTTCGTCCGCATGGGCGGCACGCTCGGTTGGATCCTCGCCGCCTGGCCGTTCACCTTTATTCTGGTGGACTGGGACAAGGTGCGCGCCTCCCATCCACATGGCATCGCCGATTGGATCGGCACCGCGCTGTCCAATGGGTTGACCGGGCCGGCATTACAAAACGCAACCCAATGGACTTACGTTGTCGCCGGCGCTGCCTCGCTGCTATTGGCGGCTTTCAGTCTGACGTTGCCGCACACGCCGCCAGGGAAAGCGGGCGAAGGCGGCGCGGAAAAACTGGCCTGGGCCGAGGCGATGAAACTGCTGCGGCACCCTTTTGTGCTGGTGCTGTGGGTGGTGACTTTTCTCGACGCCGTGGTGCACAATTGTTATTTCAACTGGGCGGGTTCGTTTCTCGGCGCCAGCCGGGAAGCGGGCGGCGTCGGCATTCCGGGCAATTGGATTATGCCGGTCATGAGCGTCGGCCAGGTTGCCGAACTGCTCACGATGTTCATCCTGGGCGCAACCTTGAGACGCCTCGGCTACCGCGCGACGATGATTCTCGGCATATTGGCCTATCCGGTCCGCTTTGCCGTCTGGGCATTCTTTCCCCAGAACCCGGCGCTGATCATTCTGGTGCAGATTCTCCACGGCATCTGTTACGCCTTTTTCTTCGCGGCCGTTTACATTTTTGCGGAGGAATATTTTCCCAAGGACGTGCGCGCCAGCGCGCAGGGGTTGTTCAACGTCATGATTCTGGGCATCGGCGTGCTGGTGGCCAACAGCCTCTGCCCGAAGCTGGCGCAGGAGACATTCCTGCGGAACGGCCTGACCGATTTCCATCATCTGTTTCTCGTGCCGTTGACGGTTGCCCTGGTTTCGGCGGCGGCACTCGCGCTTTTCTTCCGGCCGCCGCCCAGAGTCCGCAATCCGCCCGCCGGGTGATCAGCCGCCCGGCGGCTTATTGCCGCTGGTTGCCGACCCGGCGTCCGGTTCCTGGTCCAGGCAGTCCCGGACGATGCGGGCGAGTTGGTGTGGATGATACGGCTTCTGCAAGAAGTTGCCGTCACGAATGAATGCAGGATCCTTGGCCACAACATCGGCACTGTAACCGCTTGTGTAAATCACCTTCAATTGCGGTCGCTCGCCCCGCAATTGCTTCGCCAGATCGTAACCGGTCATGCCGTCGGGCATGATCATGTCCGTCAACAGCAGTTGAATTTTATCGCGTTGTTTCCGCCACGTCTCCAGTGCAGCTACGCCGGATTCCGCCATCAGGACGGTGTAGCCACAGCGGCGGAGGAAGTTGCCGACGAGTGATCGGACCGCCAGTTCGTCCTCTGCCACCAGAATGGTCTCACTCCCGCGGGGCAGTTTCGGGGCGGTGGCCGCCTCGGATTTGACGGGAGTGTCCTTCGCCGCGGGCAGATAAACGGAAAACGTGGTTCCCCGACCCAGTTCGCTGGTCACGGCAACCCAGCCGCGATGTTGTTGCACGATGCCGTAAACGGAGGCAAGTCCGAGCCCCGTTCCTTTGCCGACTTCCTTGGTGGTGAAAAATGGCTCAAAAATGTGGGGAAGAACCTCCGGCCGGATGCCGCATCCGGTATCGGTGACTCTCAGGCAGACATATCGGCCCGGGGATACATCCGCCGGCATTTGCAGGCTGTCGGCATCGACATCTTCCAGGGAGGTGGAGATCAACAACTGGCCGCCTCTAGGCATCGCGTCACGCGAGTTCACCGCCAGATTGAGGAGGACCTGCTCGATCATGCCTGCATCAGCGGAAATGGCCGTGAGTTTTGAGTCGTATTTGGCGCACAACACGATGTCTTCACCCAGAATGCGTTGCAGCATCTTCGTCATGTTTCCGACGACCTCGTTAAGATCCAGAGTGACGACCTGCAAGGCGTGTTTGCGGCTGAACATGAGCAACTGGCGGGTCAGGGTGGCGGCGCGCTCGGCGGCCTGGACAATTTGGCGCGAGCAACCCGGTCTGTCTTCCGGTTTGAGTTGGGGATTTAACAGCAGGGAGGCGTTGCCTTGAATGACCGTGAGCAGATTGTTGAAGTCATGCGCCACGCCGCCCGCGAGTTGTCCGAAGGCCTCCATTTTTTGGGATTGGCGGAATTGGTTTTCCAACGCAATTTCGCGGGTCACATCGCGTTTGACGGCAACGAAATTGGTGATCCGACCGTTTGAATCCCGGACCGGTGAGATGGTGGCCTCTTCCTCGAAGAGGGTGCCGTCTTTCTTTTTGTTGATCAGACGGCCCGACCATACTTCGCCATTGGAAAGCACGGCCCACATCCTTTGGTAAAAGGCCCGGTCATGTTTGCCGCTCTTTAAAATGCGCGGGTTCTGGCCGAGGATTTCCTGCCGTGAATAGCCGGTGACGGCCTCAAAAGCGGGATTGATGTAGAGGATTTTTCCGTCGGTGCCGGTGATGACAACGGCCTCGGCGGCCTGCTCCACCGCGGTGACCAGCCGCATATGTGATTCCTCGGTCTGCTTGCGTTCGGTGATGTCAGTGGCAACACCGGAAGTGAGAACGACTCGGTTGTTGGAATCCAACTGTGGGTAGCCCCGGTCGTTGATCCAGCGAATGGTGCCGTCGGGGCGCGTAATGCGGAATTCAATGTTATAAGGTTTGCCCTGGGCGAGTTCTTCCAGGGCGCGCAACACCCCCGGGGTGTCTTCCACATGAACGGCTTCCAGCCAGAGCGACGGATGCGCATACAACTCATCACAGGACCTTCCCCAGACCCGTTCAAATGCCGGGCTGATATAAAGAATGGTCTGATAATCCGGCGGTGACAGCCAGAACACTTCGCCAATGGTTTGGGCCATCTGGCGGAAACGTTGCTCGCTGTTGCGGAGCGCCAATTCAGTTCGCTTGCGTTCGGTGATGTCCCGCCCGATTCCCACCAGGCCCTGAATCCGTCCCTGGCTGTCCCGGAAAGGCACTTTGGTCGTCAAATGCGTACACGTCCGGCCGGTGGGGCTGACGCCGTTCCCCTCATGGTCAATGAGCGATTCTCCCCCCAGGACTTTTAGTTCCGCCGCCCGGTAGTCGGCGGCCGCCTCGGCGGGGAAAAAGTCCGCATCCGACCGGCCGACGATTTCGGAAGGTTTCTCTTTGCCGAAGTGTTTGGCGAGCGCCGTGTTGGCAATCAGGAAACGGCTGTCCAAATCCTTGACGTAAAACGTTTCGGGCAGCAGATCGATCAACATGCGCAGCAGTTGGCGTTCGCGAACCAGGGTTTCTTCCATCCGCTTGCGTTCGGTGATGTCCAGGCAGAAGCCCATGGTCAAACCGCCTTCAACGACCACGGCGTGCAACAAACCCCAAATCAGGTCTCCATTTTTAGTTTTGAAGCGTAATTCGTCCCGGACTTGCTTTTGCTTGACCAGAGTGGCATGGGCCTGGAGGATCAGCTCGCGGTCCTCTTCGGGATGGAGGTCCACGGTGCGTAGTTTCTGCAAATCCGTTGCGTCATAACCCAGCATTTTGAGCGCGGCGCCGTTGCAATCCACAAGGTGGCCGTCCCCGTTGGCGACAAATATGGCCAACGGCGCATTTTCAATATACGAACGGAACTTCGCCTCGCTCTGGCGCAGCTTCTCCTCTGCCTGTTTGCGTTCGGAAATATCACGAAAGATCCAGATTCTTCCATAATGCGTTCCATCCTGGCCGATAACCGGGGAGGAGTATCGGTCCAGAACGGTTCCGTCTTTCAACGCAACCTCGTCCTGGCTGATTTCGTCGGGATGCGAGTAGAGGTAAGTGACTCTTGCTACGAATTGTTCCGGGTTTTTGGTCCGGTCCCTGACATATTGAATTTGTGCGTCGTCATCCTTGTTTTCGACAATCTCCCTGGGAATTTTCCACTGCTCGATCATCCGCTGGTTTTGCAGGATTTTATTTCCCTGCTGGTCCACTACCAATATGCCGTCCAGAGTCGAATTCACCTGGGCTTCCAGGAATGCCGTTTTCCAGCGTAATTCATCCTCCATTTTTTTGCGCCCGGCGGCTTCCTTGTCCAGGCGGTGTAACTGGCCGCGGAGCGTGACATAGAGCAGGAACGCGGTAACGGCCACAAACGCCCAACCCTTGTAGATTTCCAATTCGACACGGACTTCCGGGTTGGAAACCAAGGCAAACAACACCCGGCCGGAAAACAGTATCCAGGCACCGCCGATTGCCGCGTAAATCAAGCTGGTGCGCAAAGCCACGCTGCTAAAGTTATTTTTCATCCGAAACCGGATTTTTGAACTCTAATGCATCCCTTCAAGAAGCTGTTAAACCTATTTTGCTGTTGTGAAATCAATTTTTGCCTTTTCCCGGGGATCGGGTTCGCCCGTTTCATGGGTGTGCCTGATAAAAATTCCGGACCAACTTCCAACTCGCCTTGTCACGGTCATTGGCATAATTTATGGCTTTGTTTATTTCCAATGACGACATCCGTTCCAATTCGACCAAGCCGCCAGATCCGGCAGGACTTTCTCGACTTCTTCAAGTCGAAGCAGCACGTGATTGTGCCGTCTTCGAGTCTGTTGCCCGATTCGCCGAACCTCCTGTTCACGAACGCCGGCATGAACCAGTTTGTGCCCATTTTCCTGGGACAGACCCGGTGCCCGTATAAACCGGGCCGGGCTGCCGACACCCAGAAATGCATCCGGGCTGGCGGCAAACATAATGACCTTGAGGATGTCGGCTTCGACACCTATCACCACACATTCTTCGAGATGCTCGGCAACTGGAGTTTCGGCGATTACTTCAAAAAGGAGGCCATTGATTGGGCGTGGGAATTGGTCGCCGAAGTCTGGAAATTTCCGCCGGAACGCCTTTACGCGACCATTTATAATCCCGACAAGTCCCAAGGCGACCCCGCGGAACGCGACGAGGAGGCCTGGAATTGCTGGGCTGAAAAATTCCGCGCGCTCGGGCTCGATCCGGCCGTCCACATTGTCTATGGCGGCAGGCAGGATAATTTCTGGATGATGGGCGATACCGGTCCGTGCGGTCCCTGCTCCGAACTCCACGTGGACCTCACGCCCGGCGGCAACACCAACGGCAGTCTGGTGAACCGAGGCGACTCCCGTTGCATGGAAATCTGGAACCTCGTTTTTATCCAGTTCAACGCCAACCCGGATGGCACGTTCAGCCCGTTGCCGGCCCGGCACGTGGACACCGGCATGGGATTCGAACGCGTCACCTCCCTCATCCAGGGCACGAAGAATTTCCAGGATTTTGCCAATGCAAAAATCTCGAATTACGAAACCGACATCTTCCGTCCGATTTTTGACGCGCTGGAGAAATTGAGCGGGAAAAAATACGGCAACACCCTCCCGCCGGTTGACCTCTCAACGCTCAGCCCTCAACAGAAGAGTGACATTGCCTTCCGCGTCATCGCCGACCATATCCGCGCGCTTGGTTTTGCGATTGCCGACGGTATTCAGCCCGGCAACGAGGGGCGCGGCTATGTCCTGCGCCGTATCCTGCGTCGCGCCGTGCGCTACGGCCGTTCGCTCGATTTCCAGGGGCCGTTCTTCCACAAACTCGTGGCCGTGCTCGCCGACACGATGGGCGAGGTCTTTCCCGAAATCCGCGCCCGGAAAAAGCATGTTCAGGAAGTCATCCGCGTGGAGGAGGAAATGTTCAACAGGACGCTGGACCGGGGCATCGAGCTCTTTGCCGAAGAGGCCCGGCGGGTTTCCACCAACGTGGTCCAGTTCCCGGTGCCCAAGGACGGTCCGATTGCCGAGATTACCGATTTCGGGAGCAAGGTGATTCCGGGCGACTTCGCCTTCAAACTCTACGATACCTACGGATTCCCGCTGGACCTGACCGAATTGATGGCCCGTGAACGCGGCATGACGGTGGACCGGCAAGTCTTTGAAAAATTGATGGAGGAGCAGCGCGCCCGCGCCCGGGCGGCGCAGAAGAAAGAAGTCATTTCGCTTTCACAAATGGAAACCACCACGCCCACTAGGTTCGTCGGCTACGACCAGCTGGCGGTGGAAGCCAAAGTGTTGGAGGTGGTGTCGCTCAAGAACAAGACCGCCGTCGTTCTCAACGCCAGCGCTTGCTATGCCGAAATGGGCGGCCAGGTGGGCGACACCGGCGAATTAATCGTGGCCGCGAGTGTCAATTCGCGGACTCCCGCGCTTTCCCCAGCGCGGCTGCGAATCACGAACACACAGAAATCCGGCAGCACGTGGCTGCACTTTGTCGAAGGGGATGACCTCCCGGCGGCCGGTTCCCGCGTGACGCTCACGGTGGACAAGCACCGTCGGAATGCCATCGAACGCCACCACACCGTCACGCATTTGCTCCACTGGGCATTGCACGAGATCGTGAACCGTGACGCGTCGCAGAAAGGCTCGTTTGTCGGGCCGGACAAGCTCACCTTTGATTTCAACAGCGGACCGCTCACGCCGCAGCAGATGGCCGACATCGAAAAACTCGTGAATGAACGCATCCTGGAAAATACCCGCGTGTCGTGGGCGGAAGTTCCGTACGCCGACGTAAAATCGCGCAAGGACGTGATGCAATTCTTCGGTGACAAATACGGTGACGTTGTCCGCGTGGTGCAAATCGGCGGGCGGCCTGGAAAACTGGACGGCTATTCGATGGAACTGTGCGGCGGCACACATACGCGGGCCACGGGCGAGATTGGTTTGTTCCGCCTCATCGGTGAGGGCGCGATTGCCGCCGGGGTGCGGCGCATTGAAGCGGTGGCCGGGCTGGAAGCTTATCGCCGGACGACGGACGAAGTCACGCTGATCCAGGCGCTCTCGGACAAGGTCAATTCACCGGTGCACGAGCTGGAAAAGAAAATCGAAGCGCTGCTCGAGCACCAGAAAATGATTGAAAAGCAACTCAAATCGGCGCAACAACGCGAAGCTTCCAATGCCGCCAGCCGCTTGCTGGAAGAGATTCACCACGTCAACGAAATACCGGTCATTATCCACAACCTCGGCGCGGTGGATGGCGATTTTCTTCAGGCCGTCGCTGACTCCTTGAAGGAGCGTTTCAAGGGGGTCATTGTTCTCGGCGGCGGTTCGCAAGCGGCAAGTGTGGCGCTCGTGGCGGCCGTCACCCCTGATTTCATCTGGAAGATCCAGGCCGGCAAAATCATTCAGCAAATCGCGCCGATCGTCGGAGGCAAGGGCGGCGGCAAGCCGGATAACGCGCGCGGTGGCGGCAAGGATGCCAGTAAACTGGACGAGGCACTGCGGATGGTTAAAACGATATTGCAATGACGACCAAAACACGCTGTTTCCAGCCTCTTTCAACCCTTGTGCGGCTGCCTTTGACCGATTTTGCCAAAAATCGGCATTCTGCTATCACCAGTGCGTTATTAAATTGATTATTAACAACTTATAAAAACATTTTTCTTTTTGCCTGTTGCCGAATCATCTCTCCCCATAGAATTCAGCCGGTATGAAACGTAATCGGGGGCTGAACAAGGCCCCAAATGGCAATATTGTATTGAGGCAGATGCAGTTAAAGGACCTGCCTCCAGTTTTTCGACTTGGACAAAGGCTTTTCACGGCTGAAGACCTGCCGACTCTGTATCGCAGTTGGGACGAATACGAGATCCTGGAATTGTTTCGTTCGGACGAAGAAACCTGCCTGGTGGCCGAAGATGACGAAAAAATCGTCGGGTTTGCACTGGGCTGCATGATGGATAAACCTCGCAGCGCCTGGCGGTATGGCTGGTTGGAATGGCTCGGGGTGTCGCCGCGTTACAAGCGGCATGGCATCGCCCGGCGATTGCTGAACCAATTAACGCAACTCTTCATTGATCGCGAAGCGCGCATCATGCTGGTGGATACCGACGAGGACAATGCCGACGCGCTGGCATTCCTGCGCCAGACGGGCTTCGGTCGGGAAACCCGGCACGTGTATCTTTCGCGAAATCTGGACGAGCATCCCAAGCGGCTCGGACGCAGAAATGGACATCGGAACGGCCGAGTCCATTGAATCGGCCGTCTGCTTGCCGGCAAGTTAATTTGCCATATCCGCGCAGTCGCGGATTTTCTGAAGGAGTTTGGCCGGTTCGAAGGGCTTTTCGAGAAAGGTTTCGTGGTGACGGAGGGGTGAATCCTTGCCGGGCGTGTTGTTGGCGTAACCGCTGCAAAAAATGATCTTGAGGTCGGGTTTGTCGGTGCGCAAGCGGTCGGCCAGTTCGCGGCCGTTCATGCCGTCAGGCATGACCATGTCGGTGACGAGGATGTCAATGCCTTCACGGCGCTCGCGCCAGATTTCCAGGGCCTCCACGCCCGAAACGGCGGCGTGGATATGGTAGCCGTGCCGTTCGAGGACGCGTTGCATCAGACGGCGCAAGACGGTTTCGTCCTCGACCAGGAGGATGGTTTCGTTGCCACCGGGCACCTGGGCCGGAGCCGTCGGCTGCTCCCCGTTGACGAGTTTCTGGGCCAGGCGCGGGAAATAAATGTGGAAGGTGGTTCCCTGGTTGAGCTGGCTTTCAACTTCAATCCAACCCTGATGTTGTTCGACGATGCCGAAGACCGTGGCCAGACCCAGACCGGTGCCTTTGCCTACGTCCTTGGTGGTGAAGAAGGGTTCAAAGAGGTGGGGCAGATGCTCGGGCGCCACACCACAACCGGTGTCGGTGATTGACAGGCGGACAAAGTTGCCGGGACGCGCGGTATGTTTGGTAAACCGGGTGGTGTCGGCGAGCGTGACCGGGGCGGTTTCCACGGTGAGCCGGCCGCCCTTGGGCATGGCATCGCGGGCATTGACAGCCAGGTTCATGAGGACTTGTTCCAACATGCCCGGGTCGGCGTGGATCGGGGCGCCGCCGGGCGCGTAACGGGTTTCCAATGCGACGTCCTCGCCGATGAGTCGGCGCAACATCTTGGTGATATTGGCGACGACCTCGTTGAGGTCAAGGTCCTTGGGTTGCATGGGCTGGCGCCGGCTGAAGGTGAGCAACTGGCGGGTGAGGTTGGCGGCGCGCTGGGCGGCGCGGAAGATTTCGGCGTTGGCGGAGGCTTGTTCAGACTGGGAGAGCTGGCCCATTTGCAGGAGGGAGACGTTGCCCTGGATGATGGTGAGAATGTTGTTGAAATCGTGGGCGACGCCGGCGGCCAGTTGGCCGAAGGCCTGCATCTTCTGTGATTGCCGCAATTGCGCCTCCAGTTCCTTGCGCTCGGTCAGATCGCGGACGGCGGACACTCGCACCTTGCGATCGTTCCAGAAAAGGGTCTTGGACTGCGCCTCGCATTCTAAAGTGCTTCCATCCTTGCGTAAACATTGATGTTCCAGGCGTTTTCCTTCGCCGGAGCGGACCCGTTCGCTGATGGTAGCGCGCCATTCGGGTGCGATTAACATGAAGATGTCGCGGCCGATCAATTCATTGCGCTCGTAACCGAACATGGCGACGAACTGGTCGTTCACATCCAGAATGCTGCCGTTTTCACTGACGCAAATGCCTTCGAAGGAGGCTTCCGACAGAGTCCGCATTCGTCGCTCACTTTCCCGCACCGCCTGCTCCGCCCGCTTGAGTTCGGTGATGTCGTCATAGGTTCCCAGGATGCCGATGACCCGGCCGGTCCCGTCATGCAGCGGCACTTTGCTGGTCCGATACCAGCCCGAAGTGCCATCCTTCCGGGTTTGCAGTTCTTCAAAATTGAGTTTCGGCCGGTCGTTCTCCATGACCTCCAGATCATCTGCCCGATATTTTTCCGCAAAGTTTGCCGCGCCCGTTTCGAAGTCGGTCTTGCCAACGATATTTCCGCATTCCTCCATCACGACCCGGTTGCAACCGAGGATGGCGCCATGGCGATCTTTCCAGATGACGTGGTGTGGAATGGTGTCCAGCACGGTTCGCAGCATTCGTTGAGAGCCGGATAAATCCTCCTCGGTTTGGCGCATCCGCCGGCGTTGCCACAGCAACGCCAGGATCAGGGCCGTCTGCACGGCCAGGGCGGTCAGCACGATGATTACGATTGTGTGATAAGCCTGCCACAGCGTGGGAGGCCGGAACCGTCCTTCACTGGAGGAAGGAAGCCGCTCCCCGGACATGCCGAATTTTTGGATTTGCCGCCAGTCAAACACGAAACGGCTGCTGTGGTCCTTCAGGAGAGGAACAGCGCTGGCGTTGCCCGCCCGGATGACGGCTGTAATCTGGCTGGCGATCTCGGAGTTGAGCGTCAGGCGGTTGAGGCTCATCCCGCCCGCCACGCCGTATCCAACAAAAAACCCGGAATAGCTGAAAATGGGCGACTTCGAAACGGAACTAAGTTCTTCAACCACCATCCACGGTGGAAGGATGGGCTCGGAGTCGTCCGCGCGGATGTCGTCATAAAATACCACGGTATCAACCGGCAGGTGCGCCAGTTGTTTCTTGGTTTCGATCAGGTTCAACCCCACAAGTTTGATCAGTTGGACGTGGTTTGAGCAGAAGATCTCGGCCTGCTCCAGATCGTGCTGGTAAAACTCCGAAGCATCGTTTTCCTCCGCCCAGCCCGGAGAAATGAATGCAATCCGGCGGGTGTCCGGGCACAACCGGAGAGCCGTTGCCAGAGTACCTCGCACATCATTGTCCACGATCAACCCCGTAATGTTCGTCTGTCCGCGGAGGGCGTTGGTCAGCATCTCCACGTTGCCCATGGCAACCACCGGGACCTGCGGCCATACGATCGGACGAGCCTGCAAAACGAAATCCAGGGACTTGCGGCCCGACGCCACGATGACATCCAGTTTGCATCCACGGTATTTGTTGTGCAACCATCCGGTCAGTTCAGCGCGGTGTTCATCTCCCCCAAACCGCGTGAAATTCAGGTTCTCCTGGTAGATAAGCACAGGTTCCGAAAGGTTGCTCGTCAGAATCGGACGGAGTCCGTATACATAATCAACGTAAACCGGGCGGTAGCCGCTCTGATTGACCACAAGGATGGACACCGGGTGCGGCTCCGCCTGTCCCATCGTGGCAAGACACGCAATGAAGGCGAAAACGAAACCGGACTTAAAGAAAGCCGCGGGAACTCCGCCCAACGGGACATTTCGGGTTCGCCGGGGTGGACTCGGGGATGGGAACGAGGATCGTTGCATGCGCGGGAACTGTTTCGAAAATTAGAGCGGGAATGTTTTCGAGGGCGCCTTGGAATCGGCCACACGCGGCGGTTCGGCGGCGATGGTCGCCCACACAGCTTCCGAACGGCCAAATTCATGGCTTTGGGGACGTGGCACGGAAATCAATCCGGCCGGCAGTACTTCGAGTCCGAAGTAATGACCAGGTGTTGTCAGGCTGCGACCAATATTTGTATGTGAGTGACCGGACGACAAAAGGAGCTGTCTGTGGCTGATATCATCGTCAAATTTCAGGATGGTCCTGGCATGGCTCATGGCAGTGGGTATAGCATTTTTCGCTCCGACTTGGACGAAGCCAGACTTAATAAATGCGGATTTTCCGGCTAAAGGGGGTGGTCGCGGGGCTTTGCACTTTTTGTTTCCCGTCGCCCGCAGGATTGGGACGGGGAAATCCTCTCCGGCCCCGTGCCGCCGTTGGGGGCCGCAACAAAATAGAGAGACCGGACAGCGTCAACTATTCGCGTGGCCGCGAATCAGTTGACGTCGGATCTGTGGGAAAAACGGACAGCGCCGTGTCAAGCGAGGCGTTTTCGCAAACCTGCAAGCTGGTCGTAGAGGGCCTTGGGAACTTTACCGTCGAACTTCTCATAATCCACAGCCACGTCCTCAACCTCTTTCTTCCAGCCGGCCACGTCCACCGTGAGCAGTTGCTCGATATCGTGGGGAGGCAGGTTCAATCCGGAAACGTCGAGCGCATCTGTCGTCGGCAAATTTCCGATGGGCGTCTTTTGCGCCTTGCCGGTGCCTTCAACCCGCTCGCAAATCCACTTGAGCACGCGACTGTTTTCGCCATAGCCGGGCCAGAGCCACCGGCCGTTCGCGTCCTTGCGGAACCAGTTCACAAAATAAACCTTCGGCAATTTGGCGCGGTCGGTGCGTTGTGCAAAAGACAGCCAGTGCGCGAAATAATCGCCCATGTTATAGCCACAGAAGGGCAGCATGGCAAACGGGTCGCGGCGCAGCACGCCGGCCTGGCCGAGCGCGGCGGCGGTCGTCTCCGAACCGCAGGCTGAGCCCATGAACACGCCGTGCTCCCAATCAAATGCCTCGTTCACCAGCGGAATGGTGTGAGGCCGGCGTCCGCCAAATAAAATCGCCGAAAGCGGGACACCGGCGGGATTCTGCCAGTCGGGATCAATGACCGGGCATTGCGCCGCAGGCGCGGTGAAACGTGAATTGGGATGCGCGCCTTTCTTGCCGTTGTCGGGCGTCCATTCGTTGCCCAGCCAGTCCACGCCCTTGGCCGGCGCGGGCACGCCCATGTCCTCCCACCAGACGTCGTTGTCGGGTGTCAGCACGACGTTCGTAAAAATGGTGTTCCGGGCGCAGGTCGCCAGCGCGTTGGGATTGGATTTCTCGGAAGTGCCGGGTGCCACGCCGAAAAAGCCTGTCTCGGGGTTCACCGCGTAAAGCCGCCCGTCCTTCCCGACGCGAATCCATGCAATGTCATCGCCCAACGTCGTGACTTTCCAGCCCGGCACCGTCGGCTGCATCATGGCCAGATTCGTCTTTCCGCACGCACTCGGGAACGCCGCGGCAATGTAATATTTTTTCTTTTGGGGCGAAGTCAGGCAAAGGATGAGCATGTGTTCCGCCATCCAGCCTTCCTTCTTCGCGACGGTGGAGGCGATGCGCAGCGCGAGGCATTTCTTGCCGAGCAACGCGTTGCCGCCGTAACCGGAACCGTATGACCAGATCGAAGGCTCTTCGGGGAAGTGGACAATATATTTGTTTTTCGGGTCACCTTCGCAGGGCCAGGAAACATCCTTTTGACCGGGCGCCAGCGGCGCGCCGACCGAGTGCAGGCAGGGAATGAACGTGCCTTTCGCACCCAGCTTGTCCAGCACGGCCTGGCCCATTCGCGTCATGATGCGCATGTTGACGACCACGTAAGGTGAATCGGAAATTTCAATGCCGATTTTGCAGATGGGCGAATCGAGCGGTCCCATCGCGAACGGGATCACATACATCGTCCTCCCTTTCATGCAACCCTTGAACAGGCCGAGGAGCTTCTGCTTCATCTCCGCCGGATCGGCCCAATGGTTCGTCGGCCCGGCTTCTTCCTTCGTCCGTGAACAGATGAAAGTCCGGTCTTCCACACGCGCCACATCGCTGGGGTGCGAGCGGGCCAGATACGAGCCGGGGCGCTTCTTTTCGTTGAGTTTCGTAAACGTGCCGCCTTTGACCATCAGGTCGCACAACATCCGGTCTTCTGCCGCCGACCCGTCGCACCAATGAATGCGCTCGGGCTGACAGAGGTCGGCCATTTGCCGGACCCAGTTGAGAATAGGTTGATTGATCGTCGGCGGTTTGTCGTGTGCGTTGCTCATTATTTGTTTCAATGCGTTGCTTTAGGCAGTTGATGTCCGCACAAACTGCCAGAGAAATGGCGGATTGAACAGTCCAAATTGAAATTTTCTGGCTTCCGATTGCATCGCATCGGGTGCGGAATTATGCTAAGGCTGGATTGAATGAATTCGCCTTCCGCCCATCGCGCCGGGCCGACCGGGGCCAACGCCTGCCTCGCGCGCTCGGTGGTGGAGACGCTGGCCGAGGAGCCGACGCTGGAAGCGGTGACGATTGACCGCGCGCAGCGGAAAATTTCCGTGGCCACGCTGGGCCGCGCCGACGTGGCCCGGCTGACGGACCGCATCACCACCCAATTGCAATCCGCCCAGGCCACCGATGCCGGCCACAGCTGTTCCTTGTTGAGCGGCGAGGGTGACTGCTTTTCGTGCGACACGCCGTTGTCCGAGGACGAGCGCAAACGAATTACAATTCAAAACGATGGTTCCACGACGACCATTGCCCGCGTCACGTGCCCGACGGCGCCGACCTTCTGGCGCTGGCGGGACATGCCGTTTCCAAAAGTTGTGCCGCGGGACGTCGAGTTCCTCGAACACGTCGGGGAGATTGACGAATGGAAAACCCAGTTGGCCGCCGCGATCTTGTGCGGTGTTTTCGGGTTGACCGGCTTTTTCCTCGGCCGGTTTGGCCATCCCACGCTTTCAGTTCTCAGTTTCATCGCCGCCTATCTGGCCGGCGGTTTTTACCCGGCGGAAGAAGTCTGGGAACGGTTGCGGCAGCGCACGATCGACGTGCATTTCCTGATGCTCGCCGTGGCCGTGGGCGCCGCTTTCATCGGCGCCTGGGCGGAAGGCGCGACGTTGCTGTTCCTTTTCTCGCTGTCCGGCGCCCTGGAGCATTATGCGCTGGGCCGCACGCAAAAGGAAATCCGCTCGCTCTTTTGCGACGCGCCCAAAGTCGCCACGGTGATTGACGCCCAGGGCAGGGAACGCGAAGTCAAGGTCGAGCTGCTCCAGCGGGGCATGCGCTTGCTGATCAAACCCGGCGCGCAATTCCCGGTGGACGCCGAAATCGCCCGCGGCAACACCGCCGCGGATGAATCGAACCTGACCGGCGAAGCCACGCCGGTTAAAAAGGCCGTTGGTGACACCGCGCTGGCAGGCACTCTCAACTTGTGGGGAGCGGTGGAAGTCATCGTCACGCGTCCGGTCTCGGAGAGCGCATTGCAGAAAATCATTACGCTCATCAAAGAGGCCCAGCAGCAAAAGGCGCCCGCCCAGCAGTTCACCGACAAATTCAGCACCGTCTATACGTATGGGGTCATCGGGCTTTCCTTCGCGATGTTTTTCGTCTGGTGGCTTGGTTTTCGGCTCGCACCATTTGAATCGGCCGTTGAATCGCACAGCGCATTTTATCGCGCGATGACGCTGCTGGTTGTTTCCTCGCCCTGCGCCCTGGTGCTTTCGATCCCGTCCGCGGTGCTCGCGGCCATCGCATGGGGGGCGCGGCACGGCATCCTGTTCCGGGGCGGGGCGGCGGTGGAGAAATTGGGCGAGACGGGCATCGTGGCGCTCGACAAGACCGGGACGCTCACCACCGGCGAGTTGCGCGTTGAAAAAATTGAAAGTTTCCCCCCGGGACGCGAATCGGAAATCGCGCGACTGGCCTTCTCATTGGAACGGCTTTCCACGCATCCCCTGGCCCGCGCCATCACGCGTTACGGAAAGCAGCAGAGACTGGAGCCGGTCGGGTTCGATCATTTTGAGTCGGTGACGGGGCAGGGATTGCGTGCCAGCCGGAACGGCGCCGTCTGTTCGCTCGGTGGGCGCGATTGGATTGCCGAAGGACATCACCGGCGCGCGATGGCGCAAGTGCCGGCGACCGACGCCGGGTTCTCCGAGGTTTGGATTGAAGAAAACGATTTGCTGGGCCGCGTTATTTTGCGCGATGACATCCGCCCGCAATCCGCCACCGTGGTTCAGGAATTGCGGGAGGAAGGTTTGCGCACGGTGGTTTTGACCGGCGATCGCAAGGCGGCGGCGGAACATTTGCGCGAACAACTCAAGCTCGACGACGTCCGCGCGGAATTGAAGCCGGAACAGAAGGTCGAGGCGGTTCGCGCGTTAAGTGGAGACCATCACCGGGTGGCCATGATTGGCGACGGCGTGAACGACGCGCCGAGTCTGGCGGCGGCGCATATCGGCGTGGCGATGGGCGCGCGGGGCGCCGACGCCGCGCTCGAACAGGCGGACGTGGTGCTGATGAACGACCGGCTGGAAAATTTCCTGGCCGCGTTTCGCCTGAGCCAGCGGGCGCGGCGGGTCATCCGGCAGAATCTGTTCATTTCGCTCGGCACGGTGGTGGTGTTGGTGTCGTTTGCCATGCTGGGAAAGATTCCGCTGCCCATCGGCGTGGTCGGTCACGAAGGCAGCACCGTCGTGGTGGTGATGAACAGTTTGCGGTTGTTATTTGGCGGCACGCCGCCGAGGCAACGATAGCCTGCCTGGGGACGAAATTCGGGGGTGAACATGCATTTGTGCCCTTGCCCATCCCGCTGCTCGCGCTGCAGGGAGGGGGTGCCGCGGCGCAGTCGGAGCGGGGAAACTTTTCTGTTCATCCGGGTTTCGGTCGTGTTTAATCATGCCCGGTTGAGTTTGTGAACCCTTTTCAAAAATTCGTTTACGACCAGGCGCAGCTGCTGCGCCGCGGGGAAAGGCTGCCGCTGGGCCGGTCGCAAAAAATCCACCGGCGGCCCGGGACGTCGGAGGCCGCGCCCAGGGCTTTGATTTTTTCGCCGCACCCGGACGATGAATGCATTGTGGGCGGGCTGGCGCTGCGACTGTTGCGGGAATCGAACTGGCACGTCATCAACGTCGCGGTCACGCTCGGCAGCAGGCAGGAACGGCGGCCGGCGCGGCTTCGTGAACTCCGCGGCGCCTGCGCGGCGCTGGGCTTCGATTTGATGGTTCCGGGGGGACAGGGATTGGAACATATCACACTAAAATCACGGGACCAAAACCGGGCGCATTGGAAGCAGGCGGTCAAAACCATTGCCGATATTCTGAGGGAACAGCGGCCGCGCGTGATTTTTGTTCCGCATGAGCGCGACGGCCATCCTGTGCATGTCGGCACGCACTTTCTGGTCCGGGACGCGCTCAGGACTTTGCCCGCCGGTTTCCGGGCCCACATCGTTGAGACGGAATTTTGGGGACAAATGATGGAACCTAATTTACTGATTGAATTGAGCACCGCGACGGTCGGTGATCTGGTCGCGGCGCTGGCGTGTCACGCCGGCGAGGTGCGGCGCAACCCTTACCACGCGCGGTTGCCGGCCTGGCTGATTGACAATGTGAGGCGCGGCGCGGAATTGATCGGCGGGCGGGGTGGGGCGGCGCCGGATTTTGCGTTTGCCGCGGTTTACCGGCTCGGGAAATGGTCGCGCGGCCGATGGGTTCCGGTTCGAAGAGGGCAAAGATTTTTGTCAAGCGCAATGAACGCCGGGAAGTATTGGGGATGAAATTAAACCGCGGCCGCTCGCGAGTGAGTCATCAAGACCTGCCACCGGTAACTCTGGTCGTCCACCCGGTTGAGATCCATGCCGTCCTTGAACACGCCGACGGTCACGACGGCAAAAGTGAACACGGTCGTTCCGGGCTCGAGATGTCCGCCGAACGCCTTGTCCGGATCAGCGAAGCTGATGTGGGCGTGGAAGCGGCCGTCAATCACGTAGCCGTTCATGCCGGCAATGTCGGCCGGGCCGTCGGGATTCCTCACAAAGATGTTTTTGGACGGGAAGGCGCCGTTGCTCACGGTGTGGTAATGATAGCTCTTCACTGAGCCGATGCCGGACAGGATGACGGCGTTGCGGATTTTGCAATCCTTCACCATGCGCTCCAAACCGGCCAGCAGGTCGGTCTGATATTTGAAGCGCAGCACCACAACGCGATCGAACTGGCCGGTGAGCGCATACACGTCCGGCACCTGGTCGCTGTTCGATTTGACGTCCCCGGCCGGTGTGGTGGCGTTGGTCACTTCGGTGCGGGTCGGCCGGGCTGTCGCCAGGTCAAGGATGGCCAGGAAACTCAGAATTTGAATCAGTCTGGGTATAAAATGTCTCATGGGTTGGGTAATGCCGGTTGAACCGGATGAAACCTAAACTTGAGGCCGACACCGTACAAGCCGGGAATGCCTTGCGCCCGCTTCAGGTTTGCTTTGTGCGGGAACATTCCCCATGGTTGGTGCGTCCGATAATATGGGATGAAGAAGAGATGGACATGGATTTTGTGCGCGTTGATCGTGTGCCTGATCGCGCTGCAATTCACCAATCCGGCGCGCACGAACCCGCCCGTGGTTCATGATTTCCTGGCCGCGGAAAACCCGCCGCCACCGCTCGCCACGATGTTTCGCGGCGCGTGTTACGATTGCCATTCCTATGAGACAAAGTGGCCGTGGTACAGCCACATCGCGCCGGTGTCGTGGCTGATTGCCAGCGACGTGCAGGGCGGGCGCCGGCATTTGAATCTTTCCGATTGGCCGGTGGACGACCCGGAACGCGCCGCCAAGCGGCTGGAAAACGCCAGTGAAGAATTGGGCTATGATGAGATGCCGCCGGCCAAATACCAGGCCATCCATCCGGCGTCCTGGCTCACGGCAGACCAGCGGCAGCAACTGATCCAATGGCTCGACCAGGAGGCTAAACGCTTGAAAACCGTCGCCGCTTCGGGAAAATAGTTCATGCTTCATGGCGAATTGATCCCGGCCCGGGAGAAAAATTCCCCGCGGCTGATGGTGATGCTGCACGGTCTGGGCGACAGTATTGCAGGCTACCGGTGGTTGCCGGAGGCCATGAACCTGCCGTGGTTGAATTATCTGCTGGTCAACGCCCCTTACGATTACTTTGGCGGCTACGCCTGGTTTGATTTGAACGACATCCGGCCCGGCGTGGAGCACAGCCGGAAACTGCTTTTTGAACTGCTCGATTATTTGCCCGCCCGCGGATTTCCGGTGGAACAAATCACTTTGGGCGGCTTTTCGCAGGGCAGTTTGATGGCCATTGACGTTGGATTGCGCTATCCGTACCGGTTTGCCGGAATAGTCGGCGTCAGCGGCTGGATCAATGAGCCGGAGAAATTGTTGCAGGAACTTCCAACGGCGGCGGGACAACAACGGTTGTTGATGACACATGGCGTCGGCGACCCGCTGGTGCCCATTGTCCAGGTACGCCCGCAAATTCCTCTGCTCAAAGCCGCCGGCATCAAGGTGGAATGGCGCGAATTCGACAAAGTCCACACGATGATCGAGGAGGAAACCGCGCAGATCCGTGATTTTGTGCGCGCCGGGTACGGAGAATGAAATTTCGGAGGGACGAGCTCTGTGAGTCCCGGATAATTCAGGGACTCGCGTAACTCGTCCCTCCGATTTCACCTGCCAAAGTGTCAGACTTTCACTTCGCGGTGGGCGCCCGGAATCCAGATTTGTTCCGGGCGCGGCCTGCCGGCAGAATCCCAATCCATGGCGCGGCTTACGATGTTTCGCATCTGGGTGAACCACCAGTCGGCGCGGGTGCGCCGGTTCTGCGTTGCGGGATTTAAGAGGACTTTGCCACCATGGATGCCGAGTTCGAGTTGTTCGTTGTTCATATTTAACCTTTCATTTTTGCGGCATCATAACGGGTGGGGTTGGACAAACGCTGTCCAAGCTAAAAGAAAAACGGGAGTATGTACTTAACGCAAATAGGGTGATCCCGCCGGGCTGCAACAGCCTGCCTTGCTACGGCTTCTTGAGGATTTTGCCGAATTCGCCTTCGACCGGTTCGATTTCAATCCGGCCGCTTTCTTGGGTCACATGGTGCTTGGCTTTCTTTTCCACCACTTTTGGCGAGCTGCTGGTCATGGGCGGCAGTGGAGCGGCGGCTGGGAGCGATTCGGCCGGTTCGCTGTCCGGCGGTTCCGCGTTCTGGCCGGGAATGAAGAAATTGCCCCGCGTCTCCAGCCATTTGGCGTAACGCTGGAAGGTCCACATGCCGTGGTCGGCGCCGGTTTCGATGGCCGTGATGACTTTGAAAAATTCCCGGGTGCGGATGAAGTTTTTCACAGCGTGCGTCGCCATCAAAATTTCGCATTCGGGGACCAGAATGTTCAAGTCCTGCCGGAACCGGAGCCGTTGCGAAATGACCGCGACGAGGCAATCGGCCAGTTGCGAGCAGACAGCGCTTTGAATTTCGGCCGGGAACGCCGAAGCCACGCGCTGGATCGCCTCGGCGCAGGTCGAGGAATGGACCGTGGCCAGGACAAGATGGCCGGTCTCCGACGCGCTCAAAGTCAAACGCATGGTTTCCGGGTCGCGCATTTCACCAACCATTAATACATCCGGGTCCTCACGCAAGGCGTCCAGCAGGGCCTGCTCGAAACTCGGCGTGTCGCGCCCCACTTCGCGTTGGCGGATGTAGGCGCGGCGCGGGCGGAAGGTGTATTCGATGGGACTTTCCACCGTGACGATATGCCGGGTATCAGTGAGATTGATTTCCTGGATCAAGGCGGCCAGGGTCGAGGATTTGCCGCTGCCGGTGGGGCCGCAAATCAGAATCAGGCCGTGGGTGTTTTTGACCAGTCTTTTCAGGTCCGGCAGCAAATTGAGTTTCTCCACGGTGGCCTGAAAGGCGGTCAGCAGGCGGATGGCCAGGCCAACGCCCCGCGAGGATTGCAGCACATTAATCCGGCAGCGGACGCCGCGAACGGTTTTGGACAGGTCATACGAGCGCCGCTCCAGAAAAGCCGGCCACTGGCTTTCGCCGATAAGCGTCCGCGCCATGTCCAGCAACGCCTTCGGCGCGATCGGTTCGCCGGCCACCCGCAAGGCGCCGCGCACGCGCAATGCCGCCGGCATTCCGGCTTCCAAGTGCAGGTCGCTGGCGCCGTTGGCCGCCGCCGATTCAATCAATGATTCCAATTCCATGCGATTTCAGCCTGTCTAAAGCAACACTTGGGCCAATGAAAAGTTTTAAGATTTGATGAGGGAATTTTTCCAGGCGGCCACGGCGGCCTTGATTTCCGCTGCACAATTGACCCGGGGTTTGACGAAACGCGGCGTGAACCACGGAAACATGCCAATCAAATCCGGCGTCACCAGAATCTGGCCATCGCAGTCAGGGCCGCTGCCGATGCCGATGGTTGGAATCGGCAGGGCTTTGGTCAATTCCTGTGCCACCGGTGGCGTTACCAGTTCCAAAACAATGGCGAACGCACCCGCGTTGGCCAGCGCCTGCGCGTCCTCCACCAAAGCCTGTTGTTCCGTTTCTATTTTGCCTTTGACATGATAACCGCCTTCTTCGATCACGTGTTGCGGCAACATGCCCAGATGTCCGCAAAATGGAATCCCCGCGGACATCATGGCGCGAACCTGGTCCAGGATGCCGCGTCCCCCTTCGGCTTTCACAAATTCCGCGCCGGCGGCAGCAAGGCGTTTGGCATTTTTAAGGGCATCTTCCACCGTCTCGTAGCTTCTAAACGGCAAATCCGCGCCCAGCAAGGCATCCGGCTTCGCCCGCGCAGCGGCACGGACATGATGCTCCATGTCGGCCATGGTCACCTGCGTCGTGTCAGGATAACCGAGCACAACCATGCCCAGAGAATCACCGACGAAAATGATGGGGACGCCGGCTTCATCGAGCAATTTCGCCATCGGAAAATCGTAAGCCGTCAGCGCCGCGATTTTTTCGCCGCGGCTTTTCATCGCGCAGATGGTTTCGACGGTGATTTTGGTTTGGCTCATTGTGTTGCCATGAGGCAAAGAATTTTCATGGGCAAAAATGCCCTCACCCGACCTCCGGTCACCCTCTCCCCGCTGGGCGGGGACAGGGGCGGGGCGAGGGGTAAATTATTTCTTCGATTCGGTCCACTTCATCCGTTTATCAGCGGTTAAAACTATTCAGCAACTCCTCCGGTGTGGTGGTGGCGGTGCCGACCTTGCCGACGACAATGCCGGCCGCGTGATTCGACAAGGCGGCCGCTTCCAGCGGCGACGCGCCGGCGGCAATCCCCAGCGTAAACGTGGCGATGACCGTGTCGCCCGCGCCGGAAACGTCAAACACTTCCTGTGCCACGGTTGGAATGTGGACCGGCTTCTGGTTGCGTTGACAGAGCAACATGCCGAGTTCGCCGAGGGTAATCAGCAGTACGGCCGGCCGCAGTGCATTGAGCAGGCGCTCGGCGACCAGCATGAGATTGGTGTCAGCAATCGGATTTGCCTTGCGTGTTTCATCCGGCAGATTCGCCAGTTCAAACGCTTCCTTGCGGTTGGGTGTGATGAGCGAAAGGCCGGCCAGGTTCAAATGATGAACCGGTTTGGGATCAAAACTCAACCAGACGCCGCGCGCGCGGCAAAGCGATTTAAGTTCATTGAGCAACGGCTGCGTGATGACGCCTTTGCCGTAATCGCCGACAATCACGGCGTCGGCCTTCGGGAGTTTTGATTTGATTTCCGCCAGCAAACGCCCGGTCAGGCGCGCGTCCAGACCGTCGCGGGTTTCGCGGTCAATGCGGACGACCTGTTGCTGGTGTGCGACGATGCGGGTTTTGACACTGGTCGGCCGCGCGCCGTCGGCCAGCAGGCCGCCGCAATGGATGTTTTGTCCGCAGAGCAGGTCCTTCAAACGCCGGCCGTTTTCATCGCGTCCAATCATGCCGAACACTTCCGTGAAGACATTCAACGCGGCCAGGTTGCGCGCCACGTTGGCCGCGCCGCCCGGCATAAAGCTTTCGCGGACGAATTCCACCACGGGCACCGGCGCTTCGGGTGAAATGCGCGACACGCCGCCCCAGATGAACTGGTCCAGCATGACGTCGCCGACGACCAGCACGCGGGCCTGGCGCGCGGTGGCCAGCAGTTTCCGGACGCGCCCAACGGGCAAGGTGGTGTAATTCACGACCATCTTTTAACCCGTATTGGCCGGCGAAGGAAACAAAGAATTGAGGTCCGGTGGCCGGCGGGAGCGGTTCCCGGAAAACTGCCGACGCCGCCGTGAGCCGACGGATCTTCTGGCTTAAGTTCCGCCTCGTTACCTCGGCGGCTGCGGAAATTATTGAACCGCTTGAACAATTCCGCGCCCCCGTTACGAATCGGGGCGCGGAGCCACGATCTGATTTTGAGCGGGGTTAGAACCTCCAGGTAAAGCTGATGGCGATGGTGTGGCTGTAAAAGCCTTTTTCCTTGAATTGAAAGTTGGTCGGGCCACCAACATTGGCGCTGGCCTGCCAGTTCGGGTCCGTCATGCCCAGAAACTCGTAGTCGAGGTTGAAGGAAGCATTTTTGGTCAAAGCGTAGTTCACGCCCAGTTGCGCCTGATAGGCAAAGGTGAAGGCGGTGTCACTCAAAGTGGTTCCACTCGTATTGTAAGAGAGGAAGGTGGCCGCTCCGCCGGCGCCCGCTCCCACGTAGGCAGACCATGGACCCTTGATCGGTATCTGGTAAGTCACGTCCACCAGGAAAGGCACCGTATAGATGTCGGCGCTTTGGCCAAGGGAACTCAGCGAATTGGTGCCCACCTTGTCCATGGAGTTCCAAAGCAGGCCGGTATCGAATTCCACCGCCCATCTGCGGTTGAAGTTATAACCCAGGGCCGCATCGGCCCGGAGACCCAGATTAAACGTCGCCGTCCCGCTGGTGGTTATGGGGGGCGGGACGCTCGATGAGATTGTTTGATCCAAGGTGGCGTCCTGCTGATACAGAAGACCGACGTTGACCCTGCTATACAGGTTTCGTGTCAGATAAAACTGCGATTCCCCAGGCTGCGTCTGCGGGTTCTGGGTCTGGGCCTGCGAGCCGGGCATCGTCCAAACCGTTGAACCTTGCGAGCCCTTGGTCCAATCCTGTGCGAATCCAGCCACGGTGGATACGACGAGAACGGCGACGGTAATTGCAATTGAACGACTGTTCATTTCCGTTTGCGACGAATAGCAACTCTAATGCCATGGTGCTCCGGCGCAAATATTCCCGAGAACCAGACGCGCGGGGAAAAACAGTCGGGAGTGGAAGCTGATACGGCGGGGGCGACGACGTTTAACTTGCTGGCGGCCCGGTCACAACATTTTTTTCCCGGGAAAGCCGGCCAGTGCCTAAAATTCCGTTGGTCTGTCCTGTAAAATTCCCCCGATTCCGGGCTGAGGACTATTTGCCTAATCCAGAAATGCTGTTAGCGGGCTGGTGGCGCTGGCGGCCTCCTGTTGCGCGGCCAGCCCGGTTTCATAGGCGGTGCGTCCGGCTTCGACCGCGGTTTTGAAGGCAACCGCGATGCGGTTCGGATCGCTCGAAACGGCAATGGCGGTGTTGACGAGCACGGCGTCGGCGCCCATCTCCATCGCCTCGGCGGCGTGGCTGGGCGCGCCGAGACCGGCATCCACGACCACGGGCACTGTGGCCTGCTCGATGATGATGCGAATTTGGTCGCGCGTCTGGATGCCGCGATTTGAACCGATGGGCGAGCCGAGCGGCATCACCGTCGCGCAACCGGCGTCCTGCAACCGCTTGGCCAGCACCGGATCGGCGTTGATGTAAGGCAGTACGGTGAATCCTTCCTTCACCAGCATTTCGGCGGCCCGGAATGTTTCCACCGGATCCGGGAGCAGATAGCGCGGGTCGGGATGGATTTCGAGTTTGACCCATTTCGGCAAGCCGGCGGCGGCGGCCAGGCGCGCGAGCCGGACGGCTTCTTCCGCGTTCATCGCGCCGCTGGTATTGGGCAGCAGGAGATATTTCTTCGGGTCAATGAATTCCAGAATATTCGCGAACGGATCGTGCTTCCCGGACAGATCGGCGCGGCGCAGGGCGACGGTGACCAATTCCGCGCCGCTGGCGTCGAGGGCGTCGCGCATGGCGTCCGGCGACGAAAATTTTCCCGTGCCCAGGATCAGGCGCGACCGGAAACTTCTGCCGGCGATGACCAACGGCTCATTCATTTATGATTTACGATCTACGATTGGCGGATTTTCGACCATGCCAGTCAAACGACATTCCAACAATCTAGGAAAAATTTCGCCATTGTCGAGACGGGAAGGGGATTATCAACCACGGATGAAGCTGGAATTGGGCAGGCCTGGGTGGGTAACGGCCGACGTGAGTCGGCTCCATCCAAAAATTGAGCGGACTGACGTCCGCTGCTGCTTTAGGGCGAGGGCGTGATCGTGACGTGGTCGAAGAGCGTGGAGTTTAATTCCTTGTTGTTGTGCGCGGTGAGAACGAGTCCGATGTAAGCGCTTTTGCCCATCGGCACCGCAATGCTATCCACCCAGTGCCAATCCTGGCCGTCCGGCGAAACGTAACCGGTGAATTTGTCGCCGGCGCGGACCAGGCGCACCCAGCAGGACACATTGACGGCTGGTCCGTCGGTATTCCAGGTGGGTCCGTCGGTCTTCACGCGCCGTTGGTAAACCGAGCTGCCGCCGGCGGTCACAATCATCATGGCATCCTTCGCGCCGGCGGAGAAATTTTCCCGGAACATGACGCCCGCCTTCGCCCACGGGTCGGTGTATTGCATCGAAATGATGTGCGCGATGATTTGTCCGTCACCGGTCAGCGGCACCCCGGCGAAGTGACAGCCGTCGGCAGTGCTCCAAATATCCGTGCCCGAGGCGACCAGATTAAAACGTCCGTCGGCATAACCGGCGTCGCCGGCCACGCCGACAGCTCCGATGTCGGCGTGCTTCCAGCCCGGCGGCAACGACGGCGCGATCCGCGACAGGGAATTGATCCAGGCCGCGAGAACGGCGACGGCATTGGTATCGGTCACATTGCGGGCCAGCGGGGGCATTTGTCCCTCGCCGGCAATACTGACGCGATGAAGCAGGACGGATTTGGACACGTTATCGGGCACAATGATTTTCGCGCCGGAAATGCCGAGGGGATTGGCGACCGGACCATTAATAAGGTCCTGTTTCTCGAGCGGCGTATCGAATCGGGTATCAAAGAACGCCTCGACCCCGCCGGGCCGATGGCATTGCGCGCAGTTGGCGTCCAGGTAAGAACGGGCGCGGGATTCGAGCGGCGCGGCGGTGTCGGTGACGGCGACCAGTCTGGTAAAACGGGGGATCTCGCTTTCGTCGAGTTTGGCATCGAACAGGCCAACGTGGTTCCAGGCCCGGAGCTGGTTGTCGCTAACGCCGGTGGGATACTGATAATCGCCATTGAGCTGGCGGGTTTTTACCCCCAGCACACCGCCGGAGGCGACCGTGTGGCAAGTCAGGCAGTCCTGGCGCCCGGGATAAAACCAGTTTTGCGTGCGAATACCGGTCGCGGTTTTGATTTCAATCGGCTCGGTGATACCCGCGGTGACCAAATCCGCGTCGCCATGGTCGGCGCGCCATTTATAACTCGCGCCGTAAACCGTGCCGTTGGTATCCCGCACGAGCAGGCGCGTTTCGAGCCGGCGCAAGATTTGCGGGTTCGTATCGTCCACGGGCAGTTGAAACGTTTTGATGAAGACTGTTCCGGCGGGGAATTGCCAATCGCCATCTGCCGCAAAATGTATGGTCGTGCCGGTGGGCAACGCCATCCAGCGCATTTTGACCGCGCCATCCGACCACAACGGCGTGTTGACGGAGTAGGGGATGAGGCCGTTGGCCGGCTGCATCGTGCGCAGGTCGCGGAACGCGCCGGTCTGCGAGAGCAATCTGGGGAAGGGATGGGTCGGCGGCGGCGGTCCACCGCGAGCCAGGGTGTAAATGCGCCCCCCGATGCTGCTCATCTGGCACATGTAAATTTCGCCGTTCGCATCGGTGCCGAACGACGAAAGCCCGGTGTAATCGGAGCCGGAATTTGGGCCGGAACCCTTGGGAATCGTGCAGAGCAGGTGTTTGGCCACCGGCGTCGTCGTCTCGTCCATGGTCCAGATGATCCGCATCACATTGTCGCCGAAGATGTACTTGCCCCCGAGATCGGCGGCGAATTTTTGGCCGCGGTAAACATAACCGCCGATGACCGCGCGTCCGTCACTGTGCGGGTAATCCAATACCGGCCCGCGGCTGATGCCGAGGTAAGACGCCGGCATCTTGCCGAGCTTGCCTTCGCAGTAGGGCCACTGGAAATTCAGGCCGGACTCGCCCGGCTCAATAATATCCACTTCCTCGCGCGCGCTTTCGCCGACGTCACCGATGAAAATCCGGCCGGTGGCCGGGTCGTAGGTCATGCGGTGCGGGCTGCGCAGGCCGATGCAGAAAAATTCCTCCAGCACGTTGGATCGACCGACGAAGGGATTGTCGTTGGGAATGAAATAATTCGCCGTGTGACCGTTGAGCGGCTGGCGCGGGATCGGATGGCTGAGGGTGCCGCCGCGGCAATCCACATCCAGCCGCAGCACCCCGCCGAAGAGGCTTTTGTTGATGACCTGGTCATTGTCGCCGACGGAATTATCGCCGATGGTCAGATAAAGAAATCCGTTCGTCGGGTGAAAAAACATGCCGCCGCCGTGGTGCCAGATGGTCTGGTCGGCCAAATCAATCAAAACGGTCCGGGAACCGGGAATCGCCACGCCATGGGCATCGAGCGTGTAGCGTTCGAGCCGGTCGTGGTAATTGCCCATGGGCGGCGGACGAACCGTCGGACTGCCGGCCACCTTGCCGGGCGGACACCACGTATAATAGACGAAGATAAAATGGTTCGTGGCAAAGCCCGGATGAAATGCCACCCCCAGCAATCCGGAATCATCCCAACCCTGGCATTGATTGTGGACATCGAGCACGAGTTTCTTTCGGGTTGCGCCCGGATCATTTTTAAACGTCCAAACCCTGCCTTCGCGTTCCCAGACGCACAATTCCTTCGTACCGGGCACCGACGTGAGGCCGACGGCGTTGGTGAAAAGCAAATTCGGAAACGCCACCACCGCCGACCAGTCGCCCGAAATGCCGGGCGCGGTTTCCGGCATGGCCCCATTCAAAAAAGCGCCGATGGCCGGGCGCGAATCGAGGCCATAAGGGTTCGCGCCGAGCAGTGGATCGCCGATGGATAGAAAGAAAATCAGAGATAATATCATCCTGCTTTCATGCGGCACGCGTGCAAACCCGCCTTGCGTGGAATCTGACTGCCCCATTGGTGGTATCTTCATCAAAACGACGTCATCAGACTTGCCCACATCGGGCGGGGTGTCAAATCCAATGCCGCGCAGGACTGGAAGCAATCGGTTGGAACGCATTGGATTTTATCTCAACGTTTTATTCAGGAATCTCGACGCGTGAAATCCTGGTCTGGTTACACTTCGTTTCGACCGTGTTTCCACCCGACAAAGCCACACCGCCGCACTGTTAAATGCCTCCCGCGATGCCCACTGTCATCGCGCCTTTCAGGTTTTTGGGTTTTGCAGAAAATCTGCGCCAAAAGCCATTCAGGCTGCCGCAGCCGGACAACATCTGATCAGCAAGGGAAGAGTTTTTAGATTCCTGAAACAGTCTCAGACACTTATGCGTCGCCGGCAACAACAGAGCCGGTTCCCCCGCTGCCCGGAAATTCTGATTCGGCAAATTGGCGCTTGGAACCGGTGCGCGGCGATTTTAGGTTAACAGCATGTTTCGACCCTGCATTGACCTGCACGAAGGCAAGGTTAAGCAAATCGTCGGTGGCACCCTCGGCGGTTCCGGCTTGCAGACGAATTTTGTCTCGGAAAAATCCGCCGTGTGGTTTGCTGAACTCTACCGGCGCGACGGCTTGGCCGGCGGCCACGTCGTCATGCTCGGTCCGGGGAATGAGCCGGAGGCGCGGGCGGCGCTGGCCGCATACCCCGGCGGCCTGCAAGTTGGCGGCGGCGTCAACGCGCAAAACGCCCGGGGCTGGCTTGATGCCGGCGCATCCCACGTCATTGTCACCAGCTGGGTTTTTCGTGAAGGCCGCGTGGATGAAGGACGGCTGGCCGAGTTGCTCCAGGCGGTTGGCCGGGCGCGACTCGTGCTGGATTTAAGCTGCCGCCGGCGGGGTGAAGATTATTTTGTTGTTACGGATCGCTGGCAGAAGTTCACGGAACTGGCCATTTCGCCGGAAACACTGCGCAAGCTCGCCGGAAGCTGCGCGGAATTCTTAGTTCACGCTGTGGACCGGGAAGGCTTGTGCCGCGGCATTGACCGCGAACTGGTTGAAAAACTCGGCCGCTGGACGCCGGTCCCGACGACTTACGCCGGCGGTGCAAATTCGCTGACTGATTTGGAGGACGTGACTCGCCTGGGACTGGGGAAAGTTGATCTCACCATCGGCTCGGCGCTGGACCTCTTTGGCGGCACCGGTGTGAGATACGCGGATTGCATAAAATTCAACCGCCGCCATATGGAAAAGACCGGCGGCGGTTGAAGTCATCAGTTCCCGCCTTTATTTGGCCGCTTCAATGGTGGAGGCGGACAATATTTCTTTGCCACCCTTTTCCTTGACGGTGCCGGTAACGGTGACTTTTTCGCCGTCATTCTGGCAAATGTTAGGGTGAAAGTCCTTGGCCACCTTGTTCATGGTCAGAAAGTAGTTGACAGTTTTGCCGTCCTTTTCAACCTGAAGTACGTCCTGGCATTCTTTGGTGATATGCAACTTGCACTTGCCGCAGACCATCGTGCCGGTGAGGGTGACTGCGGTGTTATCCGCGGCCAGCACGCGCGCGGTGAACGTCGCCGCCAAAACCCCGGCGGCGAGGGCGAGGAACCATTTGGATTTTTTCATAGGTCAGTTGGTTTGTTATTCATCAGAATTAAGACAGCTTAACCATGGTTTTTATTCAAGCAAAAGGCAAGTCATTAACCTGCCTTTGGTTGCGGGGCGAACAATTCGGCGATAACGATTTGAAATTCAGGGATCAGCGCTTCGCCGAGCACTTCACTCCCCGCGAGAATGCCCTTCAGCGCCAGCCCCCATTCGGTGCAATGATAAATCTCCACGTTGTCATAGCGTGGGTCTATGATCCACAGTCGCGGCACACGGATATCCTCATAAAGCTGCTTTTTGACGACCGTGTCGGCCTGATGATCTTCCCGGCTGATGATCTCCACCGCGAGCCAGAGTTTGCCGGTGGCAACGGTGACGAGGGCCAGGTCGGGGCAGAGGGTGGTGGAAGGGGAAATGCGGACTTTGGCGCGTGGAGCAAGCAGTTGCGTGGCAGGCAGATTGGCGACACTGGCTGTCATCAACGTGTGCAGGCGTTCGCAAATCGCTTCGTGCCGCGCACCCGGCGCGGAGCGAGCCAAGGTCTCGCCGCTTAATCTTTCCTCATAGGGCTGGCTCATTCCACCCAGCAAACCAGTGATTGACGAACTCGGCAAGCAGCCTTTTTCGACGAAAACAGGGCTTGCCAAGCGCACCGCGCGCCGCTAAGCTCTGCCCTCTTTTGAACAATTTATGGCAGTAAAAATTCGCATGAAGCGTGTCGGGACCAAGAATGCCCCGGTGTTTCGCATAGTGGTGGCCGACGGCCGCAGTCCGCGCGATGGCAAATTCATCGAGGCGCTCGGCACGTACCAGCCGTTGAAGAAAGGTGACAATTTTTCGCTGAACCTTGACCGCGCCAGATACTGGCTGGGCAAGGGCGCCCAGCCGAGTGAAACCGTCGCCAGTTTTATCAAGAAGGCGGGCAAGGCTGCGGCTGCGGCCTGACCGGATTTTCGTGCCATGCAGGCGTTTTTGGAATATGTCGTCAAGGGACTGGTGCAACATCCCGAAGCGGTTTCCATTACGCCGGTGGAGCGCGAGGGTATGACGGTGTATGAGCTGCGCCTGGATCAGCAGGATGTCGGCAAAATTATCGGCCGTCATGGCGTGACGATCAACGCCATCCGGTCCTTGCTGCTGGCCGGCAGCGCCAAAAAGGGCCTGCGTTGTTCGGTGGAAATCGTCGAGGACAAACCGGCGGGCTAGGCGAAGCTTTCAGCACGTTTCAGAATGAAGATTGACGTGCTCACGTTGTTTCCGGCCATGTTCGCCGGGCCGCTGGATGAAAGCATCATCCGGCGCGCGCGGACCGGCGGATTGCTGGAGGTGACGATTCACAACCTCCGTGACTGGGCGCATGACCGGCACAAGACGGTGGACGACCGGCCGTTTGGCGGCGGTCCGGGGATGTTGCTGAAGCCGGAACCGCTCTTTGAAGCGATTGAAGAGTTAAGACGTAAAAACGTGCGCGTGATTTTGTTGTCGCCCGCCGGCCGGAAATTTGATCAGGCCATCGCGCGCGAACTGGCCGGACAGGAATATCTGTTGCTGGTCACCGGGCATTATGAAGGCTTTGACGAGCGCGTGAGGGAAACGCTGGCCGATGACGAATTGTCCATCGGCGATTATGTGCTGACGAACGGCGCGTTGCCCGCGATGGTCGTGATTGACGCGGTGGCGCGGTTGCTGCCCGGCGTGCTGGGCGACGACGCAAGTTCGCGCGATGAGTCATTCAGCGCCGGATTGCTGGAATATCCGCAATACACGCGGCCGGCGGAATTTCGCGGGATGAAAGTACCGGAAGTTCTGGTTTCCGGAAATCATGCCGAGATAGAACGATGGCGGCGGGAACAGGCAACCCGGCGGACAAGGGAACGAAGGCCGGATTTGCTGAAATAGTTTTTAATTTTTAGCTTTGAATCTTAAATTCAAAGCGCGGCCGTTAAAAATTAAGGATTAAAAGCTTAAAATTGATTTTATGAACCAGGCATTGTTGGAAAAAATTGAATCGGAGCAGTATCGCAAGGGCGATGCGAAATTCGCCGTCGGCGACAGCGTGCGCGTGCACACCAAGGTCGTCGAAGGCGACAAGGAACGCATCCAGATTTTCTCCGGGGTGGTCATCGGCAGACGCGGTCACGGTTTGAACGAGACGTTTACCGTCCGCCGCATCAGCTATGGCGAAGGCGTCGAGCGCGTGTTTCCGTTGCACTCGCCGCGCGTGGATAAGATTGAAGTGGAACGCAAGGGCGAAGTCCGCCGCGCCAAGCTCACTTATCTGCGCAAACGCCTGGGCAAGGGCGCGACCCTCGTGCGCGAAAAGGAAGAGAAAACCGCCACTGAGCCGGCGACGAAGTAAGCTTCTGCGAAAGGAAGCCGTGGCGCCCGCAGGCCGCTGCGCAAAACATTAGCCCGGCTTTTTTTTCTGTCATTCCATGCCAGTTTGGTTAAACTGGCGGTGTCATGAACAGGGTCGCCGTTCAATTTCTGGATCAGGGGTTGCATCGCGTCTTGTTTGACGCCATGCCGCTGCCGGTGTTCGTCGTGGACCAGGACGTCAACGTTCTGGAATGCAATGCTGCCGCAGCCCGGTTGTTCAAACCCGGCGTGCAAACCGGCAAACAGCACAAGGCGGGTGAGGTGTTGCATTGTCTCCATACGACGGAATCGCCGAAAGGGTGTGACGGGGCGACGGCCTGTTCCGACTGCGGATTGCGTGCGGCGGTGCGCGCGGCTTCCCAGGGCCAATCGGTGACGCGCCAACGGGTGGAAATGGAATTGATCCGGCGGGGCCGGCCCATAAAGGTGGAATTACGGATCAGTTGCCAACCGTTCACGTATGACCGGAGCGCTTTCGTCCTCCTCGTCCTCGAAGGTCTGAACGAGTAGAGCCTTTCCCAAAATCAGGCTGCCGGCGGCGCAAGCCGGCGCAAATTGAATAAAGGGTGATGACCGGGCGTGAACTGATCCCGCCCGGCGGCCCGGCGGCAGGATTCATTAACTTGCTCCAGTCGTTCGCGGTCCGGCAAACGCATCGCCTCGGGTTAAAGATGCCACACCACGGCTGCCGCTCGCAGGTGAGCTGTCGAAGCTAACCAATTATTTGATTGAATCCCGTACGGCGGCTGCCTGGATCAGTTGTTTCTTTACGAATTTCCCGAACACCGTCGGTTCGTACGACCAATTTTTAAACATGGTCGGTCCCGCGGTGGCGCTGAAATCCCAGGCGGTCCACATCGGGATGTCATGTTGCTTCACGTAATCCATCAACCGCTGTCCGTAAGCAAGGCCGTTTGTCCCGCCAACGGACTGTCCGCCAAAACCCCATTCCCCGACATACAGCGGATATTTCAGGCTGAGCGCGCCAAAGCTTTTGTCCCAATCTTTTTTGTTGGGATAAGGATGGGTTTCATAGACATAATTTGTGCCGGTGATGGCGTGGCCGTCCAACACGCCGCTCAGGTCAAAGCCCCAATCCAGTCCGGCAACGGTCACGACATTTTGCGCGCCGGTCGCGCGGACCGCGTCATAAAGCTGCTGCATGCCCACGGAATCGTATCGGGTTCGGGTCTGGTCGGGGTTCCAGTCCGGGGGTTTGTCATCAGCCATTCCCCCATTGCGCCAGACCCCCCAGGACACATCGTGCGGTTCGTTGTAGAGTCCGAAGATGACGTTGGGGTGGTTTTTGTAGCGCGTGGCCACGTCGTGCCAGAAAACAATGGAAAGTGGATCCGGCATGTTGTGCTGGCCCAGCCGTCCGCCTGCGTTGACCCATTTGCCGCAGTCCGACCAGTGCAAATCCAGGTCAATGTAAACGTGCGCGGCCGCACAGGTGTCCACGAGATGATCCACCACGGCACGATAAGCCGCGCCACCGTCGTGCTGATCTTTCATTTTACCAAACCAGCGGTCCTGCGCCAGCGGCAGGCGGATCAGATTCACCTTCCAATCGTTGATGGCGCGGTTCATGGATTCCTGCACATGGTCGCCGTCGGTTCGATATTCGAGTGACGCGATGTTGACCCCGCAGAGCCGGACCGGCCGGTTGTTCGTATCCACAACTCTGGCGCCTTTGGTGTGCAAAGACATCGGCGCAAGTGTGGAATCGTAGGGGCGCGTCGGACTGGCCAGAAGCCCGGTTTCCAGCGGCTGGCCGTTCCCCTTGCCGTATAAGAGGGTGAGCCAGGCCAACACGGCAAAAGTTGTTTTAACAGAGTTCATGCCTTGCCGAAACAAGCATTAGCAGACGCCTTGCAACCATATCAAATGCAAACTTCCCGAAACGCGGCTCGATAAATCTCCAGCGCCCTCGCGCCGAAGCAAACCAGAACCACCTTTTGAACCGAACGGTCTTGTTCCAGAAAACGTTTCGTCTCGCGCAGGGCAATTCCACCCGCGCGTTCCAGGGGAAAACCATAGGCGCCGGTACTGATGGAGGGAAACGCCACGCTTTTGATTCCGTGCTGTTGCACGAGCGCAAAGCAACTGCGGTAACAATTGGCAAGCAGATCCTCCTCCTGGTGCCGGCCGTCGCGCCAGACCGGGCCGGCGGTGTGAATGACCCATCGGGCGGGAAGTTGATAACCGCGCGTGATTTTGGCCTGGCCGGTGGCGCAACCACCGAGGGTGCGGCATTCCACCAGCAACTCCGGCCCCGCCGCGCGGTGAATGGCTCCGTCCACCCCGCCACCGCCCAGCAACGAGGTATTCGCCGCATTTACTATCGCGTCCACCCCTTGTTGCGTGATGTCACCTTCAATCACGACCAGGCGACTGGAGACCGACTCGGAGTGCACAGGAATTAAAGTTTCTCCGGTCTGGACATCAAATCCGCGACGTGTTGAAGCAACCGGCCCGCCGCGCCGCCGTCGAGCACGCGGTGATCAAAACTCAACGTCAGGTTTGCCTCCATGATCGGGACAAACTGGCCTTTCACGGAATCCCAACTGGGCGCGTGACGGGCCGCGCCCATGCCCAGCACGAGCGTTTGTTCCGGCAGCGGAATCGGCGTCGCCCATTCCAGGCCGAACGTGCCGAAATTGGTGACCGTGGCGATGGAGCCGCCGGTGGCATCCGGCGGCAGCTTGCGCGCGCGCGCCAGATTGACCAGTTCATCGTACGGCGCAATCAAGTCCTTTAAGAGCCGCTGGTCCGCGTTGCGGATGACCGGCACCAACACCCCTTCCTCGGCCTCGACAGCAAAGGCAATGTCAATCGAGGAGGGATGCACAATCTTGTTCCCCACGAGACGGCCGGCCGGGGCGCTGTTTTCCGCCAGGGCCACTGCCAGCGCGCGCAAGGCGCAGAGCGCCGGGCCGGGTTTGGGCCGGGCCACCTTGCGGTAGGCAAACAGCGGATCGAGACAAACCGGCATGCCCACGTGCGCGATGGGCCGCGTCCAACTCCGTCGCATGGCGTCCGCCACGGTCACGCGCATCGTCGAAGCCTGGCTCATCTTTTGTTTCTCAAGATGAGCGATGAATTTTTCGAAATCTTCAACGGTCACGCGTCCCGCCGCGCCGCTGCCGGCGACGCCCGCAAGGTCGGCGGCGCTCAGGCCCAGTTCCGTCATGCGCGCCTTGAGCCGTGGAGAAAGAAAGCTGGCGCCGGCGGCGTTCGCCGGCACGGGCAGGCCGCGCACGGTCGGCTGTACCCGGCTCCAACTGCCGTTCCCGCCCCCCTTGGCAACACGGTCGGTGTCGCCCGGTTTGGCAGGAGGGGTGGCATCCAAACCCAGCCGCGCGGCTTCCTCCCGGGTGGTTTCAATCCGGCCCAGCGTGGCGCCCACGGCGTAGCTTTCATTCAGTTGGGCCGTGAAACTTTCGATGCGCCCGCCGCACGGCGACGTCACCGTCATGTTGGCCTTGTTGGTCTCCACCTCAATCAAATCCTGGCCGGCTTCGACGGTGTCGCCCGGCTTGACCAGAAAGCCGATGATATTTGCCTCGGCAATGGATTCACCGAGCTGCGGCATGATGATGGGAATCTGCGGCATAATTTTTCAAAGCCTCAGGAGTTTTCTGGCGGCGGCGGCAATGGCGCGCGCCGTCGGGCGATGGGCCGCCCACAAATTCGGGTGGTACGGCACGGGCGTGTCCCTGGCATTGAGCCGTTGCGGCGGCGCGTCGAGCAGGCCATAGCCTTCACTCGTCACGCGCGCGATGATTTCCGCCGTCACGCCGCCCCAGGACCAGGCCTCACCGACGCAGAGCAGCCGCCCTGTGCGCGCCACGCTGGCCATTACCGTGTCCGTGTCAATCGGCTTCACGGAGCGCAAGTCCACCACCTCCACTTCCCACCCTTCCGGCGCGAGTTCCTTCGCCGCTTCCAGCGCCTCGTGTACCATGGCGCTGTAGGCGACAATTGTCATGTCGCGACCTTCGCGCGCGATGCGGGCCTTGCCGACGGGCAGGGCCTCGCTCGGCAATTTTTCCGCCTTGAGATGGTAATAAAGGAATTTGTGCTCGCAGAAAATCACCGGGTCGTCAATGGCCACCGCTTCCAGCAACATGCTGTAGGCGTCTTCGACGGTGGCCGGCGTCAGCACGATCAGCCCCGGGTAATGCGCATAGACCGTTTCCATGCACTGGCTGTGAAACGGCCCGCTGCCGGACGTGCCGCCAAACGGCAGGCGCACCGTGATCGGGCATGGCACGTTCGTTCGCCAGAAAAGAGTCGCCGCCTGGTTGACAATCTGGTTGAAACCGACGGTGGAGAAGTCCGCGAATTGCATTTCCACGACCGGCCGCATGCCTTCAATGGCCGCGCCGACGGCCAGACCCACGATGGCGTCCTCGCTGATCGGTGAATCAAGGACGCGGCCGGGAAATTCCCTGGCCAGATTTTTCGTGGCCTTGTGCGCGCCGCCGAACGCGCCGACATCCTGTCCATAAATGAACACCCGCGGATCGTCGCGCAGGGCATGCGCCTGCGCTTCACGGATGGCTTCGAGGTAAGTGACACTCATGCCGGATCAGTTTTCGCTTTCGTCGTGGGTTTCGCTCAATTGTTTTGAGGAAATCGCGCGCCATTCCTCGGCAAACGGGTCGGGCGCAGGCTCACGCTGGACCCGGGCGATCACCTGCTCGATCTCATGAATGGCCTCGCTGCGCCAGATCGCCAGCGTCGCGGGGTCGGCCCATTTTTGCCGGATCAGATGTTCCTCGGCCACCTTCAAACAGTCGCGTGCCACGGGCGACGCTTTCAACTTCGGGTCAACGTAGCCGGCATCATCGTGCTCCCCATGGCCGCACAGCCGGAGCAACGTGGCCACGACCATTTGCGGCCCGCGGCCCGCCCGCGCCCGGGCAACCGCCTGGCCGACCGTTTTTAAACACGCGTCCAAATCAGTGCCGTCCGCGGAATCCACCTCGATGCCGTAGCCGGCCGCCTTGTCCGCGAGGTCGTGGCAGGCGAACTGGCGCGAGGTGGGCGTGGAATAGGCGTATTGATTGTTGGCCACCACCACCACGAGCGGCAGTTTTTCCACCGCCGCCTGATTGAGTGCTTCGTGAAACGCCCCGGTGGAGGTTGCGCCGTCGCCGATGCTGGCGACACCGACGGTGCCGGAAATTTTCTTAAACCGGCGTGCCAGCAGGATGCCGTTCACAACGGAAATCATCGCGCCGAGGTGGCTGATCATCGGCAAATACCCTTCCTTCGGTTTGCCGCGATGGACGTTGCCGTCACGTCCGCGCATCGGGCCCAGCGCCGAGCCGAGGTAGGTGCGCGCGGCGTCCAGGGTCGTTTCGCCAAAGGCCAGCCGTCCTGCGGCATCACGAATCAATGGCGCAAACACGTCGCTCTTTTTCAAGGAAACCCCGATGGCCGCGCTCAAGGCTTCCTGGCCGCGTCCCAGGAAGACGCCACCCTGGATTCTGCCGGAACGCCAAAGCGCGGCGAACTTGTCGTCCAACAACCGCGCCAGCAGCATAAAGCGGTAGGCGGCCAGATACGCCTCGCGAGACAAAGCCGCGTTTTCCACTGTGCCGGGCTCAAGCACCGTTTGCAGCATGGGTGGATTTTACCGCCAAAAACCTGTGCCAGCAATGTTTCTTTCGGCATTGGAAATGCGGTAAACTTAAAAATCGGGTTGGCCAAAACGGCAAAACTGTTGTTGAATAGACCGACTGAGACCGAGCGTCCTTAAAATAGACATCGCAAATCCAATTAAAGTCGTCGTCATGAGACAAGCCGCAGCTCAAATTTTTCTGGTGGGCAACGATCCGGAATTTCTGGCGACGCTGTCCGAGTTGTTGCAGAGGGATGATATCGCCATCCGGCTGGCGCCGTCCGGCGAGGGATTTTTTGAAATGCTTCGCGACCAGCCCCCCGAACTGATTCTGCTGGATGCGGCCAATGTGGAATTACTGCGGGAACTCAAGGAAGTCCCGGCCACCCAAAACATTCCCGTCGTTGTGTTCCTCGCCACGAATGCTCCGGCGGAGCAGCTTCGTGCGTTTGAACTGGGGGCGCACGACTGCGTGAACCGGTCGTTTGAGGCCGCGGAACTCCGTGCCCGCCTCCACGCGGCGTTGAAAATCAAGCGGCAGTTTGGCGACTTGCTTCACCGCCAACGCGAATTGATGGCGGCCCGGATTGCCGCCGAATCCGCCGCGCGCGCGAAAGCGGATTTTCTGGCGGCGATGAGCCATGAAATCCGCACGCCGATGAATGGGGTCGTGGCCATGGTCGGTCTGCTCCTTGAAACGCAATTGACCAACGAACAGCGTGGTTACCTGGAAACGATTCATGCGAGCAGCGAGGCTTTGCTCACCATTATCAATGACATCCTCGATTTTTCCAAAATTGAGGCCGGCAAACTAGAGCTGGATTCGCGACCGTTCGACCTGCGCACATGCGTGGAGGAAACGCTGGACTTGATGGCCGCAAAGGCATTCGAAAAGAATCTTGACCTGATTTATCAAATGGACGATGAGATCGCTTCGCTGGTGGAAGGCGACGCGTTGCGCCTGCGCCAGGTCCTGGTGAATCTGTTGAGCAACGCCATCAAGTTCACCAAGACGGGCGAGATTCTGGTGCTCATCAAATTGCTTTCAGCCAGGAAAGAGGAAAAACAAAATCGTTCCCTGTTGCACCTTCATTTTTCCGTGCGGGACACGGGGATTGGCATTCCGCCCGACCGCCTGGCCCGTTTGTTCAAGCCCTTCACGCAGGCCGACGCCTCCACGGCGCATCGTTATGGCGGCACCGGCCTGGGGCTCGCCATCAGCAAGCAACTGGTTGAGTTGATGGGCGGCAAAATGTGGGCCGAGAGCGTGGCGGGCGAAGGCTCGACCTTCCACTTCACCCTCAACGCCCTGGCTCAACTGCAAACCCCGCTGCACCCGTTCGCGGGCCGCCAGGATAAACTGGGCGGCCGGCGGGTGTTGATTGTGGACGACAACGCGACCAGCCGTTACACGCTGGCGGAGCAGGCGAAAAGGTGGGGGATGATTCCCCGCGATACCGCGAACGCGGAGGAGGCGCTGAGTTTCCTTCGCGACGGCAATCAGTTTGATCTGGGGATTCTCGACGCGCAATTGCCGGGCGTGGATGGTTTCACCCTGGCTGCCGAAATTCATCAATTGCCGGAACTGACGACCCTGCCCCTGGTGTTGCTCACGCCGCTTGGCGCGCGCCTCGAAACACCGGCCGCGGCGTCCATCCCGTTCGTTGCTTTCACGGTCAAGCCCGTCAAACCCGCGCAATTGTTTGAAACATTGACCCGCGCCCTGTTCGCCCCCGGCCCCGC
>DATJNM010000018.1:0-41833 GCA_035508155.1 Candidatus Sulfopaludibacter sp. | reverse complement strand
GCCTGTGTCTCCTATCTTGACTAGGCCGGCGAAAGCCGGTGCGATAATGTCCTAACCGCCCTCGTATCGAGTTGGCCCCAATGGCGAGAACCTGTCGCCGGTATTGGCAGGTTTGATGACCCCCACTTCCCTTCGCATGGCTTTGCCATGCCCAGGGAAGTCGGTTTTTCAATTCCAGAAATGTTGTGAAGTTTTCACCACAATCTGGAGGCTGAAATTCCGGTAGAAAGGAAGACAGCATTTTGTTCATACCGTGAACATTCGCTGCCGAATTTTCTGTTACAACGGCGAGATGAATAGAACTGGAAGACAAGGCGGAATTGGCTCTGGCCTGCATTTCTTGCAAGCCTTGCAACTTCTTTGTCGAGGTTTCTGGTATGAACGGGCCGTAACGGACATGACTCAGCATCGTGCAGAACCTGACTACATCGCCAGAACTCGGCTTAACTGGCACCTACTCCCCAACTACTCCCTAACCATAAAACGGCGCGGACTGGCAAGATGGCCGGTTGGAACATGAAGCAGCGCAATTTCATAGGGCGGCTGGTGGGCAGAAAACGCGACCAAAAGAAGTGGACGCAGGATGGATTTGCCAGCCAGTTGCAACTGGCTGGCTGGTATAATGCCACGCGCAGCACTGTCTCCAAAATCGAGGACGGTTCCCTGCGGATTGATCTGCTGCAACTGTATTACCTGGCTGTGGCGCTGCGCATCACTCCGTCGGAATTCCTTGCTGAAATTGATTGGCGCAGGCAGGTCGAGAAAATGATTTCTTTCCCACTGAAAACCCCTCAACCAGTAGTGACGTATGGAAACTATTCCAAAAAATGAAGAACAAACAAAAACAACCACATCACCTGCCGAACGGTTGGCGTATTCCATCCAGGAAGCCGCCGACATGCTGGGCGTAAATTATTTCAGCGTTTACCGCCTCATCCAGCGCGGCAAACTCAAAGTGTGCCGGGCCTTGCGCGGCAAATTGCTTGTGCCACGAACGGAACTGTTAAAATTGTTGGCAACCGAATGAGGTGAATTATGAATTACCATAGACCCACCGAATTGCATGAGAAGGCTAATGCCGATGCGATGACCGTTTTTGCGGAGCACATGAGCCAATTCAAGGGCGTTTGCGACGCGCTCCACAACATTGAAGGCAATCTGTCAACGATAGGAAATGACGCGCTCAAAGCCGTGCTGCTTTCGCCCGGTCGTGTTATCCAAACAGACGACGGAGCGGAATGGCGGCATGATGTTGATTTGTCGAAAATCACTTCCATTTGCCACCGGCGCACGGCGGCAGGTCTGGAATTTGCCGTTGTGGAATGCCTACCGTTGAAATCCGGGGAAATGAAAAGCGTTTTGAATAGCGGACACAATGTGCAAGACCTGTTGCGGGAATTCATGCGTGACCAGCGGCAAGTTTTGAACCTCTGGAAAGACGATGTGAAAGCGCACGTGAGGGAACACCTGGGCGAAAAATATCCCGGCCAAGACATGGGCATCGTCGTTGAATCCTTTGAAATCAAAATGGCGCGCGCCATCTCCGAAACACGAATAGTCGCTCATCAAAGCCAAAGTCGCGGAATTCGGATTTGAGCGAATTCCCAATAGTTGTTCTATACTGTGTTCTATACTGCTGGTTTTTTGCTGCCAATCGCGATCAAATTGGAGCGAAAAAGGCAAACCGAATAAAACCACTGTGCCTATTGGCGAATTCTCATGCTCATGCGATGATCAGAAGGGTTGTGACGGTCTTTGCGTTCGGGATGGTTAAAGGCACCTGAATATCCATCAGGTAAAAGCGTTCTATACTGCTGTTCTATACTATATGCCCTTTTGAGAGCCAAAAACGGTCAAGGAGAATAAAGACTGAAAGTGGATAAAACCATTGCAAACATTGAGCGAATTAACGGTTGTAAACAGTAGCTAAAAATGGCCAAAAAACGCATTTTTCAATTTCGAGTCAGGTGCCTTTAACCACTCAGCCACCCTTCCGTGTGCCGGCAAAGAAACATTTTGCGCAGGTTCGCGGCGCGGGCAAGCTCATTCGTGCCCCGGTACTATCCTGGTTTGCCGGGAGCACGGATTATCTTCAATCCGCAGCAGCTGAAATTGGTTGGACAGGCTGCGAGCCTTGAATGCTTTCCGGGCTGCGCTCCGGTTCGGTAATTCGTCCTCAAAATTAGGACAGTACCCGTGTGCAGGTGGAACGACGGATTGCTTTTCAATCCCAAAAACAGGAAGGCGCTGGCGGTCGGAATTCGCCAGCGCCGATGCTTGGCGTCGGTAGGACTTCCTTTCTGTCGCGAATACTCCACCACATTCCACCCGGTCTCGTCAAAGGCGGTTTGGAAACAAGCCGGTGACATTCTGGCAAAGGGGGAACCGAAAGGGATTTTCGGGGCGCGCATTTACGCTTTTTTCGCTCCCGGCCGTTGTTTAGAGTTGAAGCATGTTATTGATGCGCCGTTGGCTCCTGGTCGTTTTCCTGCTGGCGCTGGGCGGTGCGCCGTTATTGGCCGCCAGCGGACGGGAGGAACGCGCCTACGCCGCGGCCGCGAGCGCGTTTCAAGATGGCATGTGGAGCCGCGCCGAAGTGGAATTTGCCGAGTTCGCCGAAAAATACCCCAAATCCGAACGCGTTCCCGAAGCCGTGTTGATGCAGGCCGAGGCGGACATCAAACAGACGAAATTTTTGCAGGCCATCGGGCTTCTGACCGCGCATGAATCACAGGCCGGTAAACTGGCCGACCAGTATGTTTTCTGGCTGGGCGAAGCGCAGTTTCAAAACGGGGACTATGCGGCTGCGGCTGCGGCGTTCTCCCGACTGGTGCGTGATTTTGCGGAATCCAGCCTCCGTCTGGACGCGGTGGTGAATGAAGCAACGGCGCTGGCCAAGCTCGGTCAATGGCCTCAGGTGAGCAGCTTGTTGCTGTCCCCGGACGGGGTGTTTCAGGTTGACGCGGCAAAAACCCCCGCCGCCGACCGGGTCGTGCGCGGTCAATTGCTGCTGGCCGAAGCGCTGTTCCGACAAAACAAACTGAGTGCGGCGGCAAACGTATTGCATTCACTGGCGACCCAGAAGCTCGCGCCGGAACTGAACTGGCAACAGGCCCAACTGCTTTGCCAGGTCCAGCTCGCGAGTGGCGATACCAACGCGGCGCTGGCTTCGACCACCAATTTGATCCGGTTGGCGAATCTGACCGGCCAGCCCAACCTGCGCGCCGAAAGTGTGGTCGAGCAGGGTCGCCTCTTGGAAAAGACGGGGCAAATCGGGGACGCCCTGGGGGTCTATCAGATGAATCTTTCGACCAATGCGCCGGCGGCGTGGCAGCGCCAGGCCATTTTGAAAATTGCGGAACTCGCCGCCGCCCAAACGAATTTTTCGGATGCCGGGCAATCGCTGGAAAAATTCCTGGCGCAGTTTCCGAATTCAGCTTCCGCGGACGTGGCGCGGTTGACGCTGGGCGAATTGTATTTGAAACAGGCGGTGGCGCGCGTTCCGCCGGACAGCAATGAGCTGGCCCAGGCGCAGGCGCAGTTTGATCAATTCATTGGCACCTACAAGGACAGCCCGCTCCTGGGCAAGGCCTATTTAGACCGCGGCTGGTGCTTCTGGACCAACGGTGACATCCCGGCCAGCCTCGACGCTTTCCGAACCGCGACGGAAAAATTACCGATGTCACCGGACCTGGCTGTGGCGCGTTTTAAGCTGGGCGACGCTTTGTTTGCCCGGGGCGATTTCGCGGCGGCGCGGGACAATTACGAGGCGGTGGCGAATGATTTCACAAATTATTCCGCGGTAGGCAAGACCATTGGCGCGCAGGCGCTCTATCAGACGTTGCGCGCGTGCCTGGAATTGAATGATGTCACGGGTGCGAGCAACGCGCTGGCGCGGATTTTAAAAATCTACCCGACCAGCAACGTGGCTGATAACAGCGTGTTGTTGGTGGGAGAAGGGCTGTCGGATTTGCAGCAGCCGGCGTCCGCGCGCGCGTTGTTTGAAAAGTTTGAAGAACTTTATCCCGCGTCATCGTTGCGTCCGGAAGTGGAACTGGCGCTGGCGCGCACCTACGAACAGGAAGGCAGTTGGCCCGAGGCCATCGGCCTCTATGACCGCTGGGTGAAACGGTACACCGACAACGTGCGGTTGCTGCCGCAGGTGGAGTACGCGCGCGCCTGGGCCAATTTCCAGGCCGGACGCGAGACGAATGCCTTTCTGCTCTTCACCAATTTTCTGGCGCAATTCCCGACCAATGACCTGGCGCCCGTTGCGCAATGGTGGGTGGGCGACCACTTTTATCGTGCGGGCGATTTTGTGAACGCGGAAAAGAATTATCAGTTGCTCTTTCAGAATTGGCCCGCGTCCAAACTCGCGTATCCGGCGCGCATGATGGCCGGGCGCGCCGCCATGGGCCGCCTTGGTTACTCGGATGCCATTCAGTATTTCATCAGTCTGACCAGCGATACCAATTGTCCGCCCGATCTCGACGCGCAGGCGTTGTTTGCCTATGGGGGAGCGCTCATGCATGTGGAATCGTCGGACACAAATAATCCGCTGGCCAATTTCGGACAAGCCATCCAGGTGTTCAAAGCCATCGGCCAGTCGTATCCGCAATCCTATGAGGCCGCGCTGGCCTGGGGCGAGATGGGCGACTGTTATTTACAGCTCGCCGGGCAGCCACAGGGCACACACTTTTACAGCGACGCGACCAACGCCTACGCCCAGGTCATCAATTCACCCCTGGCGGATGCCGCCGCGCGCAGCCAGGCGCAAATGGGCATCGGGCTGGTGCTGGAAAAGCTCGCCGCGCAGGCGGCCGGCCCGGACCAGACCGCTCTGTTGCAGCAGGCGTTGCAGAATTATCTCGATGTGCTCTACGGAAAAAATCTCCGCGACGGCGAACCGGCGGATTCGTTCTGGGTCAAAAAAGCCGGGCTTCAGGCGGCGAGTGTGGCCGAAGAGTTGAGTGAATGGCCGCAGGCGGTGAATATCTATCGGCGGCTGGAAGAGTTGCTGTTTCCGCTGCACGATATGCTTGAAAAGAAAATCGCGAATGCCCAGGAACACATCGGGGCCGACCAGAAGTAGCGGTAGTGTCCTGATTTGAAATCCGAAAGGCGAGGTGGGGCGCGAGCCCCAAAAGCATTCGGGCTCGCCGCCCGTTCAACCGATTTCAGCTGCTGCGGATTGAGGACAATCCGCGCTCCGGGCAAATCAGGATGACGCTAAAAGTAGCACGCCATTTGACACCCGCTCGCGCCCGGTTTAGTTTCAAAGGGAGACCATGAGTGAAATTGTTACAGCTGAAGGGGTAATCTCGCTCACCGAAGACGCGGCGACGGAGGCAAAATCGCTGCTTGCCAGGCCGGAAAATGCCGGCAAGTCGCTGCGCATTTTTGTGGAGCAAGGGGGGTGTTCCGGCATGCAGTACAGCATGGTCTTTGATGAAAAACGCGACGGCGATTGGGTCGGCGAGCAACACGGCGTGACGGTTCTGGTGGATGCGTTCAGCGCATCCTATCTGCGCGGCACCGTCGTGGATTTCAGCACCGCCCTGACGGGCGGCGGCTTCAAAATCTCCAATCCGAACGCGAAGCAGAGCTGTGGCTGCGGAAAATCCTTTGAGGTTTGAGCGGACCCGATCAATCCGCACAGACCTGACAATGCCGTCCCGTGAGATGCGGGACGGCTTTTATTCAAGTAACGCGTGACGAGTGGCAGGTGACAAGAAAAGGCAATGTGCTTCCCGCCGGAAAAAATGTGCCATTGGCCGCATGTTGCCTGGCGCCTTCACTATAACGGTTCAATAAGTCTCGTAGCCGCCGAGGTAACGAGGCGGAATTGTCCATAAAGGTCCGCCTCCTCACGTCGGCGGCTACAGTTTTCCTGGAAATGCTCTAAATCCAGTTTCTCCGCACCAGCCACATTTTAATCAGTTGTGTCAAAGCGACGTAGCAAATCAGCGTCCCCAATAAAATCGGCCAGAACTGCCACGGCAGCGGCACAAATCCCAACGGCCGGGCCAGCGGCGAAAACGGCAACGCCGCGCCGATGAGCATGATGAAAATCGTTGTCATCGTCAGTTGCCAGCTCGCGCGGGATTGGATGAACGGCAGCAGGCTCGTGCGGATGACGTGGATGATGAGTGTTTGCGTCATCAACGATTCGACGAACCACGCGGTGTTGAACAATGCCGCGGCGTAGGTGTAATTCGGATCGCTGTCCGCGTGGGCGAAGCGGGCGGCCAATTCCGGCGGGGGCACCAGGCCAAGATTGCTGCACTTGAAATAGAACCACATGATGCAAAACGTCGTGTAATCAAAAATGGAGCTGATCGGCCCGATGAACAAAATGAATTTTGAGATTTCGCCAAAATGCCAGGGCCGCGGCTTGGCGGTGTATTGCTCACCGACGTTGTCGGTCGGAATCGGCACCTGCGAAAAATCGTAGAGCAGATTGTTGCTGAGGATTTGAATCGGCTGCATCGGCAGGAACGGAAACCACGCGCTGGCGCCCAACATGCTGAACATGTTCCCGAAATTGGAACTGGCGCCCATCCGGATATATTTCAAAATATTCGCGAAAATTTTCCGGCCCGCAATGACGCCTTCCTCCAGTACCATCAGATTTTTTTCCAGCAGAATCATATCAGCGGATTCCTTGGCGATGTCCACCGCGTTGTCCACCGAAATGCCCACGTCCGCCGCGCGCAACGCCGGCGCGTCGTTGATGCCGTCGCCCATGAAGCCGACGACGTATTTCTTCTTTTGGAGCGCCTGCACGACGCGCTTTTTGTGCGACGGTGAAAGGCGCGCGTAAACGTCCGTGGAATCGATCGCCTCGGCCAGTTGTTCGTCGGTCATTTTTTCCACGTCGTTGCCGAGCAGGATTTTCTCGGCGGGGATGCCGACTTCCGAGCAAACCTTGCGCGTGACCAGGTCGTTGTCGCCGGTCAGCACTTTCACCGCCACACCGTGCTGCCGCAGGGCGGCAATGGCCGTTTTTGCCGTGTCCTTTGGCGGATCGAGAAAGGCCAGATACCCGGTCAGACATAATTCGTTTTCGTCGGCTTTGGTGAATGTGCTTTGGTCGCCGAGTTTTTTGGTGGCGACGGCGAGCACGCGAAATCCGTCCTCGCTCAACGAGTTGACCTGCTCAATCAAATTGCCGACCAGAATCGGCTCCATCGGGAACATTTCGCCTTCGCTCTCAAATTGCGTGCATTTGGCGAAGACGGCCTCCGGCGCGCCTTTCGTCAGGAGCTGGCGCTCGCCATTCGGTCCCTGGACCGCCACCGACATCATCCGCCGCGAAAAATCGAACGGAATCTCATCCACCTTGCTGTATTTCTCGACGCCGAGTTCGCGATGCAATTCCGTGTATTTCAAAACCGCGCGGTCGAGGACATTTTTCAACCCGGTTTGAAAATGGCTGATGAGAAACGCGTCGCGCAGGACCTCTTCGCTCTCGTTTTTGAAAACGTCGCAGTGAATTTCCAGGATGACGTGGTCAATCGTCAGCGTGCCGGTTTTGTCGGTGCACAGCACGTTCATGGCGCCGAAGTTCTGGATCGAGTTCAGCCGCTTGACGATCACCTTTTTCCTCGACATCGCAATCGCGCCTTTGGAAAGGCAGACCGAGACAATCATCGGCAGCATTTCCGGCGTCAGCCCGACGGCGATGACCAGCGCGAAGAGAAAAGTGTCCTTGCCCCAACTGTGTTTGGTGAGGCCGTTGATGAGAAAAACCGCCGGCGCCATCACCGACATGAAGGTAATCATCAGCCAGACAAAGCGCTTCACGCCCTTGTCAAAGGCAGTCTCCACCTGCTGGCCGGCGAGGCTGCTCGCCATTTTGCCGAAATAGGTTTGTGGGCCGGTCGCCACGATGACGCCGGTGGCCGAGCCGCTTTCCACGCTGGTGCCCAGGAAGCAAATGTTCGTGTGCTCGATCGACGAAATATTGGTGCGCGGGTCGCGGGCGTCGGTCTTTTCCACCGGGAGCGACTCGCCGGTCAGCGTGGCCTGGATGATGAACAAATCCTTTGCCGTCAGCAGCCGAACGTCGCCCGGAATCATGTCGCCCGCGGACAATTTCACGATGTCGCCCGGCACGAGTTGTTGGAGCGCAATTTCCTTCGGCTGACCGTCGCGCACCACCGTCGCGGTGACTTTGATCATCGCCTTTAATTTTGCCGCCGCGTTGTCGGCGCGCGTTTCCTGCACCAGCCGCAGCGTCACGGCCAGCAAAATCATCGCCACCATCACGCCGCCGCCGACGTAATCACTCGGCCCGCCCGCCGTCGCAAACGTTACGCCCGCGATGACCGCCAGCAAAATCACCAGCGGATTGCGGAGGGCGACCCACAGCCGTTGCAGCCAGCCGTGCTGCTTTTCCTGCGCAACTTCATTCGGCCCAAAAACCTCCAATCGTTCGACCGCCTCGGCTTCGCTTAAGCCCTCCGGCGACGTTTTGAGGCGCTGCAAAATTTCGGCGACATCATTTGTCGCCGCGTCTCGCACCAGGTCGGCGGCGCGCCGGCTGTCGGAATTTGTTTCAGAAATCATAAAATTTCAAACCGCGTATCGTTCCAGAATCGTCAGCAACGAACGGAGATTGTGACGGTTCTCGGAGGGCGAGGCGGCTTCGATACAGGCGCGCATTTGCGACTCGATGACTTTTTCGCTGAAAGATTTCAGTGCCTGCCGCGCCGAAACAACCTGCATCAACACATCCGAGCTGTCGGCGTCGGCCTCCACCATTTTCTCAATAGCCTCCACCTGGCCCTTGATTTTTCGGAGCCGGACGACCAGCGCTCTCTTTTCCAAACCGGGGCGATGTTTCACTTTCATAATCCAACGTTTACCATCTTCCGCCGAATACGTCACTTAAATAATGGCGCTTGACCTAAATAGGGTATGGGGGTATATGGCACAGACCGTCGCCGTGTGCGCGGACGCCGCCATGGCCGCGAGGGGCGGCCTGTAGCGAAAGCCATGTTGGGCACTGACCGCGGCGGTCCCGGTCGTGGCATTGGCTACAAGTTTATAAAAATGGGGTTGATCTCTTCCGATTTGGGAATTGCCGCCGTGCGCACGGCGGCGACCGGTGTTTCCGCCGATTCCGTCGGCGACCCGGCGTTCAATCAGGATCGCGGGCCGATTTCTATTCTCGGCGCGCGGCTGCACTGGGAATTTTGACTTGTCGGCCCTGCGATCTTCCGCAAGCTTCCGTGCGCCGATGTCTGAAATCTCGCTGCTCATTGCCACGCGCAACGCCCACAAAACAGGCGAAATCCGGGCCATCCTCGGTGGTGGCTTCCAACTGCGGACGCTGAACGATTTTCCCGACGCGCCCAAAGTGGTCGAGGACGCGCCGACCTTCGCCGGCAACGCAACGAAGAAGGCCGTGGAACTGTCGAAATGGCTGGCGCAAATTCCGAATCCCGAATCCCGAATCCCGAATTTTGTTCTGGCCGACGATTCTGGCCTGGAGGTGGACGCCTTGAACGGCGCGCCGGGCGTGCATTCGGCACGGTTCGCCGCGGTGGATGCGGCCCAATCGGGCAACACGCCGGACGCGGACAATAATGCCAAATTGTTGCGCCTGCTCAAGGATGTTCCGCTGGAGAAACGCACGGCGCGGTTCCGTTGTGTCATCGCCCTGACGCCGGTATGGCCGCGAAAGGTCGAGGCCGCATCGCCCGTGTGTTATGCGGATGAATTTGAAATGCGGACGGAGCTCTTCGACGGCGTGTGCGAAGGCCGGATTATCTTTGATCCCCGTGGCCAGAACGGCTTTGGCTACGATCCGCTGTTTGTGCCGGTGTGGCATGGGCAAACCTTTGCCGAGCTGGGTGACACAACCAAGAATCAACTAAGCCACCGGTCGAAAGCCTTGCACAAACTTCTGAATCGCCTTCGCCCCGTCAATTGATCCGGCTGGCCGGCGCGTTCCAGTCAATGTTTGAGCCGGAAGAAGAGAGTGCCGCCGGTCGGGTTGTTCGTAACGACACTTTGATAACCCGACAACGCTGAAAAGTTGGTGACCGCCGGCCAGTTTGCCGCCGACAGGTTGGTGTTGGATTGCAACTGATAATCGGTCGCCCAAGCCGGCCAACTGACGACATTTTGGGCGCCGGCCGGGATTAGACTCAGAGTTGGCGGAACACTGGCGGTGGAAACAACCGTTGCGCCGGCGCCGACGGTACTTTGGATGGTGAGATAAATTGGATAATCCCCGGCGTTGGTGTAGGTGTGCGAGCCGAGTACATTTTTGCGGCTGTTCAAGCCGTTGACGATGACGCCGCTGTTGGTGGAATTGTCGCCCCAATTGATGTACACCGTGAAATTATTGGTGGAACTGTTGGGCACACCGTTGGTGAAAGTGGCCAGGAGCTGGTTTGTGAACGGCGTCAGCGCCAAGGCCGTGAAGTTGGTGCCCTGCGCGGAAATCGGCGTGTCGCCAAAGGTAAAGGTGCCGGATTCAAGGCCATATGGATACTGACTTGGATTATAGAACCAAGTCGAGAAAGGATAATAATTCCAGTAAGGGAACGAAGCCACAATGAAATAATAACTTGATGGCCCGGCAAAGTTGACGTTGGGAACGGTAATCCACTGCAGTTGGCCGTTGATGATGCTGCCGGTCGAGTTCGTTGAATTTTGATCCAGATTGATTACGTACCAGTAGAGAGTGTTTCCTTCCAGATCGAGAGCAGTGACAATGTTTGTCAATCGTCCATTCATCGGTGCGACTAGGTTGGTGACGGTGTTGGGATATAAAAATGGCGGATCGTTCTGCGTGTTTGTGATCGCGGTGGCGGTAAATGAATTCGTTGTCCGCCCACCTGCGCCGTCATCGGCGATAACACTGATGGTTCCAACCACGCCGGAGACATTGGTGGCGTTCAGGGTCAATACCGTGTCGGCTGTATCCGGCACGAACGAAGCCTTCGTGATAATCACATTGGCCAAGGGACGGCTGTTGGTGTCGGTGGGGGTGTTGATAACGTTGGTGAGCACGTTGAAACCGCGAAGCAGTTGCCCGAACAGCGTATAGCCGAAATCCAGAAACCGTTGCGCGCCTTGGGTGACAAAAAATTGCGAGCCGTCGGTGTTCTTGCCGGAGTTGGCCAGGGCCAATTGCCCGTTCCCGCTGAAGATCGCCTGCGGATTGAATTCGTCATCATACCGGAACACCGGGCCACCGGAGCCATTAGTGTTCGGGTCGCCGCCCTGAATCACAAAGCCGGGCACCACGCGATGAAAGATGGTGTTGCTGGTGTAAAGACCGGATTCGGTCAGTCCCTGAATCACATCCACCGTGTGCGGCGCGTATTCGCGAAACAACATGAAGGTCATGTCACCGATGTTCGTGACGGTCACCACGCCGCCGCGGAAGGGGGTGGGAAACGCGCCGGGCGCGTTGGAGGGCGCGGCTTGAACGACGGACATTTTCCAGAAAGGTTCGTTGGTATGGACCAGAACGATAATGCCGTTCGTGCTGCTCGTGGCCGAGAACGTCAATGGCCGGCCGTTCGGTGACGTGGCCGTCACCGGTACGATCAAGGATTTGCCGGCGGGTATGCTGGCATTGGGAATGGGATCAATCACCGGCACAGCAGAAGCCGAAAACGCCAGGACTCCAAAAAACAAAATGGCACCCACGATACAACGGCCATTCATAACGTGATACGGACGTGATTATATCACACCCCGAAATGTAGCGCAATTTGTCTGTTGATCTGGCAGTGGGTTACTTTGCCTGTTTCGGTGGGGCGAGCGTCCCCGCGAGCCGGCTCGTGAGTAGTCTCGCCCCACCAAAGTAGCCCAGTACCGCTTATCTGAGCAGGCTTCCTAATTGCAGTTTCCGGCGCAGCAAACCATTGTCGGCGCACATCCGGAGTTTTCCGCCCGGCGCCGGCAACGCGTAAAATTCGCCGCCGGCGCATTCGATCAACAACGCGCCCGCCGCCACGTCCCACAAATTGATGGTGCGTTCAATATAGGCGTCCAGCCGGCCAGAGGCGACGTAAGCCAGCTCCAGCGCCGCCGACCCCATGATGCGGATTTTTCTGACGCGCCGGGCGAGCCGGTTTACATGCGGCAGGCTCTTCTCAAGATTTTCCTGGCTCTTGGAAAAGCCCATGGCGATGACGGCGTCCGCCAGGCGCGCACGCCGGCTGACGTGGATGATGCGGCCGTTCAATCGCGCCGGCCCGCCGCGAACGGCCGTCCACAGTTCGTCCGTGAAGGGGCCGTAAATGACACCTAAAACAGTGACCTGTGACATGTGGCAGGTGACAGGATTTTGCCCGCTGCCAGAGTTGCCTTTCTTGTCACTTACCGCCTGCCATTTGTCACTCCTCGCCTGCAAGGCGATGGACACCGCCGCGTGCGGCATACCGAAGAAATAATTCACCGTCCCGTCAATCGGGTCCACCACCCAGCGATATTCGGCGTTTACGTCGCCGGAATCGCCTTCCTCGCCCAGCAGCGGGATTTGGGGGAAGGCGGCGCGCAGGATTTTCCCGATAAGTTGCTGGCAGCGCACGTCCAGTTCGAGTTTGATGTCGTGAGCTTCAGCGACCTTGACGCGTTTGGGCCGATGCCAGTGGGCGTACATGAGCCGGCCGGCGGCGCGCGCGGCCTGGGTGGCGGCGGCAAGGGCCGGTTCCAACGGAACGGTTTTCATCAATTGTTTATGGGAGGATTCATCATGGTCTCCACACTTTCCGCGGTCAACCGGTTTCATAACAACAACGCGGCCAGGCTGAAGTAAAACAGCAGTGTAAAAATGTCCGTGAAGGCCAGCGTGACGGGTCCGGCGGCGATTTTCGGGTCCAGCCGCAGCGCGTGTAACGCCGCCGGAATACTCAATCCGAAAAAGCAAGCCGCGCACAACGCCAACAGGATGCTGGCGCCGATGACGAAACCCACCAGCCCGCTCCCGCGCCACAGCCAGGCGATGAGGCCGACGACCGTGCCGCAACCGGCGCCCAACAGCAGGGCCGTGCCCGCCTCGCGCCGGAACGCCCGGACGTACCAACTGAAATTCAGATTGGCTGCGCGCAAAGCCTGGATGGTCACGGTCATGGACTGGACGCTCACGCTTTCGCCCAACCCCAGCACCAGCGCGAGAAAGAACGCCAGGACAATGCTTTTGGCGAGGGTGACGGCGTAAACGCTGGCGAGCAGGGCGCACAGCGTTCCGCTGCCGATGGTGGCCAGCAACCAGGGAAAACGGAACCGAAACGCCCGCAGCGGCGACGCGCCGTGCACTTGGGACACGCGCAGACCGATGGACTCAAACAACGCATTCGTCTGCTCGCGCTCGGCAATGTCGAAGGCTTCCTCCGTCAGCAAACCCACGTCCACCACCCCGACGATTTTTCGCGCCTCGTCCACCACGGGCAAGGCCAGGAACCGGTGCAGGACAAACGCCTCGCACGCCTCCAGCACCGTCGCCGTGTGGGGAATGGCCATCACTCGCCGGATCATCAGCTCCGCCAACCGGCGTTCCAACGGCGCCGTCAACAACTGACGCGTGGGCAGGACGCCGGCCAGCCGTCCTTCCGCATCCACGACATAGAAATAGACGATCTTTTCGCCGACACCGCGCTGCCGGATGGCGTCCAGCGCCTGTTGGACAGTGAATGCCTCGGGCAGGATGGCGGCGTCCTTGCGGGCGACCGCCGAAACCGGCTGATGCAAATGATCCTGTTTTTCCGTCAATTCCACGGCGGTAAAAGTTAGACGAGCAGTTCGATTAGGAAAGCCGGAATTCTCCGCCACCGCGGGACCCCGAACGCCGAAACGGTTGGCATTCAAGGTGCTGGTTGTTTCCGGTTAAACCCATGGTGGTTGGAACCGTGCCATGAACATCCAATTATTTCCGAACGCGCAACAGCTTTGCGCGGCCAAAGTTCTCATCATTGACGATGAGGCGGCGGACATTCGAGTGCTCGAATGGACATTACGCGCGGCCAAATTTCCCAACGTCCGCAGTTCGACCGACTCGACCCGGGCGTTGGAAATGTTCAACGAGTTTCAACCCGACCTCGTGCTGCTTGATTTGTACATGCCCCAGCCGGACGGATTTACCCTGCTGAAACAGTTCCAGCAGGCAACGCCGGCCGGGGAATTCCTGCCGGTGCTGGTGCTGACCGGCTATGACACGGCCGAGACGCGCAATCAGGTCATGGCTGCCGGGGCCAACGACTTCCTGGGCAAACCCATTGATTGTTCGGAGGTCATGCTGCGGATCCGGAATTTGCTGCAAACCCTTTTTCTCCACCGGCAGGCGCGGGAAATGCAGAAACAACTGGAAGCCGGCCCGGCGGCGCGAGAAGCCGGCCGCCCGGCCCAAACCGGCCGGAAAGCATGATGGCCATGACCGTATTCCGCCCTGAATGATGGAAACGATCTCACGCGAACAACTCGACCAATTGCTGGCGGCCATGGTGCAAAGTGCCGGGGGCATCTCGGATTTGCTGTTTGTGACCGGCAAACCGCCGCAGGTGGAGGTTCACGGGAAGCTCAAGCCCTTTGAGATGGAACTGCCGGAATCCTTGCTCACCGGCAAACGCATTGAAGGGCTGGCGGGAACCATTATCAATGGCAACGAACGGTTGATGCAGGATCTGATGCAGCGCGGTTCGTGCGATTGCAGCTATTCGCTGCAAAATTTTTGCCGGTTCCGCGTCAACATCTACCGCCAGAACGGCTGCTATGCGATGGTGTTGCGCCGGCTCGAATCCCAGGTTCCCTCCCTGAAAGTGCTCCAGCTGCCGCCGGTCTTCCGGGAAGTCATCAAGGAGAAGAACGGCCTCATCTTCGTGACCGGCGCCACGGGCAGCGGCAAAACCACCACGCTGGCGGCCATGTTGAATGAGATCAACCAGGCCAATGAAGTCCACATCGTCACGCTGGAAGACCCGATTGAATTTCTGCATCCGCATCTCAAATCCACCTTCAGCCAGCGCGAACTGGGGCGCGACTTCTACGCCTTTCCCGACGGCATGCGCGCCGCTCTGCGGCAGGCGCCCAAGGTGATCCTGGTCGGCGAAATCCGCGACCGTGAGACGATGGAGATTGCGCTGACCGCCGGGGAGACCGGTCACGTGGTTTACAGCACCCTGCACACCATCAGTGCCGGACAGACCATTCACCGCATCCTCGGCATGTTTTCCAAGGATGAAGAGCAGCAGGTCCGCGAGCGCCTGGCCGGCAGCCTGCGGTACATCATCAGCCAGCGATTGATTCCCCAAAAGGACGGCGGGCGGTTGCTGGTCACGGAATTGATGGGCAGCAGCCTGCGCACCCGCGAAGTCATCGTGCTGGGCGAAAACGATAACCGGCGATTTTCCGACATCATCGAAGCCGGGAACACCTACGGCTGGCACAGCTTCGAACAATCCCTGACCGACGCCTACGAAAAGGATTTGATCACCGAGGAGACGGCCGTGCTGTACAGTGTGAACAAACCGATGATGCACCAGCGGCTGGACGCGGTGAACAAGCGCAAGGCAAACGCGCCGGTTCCCAGCTCGTTGAAGATGAAGTCGAACACGCGGTTTTTGAAAAAGGAACAGGCGCCTCCGCCCAAACTCCCGGTGACGGATCCGACCAAAGCGGCGCCATGATGGCACGTTGCTGGCGCAGGTGGCTGACGCCAATGGCCGGGCAGCGCAGTGAAAGGGCGGAAGGCGGCCGATTGCCCAACCGGCGACAGGCAGGTTGCCAACCGGTGCTGCGATTCTAACTTTCCAACGCGGCGAGCGCCGATGTGACATGTCCGCGTTTGGCCTGCCAGGCCGCGAGCCGCTGTTGGTGTTCCTGCAATACTTCTGCCGGCACCTTTTGAACAAAGTTCGGGTTGGCCAGCTTTTGTTCAACCCTCGCAATATCGGTGTCGATTTTTTGCAGTTCCTTCTTCAGCCGCATTTTTTCTGCCTCGACGTCAATCAAGCCTTCCCGTGGCAGGAACAAATCACCCGATTCGGTCCGCACCGTCATCGTGCTTTTCGACGGCTGATAGTCCGCCTTCACTTCGACCGATTCGGCATTCAGCAACAACTTGAGCACTTCGACATCGTGCCGCGTCACTTCGCGGGCCGGTTTCAGGATGAAATTCACTTTCTTGTTCGCGGCGATATTTGCATTGCGTCGCAGATTGCGTCCTTGGGAAACCAGTTCGTTGCGCGTTTCGATCTGTTTTTCATCATCGCCGGTCAGGCCGTAATGCGATTTGAAATCGTCGTCGAGCGGTTTCGGCCACGGCGCGGTCATGATGGTCTGGCCACCCTGGTCATCCGGCATGTCCTCGGCGTAACCCATTCCGTGCCAGAGTTCCTCCGTGATGAACGGCAGGAACGGATGAAACAGGCGCAGCGTGTGCGACAGGACGAAATCAATGACCGCGAGTGTGTTTGCCTTACGGGCTTCATCCTCTGTAGCAGCGGACATAAGTCCGCTCTGAATTTCTGTTTGAGCCGACTCACATCGGCGCCCACCGGAAAGAGCCGCCTTGCTCGCCTCGACGTACCAGTCGCAATATTCGCTCCAGAAAAAGCGGTAGAGCGTCGCGGTAGCGTCGCTGAATTTGTATTCGGCAAACGCGGTGTTCATTTCGCGGATGGCGGCGTCGAGCTTGAGCAAAATCCATTTGTCGTCGGCCGTTAAGAGTTTCGGATCGATTTCGCCTTGAATGGGGAAGTCGGCACGGCCGACCATCTGGCGGAAGCGGCAGGCGTTCCAGAGCTTGTTGCAGAAATTGCGGCCCAACTCGACGTTTTGTTCGTCGAACAAGATATCCTGGCCGAGCGGCGCGCTGCGCATCGTGCCGAACCGGAGCGCGTCGGCGCCGTGTCTGCCGATGAGGTCGAGCGGGTCGGGCGAATTGCCGAGGCTCTTGGACATCTTGCGGCCCTGCTTGTCGCGGATGATGCCGGTGAAATAAACGTTCTGGAACGGTTTGGCGTCCGGGAGCCCGAACTTCGGGTCGCCCATGAATTCGTAGCCGGCCATGATCATGCGCGCGACCCAGAAGAAAATGATGTCCGGTCCAGTAACCAGGTCGCTGGTGGGATAAAACGCCTTGAGTGCGGGTGTTTGTTCCGGCCAGCCCATCGTTGCAAACGGCCACAGCCAGGAACTGAACCAGGTGTCCAGCACATCGGGGTCTTGTTCCCAATTTTCCGGATCGGGTGGAGGATTGATGTTGCACCAGATATCGTGCAACCGCGGATGTAAATCCGCGGGTGAACCGTCCCTGCTTTGGCAAGCGCCGCTGCCAGATTTTGGATACCACACCGGAATCCGGTGCCCCCACCAAAGTTGGCGGCTGATGCACCAGTCCTGGATATTGCCCATCCAATGGTCGTACACCTTCGCCCAGCGCTGCGGGTGGAAGCGCATTTGCTGGTGGGTTGAGCGTTCCCGCGAGCCGTCTTCGGCAGCGGATGATCCGGCTCGCGGGGACGCTCGCCCCGCCGAATCATCTTCCTGCTCCACACAATTCCGCGCCTGCTCCACGCTCGGATATTTCAAGAACCATTGCTCGCTCAGGCGCGGCTCAATCGGCACATCGGCGCGTTCACTGAAGCCGACGTTGTTGGTGTAAGGCTCTTCCTTTTCCAATGCACCCATCTCGGTGAGCAATTCCACGGCAATTTTCCGGGCTTTAAATCGGTCCAACCCATTTAGGCCAATGCCGGCTGCGGCATTCATGTGGCCGTTGGGATGCATGATGTCAATCTGCGGCAGCTTGTGGCGCTGGCCGATTTCAAAGTCCGCCTGGTCATGCGCGGGCGTCACTTTGAGCACGCCGGTGCCGAACTCAAAATCCACGTGCTCGTCGCCGATGATGGGAATGAGCTTCAATTCGCGCGGCAATTCCGCCGGCAACGGGCGGACGACATGCTTGCCGATGAATTTCGCGTAGCGCGGGTCCTTTGGGTTCACCGCCACGGCGGTGTCACCGGGAATCGTTTCCGGTCGCGTGGTGGCGATGGTCAGCCAGACGCCGGTGCTCTTGATTTCGTTGTAGCGGCGGTCTGTGACCGCCGCATTTCCAGATGGCGGCGCTGACACAGCGCCGCTACAGTCGACGACCTCGACCTTGAAATAATAGAGCGAGCCTTTCTGCTCCTTCATCACCACTTCTTCATCCGACAAGGCAGTCTGGGTGGCGGGGCACCAGTTTACCATCCGTTTGCCGCGATAGATGAGGCCCTTTTTGTAAAGCTCGACGAACGCTTTTTGCACGCAACGCGAATACGCTTCGTCCATCGTGAACCGTTCGCGCGTCCAATCGCATGACGCGCCGAGTTTCTTCAACTGCTGGATGATGATGCCGCCGTGTTTTTCCTTCCATTGCCAGACGCGTTCGAGGAATTTCTCGCGTCCCCAATCGTCGCGGTGCTTGATTTCGCCGGCTTTCTTCAGTGCTTTCTCGACAACGGTTTGGGTGGCGATGCCGGCGTGGTCGGTGCCGGGCAGCCAGAGGACTTCCTTGCCGTCCATGCGCGCCTTGCGGGCGAGGATGTCCTGGATGGTGTTATTGAGGACGTGGCCCATGGTGAGCACGCCGGTGACGTTGGGCGGCGGGATGACGATGGAATAGGCCGGGCGTCTGGGCGAGACGCGCGCCGGGTCGGCCACAAAACATTTCCGGTCGAGCCAGAACCGGTACCACTTGTCCTCGACGGACTGCGGTTCGTAGGCTTTGGAAATCTCAGACATTTTCGGAAAATATTTTAGCCGCAGATTTTCACAGATGAAACACAGATAAATTGAAAAGGAACATCTGTGTTCAATCCGTGTTCATCTGTGGCCCAAAGATCATTTCTTCAGCAAGGCAAACTCCATGCTGTCCACGAGCGCCTGGAGGCTGGCTTCGATGATATTCTCATTCACACCCACGGTGCCCCACTCACGTTTGCCGTCGCTGGACACGATGAGCACGCGCGTTTTGGCGGCGGTGCCGGTGTCGCTGTTCAGAATGCGCACCTTGTAGTCGGTGAGGGTCACCTGTTTCAGCTGCGGAAAGGATTTTACCAGCGCGGCGCGCAGCGCCCCGTCCAGCGCATTCACCGGGCCGTCGCCTTCGGCGACCTCATGATGGACCGTCTTGCCGACGCGCACGCGCACCGTGGCTTCGCAGATGGATTCGCGGGTGTCGCGCCGCATCGAAACGTGATACGTCTCCACGGCGAACGACGGTTCGCGGTGCTTGAGGGCCTGGCTGATAAGCAGGGCCAATGAACCTTCGGCGGCCTCGTATTCGTAGCCCTGCCCTTCCAGTTCCTTCACGCGCGCCGTGACGGCCTTCACCTCCGGCATGTCCGGCTTGAGTTTGAACCCGAGTTCGGCGGCTTTCATCAAAATGTTCGTCCGGCCCGACATGTCGCTGACGAGCACCCGGCGGGCATTGCCGATGGCGGCCGGGTCAATGTGCTCATAACTGCGCGCCACGCGGTCAATGGCGTGCACGTGCATGCCGCCCTTGTGCGCAAACGCCGTCTGGCCGACCCACGGTTGCCGCGGGTTGTGGCGCAGGTTCGCGATTTCGTCCACAAATTCCGAAAGTTCCTTGAGCTTGGGCAGGGATCCCGCCGGCACGCCGGTCTTTCCCATTTTAAACTGCAACAACGGGATGACGCTGATCAAATTGCAATTGCCCGTGCGCTCGCCGTAGCCGTTGATGGTGCCCTGCACCTGCGTGGCGCCGGCGGTGAGGCCTGCCAGCGCGTTCGCCACGCCCACGCCGCAATCGTCGTGCGTATGAATGCCGATCCGCGTGTTCAACTTGCCTTTCGCCAGCGCGGTGACGCGCGCGATTTCCTCCGGCAGGCAGCCGCCGTTCGTGTCGCACAACACGACGCAATCCGCACCCGCCTTCTCGGCGGCCTGCCAGGTGGCCAGCGCGTATTCCGGTTCAGCCTTGTAACCGTCAAAACTGTGTTCGGCGTCGTAAATGACCGTCTTGCCGTGGTCTTTCAGAAAACGGATGGTGTCGCCGATCATGGCGAGATTTTCATCCGGTTTGGCCCGGAGCACTTCGGTCACGTGCAACAGCCAGGTTTTGCCGACGATGGTGACGACGGGGGTTTCGGCTTCGAGAATCTGTCGCATCAATTCGTCTTGTTCCACGGCGACGCCTTTCCGGCGCGTCATGCTGAAGGCGGCGATGCGGGCATTTTTCCATTTTCGCCGCGCGGCCTGCTGGAAAAATTCCAAATCCTTGGGATTGCTGCCGGGCCAGCCCCCTTCGATATAATGCATGCCGAACACATCCAGTTTTTCGGCAATGCGGAGTTTGTCGGCGACCGAGAAATTGATGCCTTCACCCTGGCTGCCGTCGCGCAGGGTGGTGTCATAGATTTCGACGTGGGATTTCATAAATGGCCCGTGAAAAAACGGCGGTTATTATCGCTGACGGAGACGGAACTGGCAAATCCCAAAACGGAGTTTATTCGTCCTCGCGGGTGCGGGTCGCGGACTGCTTTGCTGTTTCGGTGGGGCGAGCGTACCCGCGAGCCGGCTCGTCCGTAGCCTCGCTCCACCTCCACCGGCCCGTTACCCGGGTGCGGATGTTATTTACGCCGGGCGAAAGATTTGCTATTGATTGACGCTATACCGGAGAATCCCGGGTGTGCGTTTTTCCGGAGAATCGTGTCGCTCCCTGACGGGAGGCAAATATGCAGAAACCGGACCACTGGCTGAAACGGCAATTCGAAGCTGTTATGGGCGTCATTGTCGCCCTGCCGGCCATACCGAGCGCAATCATTGACCACTACGCCATTCCCCATCGCCAGGCGCGGGATCCGGTCCACCAGCGGAAACGGGTTTCGGAAACCGCTATCGGCGTCGTGTGCCTTTGCCTGATTATCCTGGTGGCGGTGATTGACTACCGCTCCGTTCCCCGGGTCAGTTTCAGCCTGTTTTATCTGTTGATTGCCGCCTCCGCCGCCTGGAGCGGGAGCCGAAAGGCCGGCATTCTGATCGCGCTGGCCGGTTCGCTCGCCGCGTTCGTGAGCGAGGTCAATCACAATTTGCCGCCGGGCGTTCTGTATTGGAATGTCGGCGTGCAGACGGGGATTTCGTTATTTGTCGTTCTGTTGCTTTCCGCGCTGCGCAACCTGACCGAACATCTGGAACAGCGGGTGAAGGAACGGACTTTTGCCCTGGAGCGGGAGGTCACCGACCGCACGCAAACCGAGGAACAATTGCTGAAAACCATGCAGCAATTGCGCCAACTGGCGGAAAACATCACCGACGCCTTCTGGATCCGGGACCCGCAGGAAACCCGCATGGTGTATGTCAGCCCGGCGTACGAAAAAATCTGGGGCCGGAGCTGCAAGGAACTTTACCAGACGCCGCACGCGTGGCTGGAGGCCGTCCACCCGGAAGATCGTGAAACGGTCGCCCAGGCCATGTTCACCAACCAGGTCACCGGCGACTACAACCAGGAGTATCGTATTGTGCGGCCCGACGGCGCCCTGCGGTGGATCCGGGACCGTGCCTTCCCGATTCGCGACAGCGCCGGCAAAGTCATCCGCATCGTCGGGATTGCGGAAGACACGACCGACCGGCACCGGTTGGAGCGCGAAATTCTGGAGATCAGCGATCGCGAACAGGCGCGCATCGGCCAGGACCTGCATGACGGGCTTTGCCAGCAACTGGTCAGCCTGGGTTTTGACAATAATTCCCTCGAACAACAATTGGCCGCCCACGCGCGGCCCGAGGTTGCCGCCGTCCGGAAAATGGGTAAGCTGCTCGATGACGCGATTGCGGAAGCCCGGGCGCTGTCCCGCGGGCTGTTCCCGGTGCAACTGGAAGCGGATGGTTTGAGTCTGGCGCTGCGCCAGTTGGCCGCGGGGGTGAGCGCCCGCACCCGCCTGCATTGCCGGGTGGATTGTCCGCAACCGGTTTTGGTGCGCGACAATACCGTGGCCACGCACCTTTACCGCATTGCCCAGGAGGCCGTGAACAACGCGGTCAAGCACAGCCGGGCCGGTTCGATTATGATTGAATTGAAAACCAGCCAGAATCGGGTTGAACTGAAAGTCAGCGATGACGGGATCGGCATTCCCGTCTCACGCCCGCCGGCCGGGGGCATGGGATTGCACATCATGAATTATCGCGCCCAGGCCATTGGCGGCGTCTTGAACATCGAACCGGCCGCCCGGCACGGCACCGTGGTTTCCTGTTCCGCCCCGCAACCAGCGGCTTGAACCGGTTATGGCCACCGACAAATCCGCCCCGCCGGACGAGCCGAAAACCCGGCGCATCCTGCTGGTGGACGACCACCCGATGGTGCGGGAACGCCTCACGGAAGTCATCCTGCGCGAACCGGATTTGAGCGTGTGTGGCGAGGCGGAAGACCGGTTTCGGGCCATGGAGCAGATTGCCGCCACCCGCCCGCACTTGGTCATTGTGGACCTCACGCTCCGGGGTTCCCATGGAATGGAATTAATCAAAGATATCCGCAGTCAATATCCGGATCTGGCGATACTGGTGGTGTCGATGCACGACGAAATGCTGCATGCGGAACGGGTGATTCGCGCCGGCGCCCGCGGTTACATTACCAAACAGGAAGCCACCCGGAAAATCATGCTCGCCATTCGCACGGTGCTGAACGGCGGCGTTTACCTGAGCGAAAAAATGGCGGCCCAAATCGCCGCCACCGCGGTCGGCGGCGCGCGGACCAAACCCCGCCTGCCCATGGACAAGCTTTCAGATCGCGAATTGCTGGTCTTTGAGCTGATTGGCCAGGGTCGCGGCACGCGCCAGATTGCGGATGAACTGCACCTGGACATGCGGACGATTGAAACCTATCGCGCGCGGATCAAGGAGAAGTTGAACCTCAAGGACGCCAACGACCTCCTGCAACATGCCATCCGGTGGATGCAGGTGGAAGGTTCGCTCTAGAAGTTGAACCCCCGTGCCTCATTTAACCAGGCGTGAATGAATCAGTGACCGCCGCCCCGGAGGCCGTATGGCGGAGCATTGCCAGCCCTGACACCGATGCTGCCGCCAATCGAGACCTGCGCAAACCGGCGTAGCGGCTTTCGGCAGAAAGCCGCACCCTTCGATTTCCCGGAGTTTGCGGCGCTCCGCCGAGACGCCGCTACGGCTTGTCGTGTGTTTTTCAGAGGTCTTCACCAGGAAGACGCCGGCGGCTTGAGAGCAGAAGTCCGGAAGCGTTTCAGGCGGCGGTCTTGACCGGGTCCTTCGACTTTTCCAGGCAATCGGGACAGATGCCATGCGTGAAATCGGCGTGGGTGTGCTCGGCAATATAGGTTTCCACCTGCTGCCAGTAGCCCTGGTCGTCCCGAATCCTTTTGCACGAGGCGCAAATGGGCAGCAGCCCGCTCAAGGTCTTCACCTGTTTAAGCGATTCGGTGAGTTCCTCGATCAACTTCAAGCGCTCCGCTTCGTCGCTTTTGCGCAGGGTGATGTCGCGGGAGATGGCCGAGCCGCCCACAATTTTGCCAGGGCCGTCCCGCACCGGAGAAACCGTCACCGAGACGGGAATGAAATGGCCGTCCTTGCGGAGGCGCACCGTTTCATAGAGGCCCACCCGCTGACCGCGTTTGATGCGTTCCATGATGTCAATCAACTCATCCCGCCGGTCAATGGGATATAAAATCGAAACCGAATGGCCGATGATGTCCTCGGCCGTGTAGCCGAACATGCGCTCGGCCGCCTTGTTCCAACTGATGATGGCGCCGTCCAAAGCCTCGCCGTAGATGGCGTCTTCGGTGGATTCCACAATCGCCGCGAGAAAGTGCATGGCGGCTTCGGCGTGAGCGCGCGCGCGGCGGGACTGCGCCACCCCCAATTCCCGCTCAATGGCCGGCACCAGACGCGAGAAATTGTTTTTGACGATATAATCATTGGCCCCGGCCTTCATCATATCCACCGCCGCCTCTTCTCCGTAAGTTCCGGAAATGACGATGAAAGGAACATCCAACCCTCTTTCGCGCAGTAACTTGAGGGCGTCCGGTCCGCTGAACTGCGGCAGAATGTAATCCGAAAGCACCACGTCCCAGGCATGGCGATCAAGCGCGGTAGTCAATTCGGCGGAATTTTGGACCCGCGCATAAACTGCTTCGTAACCTCCCTGACGCAATTCCTCGAGTAACAACTTCACATCGTTCTCGGAATCCTCGACGATCAGCACGTGCAACAACCTGATCATTTTTTAACACACCTTTCCTCTATTCTTTTGGCGCCCCCCTTCCGTCAATCCAATATATACCCTGCTCCCGCTCTTTGTCCACCGAAGGGCGGGCATGAAATTTTCCCTTTTCCCTGGGTTCTCCCTGAGACTCACATCCAAGTAGGTGGGATTTGGACAGGCAGTCTTCAGGCGTTGTTCAAGGCTGTGGTGTTTGGCGGGAAAATACCACGGCGGCCGGTGCGGGATTATTTTACCTCATTTTGCGCGTGACGGGTAGAATCTGAATTGATAAAATGAGTCTGTCCCATTTTGAACATTGATGGGTTTATGAAATCGCAACTTCACTTCAGCCTTTCCGAAAAGGAAATTCCCACACATTGGTACAACCTGCTGGCCGATTTTCCCGCGCCGCTGCCGCCGCCATTGCATCCGGGCACCAAACAACCGATACCCGCGGAGGCGTTGCTGGCAATTTTCCCGGAAAATCTTGTCCAGCAGGAGATGAGTCCGGAGCGGTGGGTGGAAATTCCCGAACCCGTCCGCGAAATCTACACGCTCTGGCGGCCCTCGCCGCTGCTCCGGGCGGTGCGACTGGAGCGGGCGCTGCAAACCCCGGCCCATATCTATTACAAATATGAAGGCGTCAGCCCCGCCGGCAGTCATAAGCCCAATACGGCCGTGGCCCAGGCCTATTACAACAAAGTGGCCGGCACCAAACGTCTGGCCACCGAAACCGGCGCCGGCCAGTGGGGCGCGTCGCTCGCGTTTGCCTGCAGCCAGTTCGGACTGGAATGCAACATTTACATGGTCAAGGTCAGTTATGACCACAAGCCCTACCGCCGAATGTTGATGCATACCTGGGGCGCGACGGTGCATCCGAGCCCGAGCAACCTGACTGAATACGGCCGCAAATTGCTGGCCGAAGACCCGCATTGCCCCGGCAGCCTCGGCATCGCCATCAGCGAAGCCATTGAAGATACGGTCAAGCATCCGAATACCAAATACTCGCTGGGCAGCGTGCTCAATCACGTTTGCCTGCACCAGACGGTCATCGGCCAGGAAGCCATGAAACAAATGGAACTCGCCGGCGAGGAACCGGATTCCATCATCGCCTGCTGCGGCGGTGGCAGCAATTTCGCCGGCCTCGCCTTTCCGTTCCTTCATCAAAAAATCACGAAGCAGAAGAAGTATCGCATCGTCGGGGTCGAGCCGTCGGCCTGTCCCTCGCTGACCAAAGGCGAATTGCGCTACGACTTCGGCGACACGGCCGAGATGACGCCGTTGCTGATGATGTACACGCTGGGCCACAAATTCATGCCGCCGCCCATTCACGCCGGCGGGCTCCGTTATCATGGCATGTCGCCCATGGTCAGCCACGCGCTCAAACTCGGTTTGATCGAGGCCGAGGCGTATCATCAGACGAAGATTTTTGACGCCGCGACGCAGTTTGCCCGCACCGAAGGCATCGTGCCGGCGCCGGAATCCGCGCACGCGATCGCCGCGGTTGTGGAAGAGGCGAAACAAGCCCGCGAAGCGGGGAAGAAACGCGTGATCCTGTTCAATCTGTCCGGCCACGGACTGCTCGATTTGAGCGCCTATGAAACCTATCTCTCGGGGAAATTGCAGGATGCCTGACGGAATGGATGAGTGATGATTTGCGATTGATGACGGACGTCCTCAAAACGCTTCCCGGGCTGCCAGGGTTTATTACGGCGTTTTTTAAATTAGAAATTGCAGAAGCTCAAACCATGAAAACAACCCGCATCATCTCCATAGCCGGCGCAATGATTGCACTGGTAACTCCGCTCCAGGCCCAGCCCTCGGCTCATTACGCACCCGGCGTTGAAGGCATCAAAGCCGCCTCACTGCCGCCGCCCGGCGTCTATTTCCGCGACTATAATTATTTCTACACGGCCGACCAATTAAACGATGCCGCCGGGAACAAAAATGGCCCGGCGGATCTCGATGCGTTTACCTACGCCAATCTCCCCCGCGTCCTGTGGATTACGGACACGAAATTCCTTGGCGGTTTCATTGGGTGGGACGGTTTTCTGCCGCTGGTTTACCAGCAGGCGAGCGCCAACACGCCCGGCGGCCCGTTCAGCGGCAACCGATTTGGCGTTGGCGATTTGTTCACCGAAGGCACGCTCTCGTGGCATCTCCGGCAGTTTGACTTTGCCGTCGGCAGCGGGGTGGACATGCCCACCGGCGAATCCCCGACCGGTCCCGGCCCTTCGGCGCGGCCCGGCCTGGGTTATTGGACTTTCATGCAAACCGCCGGAGCGACCTGGTATATTGACGAGCAGAAAACCTGGGCGGTGTCGGCGTTGAACCGCCTCGAGTTCAACGCCGAGCAGCGTGACACGAAGATCACTTACGGGGATGCTTATACCCTGGAATGGGGCGTGAGCAAAACCGTGGTGAAAGTGGTGGATCTGGGTGTCGTTGGCTATTACCAGCAACAATTCACCGGCGATAGCAACGGGCAGCCTCTCAATCGCGTGGCGGCCGTCGGCCCGGAAATCAATGTGGTTTTCCCGAATCAGATGTTTTTCGCCTCATTCCGCTACGATTACGAATTCATGGCGGAATCCCGCGCGCAAGGCCACACGTTCGCGCTCACGCTGACCAAACGGTTTTAGGCTTCTTGTTGCAGGAGCCGACGTCAGGAGCCTCTAACCAATTCCGGGCGCATCTTGACAATGTCCACCGGAGCGCCGGTCTCCGACCCGGCGCATATTGAAAAGGCCCGGTAACGCGCCGGATCAGGGCTCGGTGCGGCTCAAATGAGAGCCCCGTCACCTCGGCTGCCACGATTGCAAACAACGCAAGATTTTATCAATCCGGCACTTGCAAATTGTCCGTACCGGGGCGAGGGTGGCGCGTGGAAGTTTCCGAAAACATCCAATGCCCGTTTTGCGGCCAGCGGTTCGAGGTGGCAATTGACACGAGTGTGTCGTTCCAGCGGTTCACCACGGATTGCGAGGTCTGCTGCCGTCCGTTTGAAGTGATCGCCGAGTGTGAGCCGGGGGAAATTCTGAGCTTGGACACCGTGGCGAATTGAGGCAGGCTCGGCGCGATGTCATTTACCGACCTGATTTTTTGGGTGTACATCGTCCTGCTCTTGCTGGGCGGACTGTTCGGTTTCTACCAGGGGAAGAGCAAAATCTCTTTGATCACCTCGGCGGTGGCGGCGGCGTTGCTGGTGTTGACCACGCTGCGCAGCGTCTTCCAGCCGGCCTTCGCCCGCGACCTGGCGAACGTGGTCATGGTCATCCTGCTCGTCGTCTTCGCCATCCGCCTGGCGAAAACGAAGAAATTCATGCCCGGCGGCCTGATGCTGCTGGTGACGGTTGCCGTGCTGGCGCTGCGAAACGTCCGGTTTTAGGCTTGAAAAGCATTGCACAAACCCATCGGCACTTGTAATTTTATTTTCCGGTTTCGGCTGCACCCATAGCTCAATTGGATAGAGCATCTGACTACGGATCAGAAGGTTTCAGGTTCAACTCCTGATGGGTGCGCCAGTAAAATCAGGTATTTCCCGCGTCAAGGATCTTCCTCCAAAATGGCTTTGTGATGCAATTTGTACGGCCCCCTTCGTTACTGAGGACTCGGCCTGATGCGGTACCCCCGATGGTTTGCCGTTGAAGGGTTCAATCTTTCTCCCGTAGTATGGCGCTATTATGAGCCGAAAACTCTCGCATCTGGTCCAACCCATCCGGTTGATTGGGTTAATTTCCGCTGTTTCCCTCACCGGGCTTCGGGCTTCTCCCGTGCGGATCGCGTGTGTCGGCGACAGCATCACTTTTGGCTATGGCATTCCCCATCGGGAAACGAATTGTTACCCGGCACAGCTTGCGGTCATGCTGGGGACGAATTGGGAGGTACGCAATTTCGGGGTCAACGCCACCACCCTCCTGCACCAGGGCGACCTGCCTTATGTCAGGCAACCGGCCTATAACCAGGCGCTGACTTTCAAACCGGACGCGGTCGTCATTGATTTCGGGGCAAACGACAGCAAACATCCCGGTGACGGCAGTCTGGAGGCGGACCATGCCGTGAACAACTGGCAGTACAAAACCAATTTTGTCCACGATTACGAAGCCATGATTGCTGACTTCCGCCGGGCGAATTCCGAGGCCAGAATCTTCATCTGCCTGCCGACGCCGGATTATCCCGGTCGCTGGGGAATCAATGACAAAACCATCCACGATGAAATAATTCCCATGATCCGGGACGTGGGCCGTGCATCCGGTGTCACCGTCATTGACCTTTATACCCCGTTAAGCAACCGGAAAGAGCTGTTTCCCGATGCCGTGCATCCCAATGCCGCCGGCGCCCGACTGATGGCGGCGGCGATTTATCCTGTCCTGACCGATCACGCTCCGCCGTTGGGGAAAAGTGAATAATTCCCGGGCGTGATGGGAGGCATGTGCTTCGCGGCCCATCCAACGGGCAGCCGACGGGCTATTTGCGTTTCGACAACACCGTCTTTTCGTACTGCTTTACTTCCGCCAGCCACGCGTCACCGACGGGAACGTCCCGGGACTCGCAGTAAAAATCCCAGACCGCGCCGAACGGCAGCGACTTGATTTCCTCCTGCAGCGCGAGGCGGGTCGTGTAATCGCCGGCGGCTTCGGCGGCGCGCAGTCGGGCCGTCGGTTCGAGGAGCGCGAACAACAGCGCGCGCCGCAGGTTGCGCGCGCCGATGATCCACGCGGCCACCCGGTTGATGCTGGCGTCAAAATAATCCAACCCGAGGTGAACGCGGTCCACAAAATCGTTCGCCACCATCTCGCGCGCAATGGCCAGCAAATCGTCGTTCAGAATCACCACGTGGTCGCTGTCCCAGCGGACACCGCGGCTGACGTGCAACAGGATTTCCGGCAGGAACCGGAGCACGGCGGAAATCTTGTCGGCGATGCCTTCGGTGGGATGGTAGTGCCCGGCGTCCAGCGTCAGCAGTTTCTTCCGGCTCACGGCGTAGCCGAAATAAAATTCGTGCGACCCGGCGACATAGCTTTCCGAACCGATGCCGAACAGTTTGGGTTCGACGGCGTCGAGATTGAGCTTCGGCGAAATGGATTTTTTGAAAATGGCGTCGAGCGATTCCGCCAGCCGTTCGCGCGGCGCGTTGCGATCGGCGGGCGTGTCCTTCATGCCGTCGGGAATCCAGACGTTGGTGATGCAGGTCTGGCCGAGCGCCCCGCCGATGGCGGCGCCGATTTCGCGGCAACGGCGGCAATGCTCGATCCAGAATTCCCGGATGGCCCGGTTTTGGTGCGCCAGCGTGAAGCCGTCGGCGGCTTTCGGATGGGAAAAGCAGGTCGGGTTGAAATCCATGCCAATGCCGCTCTGCCCGGCCCAGGCCATCCAGTTCTTGAAATGCGCCGGCGTGATGGCATCGCGGTCCACGGTTTTGCCGCCGAATTCGCCGTAGCAGGCGTGCAGGTTCAGGCGGTGTGGGCCGGGGATGAGGGAAAAGGCCTTTGCCAAATCGGCGCGGAGTTCATCCGGGGTGCGGGCCCGGCCGGGATAATGGCCGGTGGCGACGAGCCCGCCCCCCAGCGCCGCACCGGAATTTTCAAACCCGCCGACGTCATCCCCCTGCCAGCAATGAAGGGAAATGGGGATGCGCGCGAGCGTTTGCAGGGCGCGGTGAACGTTCACGCCGAGGGCGGCATAACGTTCCTGGGCTGAGGAGAAGGCGTTTCCGGTCCGGTTTCGCAGATTCATGGCCCTGCTGGTTAGAAGGGCTTTTGGTTTTGCGCAAGGCTATTCGGGCGGTGCGTGGCAGCGCCCTCCCTCCGGCTTGGACGCCGGGTGGGCGGCGAATTCCCGGCCCTGGCGTTTCAAAGATTCCGGCAGAAATTCTCTGCGCCGCATTGACATCGTGGTTTTCAAAGGTAGTCTTTTTTGCTTTCCACACAAATAGTGCGTGTATATTTGAGTCGTGGCTGAAAAAGACGATTATCTGGCAGACGTCCTGGTGGATCTGGGCATCGTTGATGCCGAGCAGGTCGCGCAAACGCGCCGGGAAGCCGAAACTTCCGGCGTGGGGGTGGTGGACTTATTACTGGCCAACAAACTGGTTCGCCCGGCGGATGTCACCCAGGCCAAGGCCGCCCAATTCGGCGCGGAAGTCATCCAGCTCAGCGGCGTGAAGATTCCCGACGACGTCATTTCCATCATCCCCCGCCACATCGCCAAAAAATACCGCGTCGTCCCCGTTTTTAAAAGCGACGGCAAGGTGGCCGTGGCCATCGCCGACCCGTCGGACCTGAACACCATTGACACGCTCACGCATCTGCTGAATGCGGAAATTGAATTGCGTGTGGCGTCGGAACCGGACATCGAGAGCGCGCTGACCAAATATTATGGCGGCACGGGCCAGACGGTCGTGGACAAGGCGATCCAGGAACTCACCGAAAGCGAAGTCGAAGTGCCCAAGGGCGGACTGGATGACGACAGCGCGGTTGTGGACGCGGACGCGCCGCTCATCCGGTTGGTCAACCAAGTGATTGTGGAGGCCTTCAAGATGCGCGCCTCGGACATTCATCTGGAACCCTTGAGCAAACGTTTCCGGCTGCGTTACCGGATTGACGGCGTGCTGCACGAGATGAAGGCCCCGCCCAAACGGTTGCAGGCCTCCATCATCACCCGGCTGAAGATCCAGTCGAACATGTCCATTTCCGAACATCGCATTCCGCAGGACGGGCGCATTCAGAGCAAGGTGGGGACCAAGCTCATTGACCTGCGCGTGTCGTGTCTGCCCACGTATCACGGGGAAAGCATCGTCATGCGTATCCTCGACAAGGAAGGCCTGCGGCTCGGTCTGGCCGAACTGGGATTTTTCACGGACGACCAGCAGACGTTTGAGCGCCTGATCGGCCTGCCGGACGGCATCCTGCTGGTGACCGGGCCGACCGGTTCCGGCAAGACCACCACCCTTTATTCCTGCCTCCACTTCATCAACCGGCCCGACCGCAAAATCATCACGGTTGAGGACCCGGTGGAATATATTCTGGCCGGCATCAACCAGGTGCAGGTGAATGAAACCGTCGGCCTCACGTTTGCCGCCGCGTTGCGTTCGATTCTGCGCCAGGCGCCGAACGTGGTGATGATTGGTGAAATTCGCGACCTCGAGACCGCATCCATTGCCATCAACGCGTCCCTGACCGGCCATCTGGTTTTCTCCACGCTGCACACCAATGACGCGCCGAGCGCGGTCACCCGTCTGGTGGACATCGGCGTGAAACCGTTTCTGGTCGCCTCCTCCACGCGCTGTCTCATGGCGCAGCGCCTCGTCCGCAAGGTCTGCCGCCGCTGCGCGCAGCCCTATCAGGCGACCGAGCAGGAGTTGCGCGCGCTGAACCTGACGGCCGACAATCTGCAGGGCGCGACCATCCAAAAGGGCCGCGGCTGCAGCGACTGTTCCAATACGGGTTTCCGCGGGCGCATGGGCATTTTTGAAATTTTCACCATTGATGACGAGGCGCGCAAATTGATTTACGACAAGGCAAGCTCGTCGGTCTTGCGCGCCCGCGCCCGCGAAATGGGCATGCGCACCCTGCGCGAAGACGGCATCCGCAAGGTGCTCGCCGGTCTGACCACACCCGAGGAAGTCATCCGGGCGACCGTCGGAGACGAATCGTAAAATGAAAAACATCCAACCACCGACCTCCAACATCGAACCTCCAATGAATTGGGGGTTGGATGTTCGATGTTCGATGTTCGATGTTGGTACTTCCTGATTTATGTCCTACTCCATGTCCGATTTGTTGCAGTTGGTGGTGTCGGAAGGGGCGTCCGATTTGCACATCCGCGTGGGCACGCCGCCGACCATCCGGGTGCACGGCATCCTGCACCGCGTGGAAGGCCCGTCGCTCAAACCGGAGGATTCCGAGGAATTGATGCGCAGCATCACGTCCGAGGAACACATCCAGAGCACCCGCGAACACGGCGGCGCGGATTTCGGTTTTGCCTTCGGCGACGTGGCGCGGTTCCGCGTGAGCGTCTTCAAAGAGAAGGGCAACTTCGGCCTGGTGCTCCGGCAGATTCCCAACAAGCTGCTGACGCTGGAGCAAATCGGCATTCCGCCCAGCACGACGGAGTTGTTGTACAAGCCGCGCGGCCTGGTGCTGGTGACCGGGCCGACCGGTTCCGGCAAAACCACCACCCTGGCCTCCATGCTCAACGTCATCAACGAGCAGCGCGACGAGGTGCATATCATCACCATCGAAGACCCCATTGAGTATTACCATCACCATAAAAAATCCCTGGTCACGCAGCGCGAAATCGGGGTGGACGTACCGAACTTTGCCGAGGGTCTGCGCCGGGCGCTGCGCCAGGACCCCGACGTGATTCTGGTGGGTGAAATGCGCGACCTGGAAACCATCGAAGCGGCCATCACGGCGGCGGAAACGGGGCACCTGGTTTTCGGCACGCTGCACACCACGGGCGCGGCCAAGACGATTGACCGCATCACCAACGCGTTTCCCACCAACCAGCAGGAAATGGTGCGCATCCAGCTTTCCACCGTCATGCAGGCGGTGATTTCGCAACTGCTGATTCCGCGGATTGACAAACCGGGCCGCGTGGCCGTTTTTGAAGTCATGGTCAACACGCCGTCCATCGCCGCCCTCATCCGCGACAACAAAACGTTCCGCATCAACTCGGACATCCAGACCGGCGCGAAATACGGCATGGTGACGCTCGATTCGTTCCTGATGGACAAGTACCAGCAGGGCATGATTGCGCGCGAGGAAGTCATTACCAAGTCGCAGGACCCGACCACGATCCAGCAAAAATTGCAGGAATTGGAGCTGGCCCAGTCCCTGAGCGAACCGGCCCCGTCCAAACCCAAGAAATGATGCGCTCCTGATATGGCCGAAGAAGTTTCCAGTCCGCTGCTGTCCCTCGTCAAGGAGCTGGGGTTGATTGACGACCTCCAGTACGAGGAGGTCGCCGCCGAATTCAAGCGCAGCGGCACGCCTGTCATCAACCTCCTCCAGGATTTCGGGATCATGCAGATGGATGACATTCTGCAGGTGATGGCCAATTATCTCGGCACCAAGGTCATTTCCCTGCGCGACGTCCAGTTCACCCCCGAGTTGTTGCAGACGATTCCGGCCAATGTCGCGCGCATGTACCAGTGTCTGCCGGTTGCCACCCAGAACGGCACGGTGCAGATTGCGCTGGCCGACCCCCTGGACCCGGGGCGGCCGGACGAAATCCATTTTGCGGTCAAGAAGGACGTGCAGGTGGTGGTGGCCGACCCGACGGACATTGGGCGGGCGATTGACCAGCATTACGGCCAGGAGGAAACGGGGGACGTTTCCGCAATCCTCAAGGAGTTGGGCGAGGACGCCGAGATCGCCCGTGAAGCGAGCGAAGCCGCCGACGACGCGAAGCTGGCCGAAGACCTGGCCAACCAGGCGCCCATCGTGAAATTTGTGAACCTGGTCCTGTTCCAGGCCATCCAGGACCGCGCCAGTGACATCCATTTCGAGCCGTTTGAAACCGAATTCCGCATTCGCTACCGGGTGGACGGCGCCCTCTACGAAATGTCGCCGCCGCCCAAGCACCTCGCCCTGCCCGTGATCTCGCGCATCAAGGTCATGTCCGGCCTGAACATTTCCGAAAAGCGGCTGCCGCAGGACGGACGCATCAATTTCCCCATGGCCAACCGGCAGATTGATTTGCGCGTTTCCACGCTGCCGACCCAGTTCGGCGAGTCGGTCGTGCTGCGCGTGCTCGACCGCGGGGCGGTCAACCTGGACATTGAAACGCTCGGCTTCCCCAAATACGTGCATGATTATGTCACCGAGGCAATCCAGCGTCCCAACGGCATCATGATTGTCACCGGCCCGACCGGTTCCGGTAAAACCACCACCCTCTATTCCTGTCTGCGGCGCATCAACACCATTGATTCCAAACTGCTCACCGCCGAAGACCCGGTGGAATACGACATCGAGGGCATCATGCAGGTGGCCATCAACGAAGGGGCGGGCATGACCTTCGGCAAGGCGTTGCGGTCGTTCCTGCGCCAGGACCCGGACATCATCATGGTGGGGGAGATGCGCGATCTGGAGACGGCGCAGATTTCCATCCAGGCGTCGCTGACCGGTCACCTGGTCTTGAGCACGCTGCACACCAATGACGCGCCGGGGGCGGTGACGCGTCTGCTGGACATGGGCGTGGAGCCGTTTCTGATTTCTTCGACGCTGATGGCGGTGCTGGCCCAGCGGCTGGTCCGGACCATCTGCCCGAATTGCCGGACGCCGTTCGAACCGACGGAAGACCAACTGGGTTTGCTGAACCTTTCGCCGCACGACCTGGGCGACAAGGTCTTCCATTATGGCCGCGGCTGTTCCACCTGCAACGACACCGGTTACAAGGGCCGGAAGGGCATCTTCGAACTGCTCATCATCAGCGAGGCGATTCGCACGTTGATCAATGAACGCGCGCCGACGGTGGTGGTGCGCCAGAAAGCCGTCGAGCTGGGGATGGTGACCTTGCGCGAAGACGGCTTGCGCAGCATTTTTGAAGGTGATACCACTATTGAGGAAATCGTCAAATATACTTAACGGGTGGCGGGTGGCGGGTGACGCGAGCCGCAAATCATGTCACGCGAACCCCGGCACCCGTTGCCAAAACAGTTATGCCGAAATACAGCTACGTGGCGCTGGATGCGCACGGCAAAGAAACCAAAGGCACCATCGAAGTCGCCAGCCAGAACGAGGCCATCGGCCGCGTCAAGGAAATGGGCTTCTTCCCGACCAAAATTGTCGAGGCCGAAAAGCCGCAGGAAAAAGTCACGCGGAAGAAGGCCAAGGCGGCGCCCCGGGCCGGCGGCGGCGGCCGGAAGAAGAGCGCGCTCGACATCCAGATCAAAATTCCCGGGCTGAGCGGCCGGGTGAAGCCGAAGGTGTTGACGACGTTCACGCGGCAGTTGGCCACGCTGGTGGACGCGGGTTTGCCACTCCTGCGCGGTTTGCGCGTGCTCGAAAAACAGGAACGCAACGCCACCCTCCGGGGAATTCTGGCCGAGCTGGCGCTGGCGATTGAAGGTGGCAGCACGTTTTCCGAGGCGCTCGCGCAGCATCCCAAGGTTTTCAACCGTCTCTTCGTCAACATGGTCAAGGCGGGCGAACTGGGCGGCGTGCTCGAAGTGGTATTGAAACGCCTGGCGGAATTTTCCGAAAAGGCGCAGAAGATCAAAGGCAAGGTCAAGGCGGCGATGTTTTATCCGATCGCCGTGCTCATCGTGGCGACGGGCATCATGATCCTGCTGTTGACGTTTGTGATCCCGAGATTTCAGGGGGTCTTTGAAGGCATGAACGTCAAGATGCCGAAATTCACCCTGTTTGTGCTGGCGGTCAGTTCCGCCGTCAAGAACCACTTTTTCGTGACCGCCATCTGTGTTGCGGTGTTCGTGGTGATTTTTTTGCTGATCATCCGGACCAAGATCGGCCGGCTGGTCTGGGACAAATTCAAATTGAAGGTGCCGGTCCTGGGCCCGGTCATCAGCAAGGTGGCCATCGCCCGCTTCACCCGCACCCTCGGCACGCTCGTCAGCAGCGGCGTCCCGATTTTGCAGGCGCTGACCATTGTCAAGGAAACCGCCGGCAACGTCATCATCGCCAATGCCGTGAGCGGAGTCCATGAAGCCGTCAAGGAGGGCGAAACCATCACCGCGCCGCTGGAAGGTTCCGGGGTCTTTCCGCCCATGGTTGTGAGCATGGTGGACGTCGGCGAACAGACCGGCGCCCTGCCGGAAATGTTGCTGCGCATTGCCGACAACTACGACGAAGAAGTGGACAACGCCGTGTCGGCCATGACTTCCCTGCTGGAGCCCATCATGATTATCTTTCTGGCCGTCATCGTGGGCAGCATCGTCATCGCCATGTTCCTGCCCTTGATTGCCATGATCAGCAACCTGTCCGGCAGCGGTGGGGGCAGCGGAGACTAGTATTTGCCTGGCCCAAAGCCGGTTCGCTCCGGTTGGAAAAAAACCGTTGACAACGAACAGCATCCATGCGTAAATACAATGTAAAGACATTGCATGGGCGTGTTATTTACGATTAGCTCGTTATGGAGTTTGATTGGAATAATCCGCCGTTTGCAACGGATAGTTCTTTGACTCCGCTGGAAATTGAAGAGTCGTTTGAAGACCCGTTTGCCATCCGGCTGTTGCCGGACTCGCCGCGGTTTGGCGTGCAGGCCCGCTTTTTCAACCTGGGCATGTCGGCCGGCGGCATTGGCATCTTCAGCGTGTACCGGACCAACGGGCGGCAGGTCCGGGTGCTGTTGGCGCGCCCCTTCGAGCCGGAAGAACGGTTCTTTTACCAGCGGAAGATGGATCAGACGCTCAATATGGGTGAAAAGTGACGAGTGACGAGTGACGCGACGAGTTGCGAACCGAGCCAGGAAGGATCACGCCACTCGTCACCGGTCACAGGTCACATTTATGCGAACCTTTGCCAGATGGGAAGAAGTGCCGCTCTTCGACACCGAGGAAGCCGAGGCGGACTTTTGGGCGGAGAACCGGCCGGACCTGCGCCTGATGGAGGTGGCGGTGGCCGGCGGCGCCGAGGCGGCCGAGTCCGTGACCATCACGCTGCGCATGGATCCGCGGATGCTGGCGCGCATCAAGCGCCTGGCGCGGTCGCGGTATTTGAATTACCAGAGCATGATCAAGCAGTGGCTCAGCGAACGAATGGAACACGAAGTGCGTGAACGATGAAAACGAACAAATGTGACAAGTGGCGAGTGGCGAGTGGCGGGACGGACGCGGTGGGCGTGGGGCTTTCCCGTCACCCGTCACCCGTCACCCGTCACTCGTTGGCTTTTACTCTGATTGAACTGCTGACCGTGATTGCCGTGATTGCCGTGATTGCCGCGCTGATTTTTCCGGTGGCCAGCACGGTCAAGCAGCACGCGTTCATCCACAACGCCCAGGCCCAGATGTCACAGATTGAAACCGCCATCGAGCAGTACAAATCCGCCTGCGGTTTCTATCCGCCGGACAATCCCGGTACCGTCAACAATCTGAACTGTGTGTTGACCAACCAGCTTTACTATGAACTGGAGGGGACCCGGCAGACGAATAATGGCATGGCCTACGTCACCCTTGACGGTGTTTCGCAAATTTCCACCAACAACATGGCGGCCGCCTTCGGCGTGAGTGGTTTCGTGAATTGCAACCGACCCGGCGCCGACGAGTCCGTGCGGCAAGCCCAGAATTTTCTTCCGGACCTCAATACCAATCAAGTCGGCGCGATCACGGTGGGGGCGTCGCCCGTCAACCTGCTGGTGACTCCCATCGGCGGGCCGGACACGGCCTACAATCCGCTCGGGCAGGCCAACTCGGGCATGAACCCCTGGCGTTACGCCTATCCCGGGACCAATAATCCCGGCTCGTATGATTTGTGGGTTCAACTCGAGATTGCCGGAAAGACCAACCTCATCTGCAACTGGACCAAAACGGTGCAGATCAACAGCCCGTTGCCCTGAGTTTTTATATGCGCCGCCCTGCCAAATTAAAATCCGGCCGCCCGGCCCGCCGTTTGGCGGTTCCTTTTACCGCTTTCGGCGGGGCGATCGTCCTCGCAAGCCGTCGCCGCAGGGTTTTGACGCCCCAAGACCGGCTCGTCAGTCGCCCCGCCCCGCCGGATTTTGTCACCGGCCGCGGGTCGGGCCGTTGTCTTGCGATTGACTGGCACGACCGCGCGTGGCGTCCGCGCCTGGTGGTGCGGTCGGAACGGAAGGCGGACGGCGGACGGCAGAAGACAGAGACGATTTGGCCGGGTTTATTCGTTCGTGACGCAAGTGTTCCCGCTTCATTCCGCCTTCCGCATGGCCGGCGGATTACTTTTCCAAACCTATGAAAACCATAAAGTTCAAATCTGACGGGTGGCGGGTGACAGGTGACAAGAAAGGCAGCGTGTCGCGCACAAGGCATTCGTGTCAGGTGTCACGTGTCACGCTTGCCGCGCCGAAACAGTGTGAAGGCGGGCGTCACGTCCCTGCTTTTACCATTGTGGAATTGCTGACGGTCATTGCCGTCATCGCCATTCTGGCGGCGATGCTGTTGCCGGCCCTGTCGGCGGCCCGGCTGCAGGCACAAAAGAAGCAGGCGCGGCTCGACATCAGCAACCTCCAGAATGCCATTCAAAGTTATGATTCGGCCTACAGCCGGATGCCCATTTCGCCCGCGGCCCAGGCGGCCGCCATCAACGGCCAGGTGACCTACGGCGGCTGGCTTCCCGTCAATCCGACCACTTCGACTTATTGGCCCGCGGCTCCGGTTCCGGCAAATTATTTTCCCAGCAACAACGACGTCATCGCCATTTTGATGGACATCACCAACACCGCGGTGACGGCGGTGAACGCCAATCACCAGAAAAACCCGCAGCAAACCCTTTTCCTGAACGCCACAATGGTCAGCGATACGAATTTGTCGGGCGTGGGGCCGGATTTGAACTATCGCGATCCGTGGAAGAATCCCTACATCATCACCATGAACCTGAATGCGGACAACCAGACCAAAGACGCATTTTACGGTTTGTCACTCGTATCCGGTCCCGGCGGGAACAGCAATCCCGGACTGAACGGTCTGATTGATCCCGATGGCAGCGCCGATAATTTCCGGTTTCACGGCAACGTGATGGTCTGGTCGGCCGGGCCGGATGGGAAGGTGGATCCCACCGTGTCGGCCAACTCCGGCGCCAACAAGGACAATATTTTGAGCTGGCAATGATCATGAGTGTCGAGTGTCGAGTGTCGAGTGTCGAGAGGAAGGCGGTACGCGCTTGGCGTTCTCGTCCCGCGTCACCTGTCACTCGTCACGTTCGGCGCGCTTTTACGCTGATCGAGATGCTGGTGGTGCTGAGCATCATGGCCATTATCGCGGCGCTGGCCGTGCCGGCGCTCAAAAACTTTGGCCACGCGGACGCCATGACCGCCGCCGACCAGCAGATGCTCAACGACGTCGCCCGCGCCCGCCAACTGGCCATCAGCCAGCGCTCGACGGTCTATATGGTGTTCGTGCCGGCGAATTTCTGGAACAACATGTCCACGGTGCAACAGGCCCAGTCCGCCACGACTAACCTGTGCGACAAACAACTGACCGGCTACACGTTTGCCGCTTACGGCCAGGTGGGCGACCAGCCGGGGCAGCACCTGTGGCATTACCTCGCCCCGTGGCAGACGCTGCCCGACGGCACGTTCATCGCCACTAACAAATTCAACGAGTCCCCGCTCAACTGGTCGCTGAATCCGCCCTTTTATACCGTTGTCGACCCGCTGAATAACAGTCGGTTCTTTCATATTACCGGCTTTGACTGGACGAACAACATTCCATTTCCGACGGAAACAAACGCGGTCGGCCCCGCTCTGCCCTATGTGGCGTTCAATTATCTGGGCCAGTTGACGGATGACGGGCAGAACGTGGCTCCCAACCACGAGTACATCCCGCTGGCGCGCGGCAGCGTGCTACCGGCGGTGGACCCGGCCACCAAGACGTTTCAGCTCCGGCCGCCGCAGGTCTATGAAGTGCCGCCCGGCAACAGCACGAACGCCTACAACCTCATTGACATTGATCCGCTGACCGGCCGGGCAACGCTGTGGGAGCCGAAAGTGCAATGAAAACTTCCCGCCCATTTTTAGGTAGGGTCGCCCCGCCGGGGCGACCGGTGGAGGTTCTGTTTGCCCGCGGACGGCTCGGCGAGCCGTCCCTACCAAGGTTAAACCTCCGACGCATCGGCGGCTTCACCATGGTGGAGATTGCCATCTGCCTGGCCATCATCGGCATCGCCCTGGTGGCCATCATCGGCGTGCTGCCCGCCGGTCTCAACGTCCAGAAAGACAATCGCGAGGAGACCCTGATTGACCAGGACGCCGCCGTGTTCATGGAAAACATCCGCAACGGCGCGCGCGGGTTGAATGACCTGACCAATTATGTCATGGCTATCAGCAATTCGTGGACATTGTACAAACAGGACGATACGGTCGGCGGACAGGGAGTGAACTTTTATACCTACACAAACGCCACCGCTTATGGTGCCTCGGTTCCCTCGATGATGCTTACTAATGGTGCGAACATTATCGGTCTGCTGAGCATACCCGAATACACCTTTAATGACGGCACTCCAGTCTCCAGCCTGATCTACGGCGGTTACAGCAATTACGTCGTTGCCTTTGTTCGTTCCCTGAGCGGGCCGGCGGTGGAAAAGCCGCCGCAGGACAATGACATCATCCGTAGCGATTCCTTCAGCTACAAAATGATTTGTCAAAACGTGCCCGCGCCGATTTACACTCCCCCGCCCTGGATAGCGCAGCAGTATAATGCCGGAGACTACGTTTCTTATCTCTTAAATGAGCAGATAACTTACTGGCGGGCCACTGCCACAACCGGATCAAGTGATGCTCCGAGTGAATCTTCCCTGTGGGCGGAAGTTTCGTATCCCACGCAATTGGCCGGGAATTTGCGGGAACTGCGGCTGACGTTTCTCTGGCCGTTGCTGCCCAGCGGAGTTGTCGGCAATGGCCGCCAGACCTTCCGGACCTCGGTCGCCGGACAACTGGTTCACAATAACGCGTTCAACAATGCGTTATATTTTTTCCAGCCGCAGACGTTTACCAGCGCTCCATGAATTGTAAAAGAGCTAAAGGCTAAATGCTAAGGTCTAAAATAAAATCAATGCGTCGGGGGTGGAAAAAGGTTTCAGCCTTTAGCCCTCAGCCTTTGGCCTTTGCTCGCGCCGGTTTCACCATGGTCGAGATGCTGGTGACGCTGGCCTTGCTGTCGCTCATCGTGCTGGCGTTGATGACGGTCTTCAACAGTACCCAGAGCGCCTTCCGCGCCAGCCTCACCCAGACTGACATTCTTGAATCCGGCCGTCTGGCGATGGGCCTGATTACCAGCGATCTGGAGACCATGACACCGTCACTTGGCCTGGGAAATTCAAACGGCCTGTACAGTTCCGGCAGTTCGGTGAATTTTTATGCCAATACCAATTCCGGTTACGCACCGTTGATTCAAGCACTGACGGCCAGCAGCCAGATGCGGACCAACGTGCTGGAAAACTTCTTCAGCCTGAGCCGTCAAAATATCGGTGGCAGTCCGACTTGGGTGGGCACCGGCTACGCGGTGGCCGCCACCACGCCGCCGCCGGACACCAATGGCCTCTATGCGCTCTACCGGTTCTCCATGACCACCAACATACAAGCCACGGATCCGTATTTTCTCTACAGCAACTTTGTGGTTACGCCTTTCACCAACACCACGTATTGGAGTCATCTAGTGGATGGCGTGGTGGATTTGATGGTACGTCCTTATGACCTCAACGGTCTGGAAATGACGAACACCTACGAATATAATTATAACGGGACAACCAGCACCCTCACCAACCGGAATACCTGCTTCTTTCCACCGGCCCTGGGCATGGCCGGCTTTTACATGTACAGCAACATGGTGCCGGCGTCGGTGGAGGTGGAGATGGGCGTGCTGGAAGACACCACGCTCCAGCGCGCGGAAGCGCTGAGCGGCGCGGCGCAGATGAATTATTTGTCGAACCACGTCGGCCAGGTGCATCTGTTCCGCCAGCGCGTGATGATTCGCAACGTGGATCC
>DATJNM010000017.1:0-83576 GCA_035508155.1 Candidatus Sulfopaludibacter sp. | reverse complement strand
CACGCCCAAGGCAGAGATCATAACTTGCCCCCTTCAGCCTACTCTCCTGAAAAGGAGTAATAATCAATTCCTTCGATTCAACGGCCTTCAGAATCTCAGTGTCGTGCATCAACATAAACAATTCCGGTTTTGACCATGTTTAATGCGGTAAAGGGAGGGAGTCAAAAAAATTCGGCAACAATCTAACGGAGCACTACCGCCAAAAGAATAGTCCATGGCCACAGCTGAACCAACAATTTTTTTACCACGATCCTTCAGTCAAAAGCTCGGTGATATTTTGCGCCAAATCCTGCGCCAGCAAGGGAAGTGCCTGCCGTTCCGCGTCTGCCAAATCGCTGCCCACATGTACCAGCGTGTCGCCTTGCACGTCCTTGTTGAGCAGCACCTTGCCGGTGCCGCGTTCGCGCGCCGTGACGTGCGCGGTAATCGCCACGCGATAATCCTGCGGCGTGGCGACATCCGCACTCAGAAAACTCACCCCTTCACGGTCGTAACGCGTGATGACACCCGTCACGACGATGTCGCCAGGTTCCCGCGCGGCAAGACGATAAGTGCCATCGGTTTGCAGCTCCTCACGCAACGCCTGGGTCAGCGCATCGCCCAGGCGCGGTTGCAAGGTTTGGTTATTGAAGGGCAGCACTTCGATGGATTTTTCGCCGGCCATCGCGCCGTTGACCGGGCCCAACTGATAACCGGCACAGCCGGCCAACAACGAGGTCAGGACAAAGACGGCGGGGAACAGGAGCTGGCGCATCTCAGTCGGTGGACGCCTGCAAGCGCGGCTTGAGGACTTCAATGCGCTGCCGGGCCAGGGCGGCGTAGCGCGAATTGGGATCCAGTTGCAGCACTTCATTATAATAGATCACCGCGCCGTCCCATTTTTTGCCGTGCTCGTAAAATTGCGCGATCTTAAAATTGCCCTGCACCTGCTGGGACTTGAGCATGGCAATGATCCGTTGCGCCTGCGGTGCACGCCGGTCATCCGGGAACAAGGTAATAAAGTCGGTAAACGCCGCGATGGCCTGGGCGGCCGTGTTTTGATCATATTCAGCCGTGGCGGCCTCTTTCGCATAGGAGATCCCTTGCCGATACAAGGCGTCGGCGACAATCACCGGCTGGTTTTGATAACGGTCCGCGGCGGTTTCGTAGGCCTTCACCGCCGCCGGATAATCCTTCTGTTTTTCGCGCGCGGCGCCAATGCGCAACTGGGCGTGCGGAGCGACATCACTGTAAGGACCGCTCTGGACAATCTTGCCGAACATGTCGGCGGGTTGGTCCATCGAAGGCGGGTAGGGGATATAACCCCAGAGCTTAGGCCATTCCCCCCCAAGAAAACGCCGGGCGATGGCAAATTGGCGCCAAAGCACATCCTCATATTCGGCGCTCTTGGGATATTGTTCGATGATCACCTGATAGGCATTGAAGGCCATTTCATCCTTGCCCGACGCTTCCAGACAACGGCCCACCAGGTATTGCGCTTGCGGCGCATAATCCGAGAGCGGCCACACCTTGACCACCCGATGCGCCGCCCGGAGGGCCAGACCGTAGTCATGCAGGTCGAAAGCGCGTTGCGCCACGTCCAGTTGGTCCTGGGCGCGCGTGCGCTGCCATCCGGACGCCGTGCCAAACGGTTCGTAATACCATCCTTCGCCCGGCGTATAAATCAACGGCGCCGGCGAACGAAATGGAAACAGCGCCACCCCCAAAACCACGGTCAGCAGCAAGATAATCCGGCGATGCATACCGCGACACTATCCATCCCGAACCGGCAAGTCAAGGCAAGCACGGCGGAGGCGGCGTCCTAATTTGAAGTTTGGAGTTTCGTGTGCACACGGTCCCGGGCCGTCCAAAGGCGGAACTTCAAGTGAATTGGGGACACTGCCACGGCGGAATCAGCCGCGGTAAACAATCAACACGCCAAAATCCGACAGCGTCTTTTGCGAAGCGATGTCCACATAGGTGTAGTTGACGGTGTGAACGCCGATCAGATTGGCCTCGCCGACTTCATTCAGAAACTCCGTCACCTTGTCATCAAACCGGTCGTGGCCGGATTCAAAGCAGGTGGCGTGGCGGATGGTGTGGAGGCGGATTTTTTTAGTGGCGCCTTTGGTCACCATTTCCACCGGCGCCTCGGTCGCCTTAATCAGCAACTCGCTGGGCTTGTCGCGAACCGGCACTTTGAGGTGCTTTTCGACTTTGGCCGCGGCCGACGCGGCGATGGGGTTGACCGGCTGGCCGGTCGGGGGAGCCACCTCCGGCCCGGCTTTGGTGGATTGCCGCGGGATGGTGATGGTTTCACCGCAGGCCGGGCAGTCAATTTCCGTGCCCGCCCCGGCGCTGTCCACCACCAGTTCCTGCTGACAATTCGGGCAGTCAAAAACAATGTCCATAAAAGGGTAACGGGTTGACGACGGAGTCAGATTAGACCTGTGCCTTTTTTAAACCAACAAAAAAATCCGGCTTATTCCCACTCGATCGTCCCCGGCGGTTTGCTTGTGATGTCGAACACGCACCGGTTTACGCCTTTGACCTCATTGACGATGCGGCTGGCCACCTGCTCCAGCAACGCATACGGCAGCTTCACCCAGTCCGCCGTCATGCCGTCCTGTGATTCCACGGCGCGAATCGCAATCGTGTAATCGTAGGTCCGTTCGTCGCCCATCACGCCCACGCTGCGCACCGGCAGCAGCACGGCGAAGCTTTGCCAGATTTTGTAATACCAGCCGCTGCTCTTCATTTCGTTTACGACGATGGCATCCGCGTTGCGCAAAATTCCCAGCCGCTCCGGTGTTACTTCCCCGAGGATGCGCACGGCCAGGCCCGGACCCGGGAACGGCTGGCGGAAAACGATTTCCTTCGGCAAACCGAGTTCGAGTCCCAGCTGGCGGACTTCGTCCTTGAACAGGCATTTCAGCGGCTCGACCAGTTGAAATTTCATTTTCCGGGGCAGGCCGCCGACGTTATGATGGCTTTTGATCATCGCGGCCGGGTTGCCGGCGATGGGCACCGACTCAATCACGTCCGGGTAAAGCGTGCCCTGGGCCAGAAACTTCGCCCTCCCGGCGCGGCGCGTGGCGGCGGTGAACACTTCGATAAAGGTCCGACCGATGATTTTCCGTTTGCGTTCCGGGTCGGTCACGCCCTTGAGCCGCCGCAGAAACAGTTGAGACATGTTTTCATACTGCAATTTGATCCGGAAATGCCGCCCGAAAACCTCGCGCACGACTTCCGCTTCGCGCCCGCGCAACACGCCGTTGTTGACGAAAATACAGGTGAGCTGGTCGCCGACGGCCTTGTGAATCAGCGCCGCTGCCACACTCGAATCCACGCCGCCGCTGAGGCCGAGAATGATTTTCTCCTTCCCCACCTGCACGCGAATCTGTTCGACGGCCTGTTCGATGTAATTCCGCATCGTCCAGTGCCGGCCGCAGCCGCAAATGCGGTGGACGAAGTTCGCCAGGATTTCCTTGCCGCGCGGCGTGTGGGCAACTTCGGGATGGAATTGCACGCCGAACAATTTTCGCGCCCGGTCTTCAATTGCTGCAAATTCGGCATTTTCCGTGACGGCGACGGTTTTGAAGCCGCGGGGCAGCCGCGTGATTTTGTCGCCGTGCGAGTTCCAGACTTGCAGTCGTTCCGGCAGTTTCGCAAACAACGCGCAGGATTTGTCCCTGATTTTGAGCGCGCCCTTGCCGAATTCCCTCTTCAGGCCCTTCTCAACTTTTCCGCCCAGCAGATGTGCCAGCAACTGTTCGCCGTAGCAAAGCCCGAGCACCGGCACGCCGAGGCGGAAAATGTTTTTGTCCGGCAGCGGCGCCTCCGTTGCATAAACCGAGGCCGGCCCGCCGGAGAGGATGATGCCCTTGGGCTTGAGTGCGGCGATTTTCGCGGCGGGCGTGTCATGGCGGAGGATTTGCGAATAGACGTTGCACTCGCGCACGCGGCGGGCGATGACCTGCGTGTATTGCGCGCCAAAATCCAGAATGACGATTTGTTCTTGCATCTTCGAACGAAACCCAGATTCATGCCCGCGAGCGGTAACTTTTACGAGCAAAAAATGGAGATTTTACCCGGTTGAGAATCTTGCCGTTGCCCGTATTGCGTTCTTGCATTATAAGGCAGGTATGACAACTCATGGGCGGTGCGGCGGGCTTCGCGCGACAGACCGGCGCCGCCGAATGCCTCGCCGCGAACCGGCCTTTTCGCTCGTTGAATTGGTCATCGTCCTGGCGTTGATGATCATTCTCTCCACGATGATGTGGGGATTTGCCTCGGAAAGTCACCAGCACGCCATGCAGCGGGTTTGCCGGCAAAATCTGGAGAAGATTTACGTGGCGCTGCAAATTTACGCCAACGACTTCAACGGCACACTGCCCGGGGACACCAACGCGGTCAGGTCCGAAGCGCCGTTAAGCCTGCTGGTGCCGCGTTATACCGCGGACACGTCCATTTTCATCTGTCCGGGCAGCAAGGATTCGCCACTGCCGTCGGGCGTGTCGTTCGCCAACCGCAAAATCAGCTACGCCTATTACATGGGACAACGCCTGGGCGACGCGCAACAGCCGCTGATGTCCGACTGGCAAATCAACCCACTGCCGAAAAAGGCCGGCGATCTGGTGTTTTCCGCCACCGGAAAACCGCCCGGCAATAATCATTACAAATTCGGCGGGAATTTTCTGTTCTGTGACGGGCACGCGGAATTGTCGCCGCCGCAGCTTGCCTTCCCGCTCTTGATCAGCAACGGCGTGGTGCTGCTGAATCCGAAACCCTAGCTGACCGATGAAAATCCAATGCGCTTGCGGCGCAAAATACGAGTTCGACGTCACGCCGGAAATGCTGCCGGTGAAATTCGTCTGCCCCAGCTGCGGGCTGGATTCATCGGAGTTCGTGAATGAACTGGTCCGGCGCGAATTTGCCGGGCAAACACCCGCCGCGCCGCCGCCAGCCACCGAGACACCGCGACTTAAAATTGCCCGCGGTGAGCCGCCGCCAGCGCCAGCGGAAGCGGCGACGGATGCTCCAGCGAGGGCCGAACATTGCTCCCGACATCCCCGCGCATTGGCCGTGCATCATTGCGTGGTTTGCGGCAAGCCGATGTGCCGCCAGTGCATGAACCTGTTTGGTCATGTCTGTTCGCCGCTCTGCCGCGCCCAGGCCGAGGCCCGGAACCTCAAGGTGCCCGTTTTCGCCGGCCAAAAGACGGTGGCCGACGCCAGGTATTGGCGAAAGGCCGGACTCATTGCCAAGCTGGCTGCCGTATTCGTCGTCGGCGGCTTCGGCTTCTGGATCTGGTACGCGTGGATCGGCTCGGTGCCGCACACGGTTTTTTCCGTTCACTTCAAAGACGTCGCCTACACCGGCGAATCCGCGCTTTGCGGGACGAATCAAATCGTGTTCCTGCACGGGGGCACTTTGGCGCGTTACGACCTCAAGTCGGGAAAGGAAGTCTGGTCACAGGTGCTGGTCACTTCACAACAAATCGCGGAGGCGGTGGCGCGCGAAAATCAATTGCAACCGACCGATCGGGATCAACCAAGAATCCCCCAAAGCCAGCTTGAAGAATGGGCGGCCCGCCAGCTGGCAGGTTCATTGCAATTGCACGTTCCCGACGAGAACGTTTGGGTCGCCGCACCCGGAAAGCTGACGCATTACGATTGGAACACCGGCAAAGTGTTGCAGGAATTTCCGCTGACGTTCGGCGCCGGTAAACTCATTGTCCTTGACGGGGAATTCCTTTTGACCGGAGAAAGCGCAAATGGAAAGGCGCTTATCATGCATATTGATTCGGCGACCGGCGAATCGCGCGTCGAGGAAATCGGCCAGCCGGAACAAACCCTGGTCGCCGCGGCCGCGCCGGAGGGCAGCGCCGACAGGCAGGCGACCGCCGGTCTTCCGTTGACCCCGAATACCGGTGCCGGGCCAATGAACCCGGCGAAGGTTGGCGAGCAGGCGCAAAATCTGGGAATTGCCGGGCGAATGGCCCTGCCCGCTTTGATGGCCAATAGTGCCGAACAGGAGCGCATCCAAACGGAACTTAATGACGAAGACCATCCACGCTCCCGCGCAGCTCCGATCCGGTCGCCCGGACCGGTTGAAAATGGAGCGGGCGGGTTCACGCTGATTCCCAGTCCATACGGCAGTGTCGAATTCGCCGTGCGGATGCTCAAACGGAACATCGTCACGCGGGAAGCCATGAAACCATCGTCGGGAAATGCCGCGCTGAACAACTTGAGCACCGCGAACGAGTCCGCCGCCGTGAACGAAACGCTCAACGAAATGCAGCGCAGCCGCGGCGGCGGCACGGTGCAGGAGGATGAAAGCCTTTACCAGGTCTCCCTCCGCCGGCCGGGATCAACCGGCGCCGCCGATTGGACCGGCGAAGTCACCGGGCCGCCTGCGCTGTTTCCACTCAAAACAGTGAACGTCCTCACTGCCGGAAAGACGCTCATCGTTTTTGACCCGACGAACAAAAAACTCTGGCAGGCCGCGCTGACGTACAACGTGCCGCCCGGCCCTGCCGCGACCGGCGAAACTTCGCCGTTTGGCGAAGGGCCCTGTGTCGAGCACGGCAACACGCTTTATGTCTTTGATCAGGCGGTGCTGACGGCGTTTGATCTGGCGACCGGCAGCGCGCGTTGGCGCCTGCCGACCGTCGGTGTCGTCGGCCTGTTTTTCGACAGCCAGGGAATGTTGTATGTCAACACCACGACTGCCGATCCGGAAAATGTCCGGTATTCACGCCAGATTGACATCACGCAAAAAATCCAGGCGGCGCTGCTGAAAATTGATCCACCGACGGGCCGAATTTTGTGGAACACGCAGCCGGGTGGCTTCATCTCATATCTCTCGGGAAATTTCATCTACACGGTGGAAATCTACAATCCCAGTCCGGACGAACTGAAGATGGCCGACATGGCCGGCATTACACCCAATCCGCCGCACATCAAAATCCGCCGGATCAATCCCCGGACCGGGCAGGTCGTCTGGGAATATTACGAGGCTGACAAGGGAGCAATCCTGAATGTGCAGTTCAAAGACAATTTCATTGAACTGGTTTTCAAGAAAGAAGTGGACGTGTTGAAATACCTTTCCCTTTGAAAAGGAATCCACCTGCGGTCACGGTTGCTGAACCACCTTGACCTTCCCGCTGGCGGGGTCGTAGCTGAGCTGAGAACCGGCCGGCACCTGCGGGATTTGGGCAAGGTAATTGGGGATCAATTCCTGGAGATCCTTCGGATAACGCCCTTCGGCCGCATTGAACTGCTGGATGGCCTGGGTGAGTTGCGCCAGATCAATCTGCTTTATCGAGTACTTCTGGGCCTGACCGACGACGCCAACATAATCCGGGACCACGGTGACCGGGTTCCCGCTGGTGAAATTGGTGGCGGCGCTGTTCGTGGCCGCCGGACCAGGCGAGTTGGAACTCCCCCCGCAACCGGTCAGAAAAAGACCGGCCATCGCTGAAATCAATAAAATAGCTCTCATAGCGGCAATTTAGTCCAAGCCGCAAAAATTCCCAGCGCCAATCGCGGATTTAATATTGGCACCGAAAATCAAGCCCCTTGCCGCGCCACGCGCGACAAACCGCATCGCGCGATTATTGCGCGGGCGCGTTCGTGGCAGGCGCGTTGGTGGAAGGCATTTCCGGAGCCGCCGCGGGCGGCGTTTCCGTCTGTTTCTGGCAACCAGCAACCAGCAGTCCGACGTAAACGAGACCCAACGCCATAACTAGGTAGACTAATTTTTTCATACGTGGCTCAACTACCCGAAAATCCTTCCGCCTCGCAAGCACAATTTTCAGATTTTTTCAGAAACCACCCGGGGTGGCGCCACCAGTTCCCTCGCCCGGCGTATCAAATCCAAATCTTCCGTCAGACTGCCAAAGCGGAATTGAGGCAGACCGCTCTGCTTTTGACCCAGCAATTCACCCGGCCCGCGCAGTTTCAAATCCATTTCGGCAATGCGAAACCCGTCCGTGGTGTCTTCCAGCACCTGGAGCCTTTGGCGCGCTTCGTCCGTCCGGGCGCCGGAAATTAATATGCAAAACGACTCGGTGGCGCCGCGGCCGATGCGTCCGCGCAATTGATGCAATTGCGCCAGCCCGAACCGCTCTGCGTTTTCGATGAGCATGACGGTCGCGTTCGGCACGTCCAGGCCCACTTCAATCAGCGCCGTCGCCACCAGCGCCTGGATCCGGTTCGCGCGAAACGCCGCCAGCGCGTCTTCCTTCTCCCGGCTGGTGAGCCGGCCATGCAGCAAACCCACGTGAAACGGCGCCAATGAACGCCGGACGTTCTCCAATTCCCGGGTCACGGCCTTGATGTCGCTGGCAGTGTCCTGCTCTTCCACCCGTGGGTAAACCACATAAGCCTGCCGCCCGGCGGTGATTTTGTCACGGATGAATTCCCACACCTTGGGCAGCTTGACCGCGCTTCGCACGAACGTTTTCACGCGACCGCGTCCGGACGGCATCTCGTCAATCACCGAAACATCAAGGTCACCGTAAAGCGTCAGGCCCAGCGTGCGCGGAATCGGCGTCGCCGTCATCACCAGCAAATGCGGATAATTTCCCTTGCGCACCAGTTGCTCGCGTTGGGTCACACCGAACTTGTGCTGTTCGTCAATGATGACCAGACCGAGGCGCGGCAAATCGAAGCCGCTGGTAAGAAGCGCGTGCGTGCCGATGAAAAGGGTGACCGGAAGCGGCGCGCGACTTTTCGCGTCACTTGTCACGCGCCGCTCGTCACTCGTGGTTTTCCGCGACCCGGTTTGCAACTCCACCTTCACTCCCAGCGGCTCAAACCACTTTTGGAAATTCCGGAAATGCTGCTCCGCCAGAATCTCCGTCGGCGCCATGAGCGCCGCGTTAAAACCGCTTTCCAACGCCATCAGCGCCGTGCACGCGGCCACCACGGTCTTGCCCGACCCGACATCGCCCTGGAGCAGCCGGCGCATCGGATGCGCAGCGCCCATGCCGGAGCGGATTTCGCGAAGCACGTTCGTCTGCGCCCGGGTGAGTTTATAGCCAAGCCGCGCCAGGAATGGCTTCATAAAACGGTTGTCGCCGCAGCACGGCAACGCGCGCGACCTGGTTTCAAAATTTTTCCGGCGCAGCTGTATTTCGCATTGCAGCGCAACGAATTCATCCAGGGCCAGTCGCCGCCGCGCGATTTCCACATCGGCCAATTCCTCGGGAAAATGGATCATCCGAACCGCGTTGGCGCGTGACGGGAAGGTTTTTAAGTCCGGCCCGGGTTTCGGCTCGACCATCTCCAATTCAAATTTTTCCAGCGTGCGCCAGATCAGTCCGCGCAACCAGCGTTGTGGCAGGCCCTCGGTAAGCGGATAAATTGGAACGATGCGGTTGACATGGATGAAACTTTCCCCGCCGCCTTCGATGACTTCGGTTTCGGGATGGTCCATCGTGCGCGGTCTGGTTTCGATGAGCCTGCCGAAGACAAAGACCTCGTCGCCGACTGCGAAATACTTCTCCAGAAACGGCAGGTTCCACCAGCGGCAATGCAGACGCGCCGTGCCGTCGTCGAGGACAAATTCAAAAACGGACTTGGCCCCGCCGCGAAAACATTTGAGTCCCTGGGCGACAATCGTGCCGCGCGCGGTCGCCGCCTCGTCGCGGGTCAATTCGGCAATGGCGCGAGAATGCCGGCGGTCTTCATATCGCCGCGGGCGATGCAGGAGCAAATCCTCGATCGTGTGAAGGTCGAGCCGCGCGAGTTGCGCCGCGCGTTCGGCGCCGACCCCCCAGAGCGATGTAACCGGCCTTCGCAACGTGGGCGTTGCTTCGTCCCGGCAAGCCGGCGCGGCTAACGGAGAATTTTTGGATTCCAACGGCGCCATCAGGCGCACGATACAAACCGTTCAAGGCGGCTTCAACGGGAAAGGAGATGACTAACCGCCTGCCCCACACTGGCCGAAGTCAAACCTCGATCACGGTGACTTCCGGCCGACAGTTGAATCGCACGTCGAAGTAATACCAGCCGATGCCCGGGTTCACATAAAGCGGGCCGGACGGGGTTTGGAACAAGCCAAGGTCGTACTCGTCCACACCATACGGCAGCGCGATGGCGCCATAAAATGGAATGCGCACCTGACCGCCATGGGAATGACCGGCCAGCGCCAGATCGAACTGTCGGTCGCCCTGACATTTTATCCATGCCGGATAATGCATCAGCAAAATGGTTTTCGCCCCGGGATTCAGCGGCGGTGTGAGGTTGTACAAACAGTTCCGGCAGGTGGCGCCCAGGAGGTTAATTTTTCCGCCGGCCGCGGCCTGTTGTTGATCGAGCAGCCAGGCGCCGCCGGTGGCGGCAAAGCATTGACCAATGACCTCGAAGGACGCGCCGCTCGAATAATCATGATTTCCGGGCACGCCAAACAGCGGCGATTTAATGCCGGAAAGAATTTCCAGCGCCTCGGGCAGGAACCGGGTTTGCTCCATGATATCGCCGGTGAAACACACCAGGTCCGGCGAGAAGGAGTTGATGGTCCTGACAACGGATTCCGCATAAGCGCGGTCGCCCTTGTAATGCAAATCGGAGAAATGAACGAGGCGGACCGCGGGCGGGCCGTCGCCGATACGCAAGCGCCGGACTTCCAGCCATGTGGGCTCCAGCCACCGGGCATCCGTCACGGTGGCCGCAGGCGCGCCGGCACAGGCCATACCGAGCGTCAAAAGAAAATGGCGGCGGCTGAATTTGGTAGCTTTCATCGGTGTTTCCGACGCCCCGGCCAAAATCATCTCCCCGACGGAATTGCGCCCGGCGTCGTTCCACGCTACCTTGGACGCCGTGCCCGCGAATTTTGTTCAACCCCAAACGTCGCCGCTGCTTCTCTTACTGCGGGTCAATGCGCTTCAAACCTGGCGGCGCGTGCTGTCGTTGCGGGAACAATCGCAGTTGCTCACCGGTGTCATCATGTTCTTTGTCATCGGTTACCTCGTGCTGTCCTTCTGGCTGTTTTATCATGCCCTGTGGTTCGTCGCGAGATTCCCGGGTTTGGGCGCGGTGCTGACCGAGCGGTTGATGTACACGCTGTTTGCCTTTCTCTTTGGATTGTTGCTGCTGAGCAACCTGGTCATCAGCTATACCAACCTGTTCCGCAACCGCGAAACCGCGTTTTTGCTTACGTTGCCGGTTCCGGCCCAGACGATATTTCGTTGGAAATTCATCGAATCCACGCTGCTGGCGTCGTGGGCGTTTTTATTCCTGATAGCGCCGTTGCTGGTGGCCTTTGGCCTGGTGCGCGGCGCGGCGTGGCATTTTTACGTGATGACGCTGGTGTTGATCGCGTTGTTCATCGTGTTGCCGGGTGTCGCCGGCGCCTGGCTGGCGATTTTAATGGGGCGGCTTCTGGATCGCCGGAGTTTTCAAATTGCGGCGGTGGGAACAGCCGTCATCTCACTGGCCCTGGTCGCTTTTTGGTGGAAGGCCCAGCCAGCCACCAACGCCTTGCTCAGCGAACGGACCCTCGAGGCCCTCGACCAGTTGCTGGCCAAAACGCGTTTTACCATGTTCCCGTTCCTGCCCAGCTACTGGCTGTCGTCGGCCGTACTGCAATGGGCCGAAGGCATCCTGCGCGGCGCGGCGTTCTTCGCGCTGGTGTTGTTGAGTTACACGCTGCTCTTTGGCGGACTGGCCTTCACCCGGTTCGGCCATTGGTTTTACGACACGGCGTCAGCCGTGCAAAGTCGCGTGCACCGCCGCGGCTTGGTTGCCCGGGGCCGTCTCAAGGGTGGAATTCAAAACTCCGCCGCGCCCATGGAAAAAATGTTGGGGGCATTTTTCTGGTTCGGCCGCGATGCCCGCGCGCTGGCCATCAAGGACATTCGCATGTTCTGGCGCGACACGACCCAATGGGGGCAAACCGTGATGCTGTTCGGCCTGCTGGGCGTCTATATCATCAACCTGCGGAATTTTACACACCAATTGAGCAGTGAATTTTGGATCAATCTCATCGCGTTCCTGAATCTCGGCGTTTGCGCGCTGAATCTCGCCTCCGTGACGACGCGGTTTGTCTTCCCGCAGTTTTCCCTTGAGGGTCGCCGGCTCTGGATCGTCGGCCTGGCGCCCATGGGCCTGGGGCGCGTGGTTAAAACCAAGTTCTGGCTGGCCAGCGTGATGTCATTCGTGGTGACTTCCGGCTTGATCATGCTTTCGTGCTACCTGCTGAAGATGAGCTGGGATCGGGTGGCTTTTTTCGGTGCGGTGGTGACCATCATGACCTTTGCCCTCAACGGCCTCGCGGTCGGGTTGGGAGTGTTGTATCCCAATTTAAAAGAGGCCAATCCAAACAAGATTGTCAGCGGCTTCGGAGGCACCTTATGCTTCGTGCTGAGTTCCGTCTATATCCTGGCGTCGGTGTTGCTGCTGGGATTTGCCGCCACCGGCTGGCACGGGCGGGCGAACTGGGCCGCCGGGGGCATTATTGCCTTCGTGGTTCTGTCATTCCTGGTCGGCTGGCTCCCCATGAAATTGGGTCTGCGGCAACTGGACGATTTTGAAGTCTAACGCCCCTGTTCCAACCGCCGCCGTTCACGCCTGCATCCACCTCTCCAGCGCATCGAACAATTTCGGCGGATCCGCCAGATGCGCGTGGCTGCTTCGGGTGATCAAACCAAAACCCTCGCCATAAGCCGGGCCGTTGGCCACACACGCGTCGGTCAGACATTGGATAAGTTGTTGTTCCGCCGCGTGAATCGCATCCGCGCGTTTGCCTTCCGCTTCAAATTTCCACCCCGCCAGTTTCGCCGACGGAAACCAGGCGCGCAATTGGGCGATGATCTTCTGCGTCGGCAGCAATTCCACCAGCAAGGCGCCCCCACCGGTGGGAATCTTCTTTGATTTGATTTCCATCAACTTGCCATGGGGCGATTGCAGCCGAATCCGGCCGAAACGAAAATCGCAGACTGCGGCCGTGTGAAAGACGGCGTTCACTGTCTTGGCCGGCAACGCCTGCAGTTTTTCCCGCAAGCTCGTCGTGGTGGTGAAGACCTCGACCCGCTGGATCTGGCGCTCGCCGAAGTACGTGGCCTGCGCGCTGATGAGCAGGCTCACCCGATGGCCGCGCGCGACCAGGAAATTAGCCAGTTCCGTGCCCAGGCGGCCGGTGGAAAAATTCGTAAGCCGGCGCACGTCGTCGAGTGGCTCATAGGTCGGGCCGGCCGTAACAATACAATTCATGCAATCAAAATAACCGCAACCAGGTGCAAATGCACAAAAATTTTGTTTTGCCGCGGTTTCGTGGCAACATTTGCCGGTGAGCAAAATCGTCGGCATAGACCTGGGCACCACAAATTCGCTGGTTGCTACAGTGGATTCGGGCATCCCGCTCGTCATCGCCGATGCCGAAGGCCGGCGGCTGACGCCGTCGGTTGTGCATTTTCCCTCGCGCGACGGCGCGCCGGTGGTCGGACACGAGGCAAATCGCGTGCGCGCCATCCAGCCGGCGGAAACAGTTTATTCGGTGAAACGCTTCATGGGCCGCCGCGGCACGGACATGGCGCAGGAGGAGATGCTGGTGACGTATCCCGTCCAGGGCGAAGGCACAGGCGCGGTGACGATTCCAGTCCATGGACGAAATTTTTCGCCGGAGGAGATTTCCGCCGAGGTTCTGAAAAAATTGAAGCGCGATGCGGAAAATTACTTCGGTGAACCGGTCACGCGCGCCGTCATCACCGTGCCCGCCTATTTCAACAACGCGCAGCGCCACGCCACCCAGCGCGCCGGCGAACTGGCCGGACTCACGGTCGAACGCATCCTCAACGAGCCGACCGCCGCCGCGCTCGCCTACGGCTTGGACAGGCTGAAGGAGAAATCCAAAATCGCCGTTTACGATCTGGGTGGCGGCACGTTTGACCTCTCAATCCTGGAACTGCAGGAAGGCGTTTTCCAGGTGCTCGCCACCAACGGGAACACGCGACTCGGCGGCGATGATTTGGACAAACGGCTGGTGGATTTCATCGTTGGAAAAATCCAGAAGGCCAGTCCAACATCTGAAATCCGAAATCCCCAATGGCTATCCCGCATCCGGGAAGCCGTCGAGCAGGCCAAGATCAGACTTTCAACCGAAACCGAGGTGGAAATGATGCTGCCGTTCCTGACGCCGGATTTCAATTTCAGCTGCCAGCTCACGCGCACCGAACTGGAAAAGCTCACGGGCGACATCATCGCGCGCACCCGGCCGCATTGTCTGCGCGCCCTGGCCGACGCCGGGATAGAAGCAAAGGATCTGGACCAGGTGATCCTCGTCGGCGGCCAGACGCGGATGCCGCTCGTCCGCAAATGGGTGGGCGAGTGGTTCTGCTGCGCCGAATTCGAGGAAACGCGTGGCGACATCCGGGTGGGCGGCGATTATCACCGGGCCAGCGGCCCGCGGTTGAACACGTCGCAAAATCCTGATGAAGCCGTCGCACTGGGCGCGGCGATTCAGGCGGAAATCCTGTCCGGCGGTTTCAAGAGCGTCCTGCTGCTCGACGTGACGCCGCTGTCACTCGGGCTCGAGACCTTTGGCGGGCTGATGAACGTTCTGATTCCCCGCAACTCAACCATTCCGGTGAAGGCGGGCGAGATGTTCACCACGGCAGTGGACAACCAGCGTTCGATGCTCATTCACGTGCTGCAAGGCGAACGTGAACGCGCGAAAGACAACTGGAGCCTGGGCAAATTTACGATCGGGTTTGAGCCGGCGCCGCGCGGGGTGCCGCGCGTGGGCGTGCAGTTTGACATTGATGCCAACGGCATCCTGCACGTGCTGGCGCGGGACGTAAAAACCGGACGGGAAAAGATCGTTGAACTGAAATCCACCGTGGACGTGGACGACGCGGCGGTGCAACAGATGGTTGAGCAATCCGTCGCGCACGCGTTCGAGGATTTGGCCGCGCGCCGCTGGATCGAGGCAAAATTACGCGCCGGCGAAACTCTCGCTGCCACGCGCAAGGCGCTGGCCGACTGCGCGGATGAAATCCAGGCCGATTACCGCGCGGAGATTGAAACCGCTGCGCGCCGGGTGGAATCCGTTCTGGCCACGGAAAAGCCGGAGACTGGCGCGGGCGATTTGAAACAGTTGCAGGCAGCCGTCGCGGCGCTCGATGAAATCACCAAACCACTGGCGGATGCGTTGATGGACAGGGCGATGGAAGCGATGTTGCGCCAACGCGGGGTGATTCAGTGACCGAACAGCCAGGCCAGCAGCGGAGCAACCACAAGGCCCGGCAAGTAATTGGCCAGTTCGACCTTGCGGACTTCAAAAATCACCAGGGCCACCGCACACGCCACCAGTCCGGCAACGGCATTGACGGAATTGATTAAATCACTTCGGTTCAGGCTGTGGGATTCCAGGAAGGGCACTGCATAAAGCCGCGAAGCCAGCGTGATGCTCCCCAGACAGAGGATTACGGGAAACGCTGACAGGGCCACGGTCCATCCCAGGGTCTTCACGGAACCCAGCGTGGCCAACCCGTCCATGATGGCCTTGATCCCCAGCAGATAAAAGTAACCGGACATTCCGTCGGCCACCGCACCGGCCAATCCCAGGGGGGCGGTGCAGAACAGCAGAGTGCAGGCACGCAATCCATCCCCCGCCCGGCGCGGAACGCCCCCGGGCCGGCGGACGATGATATTGCCGGCATAGCGACCCAGGCGGTTGGAAATTTTTTGCAGCCCGATCAGCCGGCCGAGCAGACCGCCGACGGCCATGGCCAGGATGGCGATGGAAATTGTTTTTAATCCGGAAAAAAAGGGCCCTTCGATGCTCAGCCAGACGAGGTACAGGCTCGAAAAAACCGTGAGGGCGCCCAACAGAGAACGGAGAAAAATCTGGAGGGAAAGGGGCAGTGGCCGACGCAACGTCAGCCCAAATAAGCCGCCCAACAAAATACCCAAGGCATTGAGGAACGCGCCGGTCACACCCTGACTCAACCATCGTTTTGGCAAAGCGCAAGCCCGAAAATTTTTGCCTGCGCGTCTCCGGCCTGTTACTCAAAGGCCGATGACCGGCGCGAAACCGACCCCCCGCAATCCGTGGCTCTGGATTCCGAGCCTTTACTTCGCCGAAGGACTCCCTTACGCGCTGGCCATGTCGGTGTCGCTGGTGCTCTACAAAAACCTCGGCGTGTCCAACACGGCCGCGGCGTTCTACACGAGCTGGTTTTATCTGCCGTGGGTGATCAAACCGCTGTGGAGCCCAGTCGTGGACATTCTCAAAACGCGACGGTGGTGGATTTGGGCGATGCAATTGCTCATCGGCGCGGTGCTGGCCGGAGTGGCGCTAACGATTCCGGCGCGTCATTTCTTCCAATGGACTCTGGCGTTTTTCTGGCTGCTGGCGTTCAACGCCGCCACCCACGACATCGCGGCGGATGGCTTTTACTTGCTGGCGACCACCGAGCGTGAGCAGGCCTTTTTTTCAGGCATTCGCAACACCTTTTACCGCGTGGCCATGATCGCCGCCCAGGGTGGCCTGGTCATTTTGGCGGGAAGCATCCAGCAGCAGACCGGCACTTTTGGAGTCGCCTGGTCCAGCGCGTTCGCGCTGGTCGCCGGAATTTTTTTGTGCCTGGGGTTTTACCATCGGTTTGTCCTGCCCCAACCGGCGGCGGACCAGCCCCAAAGACCGGGTTCGTTGAAGAAATTCATGACGGAATTTTTCAAAACGTTCGGAAACTTCTTTCAGAAACCCCGGATTCTCTCATTGCTCTTGTTCCTGTTGCTCTATCGTTTCGGGGAGGCACAGTTGCTGAATGTAGCCAAATTCTTTCTCCTCGATCCGCGCAGCCAGGGCGGCCTGGCCTTGTCGGACGCCCTGTTTGGCAGGATCAACGGGTATGTCGGTGTCGGGGCATTATTGGCCGGCGGATTGCTGGGCGGTTTTGTCGTCGCGCGGCAAGGTTTGAAAAGCTGGTTATGGCCGATGTTGCTGGCGATTCATCTGCCGGACGCGGTGTTCATCTGGTTGGCTTATGCCCAACCGGAAAATCTGTATACCATCGGCGCGGGCGTTGCCGTGGAACAATTCGGTTACGGCTTCGGATTCACCGCCTTCATGCTTTACATGATTTACATCGCCCGCGGCGAACATCGCACGGCGCACTATGCCATCTGCACCGGGTTTATGGCGCTGGGAATGATGGTCCCGGGCATGTGGAGTGGCTGGTTGCAGGATCAAATCGGTTATCCGCATTTTTTTGTGTGGGTGATTCTGGCAACGATACCCAGTTTCCTTGTCGCAGCGCGCATCCCGCTCGATCCGGAATTTGGCAAACGGAACGGGAAATCCGTTTAGCCCAAGGGCCAAACCAGGCAGAAAAAGAATTGCGTCGAACGCATCAAGTTTCCCAGAATTCGCGTTGCCATGAGACCAATGTGCCTCCCCCGCCTCGGTCGCGTTTTGCTCGCCGCCGCGGCCCTTGTTTTTTTGCCGACGGCGAACGCGCAACCCGTTTCCACTCCCGACGCCAATCCGCCGGCGCCGCGCCGGCCCTGCCTTATCTTCATTCGATGTGATGGCCTGGGCTACGGCGACCTGAGCTGCTACGGCCAGACGAAATTCCAGACGCCCAACCTCGACCAGTTGGCCGCCGGAGGCATCCGGTTTACCCGCTATTATGCGGGCGACGCGGCGGGTTCGCCGGCAGACGCCGCGCTCATGCTCGGCCGGGACTCAACCCATTTGCCGCAGCGCGCCGACGCGGACGTGCCGCTGGCGGCGGACGACATCACGGTGGCGCAGTGGTTGCAGCAATCCGGCTATCACACCGCTCTGATCGGTGAATGGCGGTTGGGCGGTGACGGCACGAGCGGTGCGCCCTGGAAAAAGGGCTTTGATGAGTTCAACGGGTTTACCGACCCGGCCGACGCGGGAAATTATTACTCCGATTACGTCTGGCGTTACATGCCGAAAAGCCTGCTGAAACCGGCGACGGAACAACCGGCCGCTTTCAACGGGCGGGAAGAGTTGTATGCCAACGCCGACGGGAAAAAAGGACAATATATCCCCGATTTGTTCGCCGCCGCCGCCGGGAATTTCATCCGGGTCAACCAGCCTGATCAATTCAACCGCTACCGTCCGTTTTTCCTGTTGTTGAATCTTACAATCGCGCGCCCGGGCGCCGGCGACGTCATGCCCGTGCCAACCGACGCGCCGTATTCGGACGAGCCGTGGCCGCAATCGGAAAGAAACCGCGCTGCCATGATCGCCCGCCTGGACGACCACATCGGCCAGTTGCTCGACCAATTGAAAAGGTTGAACCTCCAAAGCAACACGGTGATCTTCTTTTCCAGCGATACGGGGCCGCAAACGGGCGGAGGCGTGAATCCGAAATTCTTCCAAAGCGCCGGACCGTTTCGCGGCCAGCGCGGTGACCTTTATGAAGGAGGTCTGCGTGTGCCGATGATCGTTTCCTGGCCGGGGAAAATCAGGCCCGGGCAGGTCAGTGATTTTCCGTGGGCCGCGTGGGATTTTCTGCCGACGGCCCTCCAGTTGGCGCTCCGCGAACCGCCCAAAAACATTGATGGCATCTCGGTGCTGCCGACCTTGCTGGGCGAAACCCAGACCAACCGCCACGATGCCTTCTCCTGGGCACTCCAGGACCGCGACCTGGCGCAGGCGGTGCGCCGGGGTGACTGGAAAATTGTTCGCGCCAAAGCCAGTGACAAATGGGAACTTTACAATCTGAAAACGGATCCGGGTGAAACCATGGATGTCGCCGATAAGGATCCGGACGTGATGGCGAAATTTGAGAGACTTTTGAAAAAGTAAGTGCCCGGTTGGCGTTCATGCTTTAGCGTGTGTCTCTCCCGCGCCATCTTTTTGCGCAGGATACCGGATTCCTGTTATCGCGCCGGGCTGGTGAGCGGCGGCGCGCCCAGATTGCGCTCCCGTTCGATGGTGCGGACATCGACCATCATCCACAAAATGGCCAGCGCCACGCCCAGTAAAAAGAGCGCCAGCACCAGCCACGGCCACCGATAGCAACGCGGTCTCCCGTTTGGCTCATCCATCTTGATCTTTATTGTAATCCGATTCCGGTGTCCTGGCGATGACGATTAACAATGCGCGCGGGCTGAGGCGGAAATTCCTTCATGTGAAAACTCGACCTGACACAATTTTCGATTAAGTTTTGCGCATCTTTCGTTCATGAGCAGCACTGAAGAGTCTGAGGAATTAAACTCGCCGCCAGGCGTTGCCCGCGGCGGTCCGTATGCCATTTTCCAGAACCGGGATTTTACGCTGTATCTGATCAGCCGCCTGGTGGGCGTTACCGGACAGCAAATGTTCACCCTCGCCGTCCTCTGGGAAATATATGCGCTCACCCATTCGGCCCTGGCCCTGGGTTTCGTGGGGCTGGTGCAAATGATCCCGATGTTCCTGTTCACGCTGCCGGCCGGGCACGTCGCGGACAATTACAACCGCAAACGGATTGTCGTGGTGACGACCGCGGTCATCGCGGCGGCGAGCCTGGGCGTGGCCTTCATCTCCTGGTATCACGCGCCGGTCATCTGGATTTATGTTTGTCTGTTCCTCGGCAGCACGGCCAACACCTTCATGCGGGCGGCCAACGCCGCCTTTTTGCCGGCGCTGGTGGCCCGGCAGGACTTCCCCCGGGCTGTCAACTGGAATGCCGGCGCCTTCCAGCTTTCCTGCATCATTGGCCGGGCCGCCGCCGGCGGTTTGATTGCCTGGATGATCTTTCGGTGTTTCAACCATCTGAACGACCCCGCAGCGGCGGCGCCGGTTTATGTCATCAATGCGCTGGCCTCGGTGATCGTCTGCGTCCTGGTCGGTATGATCCGCCGCGAGCACACCGTCAAGGTCCGTGAATCCATGACACTCCAGGCGTTGTTGACGGGTTTCAAATTCGTTTACGCGAGCAAAATCATTTTGGGGCTCATCACGCTGGACATGTTCGCAGTGTTTCTCGGTGGTGCCACGGCCCTGCTGCCGATCTACGCCTCCGACATTTTGTTCGTCGGGCCGGCCGGCCTGGGTTTTCTGGCGGCGGCACTGCCGCTGGGTTCCATCCTTTGCGTGTTCATCCTGAATCATCGGCCGCCCCTGCAAAAAGCCGGGCGCACGCTGATGTGGGCCGTGACCGTTTTTGGGCTGGCCACGATTGCCTTCGGGTTCTCGAAATGGTTCTGGTTTTCGTTTCTCATGATGTTCCTCTGCGGCGCGGTGGACAATATCAGCGTGGTGGTGCGACACACGCTGGTGCAAATGCTCACGCCCGACGACAAACGCGGGCGCGTCTCCGCGGTCAACAACCTGTTCATCGGCACGTCGAACGAACTGGGCGAGTTCGAGTCCGGCACCGTTGCGCAAATTTTCGGTCCCGCCATCGGCAACACGATGGTCACCGGCGCCATCATTTCCGCCGTGTCCGGCGGCGTCGGAACCGTTTTGACGGTGATCGCCGTGGCGCTGATCTGGCCCGAAATCCGGCGTTACGGCAAACTGGCGTGAAATTTTGTCAGCGAAAGAAAACGTGCAGCCTTTGCTTGAAGCGGCAGCAGGGCATAATTGGTATAATTTTAGGTTAGACAACGCTTTCAGCCCAGCTTATGCTGGCTTTTTGAAAAAGGCAGGCTGAATAGGCAGCCGCCTACTAACTGTTAGGCCACACTACGCACTGTGTGGAAACTGATCACAATAATCTTCATTGTCGCGGCTTTGTCGGCCGTGCTTTTGATGGTCCTTCACCAGCGTTACCAAGCACAGCAATCTGTTTTGATAATCGATGGGAAGCACTATCACGTTGTTGGCGCCGTCAATGGTGTTTTGCTGGCATTGACAAATAGCGCTTTCGAGATTCAGTACGTTTCGTCTAATTCACTGGCGGCGGCGGCTGGGCTGCGCCCAGGGCTAATTATTCAGCAGATTGATGGCACCAACACGTCTGGTAAGTCGCTCACGGAGTGCCGCCTTATGACAATTGGAGCGGTTGGCTCCGATGCTCACTTCGTGACCATTGATCCAGCAAACAACCAGACCAATATAGTGGCGGTTCTGAGACAGAAAGCCGCCATACGAGATGCCGACTGAGTGCTCATGTATCGGAATCGGAGACGTGTGGGCTAATATCAGGATAGGCTGCAACTCTCATGGCTTTGTTTGCTGATTCTCGCACTTCCGCTTGACGCGGGCAGGCAACGGACTATCGTCGGCGCATGAAACGATTTCTCGTCGGCCTTTTGATTCTCAGCTTCTCCCTGGCGGTGGCCTCGGCGCAAGACACGGCGGCACAAGAGCAAATTGACAAACTCAGCGGCCAGATTCAAGACATGCAGGCCGCCCAGTTGGAACAGAGCAAACGCATCGAGGCGCTGGAGAAGCGAATCAGCGACCTGCAAAACCAGGTGAACCAGCCCGCCGCCAACACGGCCAATTCGGATGATCTGAAAAAGCTCGCCGAACAGGTGCAGGAAATTGACAAGAAACGGCAGGAAGACAATGATCGGGTTTTGAAGGAGCTGGAACGGCTCGAAAAGTCATTGGGCGCTTCCTCCTCCAGCCACCGGACGGCGTCAGACCTAACGCCGGACACCACACCAATACCCACGCGAGGCCATCCTGCCACCAACACCAGCGGACCGCAGAACGGCTATGATTATACCATCCAGCGCGGGGACACTCTGTTGGCCATCGTCAAGGCGTATCGCGCGCAGGGCATCAAGGTGACCACGGACCAGGTTTTGAAGGCAAATCCGGGGTTGGATCCCAAGAATTTGAAAGTGGGCCAGAAGATCTTCATTCCCGCGCCGGGACAATGATCTTCCCGGAGGGACGAGTGACACGAGTCCCTGTTCAATGCAGTGTGAAATGGATGACCAGCACGCCGGCCGCGGCCGCCAGGCAATAATAGCCGAACCATTGCCAGCGTCCGCCTTCCAGCCAACGTGACAGCCATCGCAAAGCCAGCAACCCGGCCACAAAGCTGAAGACCATCCCCACAATGCCCGGCAGGAACAGGTGCAGCACCGAACCCTGGCCGTTTAACGCGTGGTCCTTGACCAGACGCCAGGCTTCCTTGGCCACCACCGGCGGCGTCAAAACGACCGCCAGCGCGAAACTATATTCCTCCAATTTCTGCTTTGGCAACCCGAGCAGCAGCCCGGCGGAGATGGTCGAACCGGAACGTGAAAAACCGCGAAAGGGCAGGCAAATGCCCTGCACGATGCCGATCCCAATGGCGTGCGCCGGCTGAACCTCCGAATGACGCGGTGATTTTGCCGCGCGCAATCCGGCGTAAATAATCAACCCGCCAACAGCCGCCAGCGCGCCGGCAATCAAGGGCAGGTTCGAAAATAAATCCTCGACTTCGGCGTGCGGCACATTGCGCATGAAAATCTTCTCAATGAGCACCTTCAGCCCGTAACCGATCACTCCCGTGGCCAGGGTGGCGATGATCACCTGGATCGCGAACCATTGCAACTGGCCGGTCGAGGCAAAGTAATCGCGCTTCCAGCCCCGCCAGAAATAGGCAATCACCGCGAACATGGTCCCGGTGTGCAGCATGACCAGCAACATCGTCATTTGCGGGCTCGAAGGATCCAGGCCCATGAGTTTTTCCGCCACGATGACGTGCGCCGAGCTGGACACCGGCAGCAATTCACACGCGCCCTGGACCAGCGCCAGCGCCAGGATTTGAAAGTAATTCAGCATGGTTTTTAAGCCCCTGCAACGAAGTTGGAAGCAACCGCGGCAATCCACTGAGGCATGGCGCGTGGTTAGACACCAAACCGGCACGTTGGGCAAGCGCGAAATGAAACCGCCGGATTATTTTTTCCAGCTAAAGAACGATTTGGCCTCCTCGGCGCGCTGCTTGACCTTGAGCTGGCCGAGAATGGAATGCCAGCCGATGTAGATTTTGTGCCACTGGCTTTCGATGCCACGCAGGGAGCCTTCGCTCATTTCGCTCAGGTAACGGAGGGACGGGGCGTTGCCGATGAGGGCATGAATTTCCTCCTTGGCGGGAGTGGTGATTTCGAGGGCGGCATAAATCATCTCCAACTCCTGCACGATGACGCTTTTAAGTTCGAGAAAATGATTCTCGTCGGGCGGCCCGAACTTTCTAGCGCGGGCGACGTTCACGAAATGGTTGAACTGTTTCCAGCATTCGATATGGGTTTCGATCTGGGTGACCAACTGGGTGAGTTCTTTGGCGGTCATAAGCGCTCAGGTTGACTGGAGGGTGGACGGCACGGTTTGCGGTGAGAGGAAAATCACTGCGCCGCCGCGCATCTCGCGGGCGGTGATGCGCAGGCTGGCGAAATGGATGCTGAATTCCGCCAGCGGCATTTGCGCCTCGCGCGCCTGGCGAAACAGGAGCAGCACGTCACGCACGATGTCGCGCAACAACCCCTGCGGATAGCCTGAAACAATGGTGGAGGTAACCACCTGGCCGTCGCGGTTCACGGTCAGGCTGCCGGCCGGCAATTGCTGGACGGCGGCATGACTCTTAAAAAGTTTTGTCAGGAATCCCATGAGGCTACTAGTTTCTTGGTTTTTTCAAACAATTGGTCGGCTGGCGCGTCCGGCGGCCAGGCGACCAGATAGGACTTTTCGTCGCGAGGCAGCAGGAGCACTTGCCGTTCCACGCTGTTGCCGAACACGTACAGCAACGGGCCGGCTTCGAGCCGGTCACTCAGCCGTTTGGCCACTTCGGCGACCCGCCGCGACCAGGCCGCGAGTTGTCCCGCATTTTGTGTTCCCCAGGCATCCACCTCATTCTGGCGTTCGGCAGAGGAGGCGACCACAAATTCAGCGCCTTCCCGGGCCACCAGAGCAAGTTTCCAGATCGTCTTGCGATGATCGGCTTCCTCCGCCGATTCAGGCTCCGCGGGGTTGGCGGCTTCGTCGATGTTCTGCGCGGATTCGAGCAGCAGGGCATTCACCGATTTGAAGATGGTGCGCTCGCGCTTCGGTTCGGCGGACATGTTTTCGAACGTGCCGGATTTCCATGCCAGGATTCTGCGGAACGCCGCTTCGCCGCGCGCGCCCTCGGCTTCGGCATCAATCAGTTCTCCTTCCTGAATCCACAATTTGGCCACGAGCGGGCCGCGGGTGATGCGTAACACGGTGGAAGTGCGGGACAGGCATTCCATCTGGATGATGTCCATGAGACTTTTGCTTTGGATGCCGCGAAAACCCGTTTCCATGTCGCGCCCCAGCAAGGACTCAACGCAGTCCAGAAACATTTGCGGGTTCTGCTGAATGTCGGTCTTCAGCCAGAACAAATCCACGCCCAACGCGTAAGCCCGGGAACGGAATTCCTCGTCCTCCAGCGCCGTCAACACCACCGTGCGCAATTCCGGGAACCGGCGGCGGACAATCGAAAGCACCTGCAAGCCGTCCATTTTCGGCATCTTCAAATCACAAATCAGCAGGCGGAATGGTTCGGCATCCAACAGGGCAATGGCGCGTGTCCCGGAATTGACCGTGCGGATTTCGGGTTTGCTGGGAAGTTGCGACAATATCTCGCGGTTTACCTCCAGCCAGGCAGTCTCATCGTCCAAAATCAGGATTTTGTGGTGTGATTCCATTCCATTTGACAAATCGTAACGGCTAATGCCGGTGGCCGTGAATTCAAGGCCAAAGCATTTAAGCCGCGCACGACCGGGAAGAAGCAGTTGTCGTTCCGAATCCCACAATGCGGGCCAATAATCCATCGTCACTTTGTGGACAGCCAGTCCAACGCTGGGACAACTTTCCGCCGGCCACCGGCCGCCCGGCGGCTTGAGATTCGGCGGGCGTTTTCAATGTGCCCATGGCGCGCTTCCTGCTGAGAACGGATCAACCTGCGGATTTATAGTCTGCGGGAAAAGCTGTGTGCGATGCCAAATGGAGTAAAAACAAGATTTGCCGGGTTGCTGCGAGAGTTGCTGCGACGTTTTGACGAGAATGAGAGTGGGGCGGACAGTCCCAAGCCGTCGCGACCTGTGACGCAAGCCGCGCCGGCGCCGCCTGTTCCGATTCGGCAATTCACCGCAGCTCCGCCCAAACCGGTGGCGCGTCCCGTAACTGCCGAACCGGCGCCAGCCGAAAATATCACCGAAGTGGAACTGCCCCTGCAACCCATCCTGGGAAACCTGCCGCCGCAACTGCACGCCCGGTTGACGATAACCGACGCCGATTTGAGCCGCGCGAGCATCTCGATTTCAATTGGAAAAATCATGCCTCAACTGGCGCTGGGCGTTGTCAAAATCACCTTCGGCGAACTGCGCCACGCCGCGCCCACTCTGTTTAATGTTGACGAGGAATATGACTCGCTGCCCGTGATACTGCCGTTGAACGAAGTCCTCGCACGATTGAATTTCAATTCTTTGGCGCGCAATCCGACGCAGAAACACCTGGAAGTGCCCGCGGAAATCACCGGACCTTTCAACGGACGCGGCGAGGGGATCTTGATCTCCAAAGCGCCGCTCAAAGCACCGCCGTCTTCCGCGCCGCCGATGCGAATGACCGTGCCGCAGCCCCGCACACCGGCCAACACCATGCCGCCGCCGGTCGCGCCGCCGCCACCCGCGTTTGTCTCGCGCGCAATCAAACCCGAGCCCCCGGCTCCACCCCTGTCGCGCAACGGTAATGGCAATGGGAATGGCATGCCCAAGCAACCCATCATTCCGGCCATCCCCATTCCGCCGACGGCGCCGATCGCGCCCAAACCGATGCCGCTCACGCCGAGGCCGGCGCCGGCCGTACCGGAGGTGGCCACGATTCTGGTCCCGCTGGCCACACTGTCGGAAGCCTGGCCGGAGGCATTGCGGAGGGAGATCGCTCAAATGAACCTGCCCAATGCGCAAGTCGCGCTGCCGGTAAATCTGGTCGAACCCGCCCTCAAACGCGGACGCGTGATATTTGCCTGGCGGAATTTGCGCGCGTGGATCAAACCCACGCCTCTGGCAGTATCCATCCACGACAACCTGGAATTGGAATTGCCGTTGAAAATCGTCGCCCCGCTCTTTCTAACCAGACTGGGAGGAGCAACCAAGGCGGCTCATCCGCATCCCACAGTGCCGCTCCCGGCGGAGATTCCGAATTTGTTTTTCGGTTTTCCCCAGCCGCAACCGCCTTCCGAAATTCTGGAGCCGCCGGCCAAAACGTCTCCGGCGGACGGAATCCGTCTCGCCTCCCGACCGGCAGACCTCCAATCACCGGACACAAACTACTTCGCCTGGGGTGGGGGTGATACCACTTCCCTGGTGGCGCCCCCGGGCGAGACCGAATTCAAACGTCCGGCGGCGGAGCCCGCGATGCCCTCAACGGATTTCAGCAGCCGGCGCGCTCCGCCCGACGAAATAGTTTCGCACGCGGCGAAACTGCCGGGCGTGGCCGGCGCACTCGTGGCCCTGCCGGACGGTCTGATGGTGGCCAGCCAGATTCCGCCGGATCTCAACGCGGACACGCTGGCGGCCTTTCTGCCCCAGATTTACGGTCGCGTCAGCCAGTGCACCAAGGAATTGCGGATGGGCGAATTGAACAATTTGAACTTCACTGTGGGCAACGTGCCGTGGAAGGTCTTCCGCATCCACGGCGTCTATTTCGCCGCGTTCGGTCGCGCCGGCGAGCAGTTGCCGACCGCACAACTGGCCCTGTTGGCTGGTGAACTCGACCGCAAAAAGCAATAATCCTATGGCCATTATCAACCAAGCCACCAAAGAACTGCAGGTTAAAATTGTCTATTACGGCCCGGCAATGGGCGGCAAGACCACCAACCTGGTCCAGGTCCATGACCACGTCCAAACCGCCGCCGGCAACAAGGGCAAACTCGTCTCGCTGGCGACCAGTTCGGACCGCACGCTCTTCTTCGACTTCCTGCCGATCGAGGCAATGACCATTCGCGGGTTCAAGACCAAGTTCCAGCTCTACACCGTTCCCGGCCAGGTCATCTATAACACCACGCGCCAGCTCGTGTTGCGCGGCGTGGACGGCATCGTGTTCGTGGCCGATTCGCAATTCGAGAAAATGCCTGAAAACGTCGAGAGCTTTCAAAACCTCATGGACAATTTGCAGTCCCTCAAGCTCAATCTCCACGACATTCCCTACGTGCTCCAGTACAACAAACGCGATCTGCCCAATGTGGCCCCGATGGAGTACATGGAATTTCTGCTGAACAACCGTGAAGTGCAGGTGCCGTCCTTTAGCGCGACGGCGCACCGGTGCGAAGGTGTGTTCGAAACGTTGAACATGATCACGCGCCTGCTGTTGCACAAATTCATCAACCAAAGCGTTCCGCAGTACGCATGACATGGCTACTCTCCCTCAAATCTCCGAGGAGGATATTCAAAAACTGGACGAAACCCTCCGTGAGTTCAACGCCAGCGCCGACGCCACCGTCTCGCTGATCATTGACAAGGGCGGTTTTCTCATCACGCACCAGGGCGACTCGGAGGAATTCGACCTGACGACCATCGCGGCGCTGGCCTCCGGCGCCTTCATGGCCAACCAGACCATCGCCGGCCTGGTGAGTGAAACCACGTTTAACAGCACGTACCAGCAGGGAGAAAACCAGAGCCTCTTTGTCACCAACGTGGATGACCATTGCCTGCTCGTGGTCATTTTCAAATCCGACACCGGCGTGGGCGTGGTCAAATACTACGCGGCCACCGCCATCAAACGCATCGCGCGCCAGCTCAAAATTGCGAAGAAGCGGGCCCCCGACGAAAGCCTTGATCTTTCGATGCTCAACGTGGCCGACACCCAGTACTTTTTCCGCAAAAAGGAAAAGGAGCCGGGCGGGAAAAAGCGCCCGTAATTCCGTCTAACCCAGACCGCTGTGCGTCCCGTCACAGAACGGCGCGTTCCGGGAATGTTTGCAACCGCACCACGCGACGGTTTTGACTGCGGCAAGATCCACCTTCTTCGGCGCGAAACCGGTGCCTTTGTGTGACCCGTCACAAAACGGCTGGCTCTTCGACCGGCCGCAGGCGCACCACCAATACGTGCCGGCTTCGGCCTTTTGTACAAACGGAGATCTTTGAGCAATGATCGGTTCCGGCATGACTTATTTTCCTTTCCAGGCGATGAATTAATGAAGGGAGCGCAAAGATGCAACTCCAAAAATTTCCCCACTCATCATCAGAGCCCGGCAGCTTCGCGGCGGCGGTATTCATCCAGGATCGCGGCCGTGGCGGTGGCACCGCAACGGCTGGCGCCGAGCTCGCGCACGCGGATCAAACCGTCCAGGTCGCGGACGCCGCCGGCCGCCTTGATCTGAACCTTGGGCGAACACGCCGCCCGCATCAGTTCCAAATCGTGCGCCGTCGCGCCCTGGTAATTGTAATTGCCGCCCGGCTGTTTGACGAAACCGAAGCCGGTGGAGGTTTTCACCCAGTCAGCCCCGGCGCGTTCGCAAATCTGGCAGAGCTTGCGCTTGAAACCGTCGCCGTCCAGACCGGCGCCGCCTTTGTCCAGATAATCGTTCTCGAAAATGACCTTCACCCTGGCCCGATGCCGGTGCGCCTCGTCACATACGGCTTTCACATCGCGTTGGACATAATCCCAGTCACCACTGAGCGCCTTGCCGATGTTCATGACCACGTCAATTTCCACAGCGCCATCACGACAGGCCAGCTCGGTCTCGTACCGTTTGGCTTCGGCACAGGAATTGCCATGGGGGAATCCGACGACACACCCGACGCGCACTTTGCTGCCGGCCAGCAGTTCGGCGGCGCGCTTGACCGCGTAAGGTTTGATGCAGACGGACGCCACCTGGTATTTCACCGCGAGCTGGCAGCCATCCTCCAACTCCCGGTCCGTCAAAGTCGGTTGCAACAACGAGTGGTCGATCATCCCGGCCAGTTGTTCGTAGGTGTATTTCACACGCGCAACCCTATTCCAATTCGCCCAAAACGTAAACCCCTCGAGCCGTCTTTACCCGCCGCCCAACTGTTTACATTAACATGTTCCGGACGGCGTCAATGAAGGCATGGACCGTGGCCGGTGCGGCGAGATTCCCGCTACGCCGCCAGCTTAGCGAAAAGAAAACACCCACAGCAATGTGGATGCAAGGCAACACAAAGATGAGCACCACCAAATGTTGTCGTCCGGTCACACCCGCAATGGGCAGATGCCACCAGCCCCACAGCGCGGAGATGAAGAATGCTGTCCACCATTGGCCTTTGTCGCCGGATCGGAACACATGTGAATCCAGGGCGCCGCGAAACACGACCTCCTCCAGCGCAAAGCAGACCGGCACATAAAGGACGAAGCTTCCGATACCCACGGCCGCCGTATGCCCGGTTAGGATAACAGGCTTGTGTATAATTGCCCAGCGGGCAAGCGCCACCAGCACCATCGTTCCGCTGCCAAAGGCCCCAGCCGTCAACAGGCAAAACCCCAATTCTTTCCAAGTCTGTTTCACAAAGCGGCAGAACCCGAAGGCTGCGCCGAAAGCCCCGATAATACAGCACACATACCACAGGATTTCGGGAATTTGAGACGACCAGTCGGCCGAGCGGATGGTCTGAACCAATCTCACCGTTGGCAAAATCGCCAGGCAGAGTCCCAGCAAAATTCCCAAAGGATTCAGTCGGAACCGCTCCGCGTCCCTGACCCAAAGCGTCACCAGGGGCTTTTTGCGTACCAGCAGTTGAAATATCACTACTAGCGGTACGCCCACCACCAAATAACTGTCTCCACCCAGGCGGAACAACCAGCCGATAGCCATCCAAATGCCGACGAATATGACAACCTGAATACAACGGACGAACTGGCTCGGCAACGAACCGGTCTGAGGAATCGGTGGTTGTTCCGGCATGGTCTCGGTCATGGGTTGGATTGGATTTTGTCGTCTTTGCCATATTTGGCCAACCTTATTCCAGCAAACACCAATTCAGTAGACAACCGGAGGGAAGCGCTTCATCGCTTTCCCGTCTGAATCAAGAACAAGGCGCTGACGAAGCAGGCCCGATCCAGGATTCAGCCTGCACTTCGCGCTTCTCACCTCTGTTTTCCGGGCTTAATTTGCCGTTGTCATTATGTCCATCACTTACCGCCAATGGGGCACAGATTTGGACGCCAATGCGCGCCAGCAGATGGAGAATGCCTGCCAATTACCCGTCTCCGTCGCCGCCGCGCTCATGCCGGACGCCCACGTCGGTTATGGCCTGCCCATCGGCGGTGTGCTCGCCACGGACAATGCCGTCATTCCTTACGCCGTGGGCGTGGACATCGCCTGCCGCGTCAAACTGACCGTGCTCGATCTGCCGGTGGATTCCCTGCGCCGGCGCGAGACGGATCTGATTCGCGCCATCGAAGCTGAAACACGCTTCGGCATCGGCGCGGAATTCAAACATCACCGTACGCATCCGGTGATGGACGCGGAGTGGTCGGTCAGCCCGGTCACGCAACGGTTCCGCGACAAGGCGTCGGCCCAACTCGGCACCAGCGGCAGCGGCAATCACTTTGTCGAGTTCGGCGAATTTACCGTCGAAGACAAACAGCTCGGTTTGGAACCGGGCATATACCTCGCTCTGTTGAGTCACAGCGGCAGCCGCGGCACCGGCGCACAGGTCTGCGATCATTACAGCCGGCTCGCCCGCGCGCAGCACAAGGATTTGCCCAGGGAACTCAGCTACCTCGCCTGGCTTGATCTCGATTCCGACGATGGCCGGGAATACTGGGCGGCGATGGAATTGATGGGCCAATACGCCTCCGCAAACCATCAGCTCATTCACAAACACATCGCGCGACATCTCGGCGCTGGTGTGTTGCTGGACATCGAGAACCATCACAACTTCGCGTGGAAGGAGCGCCATGGCGGGCGCGACCTCATCGTCCACCGCAAAGGCGCGACGCCGGCGGGCGCGGGCGTGCTGGGCGTGATTCCAGGTTCGATGGCCAGCCCGACGTTTGTGGCGCGCGGCAAGGGCCGGCCCGAATCACTCAACTCCGCCTCGCATGGCGCAGGCCGTGTCATGAGCCGGAACAAGGCGCGGCAAAGTTTCAACTGGAAAATGGTGAAACCGTATCTCGAGGAACGCGGCGTGAAACTGATTTCCGCCGGCCTGGACGAAGTACCGATGGTTTATAAAAACATCGAGGAAGTGATGGCCGCACAAACGGATTTGGTGGAACCTTTGGCGAAATTCTTCCCGCGCCTGGTCAAGATGGCGCCGGCCGGTGAGCGGGCGGAGGATTGAGGATTTAACGCCAAGACGCCAAGATGCGAAGGCGCAAAGAAGAATCCTGAAAGGATTTCAGCAATCAGCCCGGCGTTGACGGGTGAAATCCGGTTACACCGGGTGACGAACGCAAATCGAAATCAACTCCGAAGGAGTTGAATCAAATAGGGTCGCATTGTAGGCATCAGCAAACTCTCATTGGCCATTCCCGGCAAGGCCAATCACGGGGCAAATAACCGGCCTGCTTCTTCAATAATTTCGCTTGAGTAAAACTGATGCCGGTGTGCTAGAGTGGCGATGAACCCGAAATAAGCTGCGCGCCGGAAGGACGCGGCAAACAGACTGGGAGGAGGCCGTATGATAAAAGCAAGAATGGCAAAGGAAGCAATCGTCCGGATAAACAACCGGATTGGCGTGCTGGCTCAGGTCGCCAAGAGCCTCGCGGAAATGGGCCTTAACATTGAGGCGGTCATCGCCACCGTGGAGGGCCCCGAAGCGGTCATCCGCATGGTGACCGGCGATCATCAGCGGACGGTGGACGCGTTGCGCGACCAAAAGCTGGAGGTGCAGGAAGCGAGGGTCGTCGTGGCCGAAGTGGTGCACCGCCCCGGATTATTGCGGGAGATCACCGAGAAACTGGCCCGGCAACACATTGACCTGTCCTACCTTTACGGCACGGCGGTGGGAGAAAAATGCCTGGTCGTCTTCTCGTCCACGAACAATGACTGGGCAGTGAAGGTGTTGAACGATTAAATGGTGAAAGCCGGGCTCCGCACATCCACGACAACTGTCGCGTGCTGATTTATTTGCCGTGGTTGAACGCCGCGACGATCTCACGTATCGCGCGGGTGTGTTCGGGTGTGCTGCCACAACAGGAACCGATGATGTTGGCGCCGGCCGCCAGCACATCCGGCACGCCGCCAGCCATGTCAGCGGGCGATTGTTTGTAAACGGCCTTTCCCTTTTCCAGCACCGGCAGACCGGCGTTGGGCTGCACCATGACCGGCAGCCGGCAATGCCCCCGGTAAATGGCCGCGACTTTCGCCGCGCCGGGCATGTCCATGCCGGTACCACAGTTCAAAGCCACCACATTTGCGCCCCGTCCCTCGATAAACTCGGCGGCTGGCGCCGGCTGCACGCCCATCATCGTCACGTAAAATGTTTTGTCCTGGGACAAATCGTAGGCCAGCGACGCAATGACGCACGGCGCGCCGGCGGCTTTAGCGGCGTCAATGGCAATGCCGACTTCGTCGAGCGACGTCTGGGTCTCAATGATGATGGCGTCTGCGCCGGCTTCGATCAGCGCCCGGGCCTGTTCCTCGTAAGCGGCGCGGGCTTCATCCTGCGGCAGATCGCCGTAAGGTTCCAGAATCGCGCCGAGGGGACCGAGATCGCCGAGCACAAAACCCTCGCGCCCGCCAAACGCCTCGCGCGCAATGCGGACGCCGGCCTGGTTGATGGCACGCAGGTCGTCGGCATGGTCATGCCGCTTCAACATGATGCGGCTGCCGCCAAACGTGTTGGTGATGAGGCAATCCGCACCCGCTTCCGCGTAACGCCGCTGGATACCGAGCACGCGGTCGGCATGGGACAGGTTCCAGTATTCGCCGCAGCCGCCTTGTTCGAGGCCCGCAACCATGAGCTGCGTGCCCATCGCCCCGTCGCATACCAGACGGCGTTCGCACAGGGCTTCCAGCAAAGATTTTTTCATTTCGATTTGAATTTACGGCCTGGCCGGCTCGATTTCGAGGTAATCCACACAGGCACGCTCGCCGCCATCGGCCACGGCTTCAATTTTAATTTCGTCCCCGGTGCGCAACGCCACACCGTGCGTCGTGTGACGCGTCGAGGTATGACCGTTGGGCAGGGACTGGACGTTGCGCGACGGCAGTATGTCGTCGGCAAGCCAGTGATCCACCTGCTGTCCGGCAACCAGCAGCGTGAACTGCGACACGCCGTTGGTCTGGTCGTAGTATTGGACGGCGAGATTGTACCAGCCGGGTTTGCCGGAATAATTGAAGCCGGCTGAGCCGTGGTTGTCGGCGCTGACCACGCGAATCGCCTTGCCGCCCGATGCGGTCTCCCATGGTTTCACGTCAAAAACTTCGTAGCCGTCCAGCTTCATCGCCTCAGCCTCGATGCGATTCGGATCATGATCCACGCGGCCATATTGGTCAGGGATGCCGGAAATTTTGAAAAACCACTGGCAGACGGCGTCGCGCCACTCCGTTGCGTGCCCGACCTGATATTCCAGGAGCGCGAGGGTTTGATTATAGCGTTGTTCGTCCACCTTACCCTGGAGCGACTGCCATTCCCGGACGAATTCTTTCACCTGTTCCACCCCGGCATAATGGGTGTCATAGATATGCTGAATCAGGGTCTTGCCGGAATGCAGCACGTAATTGTAAGGCAGGTGATGGAAGAACAACACCAATTCATCCGGACAGGTCTTCAACGACTCGTACCTGTCCGAGACCGGCGGGTGATATTGGGCGGTGTAGCCGGTGCCGGTCGCCACAGTGCGGTCCATGCCGATGCCGTGGCGGTCGGCCCGAATCCACTGGCCCCAGCCGTTGCGCTCGGCGGATTCGATGCCCGGGCCGTAATGCACTTCGATAATGTCCGTCAGGCCGCCCACACCGAGCGGCCCGGTGTAATCTTCGTAAGTACGCCACGACTTCAGCTGCATATCGCAAATGGCTTTGACGACCTGCGGGTCGTGGCTGAAGGTCTGCTCCGTCCATTCCTCCGCGATTTGCTGGCTGCTCAAATCCGGATCCCACGCCAGCCGGCCAAAACCGTACAGATTCGCCATCGCCAGCGGATGCGCGAGCCAGTTCGTATCGAGTCCGACATTGGCCACGCCGGCAAACCCGCCCAGTGGATTATGGAAAACCTTCCCTGCGGCCAACGCCTTGACCGGCGTGCCCGCGCCTTTGGCGTGCAGGTCGAAATCGAGCGTCTCCTTCCACATCGGCACTTCAAAGCACAGATGCCGTTGCTGGCCGAGATATTCCTGGGTGATTTGCACTTCCAGCGCCATGGCGGTCTTGTCCAGGCCGCCGAACAACGGTGACGCCGGCTCGCGTACCTGGAAATCAATCGGCCCGTTCTTGATCTGCACGATGGCGTTGTTGGCGAATTGGCCGTCGAGATGGTGAAAATTGTTGTAAGCGGCTTTGGCCCGGTCGAGCTTCAGATTGCGCCAGTCGGCGTGATGATTGTAAACAAACCCGCGGTAGAAAACGATGCCGCTGTGGGCCTTGAGCGGGCGGGCGACCACGTTCGCCGCGTCGGCGTGCGTGCGGCCGTAAGCCGACGGCCCGAGTTCGCCTTCGGAATCCGCCTTCATAATAAACCCGCCAAAATCGGGAATCGCCGCGTAAATCTCTTCCACCTTTTTGTTCCAGAAATCAATGACACGCGGGTCCAACGGGTCGAAGGTGTCGAGGCCGCCGATGCTTTTCGGGCTGCCGAAATTGATGCAGACAAACAATTTCACGCCCCACGGCCGGAACACCGCCGCCGCACGCGCCAGTTCCCGGATGTGTTCGTTGTCAATGGCATGCGGGTCGGCGTTCACATTGTTGATGGAACAACCGTCGAGGCCGAGCGACGCCAGGAGACGGGCGTAATCGCCGACGCGGGTCAGATCGGAGACAATGTGGCCGTTCGCCCAGAAGATGGACCCGCCGGCGTAGCCGCGTTCGATGGTGCCGTCCAGATTGTCCCATTGGTTGATGACCCGAATCGGCGCGTAAGGGTTTTCTTCGTCATCGAGCCTCACTATGGATTCGTACAGGGCCATCGTGCGCAGCAACGCGAATGTCCCGTAAAGCACGCCGCGATCGTTTAACGCCGTGACCACCAGAAGCCGGCGGCCATCAACCGAAATCGTTTTCAAATAGAATCCGTCCGTGACCAGATCCGTGGGAGCGTTGAAAGTCGGGACCGCTTTTTTTACCTCACCAATCGTGCCGAGCAGGATGGCATTTTCGGGCGGCAATACGGTTTCAATCCGCTCGGTCCGGTTGAGCAGGCCGCGGACGCCGCGTACCAGCTCCGCCTGCGCCGATTGTTCCACCACGGAATTGCCCAAAATAACCACGACCGCGGGCAGGGCTTTCTCGTCGCTCTTCCTGACGGAAGCGTCATCAATGGCCGCGTATCGAAGCCAGCCTTCGTAACCGGTCTCGGCCTGCGACGGAGCGGCCAGAACGCAAATCGAAAAAAATGGGACAAAAAGGCCGGGGCGGAAGAGAGACATTCGCATCGCGATCAAAATGAGTTTATCGTCAAAAGGTAGGAGCGCTGGTCGGCGCCGCAAGGTTAAAGCGCCGTAGAATAATACATGGCTTCGCGGCGCTCCGGCGTTGCCCGAATCCGGGAAAGCCCCTATGTTACGTTGAGCATCGTACGCGCCAGGCACCTGCATGAGTGTCGAGTTACATATCAACGGCCAGCAGACCGGAGTTACGCCGGGCGTTTCCTTGTTCGACCACGCCGAGGCCCTGGGGATCCGCGTTCCAACCTCCTGCCGCAAGAACGGCAAATGCAAGGAATGCGTCGTCGAAGTCACCGCGGGCCTGGATTGCCTCTCCGAACGGTTGCCGGCGGAGAAACACCTGAAAGGCAACTTCCGATTGTCGTGTTCCTGCTGCATCGTCAAGGATGCCGGTGTCGTCCGCTGTCACACCATGCGACGCGGTGAGATGCGAATCGAACGCCACGCGTGGCAGTTGCCGGCCGGCAGTCAGAAATTGAATCTCGAACCGGCGGTGACCCGCGTGGGCAACCGCATCTTGCTGGACGGTGTGGAAATCGCGCGTTCGACCGCGCCGATTCATGGGCTGGCCATGGATCTGGGCACCACCACCGTCGTGCTCCGGCTCCTGAATCTGGAGACCGGCGAGGTGGTGGCCGACGCTTCCTTTGAAAATCCCCAGCGGTTCGGCGGCTCGGACGTGATGGCCCGGATTCACTATGACACGGAAGACGGCAGTCACCTGCTGCAACGGACACTCGTCGGTTATCTCACCCATGCCATCGAGGAATTTCCCGTGGATCCCGAGACCATTTACGAAATGGTGGTGGCCGGAAATTCCACCATGCGGGACCTGTTTTTCCGCCTGAACGTCTATTCCATCGGGCAAAGTCCCTACCGTTCCCTCACTGAACTGGAAATGGCCGAAGGCAAACGGACGACGACCAGCCTGAGCGAATCGGCGAAAAAGCTTTTGCTGCCGCTGCATCCGATGGCACGCGTTTACGGTTTGCCGATCATCAGCGGCCACGTGGGCGCCGATGCCGCCGCGTGTATGCTGGCGGTGGACCTGGCGAACGAGGAACGACTCGTCGCCGTCATGGACATCGGCACCAACACGGAGTTGATTCTGGGCAACAAAAATAAAATCCTGGCGGCCTCCTGCCCGGCCGGGCCGGCATTTGAAGGCGGGAAAATCTCCTGCGGCATGCCGGGCCTGCCCGGCGCGATTGAAAAGGTGGAAATCGGCGGGGACGGCTCAGTCCGCGTGGGCGTCATTGGCGACGTTCCAGCCGAAGGCATTTGCGGCTCCGGCCTGGTTGATCTGTTAAGCGAATTGCTGCGGACGAATCGCATCAACACCCTCGGCCGGTTTGAGCACGGGGAAGACCGGCTCGCCCTGGACGTGAAAAGTGATTCGCCGATTTATCTCACCGAAGGCGATATCAACGAACTGGCCCAGGCCAAAGGCGCGAACGTGGCTGGCCTGCACGTCATCTTTCATGACTATGGCATTCGCTTTGAAGATGTGGATGTGTTTTATGTGGCCGGCGGGTTTGGCCGCCACCTGAACGTGGAGTCGTCCAAACGCATCGGGTTGATTCCGCGTCTGGACGGTTCAAGGATTTTACAGGTCGGCAACGCGGCGATCGAAGGTGCGTGCCAGGCCTTGCTGTCGCGCACCAAACGGTTGGAACTGGAAAATCTGGTGAAAAAAACCGTCCATTGCCGGCTCGAAGCCCACCCGCAGTTCTTCGATTACTTCGTGGACGGTTGCCAGTTCAACCCGGTCGAATCCGCGCACACGCTGCAATCCGTTCCCTGACATGCTCGAATTGTTCGAAACCAGGCCCGACGTCAACGTGCAGGAGTCCGAGTACCAGCGGCTGCTCGGCCTGCCGAAAAATCATTTGATGCAGGGACGCACGCGCGAATTGGCGGACGCCGCGCGGCGCTGGTACGCGGAGAAGGGCCGGCCGTGGTTCTACGCGCGTGAAATCAATGCACCGGAGCTGGCGGACGGAAAATTGCGCGTCGGGGGGATGGAATTCTCCTCCCGACAACTTCACGATCAATTCGCCGAAGCGCAGGCTGGCGGCGCGGTGCTGGTGGCCGTCAGCGCGGGCCGGGAATGCGAGGAGCACGCACGGCAGCTCTGGCGTGAATCGAAGCCGGACGAGTATTTTTTTATGGAAATATTCGGCTCGGCGGTCGTCGAACATCTGGTCACCGTCGCCAGCGGCCGGATTTGCGGCTGGGCCGACCAGCACGGCGCGGCGGCATTGCCGCATTACAGCCCGGGTTATTCGGGCTGGGATATTTCGGACCAGAGCAAATTGTGGGATCTGCTTCGACAAAACGGCGCGGCGCATTTCGACCGTCAACTGGAGGTGCTGGAAACCGGAATGCTTCGGCCCAAGAAATCGTTGTTGGCAGTCATCGGGATCACCCGTCATCCGGACAAGGCGCGCCGTCTCGCCCGGCTGGTTCCCTGCGAAAGTTGTTCGTTGCCCAATTGCCAGTACCGCCGCGCACCGCACCGGCGACCGCCGCAGCAGATTGAAGACGTGCGGGCATTGCTGTCGCACGCGCTGGGTGAATTGAACAACCGGAACAACGCCACAGTTCTGCAATCCGGCGCCAAATACACCACCAATCCGCGTGCCTTGGCGAAATGGGTCGGGGAACGGCTGCACCTGGAATTTCTGGACGACGGCGCGGTAACCGCCCGCTTTCGCTATGAAGGCACGACGTGCTCGAACATGGGGCGGGCATTGGAATACGATTATCACGTCAAGCTCGCGCCGCGGGAAGGCTGTTATCGGATACTTGAAATGCATTGCGTGCCGGCGCCCGGTGACACCGGCCACCGATTCCAATGCGAGTACTTGAACAACGCCGAGGCGCTCACGCGAGCTATCGCCGGGGAAAAGCCATTGCTCGGCCGGCCGTTGAACGAGGTTTTGAACTGGCAACGCGAATATAACCCTTCCGGCTGTTTCTGCGATTTGCCCCGGCGCGAACACAAGTGGGGCCTGGTTCTGGAAGCGATCCATTTCGCCCTGGCCCGGCGCGAAACGGAACTGGCGCATGGACAAGCGGAAATGATTTTGGAATGATTCGGAAGTTGTATGACGAAACTTTGCGACGTCAATGCCGCGGCCCGGGAAAAGCTTCCGCCGACGTTCACCGACAAGTCGGGGATCGGCGTGCATTACACGGATGCCTTCATCAAACCGATGAACACGAAACTGCCCGACGGCACGCGCGTCAGTTGCAAACGCAAAGGGCTGAAACTGACACTCACGGTCGGCGCGAAAAAAGGGGAAGGCCTGATGCGCCGCCTGACCGTCAGCAAGGACCCGGTCGTGATGCTGAGCGCCGCGCTTCAGGAGGCGGCAAAGGCGGCGGGCGTGGAATTGAAGATTACAGACCACGACATCCTGCTGGCCGGGTAAAACGCCGGAACCCCTAACCCGGGAATTTCTGTTCCAGTTCGCTCTTCACCGTTTCGGCGACCGCCTGTGCCGTTCCGTCACGTTCCCGTTCGTCGCTCCACCTCCATTGCGCCAGAAAATCGTCCGCGCCGGTCAGGCCTTTGGCTTGTGCCAGCGAATCAATGCGGACGGCAAAACGTTGCGGCAGTTCAATTTTAATCTCGCTGAAATCGTCCCAGGCCTTGACCTGCGACGGAATGTCCTGCCAATAAAGAATTTGGAATTTCGATTTGGCGCCCGCCGGCCGTGCCGCCGCCCGTGATTGTTCGCGTTCGGCTTTGACCTCCTCGATGGTCTCGATTTTGGATTTCGCCCGGGGCGCAGCGCCCTTGCCCATAAAATAGAGAAACAAATCCACCGCGCTGGAAGCATCCGCGCCGTAGCCGTCCGCGCCGATTTCGTCGGCATACATCTGGCTGATGGGCGCGCCGCCGATGGCGAATTTGACATGGGTGAGGCCGCGTTCCCTGTAGCCGTCAACCACCGTCTTCATGTACGTCATCGTGGTGGTGAGCAGCGCGCTCATGCCGATGATGTTCGGCTTGAACTGTTCCGTGGCGGCGAGAAATTTCTCAATGTTCTGGTCCACGCCGATGTCATGCACCTCAAATCCAGCGCCTTCGGCCATCATGCAGACCAGATTCTTTCCGATGTCATGTAAATCGCCGCGCACGGTGCCCATGAGCAATACGCCCGCCGGTTCCACGCCCGAACCATGAGCAGAGAGCAATGGCTTCAGTACCGCCATGCCGGCTTTCATGGCGCGTGCGGCGATGAGCACTTCCGGAACGTAAAGGATGTTGTATTTGAAATCCTCGCCGACGACGCTCATCCCGGCAATCAAACCTTCGGAAAGCACTTCCTGGACGGGCCGGCCTTCGGCCAGCGCGTCCTTGGTCATCTGCTCCACCTCCTTGGCCTTGCCTTCGTAAAGGCACTGGTTCATCAGCGCGTAATCGGGCATTTGATTTCCCTCTCGAAGTCCTTGGGTCAGCCGCGTTTTGAATTGAACTCCGCCAGCGCCTGCAACATCGCTTCGATGTTTTGCTTCGGCATGCCCGGGCTGGTGCCGCCGCCAACGGACAAAATCATCCCACGGTCGCCGCCTTTTTCCAGCACATCGAGCGTCGCCTCGCGGACTTCCCCGGGCGTGCCGCGGACGCCGACTTCCAGCGGATTCACGTTGCCCATCAGGCACATCCGATCACCGACGCGTTCCTTGACCTCGGCAATGTCCGTTTGCTTGCCCCAGTTCAACACGTTAAAGCCGCAATCGGGCAGATAATCGAGACACGCCTGAACCTCCGCGTCATTGTGGTAAATCTTCACCGGAAAATCCGGGAACGCGTCGCAGATTTTCTTGAGATACGGATGCGCGAATTCCTTGTAATGCTCCTCGTTCACGAATCCAACAATATCGTCCAGAATGAAAATACCTTCGACGGTGTCGCCCATCGCCTGGTGCTGGGCCTTGAGCCAGTCAATGATCAGGTTCGTGCACACGTTGAGCAGCTTGTGCGCCCATTCCGGCTTTTCCACCAGATCAATCATGAAATCCGTCGTGCTGCGCACGAAGCCCGCCGTGCACATCGGCCCGCGTGAGGTGACCAGCGGCAGGATTTCGCCGGTGTCCAGGATGCGCTGCCGGTGCATGCGGATGCGATGCAGTGTCAGGCCCATGAACGCGTCATTTTCCACCTCATATTCCGGCCAGTGCTCGAGGTCTTCGATGTGATACAGCGTGTGATACTCGCTGGGTGTGTTGTCCTGCCAGAATTTGATCTTGGCGCCGAGCGCAGACGGTTCGGCGGCCATGCCGTATTCCATCCACCAGGACGGCACGAAGATGATGTCCGGAAATTCCTGGTGGATTTTCAGGTTGGACTGGAACCATAACTCCGGGTCCAGAAAGTAATCCATGTGCTTCAAACCGAGATAGCCTGGAATCCATGGGCTATCAATGATCAAGGCCAGCGGAATCTTGTCCAATTTCTCCAGCCGCGCGGCTTTTTTGAAAATTTCCCATTGCTCAGGTCTCATATTGGATAATTATCCGATAATTTTCCCATTCAAATACGGTCCACTTCAAGCTGGAAAATGGCATTCAGAGGATAATCCATGCGATTTCTGACAGCCTCCATCCGGCTGTAACCGGCCCTCACTCGCTCTTGAAGGGGAAACCGACCTGCGATGCCGCTTCGGGTAAAATTTCCAGGGTCAAAGCATAATCCCGGTAACCCGCCGCCCGCCAGAAAGCGACGGCGGCGGTATTTTGGACCAACACTTCCACCGTCAGCCGCTTGTGCTTCGCCCAGATTTGGGTGCGCAAAACTTTCATGGCCTGCCGGCCGATGCCCTGTCGGCGCCGTGGGCGCACGACAAACAGTTGCCGCAAATAAATCTCCTCAGTCTGTTCACGGTACAGCGCGTAAGCGACCACTTCCCCGTCGTTTTCAAACAGGACAGCTGCGTATTCGACGGCCAACCAGCCTTTCATCCGCTGTTCCAATTCGGGAACGGTCATCGGATTCCGATGCCCTTCGTCGCGGATCAACTGATGGTTCAACTCCGCCAGCCGGGCGCAATCATCCAGAGTGGCGCGCCGAAAGGTCATTTGCATCGGAGAATCATTTTCCGGGTTCCTCCATACCTGCGCCTTGAACATTGGTTTGCGTCAGGAATGGCCCTTCATATCCGCTCAGGCGGATATTGCGCAGTTCCACGCCGGTCATGTTGGCAAGGGCCACGGCCTTCCGACAGGTGCCGCTGATGTTCACCAGGGAAAATCCGTCCAGGGGTTTTGCGGGCGAAATCGCGGCGGCATCCACCAGCGTGCCGCAATCCACCTTCACGTCGCTGAAGCGGTAATTTTTGGCGACGGGAATCCCTTCATCGCCGGGGACCGGTTCGGGATCCTGGATACCGCTGTTCAAAAGGTTCACGCGCAGAAAACCGCCGGGCGCGGTGGCGACATCGAGGTGGGTCGCGGAAATGTTTTCGATGAATGCGCCGCGGCCGGGCCGGCTCTTGATGTATAGGGCATAGGTCCGTGCCCGCGTGAATTTGCAATCTTCAATCCGCACGTCGCGGATGCCGCCGGAGGTTTCGCTGCCGATGCCGATACACGCGAAAATGCTGTCGGCGAGCGTGCAACGGGAAATCAAGACATCCTCGGTCGGCTTGCCGAGGCGATAACCTTCCAGGCCGCGGCCGGATTTGAGGGCGATGCAGTCGTCGCCGGTGGCAATGTCGCAATTCTCAATGAGGACGTGTTTGCACGAATCCACGTCGATGCCATCACCGTTGCCGCCGGTGCTTCGAATCGTAAGATTCTTAACGATAACATCTTCGCAGTACGTCGGATGAATGGACCACATGCTCCGGTGCTCGGTGGAAAACCCCTCCAACCCGACGTTCGTGCAATTAACCGGCTCGATCAGAACCGGGCGGCGCGGCATCTGCCGTCCCCCGAGCGCAGGATTACCGGAAATCTTGCCCGGCCCGACGATGGCGATGTGGCCTGCGTCGTGCGCCGAAACAAGTGCGCGATGACCGTCAATCCATTTCCCTTCCCAACGGACTTTCACAACCGGATAATCCTCAAGGTCAGGACTGCCGAGGAGGCTGGCGCCCGGTTCCAGCCGCAAGGTCGTCTGCGATTTCAGTTCGATGCTGCCGATGAGATAATTTCCCGCGGGCACGATGACCTCGCCGCCGCCACGGGCAGCCGCACAGGCATCAAGCGCCTTTTGGAACGCGGCGGTGTCTTTGGTCGTGCCATTGCCGGTCGCACCGAAGTCGCGGACATCGAGCGGCGCGCGTTGCACGTCGGCGTATCCGATTTGCGCAATCAGAACGAGGAAAAGGTGTTTCACGGCTCAACCATTTTATTTGTTGATGACGGAACTCCATCCGGGACAGCCGAAGCTGATTCGGTCGGGAACTGATCGAAGCTCCGATGGTGATCAATCCCGCGGAGTTGTTGGTCGGCGAAATCCAGCGCTGCCTCCCAATCGCCCGCCGTCAACGCGTGCCGGTGCGGCTGATAACTGACGCCGACGCGGTTCGTGCTCACGCCCAAAAACGCATAAACCGGCCGCGCGGCGAGGATGGATTTTTTGACAGCATTCGGGACGCAGTTCTGATCGTCCGTGCCTTCCACCGAAATCCACGGACGCGGTGCCGTCAGCGCAATATACCAATAGGCTTCAAACGGCAGTTTCTCCATCTGCCCGGTAAATTCCTTCAAGCGCGGCACGAAGTAATACGGAAATTTCCGGGTCATGTCTTCGATGCCTTCCTTCCCGCCGCGGCCGGGACCACAAAAACGATAGGCGCCCGTGCCGGCGCCGCTCGACCCGGCGGGCGCGCCGAGCGCGATGCGTTCGTCGAAGGCCGTCGCCACCATCACCAGTTTGCCGAGCCGCGAATGGCCCAGCACGATGAGTTGGTTGGTATTGGCAAACGGTTGCGTCTCGAGGTAATCCACCACGCGCGACAGTCCCCAGGCCCAACCGAGCAACACACCCCAGTCGTAGCCTGGATAGGCAGGATAAAAAGATGAATGACGGAAATTGGCGTTGTCCTCGCCGCACTGGGTATAGCGATACGTCACCAGCGCATAACCGCGGGCCAACTGGTTGCTGAATCCTTCGGCCGCCCGTTCCGGGGCAACGGGCGCGCCAAAAATCCAGCGCAGGCGCTGTTGTAGATTTGTCACCGCGTCGGAGGGAGGGGGCGGTTTGTTCGTGACGGCAACACCCGGCGTGTTGAAGAACGACGGGTTGATGATGGTCGGAAACGGGCCGGCACTTTTCGCCGGTATGAAAATCGCGATGTCGAATCCCGGATTCGATTCCGGTCCGAACTTCAAGTGCACCAGCCGGTAGTTCGCCGTCCCATTGAGCAGGAGGGCGGATTTGAGGTCCCAACCGCGTAGGTTTCCCGGCGCCGGCGGTGCGTGGCCAAGCTCGTAATGCTCCAGAATCGCCTTGATCTCCTCGCGGCGCGCGCGCCATTGCGCGACGGTGGTTACTTTCGCGCCGTCGTCCATCGTCAGCGCGTCGGGCATCTCCGGGCGCACGGGCAAATCCTTCACTTCCGGAAAGGTCTCTGGCACCGCGTTGACCCCGGGAATGGCCACCAGGACTGCGGTGACAGATAAAACTATGGTCCGCCGGAATTTCATAGTAACGAGCAGCGGCAGTTCCGGCGCAGAGTGCGACGGGCAAAATGAAAGTAAAGCGAATTTAGAGCGGTTCAATGATTTCCACAGCCGCCGAGGTAACAAGCGGAACTTACGCCAGAAGGTCGGCCAACTTCCGTCTGGCCCGTTACCGGAGACCCAGACCAGCTCGCTGAGTGGCCTCATTACGGCTCGCTACGCTCGCCTGTATGAGGCTACTCAGGCGTCAAAAGTGTCATCCATGTGGCGATAACATTCCGGACGCTCGCCCCACCGAAGGCACAACGTGTGCCACATCCGGAAAATCAGACGGAGCGGCGGCGCCGATCTTCCGCCAAAATCGCCCAGCGTTCATGGTCCCGCCAGCGACGGCCAACCTTCAAATAGCGGCGTGAAAAACCCTCGCGCACAAAGCCACAGCGGCGCACCAGCCGGATTGAGCGTTCATTTCCCGGTTGGATGTTGGCTTCCAAACGATGGAGCTTGAGTTTTTGAAAGGCCTCTTTCAGGACAAGCTGCATTCCTTCCCGCATCAGCCCTTTCCCGGCGTGGGGAGCAAAGGCGTAATAACCAACGTACGCCCCCTGGAGCAGCCCGCGAATGATATTGCCCAGGTTGATGACCCCAACCATTTCGCCCGAATTCCGAAGCACCACCAGAAATCCGCGGTGCGAGTCTGAATCCGCGCGCTGCACATAAGCGCGAAACTTCTTGCGCGAGTCAGGCGGGGCCGCCCACGGATGATGCCGGGCGCGGCTCTGCCGGAGTGCCGTTTGAAACGCCGGCCAGTCACGGAGTACCGGTGGCCGGATGGTGACCCGCATCATTGAATCCGACTTTAGCAATCAGCGACCCGGGTGGCGACAAGGATTCATCCCGCCGCCGCCATCCTACGGCCCCGGCAACGGGCTGTTCAGGGTGCTGATCGTTCAAGCGCCGGTTATGGCGTGAGCCGGTAGTAATTATCCGGATTGTACAGGTAATAGCAGTCCGCGGGACTAAGGCGCGGGAGCAGGACGTATCGTTGCCCATTGGCGTCCACGCGCTCCGGCAAAACGGGTTGGTGGTTGGCATATCCCGGTACGGAAGAATCATTCAACGCCGACGGAGCGTCGGGATTTTTGTCATACGAATCCTCCCGGATGGTATCCACAATCTGGTCCACCCACTTCAGCTTGCGGGCGTTGTCGCCGAATTCCATCCAATCGCCGGTGCTGCGGTTCTGGTACATGCGTTTGATGAACTCATCCAGGCTGATGCCCATTTTGGCGGCGACCGGGGCGGCCAGACGTTTCCACCATTCTTCCATTTCTTTGACATCCTCCTTTTGCATGGTCAGGTTGCCCCCCGCGAAGCCGGATATCTGGTGATGAAGAATGATGGCATTCGGATAAGCGAATGATTTCTTTGCCTGCGTCGCGATGTTGGCCGCCATGCTGGCCGCAAATGATTTCACGACCACGTAAACCGGGGCGGCACTGCCGTCCATCGCTTTGAGAATTTTGTATCCGGCCATGACGGAGCCGCCTGGCGACTCGTCAATCACAATGAAAATCGGATATTCGTGGCTTTGATTGTTGAAATAATCAATCCGCTCCTGAATGTAATCCGCCGTGTCACCCCAGATGGGACCGTTGAGGGCAATCCGGCGGTCACTGATGGTCAGTACGCCGTCCTTGTACGGCTCCTGGGTGTATTGAATGTCATGGTTGACGCGGTTCTTCCATAAATCGCGTTTCGTGCGCAGATCAAGGTCACTGCTCAGTTTGGCCACCTTCAAATCGAGGTCCGCCCGCTGCGCCTGCAAGTCCGCCGCCTGCAACTTCAATTCCTGCTCGTGCCGGGCCATTTCCTGGTTCTGGTCGGCGAGTTCCGCGACGGCCAGGTCGTTGGTCAATTTCATCCTCTCCAGTTGTTCGCGCCCGGATGCCAATTCCTGGTCGAGCTGCGCCTTGCGTTCGGCGTCCTTCAGCGCCGCTCGTTTGGCCAGCAGGTCGCTCTGTCTGGCGAGGTTGTCTGCCTCGGCCTGAAGCGCGGCGGCATCAGTCTGCTGTTTTTGTTGCGCCAGGCCATTTTCAAGTTCGAGCCGCTGCTTCTCGGCGCTCAACTTGGCCAGGTCCGCGTGCAATTGTTGTTCAGCGATGCCGTTTTCGAGTTCGAGCCGCTGTTTCTCGGCCGTGAGCTTGGCCAAGTCTTTTTGCAACTGTTGCTGGGCAATGTTGTTTTCGAGCGTCAACTGCTCCTGCTGTTTCTTGAGGTCCGGAAACGCGCTGTTCGTGTCCGTCTGCCCAACGGCAAGCGAAGACCACCCGAGGAACGCAATGCTGACCCACGCGATTGATTTAAGAGGATGTATTTTCATTGGATACCAGCCTTTCTAAAGTAAGACTTATTTCATGGTGAATGGGTGAGACGCTTGCAATTTGCGACTCAACGTCTTCGGGAATCAAGCCCGAAGTAAGGCGAAGCAGATTAACGATCCACTTGTCCAGGGCATGGCAGCCTGTCCGGCTCGCACTGCAATTCGTGCGCCCCGGATTGTTCAACCGTCACCTCTCGCGCCCACACCGGCCAAAAAGGGGAAGGGGCCCTCACACCGTCCGCATCTGGACGGCATCCACAATCTCGGTGCCGACGGAAATGGCGCCGACAATGACCACGGTCATGCCGCGTTGGAGTCGGCCCTGTTCGACCAGCGTTTTCAGCGCCCGTTCGATGGTGTTCTGCGGATTGATGAAATCAAATTCCACCACCACCGGTGTGACCCCCCAGCACAGGGTAAGCGCACTGGCGCAGTTCTCATTGTCGCACAACCCGTAAACCAGCGAATAGCGCGGACGCATCCAGGCGGCGTAACGGGCCATGTGACCGTGCCGCGTGAACGCCAGCACAGCGTCGGCTTTTAATTCGTTGGCCATGACCACGGCGCTCTTGACGAGTTTTTCGCGGGCGCTCGTCAGGTCCGCCGAATCGTGGTATTGCGCGTTGCCGCTGCGTTCGATGCGCCGGGCGATGCGGTCAAACACCTCGATGCACTTGAGCGGATATTTGCCCACCGTCGTTTCGCCGCTGAGCATGATGGCGTCAGCCTCTTCGAATACGGCGTTCGCCACATCGGTCACCTCGGCGCGGGTGGGCATGGGCGATTCAATCATGCTCTCGAGCATGTGCGTAGCCACGATGACCGGTTTGCCGTGGCGCAGGCACGTTTTGACAATGCGACGCTGGACGATGGGCAGTTCCTCGTAGGGAATTTCAATGCCCAGGTCACCGCGCGCGACCATGATGGCGTCGGCCTCGCGGACAATGGAATCCAGATTGGCCACCGCCTGTTGGTCCTCGATCTTGGCGATGATTACCGGCGGCAGTTTGTCTTTCTCAAAGAGCTCCTTGAGCTGGAGTAAATCGCGGGCTTCGCGGACAAAGGACAGGGCGATAAAGTCCACGCCGACCTCCAGACCAAGTCGCACGTCCTTGATGTCCTTGGCCGTGAGCGCGGGCAGGCTGACCTTGACGCCGGGCAGATTGATGTGGCGCCGGCTGCCGAGCGTGCCGGCGGTGAGCACTTCACACTCGACCTTGTTGCCGGACTTGCCAAGGACTTTCATCTCGATCGCGCCGTTGTCCACCAGCACGACGTCGTCCACGTTGATGTCATTGACGAAATTCTCGTAGTTCACGTCCACCGAATGCTCCTCCAGATCGCGTTCGCCGCGGACGGTGAGGGTGAATTTCTGGCCGGGCTGCAAATCGAGCGGCGAGCTGATGTCGCCGGTACGGATGGCCGGACCCTGCGTGTCCATCATGATGCCGACAAACTGCCGGCGGGCCGCAGCGGCGGCGCGGATATCCAGCACCACGCGGCGAACCCAGTCGTGGGGCGCGTGTGACATGTTCAGCCGGAAGATATTCACGCCGGCGTCAATGAGTTTGCCGATCATTTCCGCCGAATCCGTCGCCGGACCGAGCGTGGCAATGATTTTCGTTCTGCGAATGCTGCCTCGTTGCACGCGCCCAGCTTACTCCGGCGCGGAGCGATTAAAAGTCTTTATTCAATGGGAGCCGATTCTAATCGGCAAAAGAACTTGCCAGCACTGGTCATGGTGGTCATATTCCATGAACAAAATTTATGGCAGACGTGGCAAATAAATATCCCGAAAATGTCCCGGGCAAATATTACGTGGACAACCAATGCATTGACTGCGACCTGTGCCGCGAGACGGCGCCGGACAATTTCAAACGCAACGACGACGGCGGCTACTCGTTTGTGTACAAACAGCCGGGTTCGCCCGATGAAGAGACGCGCTGCAAGGAAGCCAAGGAAGGTTGCCCGGTTGAAGCCATTGGGGACAACGGCGCATAATCATCATCTGCCGCTCGGAAGGACGAATTCCACGAGTCCCTGATTTCACAAAGTGAGACTCGCGTAGCTCGTCCTTCCGAAGGTGAGAACCTACGCCCGCGGATGAAATTTCCGGTGGACGTCGCGCAGCCGGTTTCCCGTTACGTGCGTATATATCTCCGTTGTGCTGATGTTGGCATGGCCGAGTAATTCCTGAATCACCCGCAGGTCGGCTCCACGTTCCAGCAGGTGCGTGGCAAAGCTGTGCCGCAACATGTGCGGCGTGATGTTGCGTTCAACTCCCGCGCGTCGGACCCGTTTCTTGATCCGCAACCACAAGGTCACCGGGGCAAACGGCGTGCCGCGCCGGGTCAAAAAAACATTTGCCGGTGATTTGGGCGTGACCAGTTTCGGGCGCCCGGCCTCGAGATAACGATTCAAAGCTGCCACAGCCTTCCTCCCGACGGGCACCACGCGTTCCTTGTTGCCTTTGCCAATGACGTTGATGAACCCGGCCTCGAGGTGAAGCTGTTCCAACCGCACGCCCTTCAATTCGGCCAGCCGCAAACCAGAGGCGTAAGCCAGTTCCAAAATTGCCTGGTCACGTAAGCTTTCCGGGGTTTCGGGCGCCTCCGGGACCAGCAGCTTCGTAATTTCGTCGTTCGTCAACGCCTTGGGCAAACGTTTCCAGCGCCGTGGCAATGACAAATTTTCCGCCACATTCACCGGCACGTGTCCTTCGGCCTCGGCAAACCTGTAAAATGCGCGTAGCGCGGCGATTTCCAGATAAACGCTCTCGCCGCTCAACCGTTTGGCAGAACCTAGTCGGGACAAGGTTCCAACCTGGTTTTGGTGGGGCGAGCGTACCCGCGAGCCGTCATTGTCTTGTCCTTCGGTTGAAGCGGCTCGCGAGGTCTTGGCAGACGGCCCCCGTCCTCGCCCCACCGGCAGCAAATTCCGCTCGCGCTCGTGCTGAAGAAACGCCATGAGATGCTTCAACTCAACCTGCTTCCAATCCGTCAGGTTGTGCTGCGCGGCCCATGCCGTAAACCGTCCCAGCAACGCCGCGTAGGTTTTCGCAGTGTTATCCGACTGGCCGCGTTCGTGGCGCAGGTATTGCAGGAAATCTTCGACAAGCGTTTGCACCGGGACAGCCTCACGCAAAGGCGCAAAGACGCAAAGAAAAATTTCCCAAAAAACTTTGCGGGCCTTGCGTCACTGCGTGAGAAAATTGCGGTTGCGCCGCGGCGGCTTTGCTAGGCAAACAAAGAAAGCTGCGCTCCACCGGAACGACGAAATGCCGCCGCGGAAAGTTCAGCCCCGTTGTTTGGAATGCCGGCCTTGCGCCGCGCCACCTCGAACATCTGTCCGATCTGGTCGGCAAAAATGCCTTCGCCCCGCATCCGGGTTCCCCATTGCGAATCATTCAGTTTCCCACCACGCATGTCGCGTAGGCGGTTCAGCACCTTTTCCTTCCGACCCGGAAAATGCGTTGTGAGCCATTTTTCAAACAACGGCGCAACGCCATACGGCAATCGAACCACGGTATAACCCGCTGCGGTCGCGCCGGCATCGGCGGCGGCCTGGAGAATGGCCGGCATTTCATGGTCCGTCAGCCCGGGAATGATGGGCGCCACATTTACGCCAACGGGAATACCTGCCTGCGAAAGTTCGCGAATTGCGGCCAACCGCGCTGCCGGCGGCGCGGTTCGGGGTTCCATCACCTTGCGCAATTCGGCATCCAGCGTGGTGATGGACAGCCAGACCGCCGCCGCTTGATACCCCGCCAGTGCGGACAACAAATCAATGTCGCGCGTCACCAAGCGGTTTTTAGTGATGATGAAGACCGGGTTCCGGAATTCGGCAAGCACTTCGAGGCAGCGGCGCGTCAGTTTCAGTTTGGCTTCAACCGGTTGATAACAATCCGTGACACCACTCATGAAAATGACCTGTGGCTGCCATTTCGGCGACATCAGTTCCGCGCGCAGCAACTCCGGCGCGTCTTCTTTGATCATGATCTTGCTCTCGAAATCAAGTCCGGCGGAGAATCCAAGGAATTCATGCGTCGGGCGGGCGTAGCAATAAATGCAACCATGCTCACAACCGCGATAAGGATTAAGACTGGCAGTGAAACCGACGTCCGGGCTGTCGTTGCGCGCGATGACGGTTTGGCTGTGGTCCTGGAAAAACCGGGTTCGTGGCATGCCCTCCTCATCAGGATTCCAGTCCGCATCCGGTTCGATTTGGATTTTCTCGAACCGGTTCACCGGATTTTCCACCGCGCCACGATGGGCGGAAATCAACCGCTCGGCCTGCATGGGGGGAAATGTAACGCAGAGATGCAAAGACGCAAAGGCGCGATGCGACACGTACGGCTTTTCGTAGGCGCCGACGTGAGGAGGCGGACCTGCCCCTTCTGGCCAGTCTTCTACTGACTCACAGTTTCTTCCCCGTCAATCGTTCGTAAGCTTCCAGATATTTGGCGCTGGTTCTGGCAACGACGTCGGGCGGGAGCACCGGACCGGGCGGGGTTTTGTTCCAGTCGAGTGTTTCCAGATAATCGCGGACGAATTGTTTGTCGAAACTCGGCTGGCCGCGCCCGGGCTGATACTGGTCGGCCGGCCAGAACCGCGAGGAATCCGGCGTCATCACCTCGTCAATCAGGATCAATTTGCCGTCGCTCAGGCCGAACTCGAATTTGGTGTCGGCGATGATGATGCCGCGCAGGCGGGCGTAATCACGTCCGGCCTGGTAAATCTTCAGGCTCAAATCGCGGGCTCGCGCGGCGAGATCCTTGCCGACAATTTTGCACGCCTGCTCAAACGAGATATTTTCGTCGTGACCGGCTTCGGCTTTGGTGGACGGCGTGAAAATCGGTTCGGGCAATTCGGCGGATTCCGTCAGGCCGGCGGGCAGTTTGATGCCGCAGACGGTCTGCGACTGTTTATATTCCTTCCAGCCGGAGCCGGACAAATAGCCGCGCACGATGCATTCGATGGCCAGCGGCTTTGCCTTTTTGACGATCATCGAGCGGCGCGCGAGTTGCGCGGCGAACGGCTGCAGCTCCTTCGGGAATGGATCGTTGACCCGGGCGAGCAGGTGGTTCGGCACGAGCGACGCGAATTTCTCGAACCAGAAATGCGAGATTTGCGTGAGCACCTCACCTTTGCGCGGGATGCCGTTGGGCATAATGACGTCGAAGGCGGAGATGCGGTCGCTCGCGACCAGCAGCAGGGCGTCGCCGAGGTCAAAGATGTCGCGGACCTTGCCGCTGCGGAGTTTTCTGATGCCGGGTAAATCGAGTTGCAGGGTGGGTTCGTTTGCCATCGGCGGATTATCAGGATCGGCTTTAAAAGTTCAAAGCCCAAAGTGATGCACCGTAGGAGACGACGTGAGGAGTCTCTGACCTTTCCGGCGTAAAATCGCAATAAAATTTGAGTCCCGTCACCTCGACTCCTACAATTGCGATGCAACTCACGCCGTCGGGCGCGGAATCGGTTTGACCTGTAACGGAATGCTCGCCAGGGACCGGCCGGAGGCCGATACATCCACCGAGTACAGGCCCGCTTCGGGAAACCGCAGTTGCTGGATGCTCACGACGAAATTGAGGGACAGAAAGTGCGCATCGGCGGGCAATATGATGGTTATCGGGATTTCCATGGCCGGCACGATGGGGTGGCCATCGGCATTGATGAAATTGAGCGTGAATTTATGCTGACCTTCATCGCCGGTGGCGAAGGTGACACGCAAGGCCACGGCACATTGCGGCTGGATCGCCGGCAACTGAGGCGCGTAAATCGTGTCGAAGACGCCCAAAATATTGAGTTTGCTGTTGCTATCCTGCGTCGCGGCGTCACACAGCACGGCTACTTGAGCATTCATGCCTTCATTCAGACACGAATCCCGTGAATTGGCACGAATTTCTTTCAGCTTGATTTTCCGCTGGACATACATATAGACTCTATGTATCATGTTTCCATGATTCGTAAAGAACTCGTTGCCGCGTCGGCGGAACCGATGATTCTATCGTTGCTCGCCCGGGGCGAGGGTTACGGTTACGCCATCATTCAGGAGGTCAAGGCCCGCTCCGGTGGCAAATTACAGTGGACCGACGGGATGCTCTACCCAGTCTTGCACCGGATGGAAACCCGCGGGCTGATCAAGTCACGCTGGGGCGAAAGCGAGACCGGCCGGAAACGGAAATATTATTCGCTCAAAAAAGACGGCAAGCTGGCCATGAGCCAACACCATGAACAATGGTCGCTGGTGCAGTCGGTTTTGGCCGGCCTGCAAAAGGGGCAATATGTTTAGGACCCGTTGAAAGTTGAGAGTTGAGGGTTGAGAGCCAAAAGGAACGCTATGTTTGACCTGGAAGCAGCCATCGCCGGTTGGCGGATGCAGATGCTCGCCGCCGGCATCAAAACGCCCGTGCCGCTCGACGAATTGGAATTTCATGTGCGTGAGGAAATCGAGCGACAGGTGAAATCGGGTTTGAACACGCCCCAGGCTTTTGCGGCGGCGGTTCAACAGATCGGTCAGGCAAACGCACTCAAACAAGAATTTGAAAAAGCAGAAAGGACATTTATGAAAAGGACCTTGATAATTCTCGCCGGAATTTTGGGCGTGCTGTTAGGGATGGCGTTGATTATGCCTGCCGCTCATCTTTACAAAGAGCAAGGCATGATGCATAACGCCGTCGTCGGCTTTAGCTGGGGAATTCCCATCGTCCTTTTTGGCGTCGGCACGGCGGTCTTCGGTCTCAAAAGGCGCAAAGCCTAGCCACCAAACATGTTCGACCTTGAACAATCCATCGCCGAATGGCGGCGGCAAATGCTCGTTGCCGGAATCCAGGCACCGGTGCCGCTGGACGAATTGGAAAGTCACTTGCGTGACGAAATCGAGCGGCTGATCCAAGCGGGGCACGCAGAACAAACCGCTTTCAACTTTGCCATCCAAGAAATCGGACCGATGGCAGCCCTCCGGAATGAATTCGGGAAAGTTGAACCGGCCGGGGGAAGCCGGCGGCAAACCGCGTTTGTGGAAATCATTTTCCTGTCAGGGACGGTTTTAATTCCCTTGGTGACAGGCGTCCAGGCCTTTTTCTTCAAGGATGGAGTTTTCTCAGCCATGACGGTCGGGCAACAAACGTCCATTCTGGTCGCCGCCGTTGTATTTTCCGTACTCGCCTGGGGCATAAGGCTTGGATTTGGAACCTTTCCCCGCCTCCGCACAAATCGGGTCCGGGACGCCATCTTTGTCCCGGTGCTACTCTTGGTCATAGCCGGTCTTCTTATTCTGCCGCATTGCGACTTTTCCGAAGGCACCAGAGCCGTGGCTTTCCTATGGATGTTCGCCCCGTTTGGCATCCTGATCGGCTGGGGCTGGGGCTTCGCCACCGCCGCGCGAAAAAGGGCGGAACCGGCAGATTTGTCAGCCGGTCAGGGATGAGCGCGCCGCCAAAAATTCTTTTAATTCCTCCGCGGCCTTGCCGCCAAAACCGGGCACGGCGGCGATTTGTTCCAAGGTCGCCGTTTTCAGGCGTTGCACCGAACCAAATTTCCTCAGCAGCGCGGCCTTGCGCGCCTCGCCGATGCCGGGGAATTCGTCCAGCACACTCTCGGAAATTCGTTTGATGCGCAGCTGGGCATTGTAAGAATTTGCCACGCGGTGGCATTCATCGCGAATCCGCTGGAGCAGCTTGACGGCCGGATGATCCAAACCGAGCCGCAGCGGTTTGCTTTCACCCAGCCGGTAGATTTCCTCAAATTCCTTCGCCAAGCCGATGACCGGAATTTTTTCAAGGCCCAGTTTCTTCAATTCGTCGCAAGCCGCGTTCAGTTGTCCCTTGCCGCCGTCTATCAGGATGAGATCGGGCAAGTTTGTCTGGAAGGCAGCGCTTCGTCGCTGCCCTGAAAGTTTGGGCACTGACGAAGCGGTGCCCTCCTTGAGCAACCGCGAATACCTTCGCTTCACCACCTCCGCCATGCCGGCAAAATCGTCCTGGCCTGCAACGGTCTTGATTTTGAACCGGCGATAATTCGCGCGATCGGGCCGGCCGTTTTTGAAACTCACGAGCGATGCCACCGCAAACGTGCCGCTGATGTTCGAGATATCAAAACCTTCAATCCGGCGTGGCGGCCGGGGCAGGCCCAGCACCTTTGCCAGTTCCGCCAGGTCGTTGTCTGGATCAATGGAAAGTGGCAGCGTGTACGGTACCCGCTCGAACTTCCGCTCTTTCCTGGTCGTTTCTTTCAGGTCGCCGATGAGGTCGCGCAGGCTGGCGGCCTTTTCATAATCCTGGGCCAGCGCGGCTTTCTTCATCTCGATCTCGAGCTGCTCCCGCATTTCCACGCATTGCCCTTCGAGGAAATCGCAGGCAGCGTTCACCTGTTCCAGATACTGTTCCCGCGTGACATTGCCGATGCACGGCGCGGTGCAGTATTTCAAATGCGCATAGAGGCAATGCTTGTAATCGGCCTCGCCCGGCGTGAAGGCGCGGCAACCTCGAAGATTGAATTGCCGCCGCACCAGGGCCAGCGTATTACGCAAAGCGCCCGAATTCGAGAACGGCCCGAAGTACCGCGCCCCGTCGTCCTTGCGGAAGCGGGTGAGGGTAAAGTTCGGAATCGGGTCATTCAGATTCACCTTGAGCATCAGGAACCGTTTGTCGTCGCGAAAACTGACGTTGTAGCGCGGGTGAAATTCCTTGATGAGCTTGCCTTCGAGCAGATACGCCTCCGGATCGCTGCGGACAACGTGGAAATCGAAATCGCATATCGCCTCGACCAGCGCGTTGAACTTCAGGTCCCAGCCCATGCGCCGTGACGGGTGGAAATACTGGCTGACGCGCTTGCGCAGGTCGCGCGCCTTGCCCACGTAAATGACGGTGCCCAACCGGTCCTTCATCAAATAGATGCCCGGCTTGTGCGGCAGGGTGCCCACTTTCTTGCGGATGGCTTCCGTGACTGGCATGACAAAATCTCAACGCAAAGTCCCCAAGGCGCAAAGCGAAAATTCTTGCTTGCGCGCCGAATCAAATCGGCGTATTGAGCGGCCGAACCCAACGAAAGGATACCCATGTCTGATAACCTGAATCCGTCCGCAGCCCAACCGCCACCGGCAACCTCTGCGTCGTCGGCCACCGGGGTTGAAGACAAAACGGTTGCGATCATCGCCTACCTCACCCTGATCGGCTTCATTGTGGCCATCATCATTCACATGAATAAAAAGACGAAGCTCGGCGCGTTTCATCTCCGCCAGGTACTTGGCTATTTCCTCACCACCATTGCGGTTGCGTTTTGCCAGATCATTCTCGTCTTTATTCCCATCCTGGGCTGGCTATGCATTTTGGCCTTGTGGGCCTCGATGCTGGTGCTTTGGATTCTGGGACTGGTCGCGGCGATCAACGGCCAGATGAAGCCCATGCCGGTGGTCGGACCGCTCTACCAGAAATGGTTCGGCACCACCTTTGACTAAAGGAGTCGGGAGACGGCGGGCAGGACGTTACTCCGCCTTCTGCCTTCCGCCTTCTGCCTTTCCAGTCAGGTGCCGGTGGACGAAGAAGTAGTAAAGTCCGCCGAGGATGAGCGCCGCACCGCCGAGCCAGAGCGCCACATGTCGCATCTCGCCGCGCATGAGCTGCTCGTCCTGACCCGCCTTGACGCCGACGTAGCAAAGCACCGAACACCAGGTCGCCGCGCCCAGCACCGTGTAAATGGAATATTTCAGGTAATCCATCCGCGCCACGCCGGCAGGAATGCCGACGAGTTGCCGCGCCCCCGGCAACAACCGCGCGACGAAGACACCCATCGGACCGTAATGCGACATCCAGCGCTCGCTTTTCTCGATCTTTTCCGGCGGCATCAGGATATACCGGCCGTAACGCATCAGCAGCGGCCGGCCCGCCAGCCGTGACAGCCAATACATGATGGTGGCGCCGAGCCATGAACCGAGCACACCCGCGGCGACCAGACCGATTTCCGCCGGCCAGCCGATGAAATGCGCGTCGAAAATTTTCAATCCTTCAAACCAGGCCAGATACGCCGCCGGCGGCATGATGGCCTCGGCAGGAATCGGCAGGACGGAACTCTCCATCGTCATCAGCAGCACGATGACCGGGTAGCCGGCGGTCTTGAGCGCGGCGAGGTACCACGTCAGGAGCGGCTGGAAAATCATCTTGAGCATTGGGCGTTAAAAATGAGTCCGCTAATTACGCGAATGGACGCGAATTGGAAATGAAATTTGCACCCATTCGCGAAATTCGCGGATTAACCTCTTAGGAAAAAATTCCGCTGTTTTTCGCTGATGGACATGCCGAGTTTTTCCATCACCGCCAGCATGTCTTCCCAGATCTTGCGTTTCTCGCTCATGGCCTGGTTGCGCAGCAGATACGCCGGATGATACGTCGGCATGAGCGGGATGCCGCGATAGGTCTTCCAAGTCCCGCGCAGTTTGGTAATCCCAATCGTTTTGCCCAGCAATCCTTCCACCGCCGTCGCGCCGAGGGCAACGAGCACTTTGGGCCGGATCAGATCAATCTGCTCGTGCAGATACGGGATGCAGGTGGCCATCTCGTCGGTCGTCGGCTTGCGATTGCCGGCGGATTGACCGGGCGTGTCGGGCCGACACTTCAAAATGTTGCCGATATAAACATCGGCCCGCTGGAGCCCCATGGCTTGGATGATTTTGGTGAGCAACTGGCCGGCCTTGCCGACAAACGGCTCGCCCTGTTCGTCTTCGTCCGCGCCCGGCGCTTCACCCACGAACATAAGCTGCGCGTCAATACTCCCGACGCCGAACACGACGGTCTTGCGCGAGGACGCCAGGTGCGGACATTTCACGCAGGCCAGTGCGCGTTCACGCAAGGCGGCAAACGCAGCAGCTTTCGCCTGCGGATCCAACGGCGGCGCCTGACTGGAAACCGTTTCGCCCGGCAACGTGAGCAGCGTTTCCTGTTCGGCGGCGGGCGCGGAAATTTCCGATTCCCGATTCCCGATTTCCGATTTAGCTGCCGGTTTTGTGGCCGGCCCGAATGCGACAGTCTTGAGAACCTCAGCTTTCAAATTGGAGATTTGAGATTTTACTGGTTGCGCCAGGGCGCGCAAGGTTTCCGGCGCCACCGGCACATGGCGGACGCCGCGCGCTTTCAAATCCTCGAGATGTTGAATCGTGGCGTCGAGCAGTTGGTGGTAGCTTGAGGACATCAGATTCCGGGCGTTTGTTTTTTTGCGGTCCGGCTGTACCAGATTCCCGAAAGGATAAAAACGACGCCGCTGGCCGCGGCGAAATAGACCAGAAACGGCAGGGGTAAGAGATAATGAGCGGCGACAGCCGCGCCCAGCGACAATCCGCCGCAAAGATAACAATAAAAGGCGCTGGCCTGCGCGTTCTGCACGCTTTTCTGGAGCAGCAATTGCACCGCCTGGTCGCTTCGGGAAAGCGCCGCCGCGCACTCACTGGAGCAAACCAGGCGCGGCGTTCCGGAAGGTTTGGCGCAGCCGGCGCACAACGCCCGGCCACAATAGGCGCAAATGCCAATCGCTTCGGCCTGGTGTTCGGCGCATTTCACGGATTGAAATTGCGCTATCGCCGGGAGCAATGCAATCCGAAGCTTGCGAGGGATGCCAAAACGCGGCAACGTCAGGCCGTGAATCTCGAAGACCATCTGGGCGACATCATCCGCAAAGCGCGCGACATGAGCCAGGTTTCGGCGGCGGCGGCCGCGAAGGCCGCCGATATTTCCGAGTCGGAACTGGCGGCGCTGGAGGAGAGCGGGCGAACCGGCAAACAGCCAAACCTGGCCGCCCTGGCCCGACTGGTCGGATTGCATCCCGCCAAACTCGAAGGCATCGCCCAAGGCTGGCTCCCCGTAGAAAAGGATTTGAGCGTCTGGCACGAGCTTCGCGCGTTCACCACTGCGGGTGGGGGCATGACGGTCAATTGCATTCTGATCTGGGATGAGGTCACGCGGGAGGCGGCGTTGTTCGACACCGGATTTGACGCCAGACCGGTTCTGGATTGCATCGCCGAAAACCAGCTCCAGCTCCGGCACATTTTCATCACGCATTCGCATTGGGACCATGTCGAGGCGTTGCCAAAACTTCGCGCGGCCTGGCCGAAGGCACGATTGCATACCGGCTCGAAGAACGCGCCGGTGGATCAACGGAACAAACCGAATGAAATCATCCACCTCGGCGGCCTGCGCATCACACACCGTGAAACGCCCGGCCATGCCAACGATGGCGTGACGTACATCGTCGGGAACTGGCAGGAGGACGCGCCGCACGTCGCGGTAGTGGGCGACACCATCTTTGCCGGCTCAATGGGCAACGGCAACGGGGCCTGGGAACTGGCCCGACAAAAGGTGCGCGAACAAATTTTATCGCTGCCGCCGGCAACCTTGCTTTGTCCCGGCCACGGCCCTTTGACGACGGTGGCGGAGGAGAAGGAACACAACCCGTTTTTCTGATATATGGCCGACCCGATTTATCATTCCAGCATCGAAGGCGCGCAACACGGCGCGAAATCGCTCGCGCAATTTCTGGACTTTGCCAAAAAGGCCGGCGCGAGCGGCGCGCAACCGTCCAACTTCATGCTGCAGAAAGGAAATGGCGGATTCAAAAGCGCGAAGGAAATCAAGAATGCCTTGGTCAGGGCGAAACTGACACTGGACGGCATTTCGGCGCATTGCCCGTTTTGGGTGCACACGACGGCATGGACCGGCAGTCCGACGATTCGACCGTTTATGCCCGCCGACATTGCGAAGAAATCACCTGCCGAAATTGAAAAATGGGCCGAGGATTACCTGCTGCGCCTGCTCGATTTGTGCGCGGAACTGGGCGTAAAAATTGTGCCGATGTTCTGGGGCATTGCATTTGGCTGGGAGCTGGCGACCGGCTATCCGTGGGGGTTTTGGAAGGGTGGCGATTACGATTTGCTGGCTGAGGGCCGGGAACGGTTTGTCAAAAAAACCGCGAGGCTCCGCCAGCACGCCCGCAAGCTTGGCATTTTTCTCTGTCACGAAATCCATCCCGGCACTGCGGCAATGTGCGCGGGCGATTTTAACCTGCTGGTGGACAGTTGCGACGGCGACCCATGCCTGGCCGTAAACGCCGATCCGTCGCACTGCTGGGAAGGTGAAAGCTGGGAGGCGCGTTTCCAAAAGGTCGGCGCGCGGATTTATGCCTGCCACGTGAAGAATTTTACCCTCCGGCCTGGCCTGCCATTGCGGATGATGGAACCGGCCTGGCAAAAACGCGCGATGCAATTCGTGAACCTCCCGACCGGCGACCTGAATCTGACCCGCTACGTCGAGTTGCTCATTCACGTGGGCTATCCGCAGCGGTATTGCCGGGTGATGAAGACGAAGACCGCACCGCTGGTGGTCGAAGCCGAGAGCGCTTACCGCGACCTCGATGCGACGAGTGCGAACGGAATCCAGTCCGTGCGTGATCAGCTTTGTTTTCCCATCGCCGCCCTTTCGTTTGAAGAAGGCATGGGCGCATAAATGTCGGAGGCGGGTGTCTCGCGGCTTGCCAAGCATGTTTCCTCACGGGTTAAATACCCCTGGCAATCAAAATGAAAATCTCACTTCCATTTCTCACCGGCATTTGTGTTACTTTGTTCTGGTTCCAGAGCGTCCATGCCCAGGAAACGACCCAGGCTAACAGCTATCATCAATGGTGGCATGACCGCCCGTATGGCCGGCCCTTCGACAGCTCGCCGTTGGCGCCACTTCCCCGGATCCAGGTGCAGGGAAACAAGTTCGTGGACGCGGAAGGCAAGACCGTGTTGTTCCGCGGCGTGTCCATCGCCGACCCCGACAAGATTGAGCACGAGGGGCATTGGAACAAACACCTGTTTGAGGAGGTAAAGGACATGGGCGCGACGCTCGTCCGCATTCCGGTCCATCCCATTGCCTGGCGGCAGCGCACACCCCGGGAATATCTCAAACTGCTCGACCAGGCGGTGACCTGGTGTAACGAACTGGGTGTTTACGTGGATATTGACTGGCATTCCATCGGCAATTTGAAAATGGAAATGTTCCAGGACCCAATGTACGACACCACGCAAAAAGAGACGTTCGCCTTCTGGCACACGATCGCCCGGCATTACCATGGCGGTACCGCGACCATCGCCTTTTACGAATTGTTCAACGAACCGACGACTTATCGGGGGCAACTCGGCAGCGTGTCCTGGAGCGATTGGAAGAAGCTGAATGAGGAAATGATCGGCGTGATTCGCGCGTTTGACACCAACACCATCCCGCTCGTGGCCGGATTCGATTGGGCGTACGACCTGACGCCCCTCAACCTGGAACAGATTAACGCGGAAGGCATCGGCTACGTGACGCATCCTTATCCGAACAAGCGGTCGCAGCCGTGGCCGCCGAAGTGGGAAGAAGATTTCGGATTCGCCGCCGACAAATATCCGATTATTGCGACCGAGATCGGATTCTCCGTGCCCAAGGGAACGGTGCTCAAGGACGACGATTACGGACCACAGATTGTCAATTATCTTGAGGGCAAGGGCATCAGTTGGGTGGCTTGGTGCTACGATCCGGAGTGGGGGCCGACCTTGTTGGAAAATTGGAATTTTGAGCTCACCAGCTCGGGGGAATTTTTCAAGCAAGCCATGCATGGACAGGTTGTTGGTCGGCCGGTGCAGAAATAATGAACATCGGCCGAGGGTGGCGGAAAGCGGCACAGTCCATTATTTTGTAAAGAGAGAATGGTGAGGCAGGTTTGCCGGTTTGCAGAACCATGGTCATGACGCCGTCCGCGCCCGAACACTTTAACGCTATTGCCAGCCAATACGCCGCTAGCGAAGTCCACGCTAACAGCCCCACCATCCGGCGTTTGCATGAACTGCTCGCATCGAAACAATTGGATTCGGTTTGCGACGTTGCCTGTGGTCCTGGCCATCTTGCTTTGTCGTTTGCCGGTAAAGCCGCGCGCATTGTCGGGGTGGACGCCGCGCCCAACATGTTGCGGCAGTTCGAACGGCTGGCAAAAGAACGCGGTGTCAAAGTGGAAACAATTCACGCCTACGCCGAGTCGGTGCCGCTTCCAGCCAACTCCTTTGATGCCGTCGTTTCGCGCCTGGCCCCGCATCATTTTCCCGATGTCACCAAAGCCATCCGGGAAATGACGCGTCTGACAAAACCCGGCGGGGTTGTGGGGGTGATTGATTTGGAAGGCGATGAAAATCCGGCGTTCGACGACTTGAACCATCAAATTGAAGTCCTGCATGATCCGTCCCACGTCCGGAGTTACTCTGCCGTTCGCTGGCGGGAGTTTTTCGAGACGAACGGCCTCCGTGTTGAAGCGTTGGAGTCCAAGCAGACCGAACTGCCCGGCGGCCTGACCATCCGGCGCTGGTGCGAAATCGGCAGCACTCCGCCGGAAGCGCAGTCAAAAATCCGGGCGTTGCTGGCCGCGGCACCCCGTGAACATCTGGCCGGATTGGGCATCCGATCGGAAAATGGCGAATTCCGCATCCCCGTCCGCACCTTGATTATTCTGGGACACAAGGGCCAGGCCGCCTGAATTTGCAAATTGACCGGCAACGTCACGGTTGTTAGCCTGTCAACCCGTTTCCAAACGGTTCTATGCGACATACCATTTCAATTCTGGTGGAGAACAAATTCGGCGTCCTCACGCGCGTGGCCGGCCTGTTCAGCGGCCGCGGCTACAATATTGACACGCTCAACGTCGGCCCGACCCACGATCCCAAACTCTCGCGCATGACCATCGTCACCCACGGCGACGAGGCCACGCTGGAACAGATCGTCAAGCAGCTGAACAAGCTGCCGAATGTCATCAAAGTGCAGGATTTCCACGAAGGCGAGTACGTGGATCGCGAACTGGTATTGGTGAAGGTGGCGGTGGATTCCAAATCTCGCGCCGAGGTGATGCAGATTACGGACATTTTCCGCGCCAAAATCGTGGATGTGCAACCCAAGTCGCTCACCATCGAAATCACCGGCGCGGAAAGCAAGGTGGAAAAATTCATCAGCCTGATGGATGCGTTTGGTGTGACGGAAATCACCCGCACCGGCAAGGTGGCGTTGCCGCGAAAGTAACGATTAAGATCAAGAGCAAGATTACGAGGAATTTTCCTCTCAACTGATTTATGGCAAAAGCTGCAAAAGTTTATACGGACAACGACGCCGACCTCGGCGTACTGCAAAACAAAACGCTGGCGGTGCTCGGTTTCGGCTCGCAAGGCCATGCCCACGCGCTCAACCTCAAGGACAGCGGCTGCCGCGTCATCATCGGCCTTTACGCAGGCAGCAAATCCATTCCCGTCGCGCAGGAAAAGGGATTTGAAGTCGTCAGCACCGCCGAAGCGGTCCGCCGCGCCGACGTCGTCATGGTCGCGCTGCCGGACACCAAGCAACCGGCCGCCTACGAGAAGGACATCGCGCCGAATTTGAGCGCCGGCAAGACGCTGCTGTTCTCGCACGGCTTTGCGATTCATTTCAAGACCATCGTGCCGCCGAAGAACGTGAACGTCATCATGGTCGCGCCGAAAGGCCCCGGCCATATCGTCCGCCGGCAATATACGGAAGGCAAGGGCGTGCCGAGCCTCATCGCCGTTTATCAGGACCCCGGCAAGGACGCGAAGGAGATTGCGCTCGCCTGGGCCAAGGGCATCGGCGCGACGCGCGCCGGCGTGCTGGAGACGTCGTTCAAGGAAGAGACCGAGACGGATTTGTTCGGCGAACAGACGGTGTTGTGCGGCGGCTTGAGCGCGTTGGTGCAAGCCGGCTACGAGACGCTCGTTGAAGCCGGCTACCAGCCGGAGATGGCGTATTTCGAGTGTCTGCACGAGTTGAAGCTTATCGCGGATTTGATGAACGAAGCGGGCATCAGCGGCATGCGCTTCTCGGTTTCCGAAACCGCCAAGTGGGGGGACGTGAGCGTCGGCCCGAAAATCATTGACGCCGGCGTGAAAAAGCGGATGAAAGCCGCATTGCAGGACATCCAGACCGGCAAATTCGCCAAAGGCTGGATTGCCGAATACAAGGGCGGCTACAAGAAATACAACACGCTGCTAAAAAAAGGGGAAAAGCACTCCATCGAGAAGGTCGGCGAGCGATTGCGCGGTCTGATGCCGTGGATGAAAAGGCGCCAAATCAAGGGCGCCCAGGCAGCGTATTAAGCCGTGGCTCACGCGTTATCGGCGCGCAAGTTGCTGACGTCTAACTTCCCGTGCAACTTTCCCTTGAAATTGGTGTTAGTTGGAGGAAAGTAACATTGGGAGCATGAAGCATTTTGCGAAAATTGCGATTTGCCTGGCGAGCGGACTGGTATTGAACACCGGCCTAGGCGCAGATAATCCGTATGCGCCGATTGCCACACGCAATATTTTCGGGCTGAACCCGCCGCAACCTGAAAATATGGCGCCTCCTGAACCTCCATCGAAAATCACGCCGGATGGCATTATGACCATCTTTGGCACTCGTCAGGTGCTTTTTTACGTGGATGTCCCCCCACGCCCGCCCTCGCCAGCAACGCAAAAATCCTATATTCTCAGCGAAGGCCAGCGGCAGGATGATATTGAAGTAACCCACATTGACGAAAAAAAGGGCGTGGTAACCTTCAATAACCACGGTGTAGCGCAGGAAATCCCGCTGGTCAAGGCGGCCCCCATCACCACCCCCACACCGGTCGTCATGAATCCCACCCCCGTCATGAATGGGGGATTTGCCGCCCGGGGAGGGGCCGGCGGTTTTGGCGGTTCGGGTGGTGGAAATCTGGCACGCTTCGGCAACAATCCCGGGCAGAATCGCAGTTTCGGTAATAATGGCGGGACTGCCGGTCAAAATAATTTCGGCAACACGGGTTCCGGCGGCTCGACCGCCGGGCAGGCTCAATCCCAGCTTTCGCCGGAAGAGCAAATGGTCATGATTGCGGCGCAAAAGGCACAGGCCAAGCAGAACGGTGACCCCATCTGGAAAATCTTCCCGCCAACCGAATTGGACGAAGCAGCCGGGACCGTCAACTCTGTACAACCGGGCGCTCCCGCCCCATAGAGGTCTTCCGGTTCAGCCGCCCAGTGAATTCGGATCACTCACATCGCCTTTGTTGAAATCCACGTAAGCCTCCGTTAAATCCGCGGCGTAAATCATTGCGCCAGCCTTGCCCAGATGCAGATTGACGTGCAAATCAAATTCCTTCGGCCTCACGGCGGCGCAAAGTCGTGAGAACGGAACCTGCGTCGGCTGGCCGCGTTTGAGGCTCCATAAAATCTTTCGGCTGCCTGGAGTGCTGTAGCCGATATCCACCTTTTCTTCGACAACCCTCGCGGATGAGTAGCCCAGCGCATCAATAATGCGCCCCCAGTTCGGGTCGCCGCCGTGCCAACTGGTCTTCACCAGCGGACTGTTCGCCACCGCCCGCGCAGCCGCATCGGCATCGGCCAAGGACCCGGCGCCGTTCACGCGCACGGTCACAACCCGATGAACGCCTTCGCCGTCACGCACAATCATTTTGGCCAGTTCCAGGCAGACGTGATTCAACGCGGACTGGAAGATTTTGAAGTTGCGCAGCCGCGCCGGTAAGGACGCGGGTTCCCGCGAATTCACGTTCGCGGCTACAAGTGGAAGGTTTCCGGCCAGACCGTTTGCCAGCACCAGCACCGTATCGTTCGTGCTCATGTCGCCGTCCACCGTGATGCGATTGAAACTTTGTGCCACGGCTTCTTGCAGCGCAACTTGCAGCGCTTTTGCGTGAATTGCCGCGTCGGTCGTGATAAAGCACAGCATCGTGGCGTGCAACGCCGCCGGACGCGTCCCCGTCGCCGACATCCCCGGCTGAATCATGCCCGCGCCTTTGCAAATGCCGCCGATGCGGACGGCTTTGCCGCCGAGTTTGAATTCAACCGCGATTTGCTTGGGCCGCGTGTCACTGGTCATAATGGCCTCGGCCGCCTGATCCGCGTGCACTTTTGAATCTCCCAGACGTTTGGCTGCCTCCCCAATGCCTCTTTTCACATTCTCCATCGGCAGGGTCACGCCGATACGTCCGGTGGAACCGACGAAGATGTGTTGCGCTGCTACCGGGCGGCCGTCCCGCTGAGCGGGATGAGAACGCGGAATCCGCGAATTCATGTTCGCAGCCAAGGCGGCGGCGGCGACGCTGGCCATCTCCCGCGCATCACGCAAACCCTGCCGGCCGGTGCAGGCATTGGCGTTGCCGGAATTCACCACCACTGCCTGGGCAATGCCTTTTTTCACGCGCTCGATGCAAACTTTGACGGGTGCGGCGCAAACCTGATTGGTGGTGAACATGCCGGCGACGGCCGCCGGCGCCTCGGAAACAATCAACGCCAGATCGCGCTTTTGGCCTTTGTCCGACCCTTTGCCGGTGCCCAGACGTTTGATGTCGCAAAAGACACCGCCGGCCAGAAAACCTTTTGGCGCAACGATCGAACCCGGTATTTCGTTGAATCTCGATGTCATGTTCCCTCCTGCTGTCCGTCATCTATTAATTTGATTTCGCCGCGCAGGTAAAGCACGGCTTTGCCGCCGATCAAAACCCGGTCATCCGCCTGCCGACAAAACAACTCACCGCCGCGTTTGGACACCTGCCGGGCGAACAATCTCATGCGGTGCAGCCGCTGCGACCAGTAAGGGACGAGTGTGCAATGCGAGGAGCCGGTCACCGGATCTTCCGGCACTCCGGCCTTGGGTGCAAAAAATCGCGAGACAAAGTCACAGTCGCCGCCAGGAGCCGTGGCGATAACGCCAAACGCATCCAGGGTTTTCAACCGGGAGAAATCGGGTTGTAGCGAGCGCACCTCGGTTTCCGAGGCGAAGACAGCGAGATAATCGCGCGCCCGCAGTACGGCCACCGGTTGCCGGCCCAGTCCGCGGACCAGCGCGTCCGGCGCCGGGCAGGGCGTGGCGGGCCAACCGGGAAAATCGAGTGTCAGGATTTCATCTTCCCGGGCGACGGTCAGGATTCCGCTGGCACGCGAATGGAACCGGACCGGGTTATTGCGAAATCCCGGTTGGGAAAACAAGATGAAGGCCGAAGCCAGAGTGGCGTGTCCGCAAAGATCAATTTCCATTTCCGGGGTGAACCAGCGCAACTCGTAGTCGGCACCGGCGCCCACAAAGAACGCGGTTTCGGCCAGGTTGTTTTCCGCGGCGATATTCTGGAGCGTGGCGTCGCTCAACCACCGGGGCAAAGCGCAAACCCCGGCTGGATTTCCACCGAATGGTTTCCCGGTGAAGGCAGCGACTTCAAAATAGGGAATTTTCATGCGATGTTATTGGCGTATCGGGCAGATCCCGTCCCGCACCGCTTCAATTTCCAGCCGCACCATGCGGACATGAATCCGGCCTGCTGTGTCCGGCGGATGCCGGGTAACGTAGCGATTCGCGACCGCGGCGATGAATTCCTCGCGCAAATGTTCGGGTAGGCGCTGGACATAGGGCAGCCAGGTGGTGCGCAACCAGGCGGCGAACCCCTGGTGCCCGGCGTAGGTCGCGTCCTTCGGTACCAGCCCGACCTGCAACGCCTTAAAGCCGGAACGAGGCAGCCATTTTTCATAATTCGCCGGACTGTAAAGAAAATACGGCTTGGGCATCCGGCGGAAAAACCGGCGCCAACGCCTCGTTCGCATTTCCGGTCGCAACGCGACGAAAACATCCTGCGCATTGCCTTTGCCACCGCACGAAATGATGAGCCGCCCGCCCGGCTTGAGCACGGACGCGGCGCCGCGCAAGATCGCCTCGTGATCGTCCACCCAATGCAAGGCCGCGCTGGAGAAAACGATGTCAAACGGAACCGCGCTGGTCCGTTGGAGTCCACGCTCTGGCGCGCCGGAGGAACGAACTGAAGCTCGAACTCCACCGGGCTGCGGAAATTCAACCAACATCCCGATTTTTCGCGCGTCGGAGATCTCAAATTTCAGATTGGAAACGGCAGAAGGCGGAAAGGTTTTCTGCGCAAATTGAATCATTTGCGGCGAAGCATCAATACCGATGACCGCGCCGCGCGGAACCGCCTGCGCGATTTCCGCGGTCACCTTGCCGTCGCCGCAGCCGACATCGAGGATGCGCTCGTCGCCGCACAGTTTGAGCCGGGCAATCAACTCGCGCGCCCAGGCCTGTTGCACGACGGAATTGGCGGCATAATCGGCCGCGTTCCATATGGCGGTGGGTGATACAGCTTTGGACATCTTACCCTTCAAAGGAGCCCCGCCGTTTCCGGCCAGCCGCTTAAAATATTCAGGCTTTGCACTGCCTGGCCGCTGGCGCCCTTGACCAGGTTGTCCTCGGCGCTCATCACGATGAGCCGGCCCGTGCGCGGATCGAGCCGCCAGGCGATTTCAATGACGTTTGTCCCGTTAACGTTTTTCGTGTCGGGCAAGGCCTTGCCTTCCAGCAACCGCACGAACGGCTCTTGGCCATAGGCCCGCGCGTAACAGGCCGAAATTTTTTCATTCCGCGTTTTCAGCTCCGTTTCGGTGGAAAAATGTTTCTCCGGCGAGAGATAGAGCGTGGTCAAAATGCCGCGGTTCACGGGAATCAAATGGGGTGTGAATTGGATGGCAACCTGCGTTTTGGCCGCCAGCGAAAGTTGTTCCTCGATTTCCGACAAATGCCTGTGTTTCGGCACGCTGTAAGGCCGGACGCTCTCATTACATTCACAGAAGAGGTAATCGGCCTCTGTCTTTCGGCCGGCGCCGCTCACACCGCTCAGGCAATCGGCAATGATGCCGGTCGGCTTGATCAGACCGGCTTTCAACAACGGCATCACCGGCAGTAAAATGCTGGTCGGATAACAGCCCGGCGACGCGATCAGCGATGATTCTTTGATTTCGGCTCGGTAAATTTCCGGCAGGCCGTAAACCGCTCTTTTCAACAATTCCGGCGCGGGATGGTCGTGGGCATAAAATTCCCGGTACCTTTCCGCACTTTTAAGCCGGAAATCGGCGCTTAAATCGATGACGGCGCAACCAGCCTCAAGCAGAGGCACGGCGTACACGGCGGCGACCCCGTGCGGCAGCGCGAGAAAAACGACATCGGCCTGCTTCGCGAGTAATTCGGCCTTCGGCTCGCTGAACCGGAGTGACTTCGATTTCGGATGGCTGGCGAATTTCGGGAAAACCTGCGACAGCGTCTGCCCGGCGTTTTGGCGCGAGGTCACCGCCACCAGTTCGACGTGCGGATGATGCAACAACAACCGGACGAGTTCCTCGCCGGAATAACCGGAGGCGCCGATAACAGCGACTTTTTTCGTTTTCATTTTGGATTCAGGGGCCATTTCAACACCCACATTGGTAACTGTTTTCCGAACGGATTTCCATAAATCGTTCGGGATGCGCCAGCGGCTTGAAACCGAACCGGGCATAAAGTCCGAACGCATCCCTGGTCCCGAGCATGAACCGCCGCAGGCCCTGCAACCGGGGATGCGCGCGCACCGCGGCCACAAGCTTTTTACCGATACCTTGTCCTCGTTTGTCTTCGACAACGAAGACATCCGCCAGCCAGGCGAACGTCGCAAAATCAGTCACGACCCGCGCAAAACCAACCTGTTGCCCCGCTTGATAAACACCAAAACACAGCGAATGGTCCAGGGAGCGGTTTACCGTCTCCGGCGGCACGCCTTGTGCCCAATAACTGCGCTCGCTGAGAAACCGATGGATCAGTTCCCGGTTCAACCGCGCCGGATCGTCCGTAATCAGCAACGTCGCCTCATGTATCTCGTATGTTTCGTATGTTTTCATGGCAATAAAAAAGCCCCGCCGGCTTTGCCAGCGGGGCCCGGAAATTTCCAGCGCGATTAACGCTTCGAGTATTGGAACCGTTTGCGCGCGCCCGGCTGGCCGTACTTCTTACGCTCCTTCATGCGCGAATCGCGCGTGAGCAGGCCCTCGGCCTTTAAGGTTGGGCGCAGATTTGCGTCAAATTGCAGCAGGGCGCGCGCTATGCCGTGCCGCACCGCATCGGCCTGGCCGTTGGGCCCGCCGCCAGCGACATTCACGCGCACGTCAACCTTCTCGGCCGTGCCGGTAACCGTTAACGGCTGGGCGGCCTGGGCCCGCTGGGTTTCGAGCACGAAATAGTGGTCAAACGCGCGTCCATTGACCGTGACCTTGCCGTTGCCGGACACCAGCCGGACCCGGGCCACGGCGGTTTTGCGCCGGCCGGTGCCCAGGAATTCGTTGGTTTTCGTTTCAGCCATAAATCAAATCAGGCCGCCGCCTTGAGCAGTTCGGGCTTTTGGGCAGCGTGCGGATGTTTCGGGCCTTTGAACACTTTCAATTTGGTCAGCAACCGGCTGCCGAGCCGGTTCTTCGGAATCATGCCTTTCACAGCGTGCAGGATGAGTTTTTCCGGATGCCGCGCGCGGATTTGCTCCACGGTAGCGTATTTCTCGCCGCCTTTCCAGCCGGAATACGTCATGAATTCCTTGGCCGTTTCCTTCTTGCCGGTGACGCGAACCCTCTCGGCGTTGATGACAATGACAAAGCCGCCGGCGTCGAGGTGCGGCGTGTAAACGGGCGTGTTTTTGCCGCGTAAAATGTCGGCGACCTGTGCGGCCAGCCGGCCCAGCACGGCGCCATCGGCGTCAATTACGTGCCATTTCCGCTGGTCCACATTCACTTTGGGCAAATATGTTTTCATCTCAAAACCGGACAAAGGAACACGGAATTTATCAAACCGGCGGGCAAAGTCAACAGGACATTTGCCCAGGCATTTGCTTGACTTGCCGCCGCGGGCCGGTCATTAAACGGCCCAAAACAAGCTGTCGCCTCCGCATGAGCTTATTTCGCCGAAAACGGGTTGCCGACTTGCAGGCCGAGGCAACCACCGACCAACGCTTGAAACGCGTCCTCGGCCCCATCAACCTCACATCGCTCGGCATCGGCGCCATCATCGGCGCGGGAATTTTCGTCCTCACCGGCCACGCCGCCGCGCAATTTGCCGGACCGGGCATCGTTTATTCCTTCATCCTGTCCGGGTTCGCGTGCGCGTTCGCCGGGCTTTGTTACGCGGAATTTGCCTCAATGATTCCGCTGGCCGGCTCAGCCTACACCTACGGCTACGCGACGCTCGGCGAATTCGTCGCCTGGGTCATCGGCTGGAACCTGATTCTGGAATATCTGTTCGCCGCCGGGACGGTAGCCGTCGGCTGGTCGGGTTACGTCGTTTCATTTTTAAAGGATTTGGGCATCACCATCCCGCCGGCGTTCACGTCCGCGCCTTACGACCACGTCGCCGCGCCTCATTTGCACTGGTGGAACGTCTGGCAACTGTTCGCACACGGTTGGACGTACACCGGCGCCGTGCTCAACATACCGGCCATGCTCGTCGTCGCGGTCATCACCATTCTGCTCATCATCGGCATCAAGGAGTCGGCCAACTTCAACAACGCCATCGTCGCGCTGAAGCTGACGGTGATTTTGACGTTCATCATTGTCGGCGCGATTTATGTCAACAAGGCCAACTGGCATCCCTTCGTGCCGCCGACGGACGCGGACGGCAATTTCGGCTGGCGCGGCGTCGTGCATGGCGCGGCGGTGATTTTCTTCGCCTATATCGGCTTTGACGCCGTCTCGACCGCCGCCCAGGAGGCCAAAAGTCCGCAACGCGACATGCCCATCGGCTTGCTCGGCTCACTGGGCATCTGCACGATTCTTTACATCGCCGTATCGCTCGTGCTCACCGGCATTGTTAATTATACCCAACTCAACGTTCCGGCGCCCATCGCCGCGGCCGTCAGCAACGTGAGCTCCTCGCTGTCGTGGCTGGAATATTTCATAAAAATCGGCGCCATCGCCGGGTTGTCCTCGGTCATTCTCGTGCTGCTGCTGGGTCAGGCGAGAATTTTTTACACGATGTCAAAGGACGGTTTGCTCCCCGCGCTTTTTAGCGCCGTCCATCCAAAGTTCCGGACGCCGTGGATTGCGCAATTTTTGATCGGCGTGATTGCCATGTTCATCGCGGGATTGTTTCCCATCGGGCTGCTGGGTGAACTGGTGTCCATCGGCACGCTGCTGGCGTTTGCCATTGTGTGCGTCGGCGTGTTTGTCCTGCGCTTCACCGATCCCAACATCATCCGCCCGTTCCGCACGCCGTTTTTCTGGCTCGTCGCGCCGGCGGGAGTTGCTTCCTGCATTTTTTTGATGGTGGTGGGATTGCCCGCCGACACCTGGGCCCGCCTCATTGTCTGGCTGGCCATCGGTCTCGTCATTTATTTCGCCTACAGCCGCCGCCATTCCCAACTGCACCACGGACTGATGGGAAAGATAGAGCAGCCGCATTGAAATTTTGCTTCGACTTGGAGTTTGACAGGATTTGATAAATTACCTACCGTTCGGTAGGTTATGCGCGCAAACAAACTCCGTATCCCTCCCGCGGTTCAGCCCCGTTTCCGCCGCCGTAGAGTTCTGGAATGCCGGTTGCTTTGAAACAGAAGCCGGACGACGTTTGGATTTCATGAGCGAGGCCACCACGCATGGCGAATGGCGTCCGCGGCACAGCCCGTGGCTGATTGCCCTGGGCGTAATGCTGGCCACGTTCATGCAGGTGCTGGACACGTCCATCGCCAACATCGCACTCCCGCACATCGCCGGCAGCCTCTCGGCCACGCCCGAAGAAGCGACGTGGGTTCTGACCAGCTATCTGGTGTCCAATGCCATCATTTTGCCGATGACCGGCTGGCTGGGAAATTATTTCGGCCGCAAACGCCTGTTCATCTGGTGCGTCGCCCTCTTTACCTTGGCGTCAGCCTTCTGCGGGGCGGCCCCGGACCTTCCGCTTTTAATTCTGGCCCGCATTTTCCAAGGCGCCGGCGGCGGGGCCATGGTGCCGATTGCGCAGGCGGTGTTGCTGGAAAGTTTTCCGGCCAGCAAACGCGGCACGGCCATGGCTATCTTCACCCAGGGGGTCGTCGTGGCACCGATCGTCGGTCCGACCCTCGGCGGCTGGATCACGGACAATTATTCCTGGCGCTGGGTTTTCTACATCAACCTGCCCGTCGGCATCCTGGCCATCGCGCTGGCGCAATGGCTGGTGGAAGACCCGCCGTACATCAAGCGCAACACCACAGCCGCGATTGATTTCATCGGGTTTGGCCTCCTGGCATTGTGGCTGGCGACGCTGCAAATCATCCTGGACAAGGGTCAGGAAGCCGACTGGTTCGGTTCGCAATGGATTTGCTGGTTCGCTGCAGTCTCGATTCTGGCGATGGTCGGATTCATCGCGCGTGAATTCACGGTGAAATATCCCCTGGTGGACCTGCGGATTTTAAAAAACCGCAACTTTACCGTCGGCGTCATGCTGATCACTGTCGTGGTGGCGATTCTTTACGGGACCACGGTGGAATTGCCGTTGTTCCTGCAAACCCTGATGGGGTATCCGGCGCTGCAAAGCGGTTACGCTCTCAGCCCGCGCGGCGCCGGCGCGTTCATCACAACCACGATTGTCGGCCGGCTGGTTGGGCGCGTGCGCAATCGCTGGCTGCTATGCATTGGCTTTCCGGTGCTGGCCACGGCGTCGTTCATGTTAAGCAACATCAATCTGCAAGTGAGTGAGGCCGCCGTCATCTGGCCCAGCGTGATCAACGGCATCGCCATCAGCTTCATCTTCGTGCCGTTGACGACGGCAGCCATGGGGCATTTGCCGCAGGCGCAAATCGGCAACGCCACCGGCCTTTACAATCTCATGCGCAATCTCGGCGGCAGCATGGGCATCGCCTTCGTCACAACGATGATTCAACGCGGTGCGCAAACCCATCAGGCCTTGATGGCCGGAGATTTGACGGCGACCAGTCCCGCTTTCATCCAGCGACTGGCCGTCCTGCGACACACGCTGGCGCAGCAGGTCGATCCGGCGACCGCGGCGAACCGGGCGTACGGCCTCGTTTACCAGACCGTGGACCGGCAGGCGCATCTGTGGGCGTTTGCGGACAATTTCCGGCTGTTTGGCTGGCTGGCCCTGGCCTGCCTCCCGTTGATTTTCCTGTTCAAACGCATCAAGCGCCGCAAGGAGCCAGCCGTGACTCACGTGGAGTGAAACATGGCGAAATTTTCCTCAATTCCGGGTTCCATTGGATTTTTCCACGAAAACGGCTTTCGCCGCGAAGGAAACGTTTCTTTCCGAAGCGATTTGACAAACCGGGGCTTATTACCTACCGTTCGGTAAGTTTCATGACTCAGACCGTCAACAGCTCCAGGACGCGCCGGCAGATTTTGCGGGCGGCGGTCAAGCGGTTTGCCAACGCCGGTTACGCGGCCGCGTCGGTCCAGCAGATTGTCAGCGATGCCAGAGTTTCCAAACCAGCGCTTTATTATCATTTTCGCGACAAAGCCGGGTTGTTTCAGGCGCTGGTCAGCGAAGCGCACGACGAACGCTACGGCGTCGTGCAGGAAGCGGCGGCGCGCGGACGGGACTTTCGCGGCCAACTGGTTGAAATTCTGGCGGCGTTGTTTGATTATTTTCACCACAACCGCGAGTTGACACGCATCGCTTTCGCCACGGCGTTTGCCGCGCCGGGCGAGGTGCCGGCGGAGGTGCGCTATCTGGACAAATGTCAGCGCAATCTGGAGTTTATTCATTCCTTGATGAAGCGCGCCCAGAAGGACGGCGAGTTGAGCCATCAATTTGACAGCCGTGACCTGGCCTATGGTTTTTATGGCCTGACGAATTTTTACGTCCGGTCCCACTTGCTGATACCGGACTATCGTCTCGACCGGCGCACGGCGGAACGCATTGTGGATTTGTTTCTCAACGGCGCCGGCGCCAGGAAGGGAAAGAAGGTGAAAGTATGAACAAGGGAACATCAGTGGCCGCACCCAACGCAAACGGGGCGCGGCTGGCCAAATTGAATTCGCCGCGGTTCGTCTGGCCGGCGGCAGTCGTCCTGGCGGTGTTGCTCTATTTCGGACTGCATTACCTTAACTTTACCCTGACGAACGAAACCACCGACGACGCCTTCATCGCCGCCAACGTGGTTTCTGTCGCGCCACGCATCGCCGGACAGGTTTCCGCCGTGCACGTGCTCGACAACGAAATGGTTCATTCCAACGAGTTGCTCGTCGAAGTTGATCCGGCCAATTACGCAACGACGGCTTCCCAGAAACACGCTTCCGTTGACGCCGCAGAGGCCAATTACCAGGTGGCGCTGGCGGGGCTGAATTTAATGCACGAGAAAGTGACCACTGCCCGGGCGACAGCCGACCAGTCCAAAGCGGACGCCGAATCGGCCAAAGCCACGGACGCGCTGGCCAGGGCCGATTTCGAGCGGATGAAACGATTGCGCGAGGAAAACACCATTTCGGCCCAGGAATTTGACGTCGCGCAGGCTGCGGTCCAAAAAGCAGACGCCGATTTAATCGCCGCCCAGCAAAAGGGCGCCGCCGACGCTTCGAAAGTCAGCGAGGCCAAAGCGGACCTGACCGCGACTGAGGCCGCCGTCGGCATGGCGCTGGCCGAATTCCGGCAGGCGCAGGCAAATGAACGAACGGCGCAATTGGAGCTTTCCTACACAAAAATTTTCGCGCCTTGCGATGGCCGGGTGACGCGCAAGGCGGTTGAGCCGGGGGATTTTGTCCAGATTGGCCAAACGCTCATGTCCGTGGTGCCGACAAATGTCTATGTGTTTGCCAACTTCAAGGAATCGCAGTTGAAGGAAATGAAGCCGGGCCAGCCGGTGTTGATTGAGATTGACGCACTTGCGGGAAGGACGTTCCGCGGGCACGTGGACAGCATTCAAGCCGGCAGCGGCGCCGCTTTTAGTTTGTTGCCGCCGGAAAATGCCACGGGCAACTACGTGAAAGTGGTTCAGCGTGTGCCGGTGAAAATCCTGTTCGATGAAGCATTGCCCGCCGACCACACCTTCGGTCCGGGATTGTCGGTCGAACCCAGCGTGCGGGTGAGCCGATTCAGTTTACCGGCCTGGGTAATCGGTCTGGTGGCGCTGATTTTGACCGGCGCGGCGGCGCGAGGATTCCAATCCATTTTGCGCGGGAAATTAAATCAAACCGCCGCATCTGAAAAAATCCAGGGATGAGCGGACCAGCGGTGGGCGAATGAAAACCTCGCCCTCAGGATGTTGCCGGTTTTAATTTTTAAGTCCCATGCCTGACAACGCGCCTCATATGGAGTGGCATCCGCGCCACAGTCCGTGGGCGGTGGCGCTGGGCGTGATGCTGGCGACGTTCATGCAGGTGCTCGACACGAGCATCGCCAACATCGCCCTGCCGCACATCGCCGGCAGCCTGTCCTCGACGCCAGACGAAGCAACGTGGGTGCTGACGAGCTATCTGGTCTCGAATGCCATCATCCTGCCGATGACGGGCTGGCTGGGGAATCATTTCGGCAGGAAACGAGTCTTCATCACCTGCATCGGCATGTTCACGTTTGCGTCGGCGTTGTGCGGCGCATCGGTCAATTTGCCGATGCTGATTGCGGCACGCGTTTTGCAAGGCGCGGGCGGCGGCGCAATGGTGCCTATCGCGCAAGCGACCATGCTGGAAAGTTTCCCGCCGCAAAAGCGCGGCATCGCGATGGCGACGTTCGCGCAGGCGGTTGTCGTAGCACCCATCATCGGCCCGACGCTCGGAGGCTGGATCACCGACAACTATTCCTGGCGCTGGATTTTCTACATCAACCTGCCGGTCGGTATTCTCGCGATGTTCCTCGCCGCGTGGCTGGTCGAGGACCCGCCTTACATCAAACGGAACCTGGAGGCGAAAATTGATTTTATCGGCTTCGGGCTGCTCGCGCTGTGGCTGGCAACGCTGCAAATCGTCCTGGACAAGGGGCAGGAAGCGGACTGGTTCGGCGCGGAATGGATTTGCTGGTTCACCGCGGTTTCCGTCGTGGCGTTCGTCGGTTTCGTGATTTGGGAATTTCGCGTGGAACACCCGCTGGTAAACCTGCGGATTCTGGCCAGTGGCAATTTCCGCACCGGCCTGATGCTGATGACGGTCATCGGCTTGATTCTTTACGGTACAACGGCGGAGCTGCCGCTGTTTTTGCAAACGCTGATGGGTTATCCGGCGCTGCAAAGCGGGCTGGCGTTAAGCCCGCGCGGCGCGGCGGCGTTCGTGACGACGTTTTTCGTCGGCCGGCTCGTCGGGAAAATCAGGCTCCGGACGATGTTGTTCATTGGCTTCGCGCTGTTGAGCCTGTCGGTGTTCCAGTTGAGCGAAATTAATTTGCAGGTGAGCATGGCGAGCGTCGTGCTGCCGACAGTGCTGAACGGCGTGGCCATCAGCTTCATTTTCGTGCCGTTGACAACGGCGACGATGAGCCAGTTGCGCCAGCGCGACATCGGCAGCGGCACCGGCCTGTACAATCTCATGCTCAACCTCGGCGGCAGCGTCGGCATCGCACTGGTCACCACGATAATTGCCCGCCGGGCGCAGGTGCATCAGGCACTGATGGTCGGGCATCTGACGCCGACGGACCCGGCATTCACGATGCGCCTCACCGCCGCGCGGCATTTCCTGGCACAGCAAACCGACCCGGTGACGGCCGCCCATCAGGCCTACGCGGCGGTCTATGACTTGCTTAATCAGCAGGCGCATTTGTGGGCGTTCGTGGACACGTTCCGAATTTTTTGCGCGCTGGTGCTGTGCTGCATTCCGCTGATTTTCCTGTTCCGGCGGGTCAAACGTGCGCCGGTGCGGCAGGTGGAGGTGCAATAATCATCATGGAACGGATCAAAAGAACCGGCCGTCAGATGGGCGTTGTTGCGATGTAACAAAAGCGGCCGGCGCGTCGTCTGGGAGGGTGATTATGAAGAAATCCATTTGGGGCAAAGGTTTTTTAATGGCTGTGAGCCTGCCTTTGCTGGCAGGTTGCATTGTTTATGAACGCCAACCCCCCGCGGCAGCCGCTGCGCCGGCGGGAAGCGCCGTGGTGGTGAACACCGCACCGCCGCCGCCCCAGGTTGAAGTGGTGCCCGCGTGTCCCGGGCCGCCAACTTTATGGTTCTGGATCCCCGGCTGCTGGGTATGGCGTGATCACTGGGTTTGGACCGGAGGACATTGGGCGGCGCGTCCGCATCCGAACGCGGTATGGGTGGTCGGCCACTGGGGCCGGCGACATCATGGTTACATATGGGTTGAAGGTCATTGGCGGTGACCGGTCTTCAGGCGAGGCACGGACTCCACTCGCTTCGGAACATCTTGCGGCCATCAGCGTTGTGAAATGCCGGTGGCCATCCTTTTTGTCCGGATCCGGGTCTGGAACTTGAACCGCAGCGGCAAGCATGTTAGAAATTAGGCTGGCATGTCTGCTTTGGGCGAAAAAGAGCGCAAACGATCCTATCTGCTGCCGGGCATGGGCGGGCGTGGCCATCGCCGCAAGCAAAACCTCATCCTGACCTGCTCCGCTATCATTGGGTTGGGTGTGGCGGTAATGCTGGCAGTCCTGATGTATTGGCTGAATCGGCTCGGCCCCTGACCGTGAACGCAGCGGTGCTTGACCCGCGGTTGTCACATGTTAGTATGCGCAAAAATTTGGTGAAATTCGGTCGTTTCATTCCGGTCGGTTTGATGGTCTTTTGTTCCTGCCTGCCGCTGCGGGCGGAATTGGCCGATGGCATCCTCGCCATCGTTAACAATACGGTCATCACCCGCGAACAGGTCGCGGATTATGTCGCGCCGGCCATTGATGCCCTGCGGCAGGAATACGCCAGCCCGGCGGGCATCTCGGGTGATTTGGCACAAAAAGCTTCGGACGTGTTCAACGACGGGCTGGAACAGCTGATTGAGCGCCAACTAATCCTTCATGATTTTGACGTCGAGGGTTACAAGCTGCCGGACAGCTATGTGGACCAGCTGGTCCAGGACCGCATTCGCGAACACTACGGCGACCGCATCACCTTGATGAAAACCCTGCAGGCCCAGGGCATGACCTTCGAGCAATTCCGCCAGAATGTGCGCGACCAATACATTGAGTATGAAATGCGCCGCAAATATGTCGCACAGGAAATCGTCATTTCGCCGTATAAAATCGAACAATATTACCTTGCCCATCAGGATGATTTCAAAATGGGCGACCAGATCAAACTGCGAATGATCGTGCTCAACAAAAGTTCCGAGGACGACCAGGCCCCCCATCGCATGGCTGAGGAAATCCTGACGCAAATCAAGCAAGGCGCTTCGTTCACCCAGATGGCTTCGGTCTATTCCGAAGGTTCGCAACGCCAGCAGGGCGGTGATTGGGGCTGGGTCGAGCGCTCTGTGCTCCGCAAGGAACTCGCCGACGTGGCCTTCTCGCTCAAACCCGGCCAGATGAGCGACATCATCGAAACGCCACAGGCCTGTTACCTGATGCTCGTGGAACAAAAACGTTCCGCACACGTCCGGCCGCTCAGCGAAGTCCGTGATGACATTGACGCGACCCTGCGCACCCAGGAACAATCGCGCCTCGAAAAACAGTGGATCGGCGGGTTGAAGAAAAAGACTTTCATCCGCTACTTCTAAACTCACCGTAAAGCGTATGACTCGCTGGATCGGCATTACGCTGGGCGACGTCACCGGCATCGGCCCCGAAGTTACCCTGAAGGCCCTAGCCGCCGAGCCGGCCAACGATGACACACGGTATTTGTTGATGGGTGATGAAGGTTATGTCCATCGGCTGAACGAAAAACTGGGAATCAGGCTGCCGCTGGAAAAGTTTTCCGGCTGCGACGCCGTTGGAGTTCAAGGTTCAGCGTGTTCGTCGGACAGGCTAAAGCCTGAACTCCAACCTACGGCGGGAAGGTTTTTCGTCGCCCAGCCATTCGCCGAGCCGTTGCCGGAGAATCTCCCGGCCGGTTCGCCTGCGGCCGCCGAGGCCGCCATCGCCGCGCTGAAGCATGGCGCCAAACGCTGCCTCCGGGGCGAACTGGCTGCCGTGGTCACGGCGCCGGTCAACAAGCAGGCCATCGTCCGCGCCGGACACAAATTCGTCGGCCAGACGGAATTATTTGCGAAAGCCGCCAAAACGAAACGCTACGCGATGATGTTGCTCGGCCACGACGAACAGGAGCGCTGGTTGCGCGTGACCCTGGTCACCATCCATACTTCCATCAAATCGGTTCCGCGAAAGATAACGCCGGAGAAGATCACCCTCGCCGTCGAGCTGGCTGTGCAAGCTTGCCGTGATCTGGGGCTGGCGCGCGCGAAAATTGCCGTTTGCGGCCTGAACCCGCACGCGGGTGAAGGCGGTGAATTTGGGAACGAGGAGATCAAGGCCATCGCTCCAACCATCCTCGCGGCGCAAAAAAGCGGATTGGACGTCGTCGGCCCCTTGAGTGGTGACACGGTTTTTTATTACGCGCTGCGCGGGGATTTTGACGCCGTGGTGGCAATGTACCATGATCAGGGACTCGCGCCGCTGAAAGCCGTCGCCTTCGACACCGGCGTCAACTGGACGCTCGGCCTGCCATTCATCCGCACCTCGCCCGACCACGGCACGGCCTACGACATTGCGGGAAAGGGAATTGCCAATCCCTCGAGCATGGTTGCGGCGATACGTCTGGCGAAGCAGTTGGCGAAAAATAAAAGGTGGCAGTCGGCGTTAGGCGGCTCCATTTGATTGGCGATTTGAGTTTGAGCCCCGTCACCTCGGCTGCTGCGAAGATACTTCAAACGCCAGTCAATTCGCGGACTTTGGATTTAATATCACCGCCTTTCATCAAGGATTCGCCCACCAGGATCGCGCTCGCGCCGCATTGCTTCAATCGTTCCACGTCGGCGCGCGTGTGAATCCCGCTCTCGGCGACAAGTAAAGTAGGACAGGCATATTGCCTGTCTCCATTTTCATTTTTCGAGTTAGAGACAGGCGGGACGCCTGTCCCACGATCCAATTTTGCAGCAATTAGTTTCGTTGTCATCAAATCGACCTTGAAGTTCTTCAAATTGCGATTGTTCACGCCCATGAGCGCGGGAGAAACTTTCAGCGCACGCGCCAATTCCGCTTCGTCGTGAACCTCCACCAGCGCAGCCAGGCCGGCTTCCATCGCCAGCGAGTGGAATCTTCCCAGTTGCTCGTCACGCAAAATGGCAACGATGAGCAGGATGGCGTCGGCGCCCCATTCAATGGATTCAAGAATCTGCCGTTCATCAATGATGAAATCCTTGCGCAACAATGGCAGCTTCACCGCCTCCCGGATTTGCCGCAGATAATCCAGCGAGCCTTGGAAAAATTTCTCATCGGTCAGTACCGAAAGACAACTCGCGCCAACCGCCTCGTATTCCTTCGCGATGCGGACTGGATCAAAATCCTTGCAAATGATTCCGGCGGACGGCGACGCCTTCTTAACCTCGGCAATCAGAGCGATGTCACCGCGGCGCGGTTGGCGCAGCGCAGCAAGAAAATCACGCCGCTCGCCGCGTTCGAGCAGCGCGTCGCGCAAATCACCGGCCGCAATCACCCGTGCGGGCAGCTTCGCGACTTCGCGTTTTTTTTCTTCAACAATTTTGTCGAGAATGTTCGCCATACTGGGAGGGACGGCATGTTGCCGTCCCACTTTTTCATTATTTCAGGGACGGCGGCACGCCGTCCTTCCCCAATTTATTCCTCGTCATCCTTCACGCCCTGCATCCGCTTGATGGGACAGCCGGCGCGGAGCCAGCCGTTCACAAACATATCCAAATCGCCGTCCATCACGGCCTGCACGTTGCTGGTTTCGACGCCAGTCCGCAAATCCTTCACCATGCGATACGGCTGGAAGACGTAGCTGCGAATCTGATTGCCCCACGAGATGCTGCCTTTCTCGCCGTAAAACCGTTCCATCTCGGCCTTCTGGTCGTCCTGGCGTTGGGCATAAATCCGCGAGAGCAACAGCCGCATCGCCGTGGCGCGGTTCTGATGCTGCGATCGCTGGGTTTGCGAAGCCACCACCAGGCCGGTCGGAAGGTGCGTGATGCGCACGGCGGTTTCCACCTTGTTCACGTTCTGACCGCCCTTGCCGCCGGAACGGAAGGTGTCGATTTGAAATTCGTTCGGCGGAATCACGAGTTCGGAATTATTTTCCTCGATTTCGGCAATCACGTCCACGCTGGCGAAGCTGGTGTGGCGGCGCTTGTTGGCGTCGAAGGGCGAAATGCGCACCAGCCGGTGCACGCCGCGCTCGGCCTTGGTGTAGCCGTAGGCGTTTTCACCCTGAATCAGCATCGTGACGCTTTTGAGGCCGGCGCCTTCGCCGGGCAGCGCATCGGTGACCTCGACCTCCCAGCCGCGCGCTTCCGCCCAGCGCTGATACATCCGTGAGAGCATCTCCGCCCAATCCTGCGCCTCGGTGCCGCCCGCACCGGCGTTAATGCTCAGGATGCAATTCTTCCGGTCGTGCGGCCCGTTGAGAAATACCTTCAATTCCAACGCATCGAGGTCTTTGAGGAACCTGGCGGCGTCACGTTCCAATTCCTCCTGGACCTTCGGCTGTGCCTCGGGCGGTTCGGCCTCGCCGAGTTCAAGCATCACGCGAAAATCATCAAGCTGCTTTTCGGCAGCCAGCAGCGGTTCGATCTTGTTGCGGAGGGAGTTGGCCTCGTCAATCAGCGTCTGCGCCCTTTCGCGGTTGTTCCAGAAATTGTCGGCGGCCATGAGCGCATTGAGTTCGCCGAGTCGCTTTTGGGCGGCAGGCACGTCAAAGAAACCTCCGCAGATGCGTCAGCTTCCCGGTGGCCGTGGCAATTTCGGTTTTAACCGTTTCGAACATGCGGGGAAAATATAAAATCCAAGAGCCGGAAGCCAGAATAGAAAAACTCAGGGAATCGCGAGGCGGTTGGTGGCAAGCCTAGCTATTGAAGTCAAATCGGCGCTGGTGGCTTGCTGCCCCGAACCATCACCCAACAGAAGATTCCCGGCGCTTTGATGCCGTTCTTTCGTCCAGGCAAGCACGTCGCTGGTGTGAAGATTTAAGATGCCGGAATGAACCTTTTTGCCATTAACTATTAGATTGTCGTCGCCCGAAAGAAGTGATTGGGGTTGAGTATCGATGGTATCCAAACTTACGAAATAGCTGATGTTTGAGTTTTCGAGGGTGGCAAAATTGGTTGCCGGGAAGTGGTTCGCATCGTTCGGGCAAATCAGAATCGCAGGGTTCGATAATGTATTGGACAAAACACTAAAGCACGCGGCGACATTTCCGGCAGCAATCAGTTCCATCGCACCTTCATTCGTCACGGGAATTTGCATCGGAAATTTGCCTCCGCTGTCATCAGCCCACATCCGGCAAGTAATGCCGATCTCTCGGAGGCTACTAACACAACCGACCCTGTTCGATTTGTGCTTCCACGCTGCCAAAGGGGGTAAAAATATGGCGGCGAGCAACACCAAGGCAGCGATGACAATAAGTACCTCCGTCAGCGTCAGAGCGGCAGTTTTCTGATTAGCAAAGCGCGGTTTCATGGCCGCGGCTTTAGAATTTGGTGACCGGCGCCCGTTAATGATTGTGCTGATTGGCCAATGAAAGCGCGTAGATGAGCAAACCGATGATGATGAGAGCGACCACCACGGCGCCGATCCAGAAATAGGTGCCGACTTTGTTGCGCTTTTTGGTAAAGGTGGCGGCGGTGTCAAATCCGACCGGGCGGCCGCCGCTTTCCAATTCGCTCAAGCTGACTCCGCGGGTGGCGGTGCGCGTGACGGACTCCGTCTTCTTGGCCGGGGCGGAGCCCGATGCCGCCGGAGCAACGGGCGCGCCGTTTTCCAGTCGCAATTCAATCTGCCCCAACCGCAGCGTCTGGCCGGGTTTGAGCACACTTTCGGTGATTTTCTCGTCGTTGATGAAGGTGCCGTTGGTGGAATTCAAGTCCTTGATGACCACCTCATTGCCGCGCAAGAGCACTTCGCAATGGTGACTGGAAACGGACGGTTCGGCGATTTGAAACGTGTTATCCTCAACGCGGCCAATGGTGGTTTTGTCCGCCTTCAATTCATGAACGCGACCGTTCATGCTTTGACTCAGGATAACAAGTTTGGCCATAGCTTAGACGGATTTAATTATGATTGGCGCCGACATCAAGTCAAACGGAAATCTCACGGTTATGGTCTCAAATCCTACCCGTGTTTTTCAATTAGCGCGCGAAATTCCGCAAACAGCGGTGTCGAATCATGCGGACCCGGCGAGGCTTCGGGATGATATTGCACGCAAAAAACCGGTTTGGTCTTGTGCCTCATGCC
>DATJNM010000016.1:0-48526 GCA_035508155.1 Candidatus Sulfopaludibacter sp. | reverse complement strand
GCATGAACAACACATCGGGCCGCGAGGGATGCAGCGCGATGCGATGGACGCAGTGGCCGACTTCCGCGTCCGGGTCCGGAAGTTCATAGGGCGATTTCAAGCCGTGATTGATAGGTTTCCAGGATTGGCCGGCGTCGTCGGTGCGGAAGGCGCCGGCAGCGGAGATGGCCACGTAAATGCGGCCGGGGTTTTGAGGATCAAGCAAGATGGTGTGCACCGCCATGCCGCCGGCCCCCGGTTGCCAGAGATGGCCTTTCGCTCGGCGCAAACCGGGCAACTCTCGCCAGGTTTTGCCGCCATCGGTCGTCTTGAAAATCGCCGCGTCCTCCACACCGGCGTAGGCGACGTCCGGATCCGTCAGTGACGGTTCAATATGCCAGACGCGCTTGAATTCCCATGGATGCTGCGTGCCGTCGTACCATTTATGCGTGCCGGCCTGGCCGGTGTACACAAACTTGTTACTCTCGCCTTTCGGAAAACCGTTCGGGCTTTTCAATTCTTCGGCGCTGCTGCCGGGCGTGTTCCAAGTCCGGCCGCCGTCATCGGAACGCTGGATGATCTGGCCGAACCAGCCGCTGGTTTGCGACGCGTAGAGGCGGTTCGGGTCCGCAGGCGAACCTTTGACGTGGTAGATTTCCCAGCCCGCAAAATGCGGGCCGCTGACCTTCCAGTTTTTGCGCTGGCCATCCGCGGTGAGGATGAACGCGCCTTTCTTGGTGCCAACCAGAACTCGGATTTTGCTCATGAGTTTCTCCTATAAGATCATTTGCCGGGTTTATGCGCATCCTCGTATGCCCTTTTCAGGGCTTTGATGTCAAGCTTGGCCATTTTGAGCAGCGCCTGCATGACGCGCTGTGATGCAGCGGTGTCGGGCCCATTCAATAACTTGCCCAAAATCTCCGGTACGATTTGCCAGGACACGCCAAATTTGTCTTTCAGCCATCCGCACTGCGCCTCCTTGCCGCCGGCGGAAAGCTTTTGCCAGAGATAATCCACCTCCCCTTGCGTTTTGCAACTGACGACGAACGAAACGGCCTCATTGAATTTGAACCCCGGGCCGCCGTGCAACGCGATGAACCTTTGTCCGGCGAGTTGGAATTCGACTGTCATCACGGAGCCTTTTGGCCGACCGGAAGCCTTCGCGCCTGCCTCGCCGTAGCAGGCCACGTTCAGAATTTTCGATTTCTTGAACATGGAGGTGTAAAACCTGACCGCCTCCTCGGCTTGGTTGTCGAACCACAGGAATGGGGTGATTTTGGCCATGGAATCCGGTTCAGGTTCGGAATTTATGGCATACCTCCAGCCGATTGCCGCAGGGGTCTTCGAAAAAGACCGCGTAGTAACCGGGCGCATAATTCATCGGGCCTGCGATGTTACGGGCGCCCACGCCGGCCGCGATCTCGGCGATGTTGTCCACATCGGCCGCGCTTTCCGCCCGGAAGGCAATTCGGTTTTCGTTCGGAACGTGGCCGGGTGATTCTGTGATGCCAAAGGATTCCGTGATTACGCCGTTTGCCGCTTCGAATTGCAGCCATCCTTCAACATCTGCTCTGCGAGTAAAGCCCAAAACCGGAAGCAACGTCTCGTAAAAATTGGTCCTGTCGGCCAGTCGTGGCACGCGCAAATCAATGTGATCAAAAAGTCTTTTCATCGTTCGTCAAACCGCCGCGTGGCTTGCACAAAAGGACACGATACCCGCGACGATGGCCAAAACACCGACGAGCCGCGCGACGATGGCCGGTTGCGGCAGAAGCTTTTCCGCGGCGATGGCGACGGCGACGAAGATAATCGCGAGCGGATTCATCATTCCGAGCGCGGTCAGCACCAGCATCGGCGCGGCGCAGCAGCGGCCGCAGGTCACGCCTTGTTTGCAGCCGAGCCGGAAATCGGTTTCGCGTTCCGGGCAGGAACTGGCGCAGCCGAAGGATGACCGGCATTGGAGCAAGCCGGTCATTTTCCAGCGGGTGAATTGAATGGCACCGGCCGCCATCAAGGCCACGCCCGACAGCGCGGGAACGACATGGCTGAACGATTCCCAGCGCATGGCCGCTGCCCCAAACAAAACGCCCAGAACATAAATCCCCGCGCCAGCCGCCAGCCAGACGGCGAAGTATCCGGCCGCCACCACGGACAAAGAAACCGGCGTGCGCCGGGTTTTTAGAAAAGTGGGCAATGCGGACGGCAGCATCATGGCCACCATCATGGCCAGCCACATGAGCAGGAAATCGGCGGCGGAGGCGAACCAGGTCTGGCCGTTCATCCGCATCCAAATCATGGACATGGTCCAACCTCCAGGCATGCGCATTCCTCCGTCCATCGAGCGGCAGAAATAAACCGTCACCGCGACGCTGCTGACAAACACAAGAACACAAACCGCGATGAATTCAACCGGCAGCGCGGTTTCATCGCCGCCGGCTGAAGTTTTGGTTTGCAGTTGCTCTGTCATGGTTCCGCGGGCATTCATGCGCAGTCACTGGCCGCGCCTTAATATTCGTCGTGGTAACGCACCCAATCCTGCGAGTGTTCGGAATTTTCGTCGCGGCCTTTGGCAGTCAGGTCGAGGAAATTGTAGGTGGTGTTCATCAGGTCAATGCCGCGCTCGTAAGACGAGTAGGTGTGGTAAATGTCGCCGTTCGTGTCGCGGTAAAACGCGCTGACGCCTTCGCGCTCGTCAATGTCCATTTCCAAGGGACGATAATTGTAAATGGCCGTGCCGTTCTTGCGCTGCTCCAGCGTGAACGAGACATTGAAATCGAAATTGAAATCCGTCCCGAACGAGGAAACCCACTTGAACCTCCAACCCATGCGCTTCTTGAACGGCTCAATCTCCCTCCAGGACGCGCGGGAAACGACGGCGAACGCGGTGTCGCGCTGGCCGATGTGAAAATTCACACTGTCGAAATGGTCGGCCCAGAACGAGCAATGCGGACAGCCTTCCCCCCAATCCGGCCCGAACATGAAGTGGTAAACAATGAGCTGACTCTTGCCGTTGAACAAATCGGCGAGCGTCACCCTGCCTGCCGGACCGTCGAAGACGTATCCCTTTTCAATTTTGACCCACGGCAGCTTCCGGCGCTCAAGGTTCATTGCGTCGCGCAATTTCGAGAACTTCTTTTCCTTCACCAGAAGTTTCTTGCGGTCGGCGAGCCATTGCTTTTGCGAAACGACCTTGCGCCTTTCGATTCCGCGGACGGTTTTGATTTTTGGCATAAAATGGTCCTTTGTTTTTATTCGCGAATGCCGCGAATCTATTTTTCAAACCTGTTTTTCGTGCCGGCTGAGGTCGCACAGCATGTCCGAATGGATGTTCAGGCCGATGTTGGTCATGTTGTAAACATGTTCGCTGGCCACCACCCAGACGATTTCGCAAATTTCCCGTTCGGAAAAATTCTGTTTCAGTCGCGCAAAAGTCTCCGGGCTGACTTTCTTTTCCTTCGTCAACCCGGTCACATAATCCAGCGCGGCGCGTTCGGCTTCGGTGAAAAGACTGTTCGTGCGATATTCATCCAGCGCGTCAAATTTGGCCTGATTCATTTTCGCCTGGATGGTGAACGCGCGGCCAATGTCCATGCAGAACAGGCAGACGTTGATGCGCGCCACTTGCTCGCGGATGAGCAGAACCATCTCCGCCGGCAACGTCAGCTTTTTGTCGAGTTTGCCGATTTTCCCATAAAACAGTCCGAACGCCGCCGGCAGCCGCGCGGAATGCACCTTGATGGGTGTCAGCACCTTGCCGAATTGTTTGCGCGTGAAATAATACGCCAATTTCATCGCCAGCCCGTGTGGATTTTCAATGGGCGGCAGAAATGTATCCATCGTTGTGTTCATAACTTTTCTCCTTTCTTCGTCCGGCGATTTTTCCACACCGGAAATTCTTATTTCAATCTGGAATCTCCGCCTCGACGAGCTTCGCCAGCAGCGCGAGCGATTCCTGCCAGCCGAGATAGCACGCCTCGGGCGGAATCACATCCGGCACACCTTCCTGGACGATGTTCAATTCGGTTCCGCCGGAAACCTTTTTCAGTGTGACGGTCACCTGCAACTCGCCGGGCAAATTCGGATCATCAAACCTGTCCGTGTAACGAATCCGTTCGTGCGGCACCAATTCAAGATACCTCCCGCCGAACGAGTGGCTCTGGCCCGTCGTAAAATTCGTGAACGACATCTTGAAGGTGCCGCCGACTTTGGCGTCCAGGTGATGCACCCGACCGGTGAAGCCGTTTGGCGGAATCCATTTGGCCTTGGCATCGGCGTCCAGAAACGCGCGGTAAACTTTTTCCGGCGATGCGCGGAGCACACGGTGGAAGCGGATGGTGCTGGCGGTCGGAGGCATAATCGTTCTCTTTCCTCTGCGCAGGTCATTCCGCCGTCCGCACAATCACCATCCACATCACGCCAAAGCGGTCGGTCACCATGCCGAAACGCGGGGAGAAAAACGTCTTGCCCAGGGGCATTTCGGTTTTCCCTCCCTCCGCCAGGGCATTGAAGGCCTCGTCCGCTTCGGCTGCCGTTTTCACCGTGAGCGAAAGCGCGAAGCCCTTGAAATCGGGCTTGCCGGAGCAGCGACCGTCGGAGGCCCTGATCTGCGTTTCACCGACGCGGAAGCTGGCGTGCATCACCTTGTTTGAATCCGGGGCAGCGCAGCCCGGCGGCGGCGGTTCAGGATTGTCTTTGTAATGCAAGAGCATGTCCACTTCCGCACCGAGCGCTTTTTTGTAAAATCCGATGGCTTCCTCGCAGCGCCCGTCAAAGAACAGGTAGGGTTGAACGATGGAATCGTTTTTGGCGTTATTCATAATTCTTATCGTCGTAACGTTTTGTGCCGGCCTTCCCGTCCGGTGTCGCGGGAAGGCCGGCTGAGTGTTCAAGCCGTCGCCTCCGTCAATTGCGTTTCGGCCTCGCCCGCGAGCGGGCATTCCGCCCGGACGGCCCGGACTTCGACCTTCGCGCCATACGCCAGTCCCGGACATTCCCTGGCAATGGCGACAGCTTCGTCCATGGTGGCGACATCCAGCAGAAAATAACCGCCGATGGCTTCCTTGGATTCCGCAAACGGACCGTCGGCGACGACCCGGCCGTTCTTGCCCGAAACGGTTTTCCCGTCGCGTTCCAGCGGATGGCCGGCGACGGCCTTGCCCTGTTCTGTCAGGCGCTTGAACCAGGCCATCCACTGCTCGGAAACTTTTTGCATTTCCTCCGGCGAAAGGCCCTTGTGCCAGTCCGTGCCGACGAACAGCAGCATATATCCAGTTTTCATTTGTGTGTTCATATTTGTGTGATTGGTCAGGGGTTGAAAGTTACAGTTCAGGCGGTTGCCAGTTCTTCTTCGCGCTTCAATTCTTCGAGACGGGCTTCGGCCGGGCACACATTCGTCAAGGGACGAACCTCCACCTTTCTGCCAAGGGCAAGACCTGGAACCGTTTTTGCGATGGCAACGGCTTCCTCGAAAGTCTCAACATCCAGCAACAAATAACCACCGATGACTTCTTTCGATTCGGCGAACGGACCATCCGTAATGCTATGCCCGTTCTGGCCGGAGACCATCGCCCCGTTGCGAGCCAGCGCCTGCCCGCCTTTGACCTTGCCCGATGCCATCAAGCGCTCCAGCCACGCCTGGCTTTGCGCGACGTATTTTTCAAGCTCTTCCCGCCCAAGTCCGTTCCACCATTCATCGGTGTGCAGCAACAGCAGGTATCCGTCTTTGCTCATTTTCATTGCGTTCATAATCTTCCTTTCGTTTGTTATCGCTTGTTGAATGCCCATTCCATAATACGACGAATGAGAAATTGCAATCGGGACAATTATTTTGCCTTTTCGTCGCGCTCCCACAGGGCGAAGGTGTTGCCTTCCGTGTCCTGGCAGACGGCGAAGTAACCCATTTGCATTACGGGGGTTCTGGAGGCGCAGATTTTGCCGCCGAGCTTTTCGACCTTCGCCATGTATTCCGTTACGGATGGCACATTGACGTAATTGGTGATGGGTTGTCGCGGATGCACGCGTTTCATCATTCCCCCGTCGGGCGAGGCATCCTCACCGCCGGTGTCAATGTGCAGATAATTCTGTGTTTCGGGAGCCGGCATGCCGGGAAACGGGTTGATTTTCCAGCCGAACAACTTGCTGTAAAATGTCCGGGCGCGGTCGAGGTCATCGGCCGGGATTTCGAACCAGATAATACTGGCGGCCGTCTTTTTCGTGGATGTGCTCATATTCTACCTTTCTTTATTGTGTTGATCTTTATCGTCTTCCTTTTCCATGAGACGACGAACGGGCTGAACTGTTCAGGACAACGGTGTGGAAAAATCTCAAGCTTGATCGCGCGGGGGGCCGGATCCGGTGCGGCGGGGAACCGGTTTTTTGCGTGATTAAGGCAAACGGGATATATTAACCGCGGCAGGAGGCGATGAACCTCCGCGCCATCTGTGCCAATGCGCCTGACTGAATCAGACCTGAAATTTGTCGTGGAAACCGTGGCCACCAAACGGCGGGACCATGACCACATTATCGAGCTGGTCCGCGACAAGGACGATCTGCTGGAGCCGCTGCTGGAGGATCCAAAACTGGCCGAGCGGCTGATGAATGATTTTGAAATTCTCGTCCGCGTCTCGCCCTATCTGATGTTCAGCGTGCTGCTGCGCCGTGTCCGGCACGATCTCGCAGGCCAGTCCTTCGTGCTTGACCGGGACGCGCGCGGCAAACGCATCCCGGTTTTCGAAGCGGCCCGGGCCGGAGAACTGCTCGGCGACCCGCCGATGCGCGAGTATCTTGCCGAGATGCTCTGCTCGTTCGTCCGCACAAACATTGCCGTGCTCTACCGGCAGGAAGGCCGCGGCTGGCAAAAACGCAAATTCAGCGACATGGACATGGACGACATGTTGGCGCTGTGCCAGTTGGTTGAGTCGGAGCTGAAGCCGCGTTTTTACAAACGCATCGCCGACATTGCCTTGTTCCTCACGGGCATTTATCCCGATCACGCCTCGGCTTTTGTCCGAAAGCCCCGGAGCCAGGGTTGGCGGGTTGTGCCCGATTACGAGCGCGCCGGCCGCCGCTTCTACACGCTGGCGGCGAGGGAAACCGAACCGCCCGGTCCGGCCCCCGTCCTTGAGCGACTGGCGGAACAATTCACCCTGGCACGGGAAGCGTTAAACACGTTGAGCGACCGGTACCTCAAACCGCTCCGGTCCCGGTATTTTGATCCGCCGGATCGTTAGGGTCACACGGGAAATCCGCGCGCCGACGCAACCGGCGCATCAGGACCTCCACCCGGGCGCGCCTTGTGTCATAATCCGAATTGTCTTTTTCCAATCCTTCGGCAATTTGCCCGCATGAATGTATTTTCGGCCGGACGTATTCCGCGAACGGCGCTGGCGCTTTTTCTACTAACTGCGGCTTTCTCATCATCCGCACAACCTGGCGGGAGCGCCATCACGCCGACCAGGAAGATCCAACTGTTCAACGGCAAAGATTTTTCCGGCTGGACGTTTGTCTCCAGGGACACGAACAGACCGGCCGCATCCATCTGGTCGGTGACCCATGACGTCATCGTGTGCCAGGGCAAACCGAACGGTTACGCGCGGACGCTCCAGGCTTATCGCGATTATCGGTTGCGCGTGGAATGGCGTTTCGCGGCCGGTGCCGGCAACAGCGGCGTTTTCCTGCACATCCATCCGCCGGACAAAGTCTGGCCGTATTGCTTCGAGGCGCAGTTGCTGTGCGGTGATGCGGGTGAAATCCGCTGCAACGGCGGCTCGAAAGCAAACGGCACGACAGCCGAGCATCCGAATTTCATTCCGCGCCGGCAACCGAGTTCCGAGGAACCGGTCGGCGAATGGAATTCCTACGACATCATTTGCCGCAGCAACACCATCACCGTTCGCGTCAACGGCGTGCTGCAAAATGAGGTCACTGGAACGTCGGCCGGTTCCGGCTGCATCGGACTGCAGGCCGAAGGCAAGCTGGTGGAATTCCGTAATCTGGAACTTGAACCTTTGCCCTGAATATTGCGCCTGGCGATCATTCTATAAAACAAATCGTGATGTGACAAGATTCACTTCACAACCTGCCTCATCCCGGCGGTATCGAGTCGAGCTGATCACCGCGGAATCCGAAGCCTCCCGCTTTGTGCGTCACCGGCGCCTGATCCGGTTTCCGCAGCTCACGATGCCGCTGCTGGCGGGCTGCACGCCGATTCACTGGGAGGTGAGTCACACGGATGAAATCGTCCAGCGCGTGGATTTCGACAAGCGCGTAGATTTGGTGGGCATCACCGCGAACACTCCCGCCGCTCCGCATGCCTACTTCCTGGCGGAGGAATTTCGCCGACGCGGTGTGCCGGTGGTGATCGGCGGGCCGCACGCGACGCTGTTGCCCGGGGAGGTAATTGAACATGCCGACGCGGTGGTGATCGGCGAAGGCGAGTTGGTCTGGCCCGAACTTCTGGCGGATTTCGAGCGCGGCCAACTCAAACGCATTTATCAATCCTGCGCCCTGCCGGATCTGAAGCACATGCCGGCGCCGCGCTGGGATTTGATCAAAGGCCGCGGGTATGGCAAAGGCGTGACCATTGCCACGCGCGGTTGTCCGTTTGCGTGCGACTATTGCACGGTTCCCCAGATGTATCAGCGCCGGATGCGCTATCGGCCCGTGGGCGAAGTCGTGGACGAAATCCGGCGGATGCCCGGGCGCGCCCTGATCCTGTGGGACGACAACATCGGGGCCAATCGCGATTACGCGAAGGAACTGTTCGCGGCCATCGCGCCGCTGAAACGCTGGTGGACCAGCCAATGCACCGCAGACGTGGCGTCCAACGACGAATTCCTGTCGTTGGCGGCGCGCAGCGGATGCAAAGCGCTGTTCCTGGGTCTGGAAACGATTTCCCAGGCCAGTCTGAACGTCGCCAACAAGCGGCACAACCGGGCGGACGAATATCATGAAGCCATCCGGCGCTTTCACCATCATGGCATCGCGGTGCAGGCCGGCGTCGTTTTCGGGTTCGATCATGACGACCGTTCAATATTCCGGACGACGGTGGAGTTCTATCGCTCGGCCGGGCTGGATTCAGCTACGGTGAGCGTGTTGATTCCCTTTCCCAACACGCCGCTGTTCCAGCGGCTCGATGCGGAGGGACGGATCCTCACGCGGGACTGGTCAAAGTATAACGGCAAGAAAGACGTGGTCTTTCAGCCGGCCCTGATGTCGCCGCGCGAATTGCTGGTGGGCATGGAATGGGCGGCGCGTCGGTTTTATTCCGTTCCGTCGATCATCGAACGCATGGCGCGCTCCCGCACAGGCCTGTGGTGGAATATTCCGCGAAACGCCGGCTATCACCTGGCCCTGCGAAATTTTGGCGGCGTGGGCTTCAATCCGGAATGCGTTCCGGGAGGACAAACCGGCGGCCCGCAGGAATTGGAGACGATCAAAGTCGTGACAACCAAGCGAGGGCTTGTTCCCGCTTTGCCCGAGAAATAAATCGGGAGATGGCAAAAAATTCGGGCTGGAATTCCTGTGCCGCCCGGCGCGTGACAAATCACGCGCTGGCTTTTCCATCAATCCACAATTCAAATAATTTCCAGCTTCCAAACAAAGTAGCGTAAATTTCGCTATTAACTAAATAGTGCCGGTCAATGTCTAGCTTTGTTGGCCTTCGGTTGAGTTTGCGAGCGAGCCGTTCGTATTGGTAGAGCAAAATGCGTCCGATGTTATGGCGAGTTGCGTAATACAACCAAGCCAGTCTTCTGTCCTAATGAATGAGCCGTTGAAAGACCATCCAACGCCTCCTTCTGAAATAGATTAAGGATTCGCTTTTTCGGAGAATAACCGCATTTACATCTGCCCGCCGCAATTCGACTCGCATCGCGCGGACAGAGAAATCCATGAGCAACAAATAGCCGTGCCAAATCTTCGGCGTTAAAAATAGAATAGAAGCATTTTATCTCTTCGCACGTCGCAACAAATTGTTCTTTGGCTGCGTCAAGAATTGTTCCCGGCGCTGCGAATATCGCAAACTTCAAACCATCAATTTTCTTCAGTCGGTAAATTTGGTGCGAAACATCGGATGGACGAATTGTGGGGAATGACTTTCCCTTCAAAATGAATGCAGCCATTCCATGCTGTCCGTTGACGGCGACCTGATGGGTGAAAATATCTACAATTCCGGCTGGGCCGTGCGGCGTTGGGGATGTGTCAGTAAGAATTGAACGCAAGAACGGTTCAAATTCTTCCCGTTCATCCAGTCTTTTAACAGCGAGAATTAAATCCGGCGACAAATCCGCAATAGGAAAATCTTTTACTTCTTTGAAATTATCGAACGCTTCAATCGGAATCAGCAGATTCATTTTCCACAAAGTTTCTCCACCTTCGCCTTCACGCTGTCATCCATCTTGATGAGCGGCGGCCAGGGGTGTTTGAAACCTTCGCCGGGGATTTTCTTCGTCGCGTCAATGCCGGGGGCTAGTTGAGAGTTCATGGTTGAGGGTTGAGAGTCACCTTTTCTTCCGGCGAATCAAGCTTTCCGGCAGAGATGTGAGTTCCACACCGGAATCGGCCCGCCACTTCACGCGTCCATCCGACAGCACAGGCAGAACCGTTCCGTTCATCGAGCCTTTCAACGTCTTGACGCGGTCGCCGGGTTTGAAATCAACCTTTTCCGCCAGCGAGATAACGCCAGAAACGACGGAACTTTGGTCCAATACGCCGGCGACATAATGCGCGGCCAATGAGGCCGCCTCGCGCCGCCGGGCATGAGGAAATTCGGTAAAGAATGCGTCAGTCAAGGTACGCGCGATTTCAGCGAAGGTATTGCCGTTGAAGAAAAGAAACGGGGCTTTGCGATGAAAGGAACGCAGCCAGTCTAACGTTTCGAGGAGCGTCCGCTGGATATGGACACCTTCGAGCCATTCTTTTTTGCAAGCTGCGTGAGTTTCCGAATTCTTGCCATGCTGCGCGCGACCGCTTTCACAGAGTCGCTCGTTGAGGCGGACAACAGACTGCCAGTCCCAGTGCGCGAGAAAAGCGGCTCGGCCTTGTAACGATGCTGGTTCGCCAGCGCCTCCTGAAGCACCATCGCCGGTGTCACTTTTGCGGCCAGATCGTAGCGGACTTTCATCGGACATAACTTAAACCTTATTCACTTTTTTGCCAAGCGAGGTTATTTGCCGCCGGATGCATTGAATAAAGCGTCAATCTTCTTGCGGGTGGTATCATCCATTCGAATCAACGGCGGCCAGGGGCGCTGGAAGCCTTCGCCTGGGAGTTTCTTCGTCGCGTCAATGCCGAGTTTGCTGCCGATGGCCATCTCGGTCGTCGCGTGGTCAAGTACATCCGCTGGGCCTTTGGTGAAGATGCTGTCGCGTTGCGGGTCGGTGTTGGCACAGAGGCGGAACAGGACCTCGCGGGTGTTGTGGACGTCCACGTCATCGTCCACCACCACAATGTATTTGGTGAACATCATCTGGCCCATGCCCCAGAGGCCGTGCATGATTTTGTACGCCTGCATCGGGTAGGTCTTTTTGATGCTCACGAAAACCAGATTGTGAAACACGCCTTCCGCCGGCAGCGCGATGTCCACAATCTCCGGGAAATTCATCTTGAACACCGGCAGGAACAATTTCACGCTCGCGCCGCCGATGTAAAAATCTTCCATCGGCGGCATGCCCACTATCGTCGCCGGATAGACCGCGTCCTTGCGATGCGTAATGGCGGTGACGTGGAAGACCGGATACGGCTCGGGCAAGGTATAATAGCCGGTGTGATCACCGAACGGACCTTCCTCGCGCAACGGCTCCTTCGGGTCCACGTATCCTTCGATGACAAAATCAGCAGTGGCGGGGACTTCGAGGTCGTTGGTCTCGCATTTGACCAGTTCAACGGATTTTTTGCGCAGATAACCCGCCAACAGAAATTCGTCCAAACCATCCGGCAATGGCGCGGTGGCGGCAAAGGTGAAAACCGGATCGCCGCCGCCGAAAATGCTGACCGGCATCCGGGTGCCGGTTTCGTAGTAACGTCGTCCGTGCCGCGCGCCGACCTTCTGGAGCTGCCAGTGCATGCCGGTGGTGCGGTCATCGTAAATCTGGATGCGATACATGCCCACATTGCGTTCGCCGGTGTCGGGGTCTCTGGTGACAACGCAGGGCAACGTGATGAAACGGCCGCCATCAAGCGGCCAGCACTTCTGGATTGGAAGATTCAAAAGGGTCGAGGGTCGGGGGTCGAGGGTCGAGGGATTGCGCCAGTCCGACGCCTTGGGCCAGCTCTCGACCCTCGTCTCTCGTCTCTCCTCAAATCTGTGCACCACTTCTTTGCACGGCCCGTCCTTGATGACTTTCGGCTTCGCATGGCGCAAATCGAGCGCCTGACCGAGCAGTTTTATGGCTTCGCGAAAACTTGTCGGTGGTTTCGCTTTCATCAGTGAACCGAGTTCATTGGCGACTTCGTCCACGGAATTCGCGCCCAAGCTCATGGCCATGCGTCGCCAGGAACCCATCGCATTGATGGCCAGCGGGAACGGGGAGACCTCACCGTTGACGGTGGGTTTCTCGAACAGCAGCGCCTTGCCGCCACCGGGCGATTTCATTTCGCGATCGGCAATTTCGGTGATTTCGAGTTCGGTGGCGACAGGCTGGGAGATGCGCTTGAGTTCACCGGCGCGGTCGAGTTGTCCGATAAAATCGCGGAAGGAATCAAAGGCCATACGCCTGCGAGGCTAGCAGAATCGTGGCGCGGCGCAATGCGTAGCCGCACGCGTGAGGGCGCGGAATCCGCGTTTTTACAAACGCGGCTGCGTCGCTACTTCGGCAACAGCTCGGTGACCAGCGCGCGCTCTTCCTTCAACTCATTCACCGTGGCGTCAATTTTTCCACGGCTGAAGTCGTTGATCGGCACACCTTGGACGATTTCCAGTTTCTGGCCGTTGCTGCGGACCGGGAAGGAACAGATCAAACCCTTTTCAATGCCGTAGCCGCCGTCCGAACAAACGCAAACACTGTGCCAGTCACCGCCGGGCGTCGGCGTGATGATGGAACGGACACTGTCCACAACGGCGTTCGCGGCACTGGCGGCACTGGAGGAACCGCGCGCCTTGATGATGGCCGCGCCACGTTGTTGCACCGTGGTGATGAACTCGCCCTTGAGCCAGCCTTCATCAGTGATGATGTCCGGGGCCGGTTTGCCGTTGATTTTGGCGCTGTAGAAATCGGGATATTGCGTGGCGGAATGGTTGCCCCAGATGGCGACGTTGCTGACGGCGGTGATGTCCACGCCGGCTTTTTTTGCCAACTGGGCTTTGGCACGATTTTCATCCAGACGCGTCATGGCAAAGAACCGGTCATGGGAAATATCGGGCGCGTTGCGCATGGCGATGAGGCAATTGGTGTTGCACGGATTGCCGACCACGTGAATGCGCACGGCGGCGGCGGCGTTTTTCTGGATGGCCTTCCCCTGCCCGATGAAAATCTTGCCGTTGATGCCGAGCAAATCCTTGCGTTCCATGCCGGCCTTGCGCGGCACGCTGCCGACCAGCAACGCCCAGTTCACGTCACGGAAACCTTCCTCCAGGTTCGCGGTCGCCACGATGCCTTTGAGCAACGGGAAGGCGCAGTCATCCAGCTCCAGGCAAACGCCGTGCAGTGCCGGCAGGGCGGGTTCGATTTCAATCAGGTGGAGAATGACGGGCTGGTTGGGTCCGAACATGGCGCCGGAGGCGATACGGAATAAAAGCGAGTAACCGATTTGGCCGGCGGCGCCGGTGACCGCAACGCGAATGGGTGTTTGACTCATAAAAAAATGAGGCGCGAGTATAGATGTGGCCCTCAACCCGGCGCAAGCGCAGAGCTTTCCCGATTCCAGGAACCCCGGCATCCTGTCGGCGAGCACGGCCTGGCCATTTCAATGTCCGAAACACGCCGCCGGGAAGCCGGCGTTCCCGTCTCACCCCGACGTCTGCTCCTCCGTCACATTAAATGCCTCGAACAATTTGCCGAGCAACATCACGCCAAAACCGGCTTCCACTGCCAGAACTACTGCTCCCGCGAGCGAGGCCGGCAGCACGGCGGCGGCCGGACCGACCATGAAATGCAGCACAAAAAAGATGATTGCGAAGGCGCCGGCAGCCGGCAGAAGCGCCAATACCAGGACAAGCAGTTGGCCCAACGCAAAAATCAGCCGCTGGCCGGTGGCTTCAACGCCTCGCGGGCTGTCTCTGCCGGTCTGAATCCACGATGGGAAGAGCAGCACGGCGGCATTGGGGATCAGCAGCAGAAGCACATCCAGCACTGGCAATATCAGCACCGCGCCAAGGGCAATGGCCAAAAGCAGTTTTTTCTGGGGGCCCGGCAGGTAAAGCAGCAGTCCGGATTCGATCAACAGCAGCGACCATTGGAATACCAACAGCACGGTCACCGGCGCGAGGATTTCGCCCAGGGCGATCTGCCAGCCACGCAATGGAAAGGTCTTGAGCACATCCGCCAGCGGCAGGTCGTGCCGGAAGTCCAGCCGCAGAACTTGCGGCCCCAGCAACAGCGAATAGCCCAGGGCGATGGCCATAAAAATTCCCATCACCAGGGAAAGGTTCCGGTTAGGTCCGCCATGTCCGAGGCTGAAACACAGCACCAGCACAATGGCGAGGAGCGCAACCCACAGGCGTGGGGAAAAGACCCGGCCGACGCCGATAAGATTCTTCCAGAGGAACGCCGTGGGCGGCGGGCCGGAGGACGTCAGGTTGAACCACGGCCGTTTAGCCTTTTGATTTTTCTTCGCGCCCTGCCAGTTGCCGGCCCGGGCGGCGGCGAGGCGGGCCGCCAGTTTTTGCGAGGCTTCGACCGAAGCTTCTTCGAAAGCCACGTCCGAAGAGACGACCCACAGATAGTGGAGCAGGAAAATCAACAACGCCGGGACCAGTGCGCCCAGAAAGGCCGTGGCATCGGGCGCCAGAAACGGCCGCACCACCAGTCGGAACGGGAACAGCAAATAGAGGGCCGGGCCGGCAGTCAAAACGCGCTGCATATAATCCATTGCCGAAGCAAAATCGGTGAGGCGGGCGGAATTCAGTCCCGGCATGGTCCGCCTGGCCCAAATCCAAACGGCGAGGACAATGGCCGCCACCAGTCCAAAGACCAGGAGCCGACGCAGCCGGTTGGAGACCCCGCGATCCAGCAGCATGGTCCGGGCGAACGAAGAACCCAGGAAGTGAAGATGCAACGTTGAGAGAATGAGCCACCAGCCGAGCGCGTGAATCCAGGCGTTGCCGCCGAACCGCCGGGAAAACAGAGTCAGCAGGAGGACGCTGAAGAAAATCCGCAGCTGCGAACGCAGGAGCTTGAAGTGAATCAGCGTGCGCCGGGTGACGGGCGCGGGAAACAGGAACGCCACTTCCGCCTCGGTAAAAGTCAGCGCGGCGCGCTCATGCGGAATGATCCATGCCACCAGGACGATGATGAAGAGCACCAGCGCACCGAGCAGTTCGAACAGCAGCACGTGTCCGGGCGGAAATCCCAGGTTTGCCGATGTTCGCGGCCGGGCGGCATAACCCCCGAACAGGTAACGGAAGAAATACCAATAGAAATAGAGCCCGCCCACGATGGCGCCGATGAGATATTTTGGCTGTTTCAGCCGCTTGAACCGGCTGACCAGCCGGTTGCGAAAGGTGTGATACTGCAAATAGAACAGCGCGGAGACCATGGCTTATTTCAGTGTGGCAACGGCGGCGGCGCAGGCGCACTGGTGCCGGCTTCACTCGTGGCGCGGAAGAAGATTTCCTCGAGGTTGGCGTCGCCGGCCTGTTCGGAAAATTTTTGCGTGATTTCCGCCAGCGTGCCGTCGGCGATTTTTTGTCCGTTCTTCAAAATCAGGATGCGCGAGCAGATTTCCTCGACCAGATGCAGCAGGTGCGAACTGATAATGATGGCCGCGCCGTCCCGCGCGCGTTTCAGGATGGAATCCTTCATCCGCCGGATGCCGAGCGGGTCCAGGCCCGTCAATGGCTCATCGAAGTAAATCACCCGGGGTGAATGCAACAGGCCGCAGGCGATGGCGAGCTTCTGTTTCATGCCGCGGGACAATTCACCGGGCAAAGCGTCTTTTTTGTTGGCGATTTCAAGCTCCTCCAACAAAGCCGCGCCGATCCGCGTGTAATCAGACACCTGATAAATCCGGGCGATGAAATTCAGGTGCTGCCAGACGGTGAGATAATCGAACAGGCGGGGTTCGTCGGTGAAAAAAGCAAGCTGTTTCTTGGCGGCAATCGCGTCGTGGACAATGTCGTGGCCGCCGACCTGCACGGCGCCGCGGGTGGGTGGAATGATGCCGGCGAGGCATCGCAGCGTGGTAGTCTTGCCCGCGCCATTCGGGCCAACGAGGCCGAGCACTTCGCCCGGTCGGATGGAAAAGGTGAGCTCGCTTACGGCGGTAAACTCGCCGTAAAGTTTGGTGAGGCCTTCGACCTGAACCATGCGTTGGCTTCGGGTAACCCTGCGATTTCGACGCGTCCAGGGTATCAGCTCAACCGGCCGGGCGTAAAGCCCAGAAATTCGCCGGTCATGCCTTGTTTTCGGAGGGCCCGGCTTTGCGAGCCCCAAAACTTGAAGGGAAACACGGATTTGCAACCAAGATTCGAGAATCGGACCTCCAATTTTGGGGCATCCGTCCTGTGGCAGGCTTGGGAAGCCAAACCCGTCACTCCGAATCAGCACGCGACGAATCCGTTTCCAACGCGCTTAAAAAATTTCACAACTTTTCTCTTGGCAGATTCCTGTTTCAGGCGTACAAACGAATTGTTCTTTGAAACAACGCAGTCAAATGTCTGGGAACCCGGTGAAAATCCGGGACGGTTGCGCCACTGTGACGGCTACAAATTCCCGAAGCCACTGCCCTGCTCGGCAAGGCGGGAAGGCGGGAAGGCGGTTGGAAGCCCAAGTCAGGATACCGGTTTGACAGCGCTCGTCGGCTCCGGCGTTTCGGAGCACTTCTCCGCAAAGAGAAGGATGAGGCCAGCCTGTCGAACGGTTTTCGACAGGATTGGTGGAATGCCTTCATTCTCCGTTTTGCGGGGTCTGAAGGTTTTTTTTTGGCAGCGGCGTTCTGTGAGCGTCGCCATCATCAAGAACCCGGCGGTCACAGACCGCCGTTACGGGCCCCGCGCTGGTCTCTCAACCGTGAATCCGCCCCGCCCCGATGTGCACGGGCAGGGCCAAATTGAAAGATCAGCAAATGAAAAAAGTCTGTTTAATGCTGGCGTTGGCCGGCGCTTTATCCGTTCCGGCAATCACCCGCGCGCAATATGCCAGCAGCGTGGTTTCCTACACCGAAGGCAGCGGGGTCGCTACCGGTTATGACAATCCCAACGCCGCACTGGGTGGGCCAACCCTCTATAATGGCTATCAAAACACCGATCCCTTCAATCCGCCGTACCTGGCCAGCGACATCGTTGGCATCGGCACCGGTGGCTCGTTGACGTTGCAATTCAACACGCCGATTGAAAACAACCCCGGCAACCCGTTTGGGTTGGATTTCATCATTTTCGGCCACGCCGGCTTTAACATCACCAATGGCAATTACAGCGGCGGCGGCATAACCGATGGCACGCTGTTCACCGGCGGCACCAGCGACGTGCGGGTGTCGGTGAGCGCCGACGGCACGACGTTTTACACGCTGAATCCGGCGTTAACTCCGCAGGTTGACGGGTTGTTCCCGACCGATGCCAGCGGCAATCCGTTTTTGCCGGTGACTCCCACCCTGACGGCGGCGGACTTTGCCGGCCAGGATCTGGCCGGGATACGCGCCCTCTATGACGGGTCAGCCGGCGGCGCCGGCTTCAGCCTGGCCTGGGCGATTGACTCGAATGGCCAAAGCGTTTCGCTCTCCTCAGTTGATTATGTCCGGCTCGATGTGTTGAGCGATGGAACGCCGGCATACATTGACGCGATGTCAGTTGTGGTGCCCGAGCCGGCGACATGGGCGCTGGCCCTGACCGGCACCGGATTATTTTTTCTCCGACGACGCGTTTGCTGATGCGCATCCTTCTGCTCGCTTTGTGGGGCCTGGTTGCCGCCTCGGTCGGCGGGGCGGCAACCATTGAGGAGGATTTCTCCAGCAACCCGCAACTGGACGGCTGGAAAATCTTCGGCGACACCAACCTGTTCCAGTGGAATGCCACCAATCAAAATCTCGATGTCACCTGGGACTCGTCGCAAACGAACAGCTATTTTTACCATTCACTCGGAACCATCGTTGCAAAATCGGACAACTTCAGCCTCACCTTCGACCTGCAGCTCAGCGACATCGCCGTCGGGGTCAATTCAAACAAGCCGGACACATTTGAGCTGGCGGTCGGTTTCATCAATCTGGCCAGCGCCAGCAGCACCAACCTGGAACGCGGCATCGGTATCAATCCCACGTACGGCGCGCGCAACGTTTGCGAATTTGATTATTTTCCTGATTCGGGTTACGGAGCGACGATTTCACCGACGCTGATTTCCAGCAACAACCAGTTCGCCACGGTGTTCGCCCATCCGTTCACCATCGATCCCGGTGCGCTCTTTCACGTGGCGATGACCTACACCGCGAGCAACCAAACTTTGCAAACGAGCGTGACCCGCAATGGCCAGCTTTTCGACACGACCAACACCGTCCTGGCCTCAAGTTTCAGCGATTTCCGCCTCGACCAGGTTGCTGTCTCCAGTTACAGCGACGCAGGCGCGGACGGTTCTCTGCTGGCCCACGGCACAGTGGACAATTTCGTGGTTATGGTTCCGCCATCGCCGGTGCAAAACTTTGCCGGCAGCCTCACCAACGGCGCCTGGCAAATCCAGTTCCTCAGCCAAAGCAATTGGTTTTACACCCTGCAACGTTCGCCAGATCTTCAATCGTGGACCAACGTTTCGCCGGCGACACCGGGCACCGCGACGAATCTTTTCCTGCAGGACGCCAATCCGCTGGCGGACAAAGCGTTTTACCGAATCAACGCCCAACGGCCATGAGCGAAACAGCCGAGAGTCGAAAGTCGAGGGCCGAGGGCCGAAATCTGACGGTGCGCAGTAATTCCTGCCTTCGACGCTTGAGCCTCGACCTTCGACCAGCCGCCTTCACACTTGTGGAACTGCTGGTCAGCATCGCCGTGATCGCGATCCTGGCAGCGATGATTTTGCCGGCGCTGAGCCAGAGCAAGCAATCCGCCTGGCGCGCTCAATGCACCAGTAATCTGCGCCAATTGGGGATGGCGACGGAAATGTACTGGGACGATAACAAAGGAAACTGCTTCCGGTACATTTTCGGCACTACGAACTATGGACAAATTTACTGGTTTGGCTGGATTGGGCCGGGACCGGAAGGTCAGCGCCCGTACGATTTGTCATCGGGCGCATTACATCCTTATATCAGCGACAGTCATGTAAGAATTTGTCCCTCGTTGAACTACGCGTTGGCGCAATTCAAATTGAAGGCCGATGGCGTCGTGTACAGCTATGGCTATAATCTTTACCTCTCGACGGCGTCAACCCAACCTCCGGTCGCCATCGGAAAAATCCCGCACCCGACGGGAACCGCGCTTTTCGCCGACGCTGCGCAGGTGAACGATTTCCAGGCGCCGGCCTCACCGTCAAATCCGATGCTGGAGGAATGGTATTACGTGGACACCAACACGAGTTATCCCAACGGCCATTTCCGCCACGACCAGACGGCCAATGTGGTCTTTGCCGACGGCCATGTCGGCCGGGAAAAGCCCGTGGCCGGTTCGATGGACCAGAGATTGCCCAACGAATATGTCGGGCGATTGCGATCGGAGGTTTTGGTCATCCCGTAATGACACGTTGCAAATTCGATTGGGTGGCCGTACGTGAAATGGTAGCATCCGACCAATGATGCGCTTGCGCCGATTTTTCCTGTATTGCGCCGGTCTGGCCTGGCTGATGTTGATGGCGCGGGCGCAAAACAACATGATACCGGAACATTTCAACGAGGCGTATTGCTATACCAACGATGATCTGGGGGCGGTTTATCACCCGGAAGCAACGTCGGTCAAGTTGTGGGCGCCGACCGCCAAGCAGGTTCGCCTGTTGCTGTTCAACGATGCGACCACCGAATCGTTTCAGGCCATTCCCATGTCGCGTGACCCGGATGGCATTTGGTCCGCCGACCTGAAGGGCGACAGGGATGGCAGATATTATTTATATGAGGTCACCTTATTATCGGCGGGATCGGTCAAGCCGACCGTTTATCGTGTCAACGATCCCTATGCCCGCGGTTGTTCCGCCAACAGCGGCCGGACTTTAATTTATGACCCGCGGAAAACGAATCCCGCAGGCTGGAATCAGGATCATTTTGTCACTTTGAAAAACAACACGGATGCCGTGCTGTACGAGGCGCATATCCGCGACTTTTCCATCAACAAGGATTCCGGCGTTGCCGACAACAATCGCGGCAAATATCTCGGCATGGTGCAATCGGGCACAAAAACGCCCGGTGGCCTGGCCAGCGGGCTGGATCATTTGAAGGAACTGGGTGTGACCCATGTCCATCTGCTGCCGTGTTTCGATTACGCCGGTGGCGACGAGCGGCAAAAGGTGGATGAGTACACCTGGTATGACTGGGGCTACGATCCTGTTCTCTACAACACACCGGCAGGTTCCTACGCCACAAATCCCGATGGCACTGCCCGGCAGAAGGAATTCAAGGAAATGGTCCAGGCCTTTCACCGGAACCATATTGGGGTGGTCCTGGACGTTGTTTTTAATCATACGGCCGCCACCGGTTCGCGTCCGGCCTCCATTTTTGACAAGGTGTTTCCCGGCTACTACTACCGGATGGACCAGTCCGGGCGTTACGCGGATGGGACCGGCTGCGGCAACGAACTGGCCTCGGAAAAACCCATGGTGCGGAAGCTCATCGTGGATTCCATCAAATACTGGATGACGGAATATCACGTGGACGGGTTCCGGTTTGATCTGATGGGGATTTTGGACCGCGAAACCATGCTGGAGGTCTATCGCGAAGCCAAAAGAATTAATCCCGACGCCATCATTTACGGTGAAGGCTGGCAGATGGAACGCGTGTTGCCGGCCGAGAAAATGATGACGCAGGCCAACGTCCAGGGCACGGGCATCGCCGCCTTTAACGACGGCATCCGCGATAACATCAAGGGAGACTATGCGAACGCCCGCGATGCCGGATTTGTCCAGGGAATGGAACCTCCCTTTGGCGGCATGACCAGGTTTCATCAGGAAATCAAAGGCCAGAGCACCGGCAGGGGCAGCCAGGACATCGGAGTCTTTTCACCGAACGAAACCATCAACTACGACTCTGTCCATGATGACCTTTGTCTGTGGGACAAGCTGCGGTTGTCCGCGCCAAACGCACCGGAAGCCTTGCGAGTTAACATGGACAAGCTGGCCGCCGGCATTGTGCTGACCGCCCAGGGGGTTCCGTTTCTCCACGCCGGCGACGAATTTCTGCGCTCCAAAAATCTTAATCCCAACAGCTACAACGACAACGACCCGCGCGTGAATCCGATAGACTGGTCGCTCAAGGACCGGCACAAGGACGTTTTCAATTTCTACCGGGGCATGATCGCCTTGCGGCGCGCACATCCCGCCTTCCGCATGACGGACCGGGCGCGCGTGGACGAGGCGATGGAATTCGCGACTGCCGTGCCGGCGGATGTCGTCGAATATGTCCTTAAAAATCACGCCAACGGAGACGATTGGAAGACCATCCTGGTGATTTACAACGGCAACGCCGGACCAAGAGATTTAAACGTGACCGGCGACTGGTCCATCGTGGCCAACGACCAGACAGCGGGCACGGAGACATTGGTGACGGTCAGCAACAAAATCCGCGTCGCCCCGTTTTCACTCGTCGTGGCGCACACTGACGGTGCGTATCAGCTTGATGCGAATCATTGAAACTCCGTTCGAAGAATTCTCTGCCACGGCAGGCGTCGCCTGCCTTTCGCGCTTTCACACGCCGATTTGCTTCCGGATGACGCCGCAGATTTTCTGCGACCATTTTTCCAAGACTTTCGCATCGCGGCCTTCGAGGAGCAGCCGCGCCTTGGGTTCCGTGCCGGAATAACGCAGGAAAACACGCCCGCCCTGCCCTTTCAGTTCCGTCTCAGCCTGGCCAACCAGCTTCACCAAACCATCCAGTTGCTCGAACGGCTTTTTCTCACGGACCTTCACGTTGGTTACCAGCTGCGGAAAGCGCGTCCAGCATTTTGCCAGCTTTGACAGAGCCGTCTTTTTCGCCCGCATAATGCGCAAAACCTGCAACGCGGCCACCAGGCCGTCGCCGGTGGTGCTGAAATCACGGAAAATCAGGTGGCCGCTCTGCTCCCCGCCGAAGTTGAATCCATGATGCAGCATCTCATCAATCACATTTTTGTCGCCGACGGCGGTGCGGACAACTTTGCCGCCGGCGGATTTGACCGCCGCTTCCAGACCGGCATTGCTCATCACGGTGGTGACCAATGTTTTTTCCGCCAGCGTTTTCTGCGCAAGCATGTCGAGCGCCGCGATGGCCATGACGTCATCGCCATCAATCAATTTGCCGGCCTCGTCGCAGAGCAGGACGCGGTCGGCATCACCATCGTGGGCGATGCCCAGATGCGCCTGGTGTTCAACCACCCGGCGGCAGAGATTTTCCGGGTGCATCGAACCGCAATCCCGGTTGATGTTCATGCCGTCGGGTTGGTTGCCATAAACGATGGCCTCGGCGCCCAGTTCGCGCAGGACGCAGGGCGTGGACTTGTAGGCCGCGCCATGGGCGCAATCCACCACCACGCGGAGGCCTTCCAGCGTCAGGCCGCGGGGAAAGGAGGCCTTGGCGAATTCGATGTAGCGGCCCAAGGCGTCGTCAATGCGCACCGCCTTGCCAATCTCATCGGCGGTCGGACGGATGTTTTCGATCTCGCCGCTGAAAACCAGATGTTCGATTTCATCCTCGATTTTTTCGTCGAGCTTATAGCCGTCCGCGCGGAAGAACTTGATGCCATTATCGGCGTAGGGATTGTGCGAGGCGGTGATGGCGATGCCGGCGTCGGCGCGCAGACTGCGGGTAATGTACGCCACGCCGGGAGTCGGCAGCGGCCCGATGAACAGCACGTCCACGCCCATGGAAAGGATGCCGGAGGAAATCGCGTTCTCGAGGAGGTAACCGGAAAGCCGGGTGTCCTTGCCAATGACAATTTTGTGTTTGCCCCGGTTCCCCTGCCGTGGCTGACGTTCGAGGTTTTTGAAAACGTGCGCGGCGGCGCGACCGAGTTTAAGCGCGGTCTCGGCGGTCACCGGTTCAACATTGGCCGTGCCGCGGACACCGTCCGTTCCGAAAATTTTCCTGGGGTTGCTCATGGCATTTATTCAGTCGGAGGTGAAATGGTCACGCTGACTTTGGGGGGATCAACGGTGTCGAGCGCCACACCCGGTGGCGCTGAAACATCCACGGGCATGCGCGAACCGCTCGCGGTATCAATGCCGGTCAGATTGACAATCGCGTGAACCTTGTTGGACTGCAAGTCTGCAATGGCGTCAGAGGATCCGCTCAATTTGACGGTAACGACGTTGGGGACGACCTGAGCGCTGTGGACATCCGCGTTGGCGGAAACCGCGAGCACGGGCAGATTTGTGAATGTCACGGCACGGACTGTGGCAAAAGGATCAACGGCGACTTCGGGCGTATCGCGGAGGTTGTGGATGGTGATCCACAGCCCGACAGCCAGAATCAGGGAAAACAATTTCCACGTCAGATCCTTGGTAATCCAGTCACGCTTCGGCATAAATTCAATTGGCCGGCTGTTTGAGCTCGGGGCGGGGTTCGTTTTTGGTAATGACCGCCGAGCCTGGCTTGTGCCGTTCACTTAAATGAGAGCGGAGCCAATCAATCACGCTGTGCGATTTGGCCGGCTGGACGAGGAGCGAAGTCAGAAACGCGCGTAATTCCTCCAGGGTGACGCCGCGCACCAGCTGGCCTTTATAGGCATGTGAAATCTTGCCGTTTTCCTCGGACACCACCACGACCACCGCGTCGGTTTCCTCGGTCAGGCCGATGGCTGCGCGATGGCGCGTGCCGAGTGACTTGTTCAAATCCTGCCGTTGCGTCAACGGGAAAATACATGCCGCGTAGGCGATGCGGTCGCCCTTGATGATGACCCCGCCGTCGTGAATGGCGTTGTTGGGGAAGAAAATTGTTTCAAGCATTTCCGGTGTTGCTTCGCAATCCACCGGAACGCCGGATTCAACGGCTTCGAAAAGTTGGATGGAGCGTTCGATGGCGATGAGGGCGCCAATACGGACGTCCGCGAGGCGCTCAACGGTTTGAATGATGACTTCGATGTTTTCGCGCTGTTCCCGGGCGCTGGCAAACAACGGCAGGTTGCCGAGTTCGGCCAGCATGCGGCGCAATTCCGGTTGAAAGATGATCAACACGGCAATGGCAAAAAAGGCCGAGAATGTGCCGAGCAACCAGCTCAAGACCTTTAACTTCAGCAGCGTCGTGGCGAAGGCCAGCACCAGCAACACGACGACAAAGCCGACCACCACGGGCCAGCCGCGCGTGCCGCGCAGGAAACGGGAGGCGTAATAAATCATCACCGCGAGGATTAAAACTTCCAACGCGGGCCGCCAGCCTTCCTGGAGGTAGAGCCACATTATTTTCTTTTCCGGGCCAGCACGGCTTCCGTCATCCGCACGGCCTGGACGGTTTCCGCCACATCATGGGCGCGAATGATTTGGGCGCCGGACTCAACCGCCAGGCACGCGCACGCCAGCGAACCCGGCAATCGTTCGTCCAAATCCGCGCCCAGCAGTTTTCCGATAAACGACTTGCGCGAAACCCCAATCAGCAGCGGACGTGCCATCGTTGTAAAACTCCGCAAGTTCGCGAGCAACTGCAAATTATGTTCCGCCGTTTTGCCAAAACCGATGCCGACGTCCAGGACGGTCCGGTCGGCAGAAATACCCCCGGCCTTCAATCGTTTCAACCGTTCCTGAAAAAATTCACCAACCTCGCGGACGACATCCCGGTAAACCGGATTTTCCTGCATGGTCCGCGGCGTGCCGCGGGCGTGCATGCAAACATACCCCGCCTTGAACTCCGCCACAACCTCCCACATCAAACCGTCTTCGCGATTGGCGGCCACATCATTAACGATGCTCGCACCAGCTGCAAGCGCGGCGCGCGCCACGGCCGGTTTCACGGTGTCAACGGAAATGGGGATGTTCACGCGACCGGCCAATTGCCCGATAACGGGCAAAACGCGGCGCAACTCTTCGGCTTCGCTGACCGGTTCAGCGCCCGGACGCGTGGATTCGCCGCCGATGTCGAGCATGTCCGCACCCTGGGCGGCGAGTTCCAGCGCCCACACCACCGCCGCATTCACGTCCAAAAACCTGCCACCATCGGAAAACGAGTCGGGCGTGACGTTGACCACGCCCATGACCAGCGCCGGTCGGGGGAACACAAATTCAAATTGGCGGGCGCTGAACAACATTGGAGGAATCTACGATTTACGATCCACGATTTACGACTCCAAACTTCAGCCGGCACGTAAATCGTAAATCCTCAGACCTTGGCGCGAAAATAGGCAATAGTGTCCGTCAGGCCGCGTTCCAGCGGCACCTTGGGGAACCAGCGAAGAATTTTCCCCGCCTTGGTGATGTCCGGCTGGCGCTGTTTTGGATCGTCCTGCGGCAACGGTTTGAAGACAATTTTGCTGCGTGAAGCGGTGGCGTGGACGATTTGCCGGGCGAATTCAAGCACGGTCAGTTCGGCCGGGTTGCCGATGTTCATGGGCAGTTCATAGCTGCTCATCATCAGCCGGTAAATGCCTTCAATCAGATCGGACACATAGCAAAAGCTCCGCGTCTGCCGGCCCTTGCCATACACGGTGACGGGTTTGTTTTTCAGGGCCTGGCTGATGAAGGACGGAACCACGCGGCCGTCGTGCAATCTCATGCGCGGGCCGTAGGTATTGAAAATGCGAACGATGCGCGTTTCGATCCGGTGCTCGCGATGGTAGGCCATGGTCATGGCTTCGGCGAAGCGTTTGGCTTCGTCGTAGCAACCGCGCGGGCCGATGGCATTGACGTTGCCCCAGTATTCCTCCGGCTGCGGATGAACGAGCGGGTCGCCGTAGATCTCCGAGGTGGACGCAAGCAGGAACCGCGCCTGCTTGTTTTTCGCCAGGCCCAGCGCCTTGTGCGTGCCGAGCGAGCCGACCTTGAGGGTCTGGATCGGCAGTTCCAGATAATCCACGGGGCTGGCCGGCGAGGCGAAGTGCCACACGTAGTCCACCGGCTCGTTGAGGAAGATGAATTCGGAGACATCCTGTTGGATGAACTTGAAACGGGGATTGCCGCCCAGATGGGAAATATTGTCCACGGTGCCGGTGACAAAATTGTCTATGCCGATGACCTTATGGCCGCGCGCCAGGAGCAAATCAGTCAAATGTGAACCGAGAAATCCGGCGGCGCCGGTGACGACGGAGGTTTTTTTCATCGTTAAAGTGTTCAAGTGTTGAACAGTTGCAGCGTAATGAAACAGGCGCGCCGCTTCAACGTTTTAACTATGCAACGCTTCAACGAAAACTCACTTCGCCCCGGTGGCCGCAAACACAGCGGGAATGGTGCGGAACAGAATGGACAGATCGAGCCACAACGACCAGTTGTCAATATATTCAAGGTCGAGCCTCACCCAATCCTTGAAGTCCTTGATCTGGTTTCTTCCGCTGATTTGCCAGAGGCAGGTGATGCCGGGCTTGACGCTGAGGCGGCGGCGGTGCGCCAGGTCGCTGAAGCGTTTGACTTCATCCACCGGCAACGGACGCGGGCCCACCAGGCTCATCTCGCCACGCAGGACATTGAAGAGCTGGGGCAATTCGTCGAGGCTGTAACGGCGAAGCCACTTGCCGATGCGGGTGATCCGCGGGTCGTTGGTTACTTTAAACACCGGGCCGCTCATCTCGTTCAAGGCCTCCAGCTCGTGTTTGAACTGTTCGGCGTTGGTAATCATCGTGCGAAATTTGTAAAGGGTGAAGGGCGCGCCGTTTTGCCCCGAACGTTGCTGATGAAAGAAGACCGGGCCGGGCGAGGTGAGCTTGATGGCGATGGCGATCAACAAAAACAGCGGTGAAAGCACGATCAAGAGGATAAACGCGCCCACCAGGTCCATGACGTGCTTGATGACGCTTTGCCAGGAGATTTCCGGGGTCGTGCGGAAAACAAGCAGCGGGCGTTCGAGCAATTCGTCGAAGCTCGTGCGGGAGATTTGCGTCGCAAAAAAGTCGGCGATCAACCACACCTCCACGCCTTCGAGTTCACAAGCCCGGATGACGTATTCGACCTGTTCGAAATAGGTGTGTTTGGCGCTCAGGATCACACCATACACGGAATAATGATGGAGCATGGACACAATTTGTTGCACGGGAGTCTCCAGCAGATTGAGATCAGCCACAATTTCGACGCTTTGGTCGGTCTGTTCTTTCAGCTCCTTCCTCATTTTGGCGATTTCGCGTTCGGTGCCGACCAGGATAAAGCGGCGCTTGTATTGCAACTGGGCCAGTTTGCTTTTCAGCAACAGGCGAACCAGCTCCTCTTTGACAAAGATCATGCAAAGACCGGTGCAGCCGAATAAAATGAAGATGCCGCGCGCCACGATCAGGTGGAACACATAGACTGTCAGCATCAATCCCACCGTGATCAACACACAACCTTTGAAGAGGGGCCACAAAACCACCCGGCGGGAGCACAACGGAGGATGGTCATAAAAGCCCTGGGATTCGAGGACCAGCGGGGTGGCCGGAATCAAAACCAGATAGAGCCACGCGAAATTTTCGAAGGGGCTGGAGGGCTCCAGCCGCAGCCAGGCAATCACGTCAGCATTGGAGCGCAACGCATAGGCCAGCCAGAAAGCGACGGCAAACAGGCCGGCGTCCAACAGTTGATGAATCACCGTCCGAATCTGGCGATCACGTTTCAGCATGGCTGTCGGTTAATGAACTGTTTTCCAAGCACCCAATTCCAGTGTTAATTCAACATTTGACAACGCCGCCCGGGCCTTACTTCGCGTCAGGCGGCAGTTGAAACTGCGGCACGGAAGCAGCAATCAGTTTTTTCATCTGGTCAAAGGTGGCCTCTTCCTGTCCCGGCGGGCAAATCGCGAAATAGGAAACGTAAGCCCAGCGTTGCAAAGCGCCTTTCGTCAGCAAATCCCGCGTCAACCACCAGATGCGCTGCCAATGGCTGGTGGTCTGTTCACCCCGGGCGACGAACCAGAAAACGTACAGGCCGCGCACTTCCTCCTTTTGGCCATTGGCGTTCTGCATGAAATTGGTGATCGTCCATTTTGCGACCCGTAATTGATAGGGACGCGACCCCGGGATGGGGATATTGACGGTTGCCTTTTGGTCAATCCGCCATCCCTGGCCCGGCAGGCAAAACTCCGGTTTATGGATGCTGGTGCGATCCATACCCATCAAAACAATGTTCGCATTCACCCAAAACCCGTTCGTCGTTGCATAAAGCCGCTGGGCGTAGCTGGTGTCCTTGGGAAGCGTGTTCAGGACCGTCTGATCCTGCGCCTCTTTCTTCGAAGTAAAATCAAGAACCTGCGCGGGCAGATCAAAATCCAGCTTTATGCTTCCGGGGATGGGGGTTGCCTTAATACCAGGCAGGCCGAGCTTTTGATTTTTCTTCAGTCCCGTTAATACCCCCGCCGCGCCACCGATCAACGCGAGGACGACCACAAAAACAATGATTTTCTGCTGCTTCATGGTTGTGGGTTTTCCGTCGAATCCGGTTTTCTCTCCAACCACCGTGCGACGAGCAGCAATCCCACAAAGGCCGGAAGGTACGGCACCAGGCTGATGAGCGTGTTTTCGTGAACGTAATTGCCCCATTCCTGGCCGCCCATGACCGCCGCGATGATGATCAAGAGCATCCGCAGGAGGTTCCCCAAAACGGCGAATGGGACCGCCAGTACGATTATAAACAATCGCTTCCCGGGGGAGCGAAACATCAGAAACCCGCAGACCGTGGCAAACAGAAAAGTCGCCGTCAGGCTGCGGATGCCGCTACAGGCCGCCGCGACGTCATATTGATAGGTGCCGAGGGGGTCAAACAGTTGGGTGCCCATTCGCATGACCCCGATTCCCAGAATGTTGTGCGCGATCCATTCCACCATGGACGAGACGAAAATGCGCAGGGGAAGAGTGATCGGTTCCAGCACCACGCTCAGCGGCACGGAAAAAATGAACAGAAAAAACGGAAAGACACTGTGGCGCAACCAAGCCGGTCCCCAAGCCAATCCCATCAATCCATAAATACCGATGAACAGGGCCAAGATGGACAGCCGCGGTTCCTGGATCACATAACCCAAAATGTGCAAGACTGCTCCCAAACCGACCAGCAACAGGGCGGGCGGCCATATTTTCAATGGCAATGCCAACAATTCCTTGCGTTTCCACCAAAACAAACCAACGACCAAAAACGGGATCAAATTCCCGTCGCCATCATCACCGGCGACGCCGCCGCTGTTGTACACATTATACATCCAAAACAACAGCGACGGGCTGTGGACATAGCCAAAGACAGAATTGCCCAAAAGCTGGAACAACATCAGCCAGGCTGCCAGTAAGGCAAAAAAGAAGGCTTTGTTTGGCAGACGCTGCCAGCAATCCAGAAAATCAGCTTGGAATCCCGCGGAAGCCACGGGTTTGGCTTGGTCATTCATGCGTGCACATCGAAACGTATTTAATAGCCAATCGGACAGGTTTACTCAATCAAATTATTCCGCCACGCGGTCAGTTGGCGTTGACGCCCGGCCGCGCAGCCCGTCCCAAAGCAGATAGAACACGAACAGGAAGTTGTACTTGAAATAGCGTTGTGCCAATCGTCCTGGTTCAGAACAAAGCCGGAAAATCCAGGTCATTCCCAGCCGCTGCATCCAAGCCGGCGCAAACCGCCGCCGCCCGGTCAACAAGCTGAATGCATCCCCCACCGCCAAGAACACGCCGCGCCGGTAACGCGCCTGGTTTTGAATAATCCAACGCTCCATCCGCACACCGGGAAGCGCGACCCAAACGAAATCCGGCGCGGCCTGGTTGATGGCTTGTGCAAAAGACGCCTCGTCTTCCTCGGTTAAGGGCCGAAACGGCGGACTGATGGCCCCTACAATCTCAATGCCGGGCTGCAATTGCGCCGCCACACGGCGTAACTCGGCGAGACAGACCTCCGTGTCCCCGAAAAAAAAATGCCGCCAGGGTCGGGCGGTGCTTTGCAACGCATGGCGCATGAAATAAGGTCCATAGACGCGGTTGGACAATTTCGCTCCACAGCGATTGAGCGTCCAGACCACGGGCATACCGTCCGGCAATACCAGATCGAATCGCGCCATAACCTGCGCAAAGCCGGGATCGTGGCGCGCCTCGGCGAGGATGTGCGTGTTGGCCGGGCAGACCGCAGTCGGGTGCGATTGGCGCGCCAATTCCTTGATCCGTTCCAACGCCGAATCGTAAGTGGCGCAGGCCACGGGCACACCCAAAATCCTTATGGTCTTCACGGGGATTGGTTTGGCTGCGTCGGCTGGATTACAGAAAGTTGTTTCCCGCTTGCACGCACGACCCATATTCAACCCGGCCTTGAGACGCGTCAAGCCGCAATCCAACCGCGGGCAGTTTCAAGGGCATGGACACATCCGGACGACCGGCACTGCGTGCCGTCGCTGCCATCAAATCAGCCCGCGGCCCGCAATCGGTTTGAATACCGTGCGTCATTCATCCTTCTGGCCGACCTGTTTTTCATCGTTATCCCGGCTTGAATTTGCTTGTCATTCCCGAACAACTCACGAACGTTCATGCCCACTGATGAACGAACCCGATGCCGAATCGTGTTGGACCCGGAGCCCGGTGCCAGCCCGGCAGACGGTTTCGTCTTGACTTAAAATGAAACTGGCTCTTTCGACTCTTGCCGAAAATCCGTCACACAAAACCGGCCTGACTTCGTTCTTTCATGAGCTGGTTTCCCACAGCCTGAAGCTCTTCCCGGAGCTGTCGTGGTTGATTTTTGTCGGACCCGACCAGAAATGGGACGTCATGGATCCGCGCGTTGAATTGGTGCGCGATTTCCCGGCCAACGACCGGCTCAAACGCCGCCTTCTGGCCGACCATTTTCAAGTGCCGCCGCTGGCCCGGGCGCACGGAGCCGATGTATTGGTAACGGTGGGCTTTGTGCCCGTGCGCAAGTGCCTGCCCACCGCCATGCATGTGTTGACCCTCCACGCGCTGGACAAACAGAATCAACTGGGACTGTGGCGCGGGCTCTACCGGCGTTGGATGATGAAATTCAACTGGCCGAAGGCGGATCTGGTCTTCGTAAATTCACGTTGGACGGCCGACCAGGTCCTGTCGCTTTACCCCAATTTCCGGGATCGCATCGTTGTCAGTTACGAGGGTCTCCAGCACGAGATCTTCCATCCCCTGGCCGCGCCGGACGAACCGAAGCAACTCAAGGAAAACTTCGGCATTGCCCCGGGATACTTTCTCTGGCTCTCAAACTTCTATCCTTATAAACAGGCCGAACTGCTGATTGCCGGTTATGCCCGACTTGACGCGGAGACGCGCCGGCGGCATCCGCTCCTGATGGTCGGCGGCGACTGGCTCAACGCGCTGGGGGCGTCCCGGACACAGGCGAAGACGCTCGGCATCGAACCGGATGTCAAATTCCTGGGTTGGGTTGATGACCGCTGGGTTGCTCCGCTGTACCGGCACGCCGCCGCCTTTTGCCTTGCCAGCCGTGAGGAAACTTTCGGACGTTGCGTGATTGAGGCCATGGCCTGTGGAACACCCTGCGTGGTTAATGACATACCCATTATGCGTGAAGTGACCGAAGGCCACGCGCTGGTTGTGGATTTCCGCAAGGCCGAAGCTGTATCAGATGCGTTGCGAAAGCTTTCCACTGACATCGCCCTGGTGGGGCGACTTCGTGACGCAGGGGTGACCCGTGTCAGCCAATTCACGTTTGAAAAGCTGGCCGCGGAACGCATCAAGGCCATTCAGCGGCTGCTTTCAAGTCGCGTTCAACCACAACCCTGAAGAAACCGCCGCCGCTCCAAATGCGTTGCGCAATGGCCGCCAATCGCTATCCTCACTTCATTGAAAATCGGACTGCTCCAGCTCAACTCGACCATCGGCGATTTCGCGGCCAATCGCCAGAAACTCCTTGCCAGCTACGAAACCGCGTGCACACGCGGCGCGGAATTTGTCCTCGCGCCGGAATTGTTCCTGTGCGGCTACCCGCCGCGCGATTTGCTGTTGCGCGCGGATTTTGTTGACGCCAATCTCGCCGCCCTGACGGAAACGGCCAGGGGCGTTGGCGAAATTCCCCTTTGCGTCGGTTATGTGGACCAAAACCCTGACCGGCCCGGCCGCGCACTCCGCAACTCCGCGGCCGTGCTTCATAATGGGAAAATTGTCTGGCGCACCCACAAATGCCTGTTGCCGACCTACGACGTGTTTGACGAAGACCGATATTTTGAACCGGCCAAAAGCGTCGCGCCGTTCGAGTTCAAATCCGAAAGTGTTCGGATCAAGCTCGGCATCACCATCTGCGAAGACATTTGGAACGACCAGGATTTCTGGCCGGAACGGCTGTATCGCCGCGATCCCGTCAAAGAACTCATTGCCCAGGGCGCCGAGGCCATCATCAACATCTCCGCGTCGCCGTGGCATGACGGCAAGGAGCGCACCCGGCTGGAGATGCTCCAGCGCGTGGCGCGGGACGAAGGTGTGCCGCTGGCCTACGCGAACCTCATTGGCGCCAATGACGAATTGATCTTCGATGGCCATAGCGTTGTAGTCAATCGCCGGGGCGAGCCGTTGGCCTTGGGCAAAGGCTTTGCGGAGGAGCTTTTGGTGGTGGATTGGGACGCCGGTTCGCCGATGCAAAAAATCGAGTGGCCGCCGCGGGAACAACCCCTGTTCGCCGCGCTGTCCCTCGGCATCCGCGATTACATTGGCAAATGCGGTTTCAAATCGGCCATTGTCGGGCTTTCCGGCGGCATTGATTCCGCCCTCGTCGCCGTGCTGGCGGCGGACGCGCTCGGCCCGGGCAAAGTCATGGGCATCTCCATGCCGGCGCGTTATTCGAGTGAAGGCAGCAAGAGCGACGCCGCGGCGCTGGCACAAAAACTGGGCATCCGTTACGAAGTCCTGCCGATTGAGACGGTTTTTCAGTCGGTGGAAAAACAACTGGCCGGGGTTTTTGCCGGAACCAAACCCAACGAAGCCGAGGAAAACGTGCAATCGCGGCTGCGCGGCGTGACCCTGATGGCGCTGTCCAACAAGTTCGGCGCGCTGGTGCTGACCACCGGCAACAAGTCGGAGATGGCCGTCGGTTATTGCACGTTGTACGGCGACATGTGCGGCGCGCTGGCACCGCTGGCGGATGTTTTCAAGATGGATGTTTACAAAATTTCAAAATGGGTGAATCGCGAGCGCGAAATCATCCCCGCGGCATCCATCACCAAACCGCCGAGCGCCGAGCTGCGCCCGGACCAAAAGGACCAGGATTCGTTGCCCCCGTATGAAATCCTGGACCAAATCCTGGATGCTTATGTCGTGCAACATCTGAGCAAACCGGAAATCATCGCGCGCGGATTTGACGCCGCAGTCGTGAATGACGTTATCAATAAAGTCACCTTCAGCGAATACAAGCGCCGCCAGGCAGCGCCCGGTTTGAAGGTTTCGCCGCGCGCCTTCGGCATCGGGCGGCGGATTCCAGTCGCGCAACGATTCCGGACCACGGCTTGATCCACATGCCGAAATTTTCCATCATCACGCCAAGTTTCCGCAGTTCAAAGTGGCTCAAGCTCTGCATTGCCTCGGTTGCCGACCAGGAAGGCGTCAATCAGGAGCATATTGTTCAGGACTCCTGTTCCGATGATGGAACCCAGGAATGGCTGGCTCATGACCCGCGCGTCCAGGCGTTCATCGAAAAAGATGGGGGGATGTACGATGCCGTCAATCGGGGATTCCGGCGCGCGCAAGGCGATATTCTTGCCTATTTGAATTGTGACGAGCAGTACCTGCCGGGCGCACTTAAAAGAGTGCAGAATTTTTTTGAACAAAATCCCAAAATCGAAATAGCCCTTGCCGGCACCATCATCGTGGACGGAGACGGACATTATGTCTGTCACCGGCACTCCATGGTGCCCCATCCCTGGCATATCTGGTTTCGATTCCCCGTGCTGACCAGTTCCATTTTCATTCGCCGGCGCGTTATTCATGAACGAGGTATTTTTTTTGACACCCGCTGGCGTGACCTGGGCGATTTTCATTGGATTTCAGCCTTGCTCAAAAACAGGGTGCCGATGGCGGTTTGTGACTGTTTTACCTCGGTTTTTGCCGACACCGGGGAAAACATGAATCTAAAACCAAACGCCATTCGGGAAAAACACGAAACCCAGGTCATGGCCCCCCTTTGGATTCGCCTGCTGAAACCTGTTTGGGTCGCCCAACATCGGTGGCACCGGCTTGTTGCCGGTCACTTTTTGCTGAAACCTACAAACTATTGCATTTACACGCTGCAAAGCCCGGAACGGCGCATCCACGTTGATGTCCCCAAACCGACGGCCATCTGGTGGAATCGGCTCTGAGACCCCCGGGAGGCTCATCCCCCGGCACGATTTCCAACCGGCGGCGACTTTTCTCAACGACGCAAGCCCCACGGATCAAAAATTTTTGCGCCCCGGGGAAAGGAAATTTTCTTGTAGCCATCCCACGGACAGCAAATCAGCACGGCTTTGACGTCGTTACCCAGCTTTGCCGGATCGGACAAGAATTCAAACTCGAGCAGACTCGGGCTTTTCTGCGGATTGGCCGCGTAATCGTGAACCACAACGCGGCAACCGTGGCGCTTCAGCGCCTGGGCGATATGCAAGCCGGCGGATTCCTCGACAATATAAGTATCCGGCCGGTAAGACATACCCAGCACCGCAACCGTTTCGCCGTCTTTCACGCAGGCAAGAGCCTGTTGCGCCAGGCGGTTCTTGGCCAGCTCGTTCACCGCGTCCGTGGCTTCGGCCAGCGGCGCCGCCAAACCCACCTGCCTGGCCGCGTAGGACACGAGCCGGTTGTCACGCGGGAAACAAGGCCCTCCGTAACTCAGACCCGCGCGCAGATACTTGTGCCCGATGCGCGAATCAGCCCCGATGGCATCCAGCATCGTCTCGATATCAGTGTCCGGAAATTCTTCAGCAATCATCCGAAGCTGGTTGGTGAAACTGATTTTGGCCGTGATATAGCTGTTCACGGAGATTTTGGTCAGTTCGGCGCTGGTCAGGGACATGCGCGCGATGTGCGGCCGGTTTGAATTGTATTTTTTGTAGAGTGCCTCTAATCGTCCGCCGCTGGACGGATCGGATTCACCAATCAATACCATATCCGGCTCCAACAACCCGCGAACGACGTTGCCGAGGGCAATGAATTCCGGATTGTAGCAAAAGCCGAAATCCTTACCGCAAACACCGCCGGTCTGCTGCTCGATCATCGGGATGAAAACGCGCCGGCAGGAACCGGGCGTGGTGGTGGAACTGATGATGAACAGGTGGTTCTTTTTCCCGGCTGCCTGCACGGCCTTGGCCAGCGGTTGTACCGCCCGCATGAGAAATTCATTGGAAAAGCTGCCGTCGGGAAGACTCGGCGAGGGCACGATAAAAAATGAGGCGTCTGTTCCAACCGCGTCCTGGACCCTGGTGGAGGCGCGCAAGCGGGACCCCGCCGCGGCCATGGTTTCCGCCAGGCGCGGCTCGTCCACCGGCGGCTGCCCGGCATTGATCTTGTTTACAGCTTCGGCGTTGATATCCACACCCAGCACCTCAAATCCCTTTTGCGCGAAGGTGGCCGCCATGCAAGCGCCCAATTTACCCAGACCGAAAACGGACAGTTTTTGAAGCTCTGACATGGGGAAGATCATCCCCAAAAACGCCACCGAAAGCAAGCCGACATCTCCCAGTCTGCCGGTGGCAAACGAAAATTGAATTGCCTCGCCGCGATTGATCAGGCATTCTTCCTGCTTGCTGCTTGCATGCGAAATGAATTTTCAGACTCACCTTTCAACGTGACGAAATAATCATGGAAACGAAAAGACTTGTGGAAAAAGACCCGCCCTTGAAAAAGGACGATTTGATCCTCATCACCGGCGCCGGCGGCTTCATTGGCGGCAACCTCGCGCTTTATTTCACCAAAAAAGGCTTCACGCGGATCCGCGCCGTGGACAAAAAACCGCTTTATGAATGGTACCTTAAAGTGCCGGGAGTCGAGTCTCTCTGCCTCGACGTCAGTCTGGAAAAGAACTGCCGCCGCGCTTGCGAAGGCGCGGTGGAGGTCTATCAACTGGCCGCCGACATGGGCGGCATGGGGTTCATCGAGCGTTTCCGTGTCGAATGTCTGCGCTCGATCCTTATCAACACGCACATGGTCGAGGCCGCTTACCAGGCCGGCGTGCGCCGCTATTTTTATTCCTCATCGGCCTGCGCCTACAACACCCTGCTCCAGCAGGACCCGAACGTTCGCGCGCTCAAGGAATCCGACGCTTATCCGGCGATGGCCGAGCGCGGTTACGGCTGGGAAAAACTCGTCTCCGAAATGTTCTGCCAGGAATACTGGGTCGAACGCGGCATGAAAACCTTGATTGCCCGCTTCCACAATGTCTATGGCCCGAACGGCACCTGGGACGGCGGGCGTGAGAAAGCCCCCGCCGCGCTCTGCCGCAAGGTCATCGAAGCCATTGATACCGGCAACAAGCGCATCACCATCTGGGGCGACGGCACGCCGACGCGCAGTTTCATGTACATTGACGACTGCGTGAAGGGCATTGACATGATCATGCACTGCGACGAACTGATTGCCACGCCCATCAATCTGGGCACCAGCGAACTCGTCTCCGTCAACGAACTGCTCTCCAAGATCGAAAAGATTGCCGGCGTGAAATTGAAACGGGAATACGACCCGACCGCGCCGCGCGGAGTGGCCGGCCGCAACAGCGACAACACCTTCATCAAGAACGTGCTCAACTGGGAACCGGACACGCCGTTGGACAAGGGCCTGGCGGTGACCTACAAGTGGATCAAGGAGCAATACCACAACCGCAAAAAAGGCCGGCGCGTCGTGGAATAACGAGTTCGCACAAACGGTAATCGCTGGTTTGCGGTTCTTTTTAACCGCCAAATTGTTTCAAGGCCTCGCGTTCGCACACGGCGTATTTTTCGATGAGCCGGTCATAAACGCGCGCCGCTTTCGGGTCCGGATGGACCGCGCTGCCGGGAATCGGATCGGTGAATCCGGCGACCACCTCCTCCCAGACCGGTTTTTGTCCGGCCTGAACCAGCCAGCCGTGCACGGCCAGCAGGGCGGCGCCCAGCGCGGCGCTCTTGGAAACTTCAATGCGCAACACACGGCAGTTCATCACGTCGGCCATCACCCGCAGCAACGCCGGGTCATTCGACGCGCCGCCCGTGGCGTAAATGCAACCGGGCACGACCTTCATCCATTGAGCGTGCAATCGCTTGGACAGCATCTGCGCCTCCACAATGGCGCGGCAGTTCGCCGCGGCGTCTTTTTCATCCAGATTGAAGCGATGAACACCGGGCCGGTTCACGCGCGGGACAATCTCCGCCTCGAACCACGGCAACAGGATACCACCATTGTTGCCGGGGGGGGTGGCGGCCATCAATGCGCCGAACTTTTTCCAGTCTTTAATGCCGTAAGCGTCCCGGATTTTTTCGCGCGCCAGCGAGCCGTTCTTAAAACAAATCAACGACATGTAACCGCCCGCCGGCGAACCAAACACGTGGCCCTCACCATGCTCGTCCGTGCAGCACTTTTTCATCGGGCCGAAATAGGTGTCGCTGGTGCCCAGGCTGACGGCCACCCGGCCTTCCTTGATGAGCCCCAGGCCGATGACGCTGCACAGATTGTCTCCCGACCAGACCGACGCCTGCGCGGCGGGATTCAGGCCGAATTTTCTCACAAAATAGGTGCTGACCGGTCCGATAATTTTCGACGAATCGGCCAGCGGCGGGAGTCTGTGCCCCAAACCCGGCGCGGTGGCTTTGAGCGCGCCGGGGTGCCAGACCTTCCTGTGAATGTCCATCAGGTTCATCCCCGCGCCGTCGCCGTAGTCAATCGGCGCAATCTGCCCCGCGACCAGCGACCCCATGAACGAACTGACCAGGGCGATGCTCTCGGTTTGGGCATAAGCCTCGGGGTCGGTCTTGTAAAACTTGCGAATTTGCGGCCCGGTGAATCGTTCGAAAGTGTCGGACCCGGTTTGCTGCGCCGTGGCCTTGATGCCGCCCAGTTTCTTCCGAATCTCGGCACACTCACCGGCCGTGGAGGAATCCATCCAAATCGGCGAAGTCCGGCGCGCAAAAATTCCCTTCAAATTCTCCGCGAGACTTTTCCTGAAATCCAAATCCCCGATCGCGGTGACGGCGCGGTCGTTGAGATAAACCGAGCCGTGTTGCTGGCCGCTGCCGCTGATGGCCAGAATCTCAGCCAACGCCACCCCGTCCTTCTTCATCGCGACAAACAGCAAATCCAGCGCCTCGGCCCACATCAACGGCGGGCTGTGTTTGACCAGGGGGTCACGGTTGGGCAGGACGCCGTTTTGAGTTTTGTACTGCGGCAACGCCTGGTCGAAGTTCAACGATTTTTCATACACCACCTTGCGCCGGTCGTAATCAATCACCACCGCGCTCAGGCTTTGCGTGCTCGAATCCAGTCCAAGAAATAATTTTGCCATGCAATTTAACCGGCAGTAAAAACCGCCACCAGCTCACCGTCAAGCCAAGGTAATCGCCGGTAGTGCCTTGATTTGAAATCCGAAATGCCGAAGTGGAGCGCGAGCCACGAAAGCATTCGGGACTCGCAGTAGAGTTGACCATTGCAGCCGATGCGGATTGAGGGCAATCCGCACTCCAGGCAAATCAGGACGGCAGTTGATCACCGGCATTCTCGTGCCCCGACCACGCCTAAAAAACATCGTATCCTCCATTCCACTCTCCGGATTTTTTGCGATAATGAATTGAAGCGTCCGAATGTGTCGAAAGCCTTAATGGGAAACCTGTTGCAGCCAATTCCGCCTTGCCCAACCATGAAACGAACCATAGCGCAGTTTCTTCCAGGACTTTTGTTGCCTGCGTTACTGACGATGTTCCACCTGTCAGCCTGGGGGCAAAACCTTGTGATGAATCCCGGCTTTGAAACCGGCACCACGACGGGCTGGTTCCCCTTTGGTTCGCCAACACTCACGATTGAGACCAGTCAGGTTCATTCAGGCACCTACGCCTGCCAGGTGGCGAACCGCACGGCCACCTACATGGGCATTGCCCAATCGTTTGTTGGGGTCCTCCAGGCGGGTCAGACCTACAATGTTTCGGCGTGGCTCCGATTGGTGAGTGGCGGGAGCCAGACGATGCAGTTGACGATGCAAAAAATTGATGGTAGTGGGACGAATTATACCTTGATCACGTCGGGTTCCGTGTCTTCAAATGCCTGGACGCAGCTTTCCGGACAATACACGTACAACCCTTCAGGAACCCCTAGCACGCTGACTTTCTATGCGGAAGTGCCAAGCAGCTCGACTGCGTCATACTATATTGATGACGTCAATTTTAGCGTGCCGGTCATCGTTACCAATCCACCCATCAATGGCGTGTCTGTTGTGGATTGGAACAACGTGCATCAACAAATTGACGGTTTTGGCGCTTCCTCGGCCTATAACGGTAGTTGGACAACCAACCAGGCGGACATTCTGTTCTCCACCAACCTGAACGTGGTTTACTCCGACAACTCCAACAACAATTACACCAATAATGGCATCGGCCTCTCCTTGTTACGCAACCACATCGTGTGGGCCAACACGGCTCTGGCGAATGACACTCCCACGACTGTGGAAACAAACATTATGCAAATGGCCCAGGCCCGGGGAGCAAGGGTTTGGAGCACGCCCTGGACGCCGGCGGCGGGATTTAAAAGCGTCAACGATATTTATGATACTAACACGGCCACTGCCAGCGGAATTGACGGCGGCAGTTTCCTGGGTGGCGACGCGACCAATCGGGCTTATGCCAGCCAGCTCGCCAACTATGTAGCCAGCATGAAAAATACTTACAACGTTAATCTTTATGCCCTTTCCATCCAAAATGAACCCGACGCAAATGTCACTACTTATGACGCCTGCCAGTGGACCAACACTTATATCCATGATTTCGTCACCAACCTTTACAATGCGCTGGCAGCCAAAGGCGTGGGTTCAACCAAAATCATTCTGCCGGAGAGCCAAAACTGGCAGGATTATAAGAATCTCGCCGGTCCCGCCATGACCGATCCGAGTGTCGCGGCGGATGTGAGCATTATTGCCGACCATAATTACGACGGCGCCAATGGGCCGGCCAGCCTGATCAAGAATAATTACGGCAAGTCGCTGTGGGAGACGGAAGTTTCCCAGTTGGGCGGTGAAACCAGCGATATTGGCAACGGCGTTTACTACGCCCAGCGGATTTACCTGTTCATGACGGTGGCGCAAGCCAGTGCCTGGCATTATTGGTGGATCATCCCCTATGGCAGCGAGACCGGTCTGATGACTCAAAACGCCGGGCCTACCAAACGGATGTTTACCGTCGGCAACTACAGCCGGTTCGTCCGACCCAACAACTACCGCATTGACGCCACCTCGTCCCAACCGTCCGCTTTAATCAGCGCTTACAAGGCCACCAACTCCACCGCCTTTGCGATTGTGGTGGTCAATACCAACGCCGGAACCGATGTCATTCAGACTTTCAATCTCACCAATTTTACCGCCGCCACCGTAACGCCTTGGATCACTTCCGCGTCGCTTTCACTGGCACCGCAAACACCGGTAAACATCACCAATGCCTCGTTTACCTACGATATCCCGGCCATGAGTGTTGTCACCTTCGCGGGACAAGCAGCTGTCGCGGTTGCCAACATCACCATTTCCAACGTTGCCTATAATCCCAACGGCCCTGCATTCGTTCTGACCTGGAACTCATCTGGTGGAGCAACCTATTCCGTCTTCAAGACCAACGTGTTGGGCGGTCCCGTTTCCAACTGGCCTGTGATCGTGACGGGTTATCCCGCCGGCGGCGCGACGGGCGGCACCCTGTCTTTCACTGACACAACAGCCACTGTCAGCCCCGCCTTTTACCGCGTCAGCAGCCCGTGATTTTTACCGGCCGAATCACCGAGACCGGCTCGCCACTGCCGATTCGATCAGCACCGCCGCGTCCTCCCCAAGACCAAGCCGCTTAATTTTGAGGCCGCCGTGCATTAAATTCACGGTTAAAAGTTTTGCCCGGCGGTTTCACTTTTGCAAAGCTGAGGTCATGTTCGAAAACATCATCCGCCGGATGCCGCGTCCGCAGGATGCGGCAACCCTCACCACTCAACAGCTTCACGACACCTTCGCCGTCACCCGCCTTTTCATGCCGGGTGAATTGCGGGGCCTGTTCACCGATCTCGACCGGCTGGTCGTCGGCGGCGTCATGCCCCGAAAACTTTCGGGGTTGAAATTGCCGAACCACAAGGAAACCGGCCGCGCCTTTTTTCTCGAACGCCGCGAACTGGGCGCCATCAACATCGGCGGGCCAGGCGCCGTCCATGCCGATGGCAGGACGTTTTCGCTCGACCGGTTGGATTGTGTTTACCTGCCGATGGGAACAAAAACGGTCATGTTCGAAAGCAAGAACGCCAAAAATCCGGCCAGGTTTTATTTCTTAAGTTGTCCGGCGCATGCGGCCCATCCCGCCGCGACCATGAAGCCGAAGGACGCGTCGCCCATGCGACTGGGTTCGCAGGCCGCGGCGAACCAGCGGACGATCTACAAATACATCCATACCGGCGGCATTCAGAGCTGCCAGTTGGGAATGGGTTTGACCGCGCTGGAGGAAGGAAATGTGTGGAATTCGTTTCCGCCGCACACGCACTGGCGGCGCACGGAGATTTATTTTTATTTCGACCTGGGGGACAATGTGCTGACGCATTTCCTAGGCGAACCGCAGCAGACGCGGCATCTCTTTTTACATAATGAAGACGCCGTGCTGTCGCCGAACTGGTCCATCCATTGCGGCTGCGGCACGGGCCATTACAAGTTCATCTGGGGCATGGCCGGCGAGAACCAGACATTTGACGACATGGACGGCGTGAAGCCGCTGGATTTGCGTTAAACCGTCAAGATTCCATTCGGAGGGCCGAGCTATGCGAGTCCCTGCATTGGCTGAGACGGGAGATGATGGGGACTCGTGTCACTCGTCCCTCCGAGTCAACGATTGAATCATGAAGCGATTTGAAAACCAAGTGGTCGTGGTCACCGGCGCCAGCCGGGGCATCGGACAGGCCATCGCCGTGGCGTTCGCCCGGGAAGGCGCGAAGGTCGTGGGCGTGGCACGAAGCGATTGGGCGGACACCGAATCGAAGACAAGAGCGGCGGGCGGCGATTTTATTGGAATCAAAGCCGATTTAGGCAAAGCCACTCAAACAGAAGCCGCCGGTCTGGTGGCGGCGATTTTGAGACAGACCGGGCGTATTGACGTGTTGATCAATAATGCCGGAGTCATCCGGCGCGCGCCGGCGGTGGATTTTCCGGAAGCGGACTGGCATGAAGTGTTGCACACCAATTTATCCGCGCCTTTCTTCCTGTGCCAGGCGGCGACGAAATGGTGGCTGACGGGTGGTCGCGAGGCATCGCCCCCCGACGCGCGATTGAGGATCATCAACGTCGCATCGTTGCTTTCGTTTCAGGGCGGCATCCTGGTTCCGGCGTACACGGCGAGCAAGCACGGCATCGCCGGCATCACGAAAGCGCTGGCCAATGAATGGGCGAAGGAACGCATCAACGTCAACGCCATTGCGCCGGGCTACATTGCCACCGAAAACACGCGAGCGCTGCAGGAAGAAGCCAGGCGCAATCAGGCGATTGTCGAGCGTATTCCCGAAGGCCGCTGGGGCAAACCCGAAGACATCGCGGGCGCGTGCGTGTTTCTGGCTTCCCCTGATGCGGATTATCTCAATGGCTCGGTGCTGAACGTTGACGGCGGCTGGCTCGGACGGTGAGTGAAAATTATGAAAACCACCTTTGAATGTTTTGTGCTCACGGGGATTATTTTTGGGAGCGCCAGTTTTCCATTGCCGGCGCAACCGACGGGAACACCTCAACCGTTCCGCCCGCGGCCGCCCGTTACTTTGACCGCCAGCCTCCCGTCGGCAATCCAGCCCTATTCGGTTCTGGCGGCGATGCAGCACGTGGCCGATTGGCAACTCGCGCATCCGGACACGAACGACCCGCCCACGACCTGGCTACTCGGCGCGGAAGATGCCGGCCTGATGGCGCTGGCGGGCATTGCCGGCGACCCGAAATACCGGGAAGCTGCGTTGTCAGCGGGCGAAGCCAATGCCTGGGGGCTGGGACCGAGATTTTTTGATGCCGATGATTACTGTGTCGGGCAGGCTTATACCGAACTTTACTTCCTTTACCGCGAAAACCAGATGATTGCGCCGTTGCGCGAACGGCTCGATACCATCCTGGCCAAGCCGTCGGACGTGGCGAGTCTCGAATTTACACCGGCCGAGAGCCTGGACCGGAGGAACTGGTCGTGGTGCGATGCGCTGTTCATGGGACCACCGACGTGGCTGCGGCTTTATGCGGCGACGGGTGACGAAAGGTACCTGGATTTTGCCGTCACCAACTGGTGGCGCACGACGGATTATCTTTACGACAAGGACGAGCACCTGTTTTACCGCGACAGCACCTACTTCAACAAACGCGAAGCGAACGGCCAGAAGGTCTTTTGGAGCCGTGGCAACGGCTGGGTCATGGCCGGACTGGTCCGCGTGCTGGAATACCTGCCAGCGAACCATCCCGATCGCCCGCGCTTCGAGCAATTGTTCAAGGAAATGGCGGGGAAGATTTTGACGCTCCAGCAACCCGATGGCCTTTGGCGGGCGAGCTTGCTCGACCCGGAAGATTTTCCGGCCAAAGAAACCAGCGGCTCGGGCTTTTTCACCTACGCGCTCGCCTGGGGCGTGAATCAGGGCCTCCTCGACCGCATGACCTTCGAGCCGGCGGTGCGCCAAGGCTGGGCGGCGCTGGTGGATTGCGTCGCTGCCAACGGCAAGCTGATGGACGTTCAACCTGTCGGCAGTAATCCAAAAAGCTTCGCGGCGGATTCAACCGCACCTTATGGCGTTGGCGCGTTTTTGTTGGCCGGCAGCGAGGTCTATCGGATGGCGGTCTTGAATGAGACAACTACCCCGCTCCCAACAACCATCCCAATGATTAAAATGCAAAACGTTCCACTCGGCCAAGCCATTCGAGACCTGGCTGAACTAGCGCATATCAATTACGTCTTGGATCCCAACACGGGTTTAGGCCAAACAGGAGCGGAATCCGGCGTCTCCGGCCGTTGGACTATCGTTACTGCTGGGCCGGGTGTCTCCGGCCGTTGGACCAACGCCACTGCCGATCAAGTTCTGCGTGAACTTTTGAGAGGCCATAATTTGCGAATGGAACAGAGTCCGAATGATGGAGTATTTTTCATTTCCGCAGAGGAAACTGGAAATCGCCGTGGTGTTGAGCACGAGTCGGGCGCGATTTCAACCAATGATCTTGACGTTTCAAAACCAAGAGCCACCTATTCGCCTGTCACTTTTGCCATGCAAATCGACTCCGTGGTTAAAGTGACCAACCCTGCGGATTTTCCCAGGCATTGCGAAACGGTTGAAATCAATTTGAACAACGTATTGACCAATCTTCCTTGGAGTAAAACCGTTCGATTTGCCGTCATGGACGGTGTTTCTTCACGCATTCTGGATTCGCAAATTTACGCACCGGAGACAAATGAGAACGAATTACTTTTCCAGGTTGACCTTGCGCCGCATGAGACACGGATTTATTGCATTCTGGACGCCTCGGCTCTTGCCACCGTGCCGCCGCCCATCGTGAAGACGTTTGCCCGCTACGTGCCGGAACGGTACGACGATTTCGCGTGGGAAAGCGACCGGATTGCGCACCGCGCGTACGGTCTGGCGCTGATTCCGGCGGAAGGTACCATCAGCAGCGCGCCGGACGTGTGGATTAAAAAAGACCGCGGCCTCATCGTGGATACCATGTACAAGACCGGCCATTACCACGAGGACAACGGCTCGTTCATGGACGATTACCGCGTCGGTCACAGCCGCGGCTGTGGCGGGTTGGGCATCTGGGACGGTAAAAAACTCCATACCTCCAGCAATTACCACAACTGGAAACTGATCACCACCGGCCCCATCCGGTCGGAATTTGAGCTGACCTACGACGCCTGGGACGCGGGCAACGGTCGGAAAGTTTCGGAGACCAAGCGTTACAGCGTTGACGCCGGGTCATGGTTCACCAAAGCCCAGAGTACGTTCAGGAGTGAGGATAAATCACCTTTGACTATTGGTGTCGGCCTGGCCGAGCGCGCCTGCCCCAGCAATCGTGTGCAATTCATCGCCGGTGACCAGAATGAAGGATGGATGAGTTATTGGCAGCCGGAAGACAAACCGAAAGGCATTATCGGCGTCGCGATCGTGCTGCCCAAAGGCAGCGTGGAAGCGTTCACGAACGATGATCCGAACCTGCCCGACTCCAAACTTCACGCGGCGGTACCACAGCCGACGCATGAGGGTTATCCGCCCATCCGCGATCTGCTCGCCATCACACAAGCCCAGGTTGGCCAGCCATTGACGTATTATTTCGGCGCCTGCTGGGACCGCAGCGGTGATTTTACAAACCACGTCCAGTGGGAAGACTACGTCAAGCGGTTCGCCGAACGGCGTGATCAGGCCTTGCAGGTGACCATCGGAAATTGATTCTCAATTTACGATATTTTTCGCCGACGAAGTTGAAACCACTTTCAGCGCTTCGACCGTAAGCGCAGCGATTTTGTCCCAGGCCTTTTCGGTAACGAGCTTCTTTTCGGCCATCCATGAACCGCCAATGGCGGCCACTTGCGGCAGCGCGAGATAGCCCGTCAAGCTCGTGGTATTGATGCCTCCCGTGGGAAGAAATTTCACACCGGTATGGGCAAACGGCGCGACCAGCGCCTTGAGCATCGCCGCCCCGCCGGCGGGTTCCGCGGGAAAAAATTTCAGATATTTGCAGCCGAGATTCAGCGCCCGATCCACTTCGGTGGGCGTCATGACACCCGGAAAAAACGGCAACTGAGCTTTGGCCGCGGCCAGAACCGTCTCGTTGAGGCCGGGTGAGACACCAAATTGCGCCCCTGCCTGCACTGCGGCTCCGACGTTCTCAGCCGTCAGCAATGTGCCCGCGCCGATGGCCATCTGCGGCACTTCCTGTCGGATGCGCCGAATGGATTCGGCCGCAGCCGCGGTGCGGAAAGTGATTTCCATGACGTTCAACCCGCCGGCCAACAGCGCTCGCGCCAGGGGAATGGCATCGTCGGCCATGTCAATCGTGGTGATACACATCAACCGCTGCTGGAGAAAAGGTTCGGCATTCATAAAAATGTCAGGCGAAGATACAGAAAATCCCGGGTGAGCGAACGAAAATTTCAGCCGGTGGATCGGCTAAATCAGTGACCGGTTAATTAAGTGATTGCCGACCCACCTTCGCCCATTTAACCATTTAACGAATCACTCATTTAACATTCAAATGCACATCGCCTTCGAACACATCGCGGTTCCTTCTCCCGACCCGGCGGCGTTAAAAAGCTGGTACGAGCAGGTCCTGGGGGCGCGCGAAATATTCAACAACGGCCAGAGTCCGCCGACGTGCCTGATGGCCCTTCCGGGCGGAGGCTGGTTTGAAATTTACGCCGCCGACAGTGCGCCGGAAAATCGCGGCCATAACAAACTCGCCGGTTTTCGCCACGTCGCACTGCGGGTGGATTCGATCGAGGCGGCCAAAGCCGAATTGGAAAAACACGGCGTGAAGTTTGGCGAAGGAGTCCGGCCGGCGGCCGGCGGCGGGCGCGTGTTGTTCTTCAAGGATCTCGAAGGCAATCTGCTGCATCTGGTCGAGCGGCCGGGAAATTTTAAGTTTTGAATTCATAATTTTTAATCGGGAATCCGCTTGACGCCGCAATTCAAAATTCAAAACGCAAAACTGAAGATTATTTCTACTTCGCCCGCAACAGGAGCACGGGCACGCTGACGCGGTGCCGGACCCGGCGCGAGGCGCTACCCAGAACGAGGTCGGCGAGGAAACCATGACCGTGCGTGCTCATCGCCACCAGATCGCAACCTTTCGTCCCGACCCATTTGACGATTTCGTCGCCGGGGTCGCCGTAAGCCAGCTCGATTTGGGCCGGGATTCCCTCGGACTGAAATTCAGCGCGGATTTTTTCCAGATACGCCGTGTCCTCGGTGATTTCCGGGCTGACGGCATCCGGTCCGTAGGTGCGCGCCGCCCAACCATCGGCCACATGCAGCAGCACGACGCGGCTGCCTGCCCATTTCGCCAGGGGTTTGACGTGCTCGATGATGGCGCGGTCGGTCGGCGTCGCGTCTAGGGTTACCAGAATCTTGTTATACACGGCCAGAACGGGTTTATAAATTTTGATTTAAGATTTGCGGTTTCAGCATGACGCGGCGGCAAATCATCCAGCATCCATCGTAAATCGTCAATGGCCGACGATGACCTGCCAGGCCTCCTTCACCGCGTCCGGCAGACCGTAGAAGTCGAAGGCCGTGATCAGCAACGCCGAGCCCCAGCCGGCGATGAGCAGGAACCATCCCAGCCGCCATTGCCCCATTCGCTTGCGGGAACTGGCGAGGTGCATCAGGGGGAACATCGCAAATGGAAGTTGCAGCGCCAGCACCACCTGGCTCAGGACAATCAGGTCGGTGATGTTATTGGCTCCACGGATGCCGATAAAGACAGCCGTGGGGATGATGGCCAGCGAGCGGGTAATCAGGCGCCGCAACCACGGCTTCATGCGCCAGTGCATGAAGCCCTCCATCACCACCTGACCGGCCAGGGTCCCGACGATGGTGGCGCTTTGCCCGCTGGCCAGCAACGCGATGGCGAAGAGCGTGCCGGCAACAGCCGTGCCCATCAGCGGCGCCAAAGTCAGGTAGGCCGCCTGGATCCAGTCCGTCGAATCATTGAACTGGACCACTTGTCCGCCGGCGACGGTGACGCTGGTCTTGCCGTAAAAAACAATCGCGGCGAGCACCAGGATGGCGGCGTTGATCAGGAAAGCCACCGACAGATTGGCGGTGACGTCAATGGTGTTGAAGCGGATCGCGGTCCGGATGGATTCGTCGTCCTTCTGGAATTTGCGGCTCTGCACCAGCGCGGGATGCAGATACAGCACGTGCGGCATGACCGTCGCGCCGATGATGCCGATGGCCACATAAACCATGGTGGCTGAACCCAAATTGAGTGTGATCATCGCCCGGCCCATTTCGAGAAAGCTGGGCTGCGTCTGTGGCAAAATGAAGATTTCAATGAAATAACAAATGCCGATGGTCGCCACCAGTAGCAGCACG
>DATJNM010000015.1:0-31031 GCA_035508155.1 Candidatus Sulfopaludibacter sp. | reverse complement strand
GGCGTGGCTCAGCTTTGGATCGTTAGGCCACTGATAAAGTTCGGACAGCAATTGCCTTAGAAAGGCTGCAAGCGTTTTTCGAGCCACAAAGCCTATGAGCGACACAACGCCAATCGGTTTGGGCGGTAGGCCATATAATTGGCGCCTTCTGGGCATTCTGGTCGTTGCCATAGCTGTGAGCACTATTTTGGTGACGCCATACGCACTGGCCATTCAGGCGAACAAGCTAAAGGACATCAAGCTCCCGTTGCCGTTGGCTTTGCTCATACCGATTCAATTGGCCACAAGCATCTTGTTTTGTGGTCTCCTCGCGGCTGTCGGCCTGGCCGTTGCCCGCCGGATTGGACTAGGTTTGCCTTTTCTTGAGAGCTGGCTGGCGCGCAAACCCGACTGGCCTTATTTACGCTCGTTCGCTTGGCGTGCTGTCTTGGCTGGCGTGCTCCTAGCCGTTGCCGTCCTTATAATACAAAGGTGGGTGTTTGACCCGACGTTGTCGCCAGAATTCAAACAAAGACTGCCGCACGGGGCTGTGCCATTGTGGAAGTGGTTTCTGGCCACGTTTTATGGCGGGATTACTGAGGAGACAACAATGCGCTTGTTCCTGCTATCGCTGCTGGCGTGGCTGGGCCGATTTGTGAACCGGACTCCCGAAGGCCGTCCCGGTTTGTGGGCATTATGGGTTGCAAACGTCGTGGCCGCCGTGTTGTTCGGTTTGGGACATCTGCCCGCCTTCATCTCGGCGGGCGTGCCGATTGACGCGGTTGTCATCACGCGTGCAATTGTTCTGAACGGGCTGGGCGGACTGGTGTTTGGTTGGTTCTACTGGACGTTCGGGTTGGAAGCAGCGATGGTGTCACATTTCAGTGCGGACATCACGTTGCATGTGTTATGGCCATTGCTGGTGGGCCGGTGATGATGCCTGACAACAGTAGAATTTATGAGTTGGTGGTCTAACACCGCGCTGGAGCCAACGCCGACCGCGCCTTGAGTTTATGGATGGTTTGGATTATACAACGGTTATTAAGCTTGCGGAGCCACTCGCCCGTCGGCGTGGCTCAGCTTTGGAACGTTAGGCTGCTTCGAGCACCGTATGCGTTATGCGATTACATGGCTGGCGTTGGCTGGCGTGATAGCCATTGGCATCGGTAGTCTGAATTGGCCGGCGTATCATCGCATGATGGCGGCAGGTGTTACGGGACAGGCTAGAGTGATTGAGTTGCTCCCAAAGATTCACAATACAGTTCGTTATGAGTATCATGTCGGCGGGCTGGTGTTTGAGGGCCAGATGCAGTCTTGGCTGCCGAATCCACCGTTGGAGCAGCTTAGAGTCGGGCAGCCGTTGGTCATCTACTATGATCCACAGCATCCGGCGGAGTCGGTTCTCGGCGATCCGAGGCCGATGCTTCAGAATGAGATGTTTTCTGTTGCGCTTGCTGCGGTCGTAGTTCCCACGTTTATCGTGGTCACTTGGGCGTGGAGGTCACGCAGACATGCTGACGACAGAGTTATCAAAGAAGCAGCCTAACACCGCGCTGGAGCCAACGCCGACTGCCCCTTGAGATTATGGATGGTTTGAGTTATACAACGGTTATTGAGATTGCGGAGTCGCTTGCCGGTCGGCGTGGCTCAGCTTTGGATCGTTAGACCACGTCTGCGCGTCATGAAATTGAGTACGATTCGGGTTGCCTTTCTGATGTCGGTTACGACGCTCCTTTTGCCGCATGTATGCCACGCTCAATCCAACCACCAAAGTCCAAAAGTGGAAACCTTACTTGCACCATTGGGAACGGCAACCAATGACTCAGTCTTTTCTCCTGATGAATCAACAAAGGACTACAAGCGCATGGTTGAACAACTCCGGAACCCCAACACCGAGACACTTCAAATACTCATGGAAGAAGTCACCAACGTTGGAGCTGTGCAAGGAGGCCAGTTATATATAAAAATAACAAAGGGAGATTTGGTATATCGGGCTTATCGCCTCGGCGAAGCTTTTCAGATAGTTGGAACCAATGCCGCACCGTTGTTTCCAGAGCTTAGGAGCGAGTTTCTGTCTGGGAGGAGTACTTGGGGTTCGGAATGCGGATTGTTGTTCATTGGTGCAGAGGCGTGGCCGGTATTTTTGGAAGGTCTCACGAAACGGAACCAGCAGGTGCAAATCGCCGCCATGAGCGGTTTAAGTTTTAGTAACGTACCGCCAAGCATTGCTCAACTCGCATTCCCTTATCTCTGCCGATTCGCAACAAATCTATCCGAATCTGTATTGTTTAGAGGGTTTGCCCAGCGCAGCATCGTGGAATTAGCTGTAAAACCGGAAATTAAAAACCCAGCTTTGATGCGGATAACGAATGTAGAGACAAATTGGTTTAACAGATGTGTCATCATAGACGAAATCGGGTATGCGGGGTTTGATAACAAGGATGTTCGTCAGTTTTTAGGACGAACAAGTAAAGACGAAAACAAGCATGTTCGTGAAATGTCAGAGAAGGCGCTGCGATTGTTGGACGCTTCACGGAATGGCAAATAGAACGGCGTGGTCTAAGCTGGAGCCGACGGCCATTGCGCCATGAGATTTCAGTTGAGCTATGAAATCACCATAAATTGGCCTGCTTGGCCAAAAACAGTGGATTGACGGGATTTTGAAATGGTGATGAAATCGGAATCGCTGTGAGAGGTTCATATCCACCGGCCTTCAGCCAGCGCTTTGCTTTCTCTTGCAGAACGATAAAATCCAAAGCACAGGAGCACAGCATGAAAACGAAACACAAATTCTTCGTTTCTTCAAGACGCCATCCGTCCAGCGCAGTCTGTATGGTGGCGGCCAGTTTGCTTTTTGGAGTGCTTACTAGTTCCGGCCAGACCGGCATATACCTGTTTACCGGAGCAATAAGGAGTATCACCCTGAACCCTGGCACTTACGACATCACTGCCTACGGCGCTCAGGGCGGCAGCGCCAATATCTTTGGCGTCGGCGGGCTCGGCGCTGAAATGGAAGGCGAAATTAACTTCGGGACAGCGGTGAACCTGACCATTCTAGTCGGGGGTAAGGGCATAGATAGCGTCTACGGCGACTACTATGGCGGCGGGGGCGGCGGGGGCGGTAGCTTCGTTGTCAATGGCACCAAACCGCTGCTGGTCGCCGGCGGCGGGGGCGGGGGCGGTTTCTACAACAACGGAGACCCCGGCTTAACAGGACCCAGCGGTAGCAACGGTGCCGGCGGGGGCGGTACCGGTGGCTACGGCGGCGGCAGCATCGAGAATAGTGGTTACACCGGTGGTGGCGGCTACGGTGGTGGGGGCGGTGGCGGCTATTACGGTAGCGGCGCCGGCATCGGCGGCATCGGCGGCAGCAGCTTTGTGGCAGGCGGAGCCGGTGGTTTTGGCGGGGACGGCAACAACCCCGGCGGCTACGGTGGTGGGGGCGGCGGCAGTCAACCTTTTTACCCTGCCGGTCGTTCCGGCGGCGGGGGTGGTGGCTACAGTGGTGGTGGAGGCGGTGGTTTTGGAAACGGAGCAGGAGGAGGGGGCTCCTTTATCGACGCATCTACAATAGCGGTTCTCGCAGAGGTTTCCGGCGTCGCAAGTCCCGACGGCTCGCCCAACGGCGAGATTATTATTACCGCAGTCCCAGTCACAGAACCTTCGACCTTGGGGTTGCTGACCATCGGCGTGTTCGGGCGAACTCTCTTGCGTTGGCGGCAGGGTAAATACCGCGCTGGAGCCAACGGCCACCGCCGTTTCAGTTTTGACTGACAAATGAAACTTGGAGATCATGGTTGCAAGCGAAGGTCAGGCTTGGCCGCGGCTCAGCTTCGAAACGTAATCCACCCCCACATAGGCTCCGTCCGCCGGGATAGACGGCGGCTCAAGGACATGCAACAGGGTGAACGGCTGGTTTCATAGGCGCCGTTAAAATTATTATCAAAGAGGGATCGGATGGCGGCCATCGCCTCCCTGGCATCAGGTCCGGTTACGACAAAAGTCAGGCGCGTTCCGTAACCGGCCGCCAGGCCTAATAGACCCAAAATGCTTCTGCCGTTTACCAACATGCCCTGAGACCAGCGAGGCGTTGACCGTCGTCCCATCGAGGTTGTATTCGCCAATTGTGCCGTTGCCTTCGTTGACTACAAAGAGTTCTCCTCCATACACCGTGATACCATGTGGGGTATTCAACCCTGAGACCAGCGAGGCGTTGACCGTCGCACCCGAGGTGGTGTATTCGCCAATCGTGTCGTTGACAGAGTTCGCGACAAAAATATCTCCACCCGACACTGCGATGCCTTCTGGGAAATCCAATCCTGAGACTAGCGAGGCGTTGACCGTTCCGCCCGAGGTAGTGTATTCGCCAATCGTGCCGCTGCCTCCGTTCACGACAAATAGATCTCCTCCAGACACCGCGATGCCGTGTAACTGGCTATTCAGCCCTGAGACCAGCGGGTCGTTGACCGTCCCACCCGTGGTGGTGAATTCGGCAATCGTGCCGTAATAGTCCGCGACAAAGATGTCGCCTCCAGACACCGCGATGCCATATGGGCTAATCTCTGAGACCAGCGAGGCGTTGATCGTCGTCCCATCGAGGTTGTATTCGCCGATTGCGCCTGTGCCTCCGGCTCCGAAAAAATTCGCGACAAAGATTTGCGCATGAGCGGTTCCTGGCATGGCCCAAAGTGCTGCGCAGATCGTCACGGCAATAAGAAGGGGTAGTCGGATACGGGTTTTCACATTAGAAGCAAGCCTTTATTAAGAAGTTACCAAGTTCCACGGCTAATAGCAAGAACTTTTGGTAGTGACTCAATTTGGTTTTAATCCACTAGGGCCGCAATTTCTTCCAGCGTCCAAACGTGGTCGGAAATCCCTGCTTCCATCGCCGGTGCAACCCGCAATGATTGGTGGATGCGAGCGAAATTGTAATACATATAAAGCAGAGCAATCGCCGCTTCATGGTTCTCAACCTTCTTATCTTCCCACGGTGAGATGGAACAACGCACACATCACCAGATTACCGGCGAGCCGATGAATTTCCTTTGGCAGACTGGACCGGCACGGTGGAAACGGAATTGTTTGCGCAAACCTACACAAGTTACGGGCTGGCAAGCGTGCGTTATCCGGTGCTGGAAGTCACTTCCTCGGTCGAGCCATTCGAGAACGGGCGCGGCTTCACTTTGAGAGTGTTGCGGGCGGGAAAGCCGAGGCAGAATTAGCCAGCCGCTAAACTGGAGACCTTTTGCTTTGATTGTGGCGCTTCGTTATGAGGAGAATTCGACGATGACGGAAGCTGTCCCATCATTACCGCGTTCTGCGGATAGTTACTGGTTGACGCGGTTTGTGCTGCTGCGATTGCTGGGCTGCATCTATGCCGTGGCATTCCTAGTGGCAGCAAAACAAATCCTGCCGCTGATCGGCTCACACGGCCTTCTGCCCGTAAATCTATTTCTCGAACAGGTCCAGAATACTTTGGGTTCGCCGGTCTTCGGGTTTATCCGACTGCCATCGTTGTTCTGGTTCGATCATTCCGATGCCGTCTTGCAAGCGGCGGCGTGGGCCGGTTTCGCCCTGTCCTGCGTCGTCGTGGCCGGTTACGCGAACGCCATCGTGATGGCCGTGCTCTGGGCGCTCTATATGTCGTTCGTCCATGTCGGGCAGGACTGGTATGGCTACGGCTGGGAAATCCAACTGCTCGAAACCGGCTTCCTGGCGATCTTCCTTTGCCCTGCGCTTGATGGCCGCCCGTTCTCGAGACGCGCGCCGCCGGTGGTGGTGCTCTGGCTATTCCGCTGGCTCATTTTTCGCATCATGGTCGGCGCGGCGCTCATCAAACTACGTGGCGACTCCTGCTGGCGCGATCTGACCGCGCTGTATTATCACTTCGAGACCCAACCGATTCCCGGTCCGTTGAGCCGCTGGTTTGAGTTCCAGCCACACTGGATATTAAAGGCCGGCGTCCTGTTCAATTTTCTCGCCGAATTGATTGCGCCGTGGTTTGCCTTCTATCCACGCATCGCCCGGCGGATCGCGGGTGTAATCATGGTGCTGTTTCAGTTCACTCTCGTCCTTAGCGGCAACCTTTCGTTTTTGAACTGGCTGACCATCGTGCCGGCGCTCGCGTGTTTTGACGACGGTTTCTGGTCCAAAATGCTGCCGCGTGCACTGGTCAATCGCGCAGCGAGGGCCGCCGCCACAGCGCAACCATGCCCTCCGATGCAACACACCGCGTTGGCAATTGCCGTGATAGTCGGTGCATTGAGCGTTCAACCTGTTATGAACATGATTTCGCCGCAACAGGTTATGAACACGTCGTTCAATCCCCTTGATCTGGTTAATACCTACGGCGCATTCGGCACAGTGGGCCGCGAGCGGTTGAACGTGGTATTTCAAGGCACCGACGCCGACGTGCCCGAGGACCATGCCGTTTGGAAAGACTATCCTTACCAGGCGTTGCCCGTCGCACTGAACAAACGTCCACCGCAGATTGCGCCTTATCAACCGCGACTTGACTGGCAGATGTGGTTCGCCGCGATGAGCACGCCCGATCAATATCCGTGGACGCTTAATCTGGTCTGGAAACTTCTGCACAACGATCCGGGCGCGTTGAGTCTCTTTGGCGGAAACCCGTTTCCCGGCAAACCACCACGTTACATTCGCGCCACGCTCTACCGCTACGAATTCGTCCGACCTGGAAATCCCGAGGGCAATTGGTGGACACGGGAGGCACTAGGCCTCTGGCTGCCGCCGTTGTCTGCCGAGGACCCCCGTCTGCTTGCTGTGTTGAAACAGGCAGGCTGGCTCGAAAACACAAATTAGATCTATTTGTCGGACACCTCGTCAAATACGGCAATTCCGTCGCGGTCAGCGTTATGTCGGGACAGGGGTTTTCCGCGGTTCCAACCCGAACAAATAAATGTTGACAATTACGGTATATTTGTTATTTTCTGAAGTGACAGAAATAAAAGAAATATGACAGCGCTCAGCCCAGTCCAGCAAAAGTTCATTCTCCATTGGGGGGAAATGGGGACGCGTTGGGGCATCAACCGCACTGTGGCCCAGACCCACGCGCTGCTCTTCATCTCGCCCAAACCCTTGAACGCGGACGAGATCGTTGAGGCACTGGGCGTAGCCCGCTCCAACGTGAGCACCAGCCTCAAGGAATTGCAAAGCTGGGGCATCGTAAAGCTGGTTCATATCCTGGGTGACAAACGCGATCATTTCGAGTCCATGAAGGATGTGTGGGAAATGTTCCGGGTGGTCCTGAACGAGCGTAAGCGAAGGGAAATCGATCCCACGACGCTGATGCTCAACGAGTGCATCGCCGAGGCCGGGAAAGACAAGCAGACCGATGCCTACACCCAACAACGCCTGAGCGACCTGCGGGAGTTCTTTGAAACGACCTCCGCCTGGTATGTCCAAATCCGCCAATGGCCGACCAGCGCCATCGTGAAATTTGTAAAGGTGGGTGACAAGGTGTTGAAGGTCCTTGGATTTGGCAGATAAAAGATATTTTATTACCGATATATTTCTGTGAATACTGAAATTACAGAAAGTATGAAAGTCGCGGGCTGGGTGCTCTACGATGCGAATTGTAATTTTTGCACCCGGCTGGCCCAGCGTTTTCAACCATTGCTCGCCCGCCGGCACTTTGAGCTGCTGCCTCTCCAAACGCCCTGGGTCCGCGCCAGACTCGGACTGGCGGATTCCCGGCTTCTGGCAGAAATGCGCGTGTTGTTGCCGGATGGAACGAATTTCGGCGGTGCCGACGCCTTGATTGAGATCAGCCGGAGATACTGGTGGGCCTGGCCAATTCGTCAAATGACTCGCTTGCCGACAGTCAGGGAACTGGTCCGACGGGGTTATCGCTGGGTGGCGCGCCGGCGCAATTGTGCCCGCGGCATTTGCAACATCACAAATCTCAAAGTTGGAGGCAAAAGCCACAGGTTCCTTGATTTTCTGCCACTGCTGATTCTGCCCTTGTTGGTACTGCCTTCCAGAAACCGGTTCGCCGCCTGGATTTTCATGGCGATGATGGCCTTTGCGCTGTATGCCGGATGCAAATGGCTGACCTACCGCCGGGGGGTATGGCGTGGCCGGCCTTTCAATCTACTACGCGCCCTCGGATATTTGCTGGCATGGCCGGGAATGGACGCGACGAGATTTCTCAACGAAAAAGCTATCCCGGAAAAACCGCGAGGCATCGAGTGGGCATCTGCCGCAACCAAAACCGCTTTTGGCATCGGGTTGCTCTGGGGAATCGCCCGGACGGTTTTGCCAGTTCATCCTATTCTCGCCGGATGGATTGGAATGACGGGCGCAATTTTTATTCTCCACTTTGGATTATTCCACATTTTATCCCTGATCTGGCGACGGGCTGGCGTGACCGCAATGCCCGTCATGAAAAACCCGCTTAAGGCGACTTCGCTGGCGGATTTTTGGGGCAGACGCTGGAACACCGCTTTCAACGAACTCGCATTTCGATTTTCCTTCCGCCCGATTTGCCGGCTGGCCAGGCCGACCACTGCAATGGTGCTCGCCTTTGGTCTGTCTGGCCTGGTGCATGAGTCGGTAATTTCTCTGCCGGCACGTGGTGGTTACGGTTTGCCCACCGCCTATTTTCTTGTCCAAGGCTTGGGTCTGGCGACCGAGCGCACATCATTTGGCCGAAGGATTGGGCTGGGTCGCGGTGTGCTCGGCTGGTGCTTCACCTTGCTCGTCACAGCAGGCCCGGCGTTCTGGCTTTTTCATCCGTGGTTCATCAAGAACGTCATCCTGCCGATGCTGTCGGGCATCGGCGCAATCTGAATGGAAACATGAAATTAATCACCCTGACTCTGCTCCTCCAATTCGCGGGCGTTTTGCACCTGGGTCTGGCCTGCGCCGGCGCACTCATGCCGCGAGCGGTCAACCTGCGCACGCATATCTCCGTTTTGCCGCCATTCATCCGGCGATTGTTCTGGGTCTATTACAGCTTCATTGGCCTGTGCCTGGTGAGTTTCGGCCTGGTTACTTTTACCTTTGCCGGAGCACTGGCGGCGGGCGGCGGCCTGGCCCGAGCCGTGTGCGCGTTCCTTGCCGTATTTTGGACGGTAAGGTTGTTTGCCGCTACGTTCATCTTCGACGTGCGGCCATACCTGACCAATAATTTCTGGAGGCTTGGCTACCACGCCACCAACATCGTTTTTGCTTATCTGCCGGTCGTCTATGTGTGGGCGGCTTTGAAATGATAACGCAATGAATGCAACCAGCGATTCATGTCAGGAGCCGGTGGCTGGATTGACCAGTGCGCCAAGCACCGCGGCACAGGAACGGCTACTGTCGCGTCGCGGGGAACCGCTGTTCTTCGCGGGGTGGGAGCAGGCGCTCATGATTCATTTTGAAGTGGACGCCGAAGCGTTACAACGCGACGTGCCTTATCAGCTCGATTTGTATGACGGTCTTGCGTTTGTCAGCTTGGTTGCGTTCACGTTGCGCCGAATGAGACCGCGCTGGGGTGGAAAATTGTCGGCGTGGCTGTTGCGTCCGATTGCCACACACGCTTTTCTCAACGTCCGGACTTATGTCTGTCATGGTGGCGAACCGGGAATTCATTTTCTTGCTGAATGGCTCTCCAATCGTCTGGCACTGAAGCTGGGGCCGATCGCGTTTGGCCTACCGTATCATCTCGGTCAGATCGCATACCACCACGATTGGCAAAGTGGCGCTGTTGAAGGCGAGGTTGCCGACGTGGGCAGCGGCAATAGGTTAGTGTATCGTGCCGAGCTATCCAAGCCAGCCGCTTTCCAACCGTGTGAGTCCGGCTCGTTTGACGAATGGCTCATGGAGCGCTATACCGCTTTTAATTCGGCCGGCGGCCGAAAACGATTTTTTCGCGTATGGCATCCCCCGTGGCTGCAGCATCCTGCTAAAGTGACGCTACTGGACAACTCGTTGCTCACTCAGAAGTGGTCTTGGTTTCACAAGGCAGAGTTGTTGGGTCACGGCCATTTTTCCCCGGGTTTTGAAAACGTGTGGATGGGGCGTCCGCATTCGGTGCTTCGCGAAGAAGCATCGAAATGGTTGTGAGGCAACGTCATATAATCTTTCGTCTGCGCCATGCATTGAACAGTGGAGCGGTTGAAGCTATTTCTTCCACTGACGGCCTGCCGGATAATCCGAAGCGCCTGCAGATTCGACAGTTGATTGCAACTCCTTCGCCACCGCACTGACAATTTGTTCCACCGTGTATGGCTTCTGTAAAATCGTCAGCCTCCTCGTGTCAATCGAGGCAAGCTGCTCTTTGTCGCGCTCAACGCCGCTGGTGATAATGACCGGAATTCCCGGCTTTAATCTCTGGATGGCTTGAATGGCGACAATACCATTCATCACCGGCATGTCGGTGTCGGACACCAATATCTTGATTTCATCTTTGTGCGCATCAAAAGTAGTTACTCCGTCGAACCCGCTTGTTGCGGTCAGTACGCGGTATCCGCAATTTTGCAAAGTGGTTTGCGTGAGTTGGCGTACTGTCGCCTCATCGTCCATCAGTAAAATCAGTTCCCCATGACCCACCGGCAGGGCTTTCCCCAATTCTGTGGACTTGTCCGTTTCCAAGGACTTTGAAGCCGGTAGATAAACTCTGAACTTGGTGCCTTTGCCTGTTTCGGTGTGGACTTGGATGTAGCCACTGTGGCTTTTTACAATCCCGGCCACCGTGGAAAGGCCCAGACCTGTCCCTTTGTCGGGAGCTTTCGTCGTGAAGAGCGGCTCAAAGATTCGCGGCCGTACTTGGGGAGGAATGCCGCTGCCTGTATCCGCCACCGCCAAAACCACGTAGTCTCCGGCAGGGATATCGGCAAACTCGGATTCGATTTTCTCGCTCAATTTCAGGTTCTCCACGGTGAGCGTCAACTCTCCGCCTTGCGGCATGGCATCCCGCGCATTGACACAAAGATTCAAAAGGACCTGATACAATTCCGTGGCGTCGCCGGAAACATTCCACAGCTCCTTTCCCGCCTTCACGTTGATTGCAATCGCCTTGGAAAACGTGTCCTGAATGACTTTGGCGATTTCCTTGACCAGATTGGACAAGGGCACCTGCTGGTTCGGGCCCTTGGAACCACGGGCGAACGTGAGGATGTGCTTGACCATGGCCGCGCCGCGATTGGCGCTGCTGGAAATGGTCTCCAACAACTTGCTGCGCTCGGCCTCGCTTTGATTGTCCTTGAGCAACTGCGCGCCCATGATGACGGGCGTAAGGGCATTGTTCAAATCGTGCGCAATTCCGCCGGCCAGTTTGCCGATGCTCTCCATCCGCTGCGAGCGGAGCAACGCCACGTTGGCCTCATTGAGTTTTGCCGTGCGCTCCTGCACGCGCAGTTCAAGGTTGTCATGGGCCTGTTGCAACTGCTCTTCGGCCAAACGCCGCTGAAAATCTGCACGATTTAACAGGATTGCATTCCACCAGATTAAACCCGTGAAAATCGCACTGGAACCCACCACGACAATCGTAATCCCAAATTCTCCCGCCTGAAACCTCTCCCGATCCACCCACATGGTCATCGCTCCCAGCAGGATGGGCACGGCGAAGGCAAAGGGCAATAATCGCCGTGCCATTGCTCCGCCTGGCGTACTGCTGATGAACAACGCCACCACCCCCGACTCTGTTTGCGCCAGCAGCATTCCCAGTGCGAGTACGAGAAAAAAAGCCGCCGTGTGCAACGCCATGGGAATGTAAGCCCCGATGCTGTAAAGAAAACTCGCCTGATAAATGTAGCCAACTATTGGGACCAGCGAAACGAACAGCAGCGCCAGGCTCAGATTCTGGCCGTGGCGGGAAAATCCACGGACCGGGGAATGCAAAAAGCATAAGGCCAGACCACTCAGCGCGAAATTAAAAGCCGTATTGGGCGCAATCTCATTTTTGAAACCCGTCCCGTCTTTTTGCAGTTCCCCTGGGAATAGCATCCGGTCAAAATGTAGATGCCAGACTCCGAGGTAACCACCAAGTTTCAGCACGCCCATGATGACCAGCAGGTATCCCATGGCCCGGCCAATCTCCTCCGAATGCGCGGATTTCGCTTCGCCCAACCAATAACACGCCAGGGAAATCCCGGCGGCAATGAAACCCAGTGCCGTGAAAGGATTCATGGCCACCAATCCTGGAAGGATTTGCATGAGCACTTCGTTGCCCAGCGACCAGCCCAGCAACACCATTCCGCCTCCGAACACGAGAAGCCACCCACCCCATCGGGAGAAACTCTTCAACCAACAGGTCAACCGAATGTCATTTGCCACCGCTACCATAGGAACAGCCGGCTAGGCTGCATAACCAGCAAGTATCAGGCCATTTAATTGTGCGCAAGGGATTTGGTAATGCCGAAAAAACAAGAAAATAGGCGAAGGCAGGCGTTGAGCGGAGAACCCCCATCGCTCAACTCTTAAGTGTTACAATGTCTACAGCGCTCCTGCAAATATCACCTTTGTCGGCGCGGCCGAGCTTTGCCAGCGCCGTTGAAGCGCGGATTCAGGCGCAAATCAGTTGCTCCTCACGATTGCGGGTGGCTTGGTCTGTAGGTTAAATGTGGAACTCAATCCATGTCACGCGATGCAGCAACCCGCGAAGCCTGCGACCAATCCCCACACTCCAGCAATCCTCGGTTATTATTGATGGCATCGAATAAATGATGACGTTAATTACCCCGTCAACTTTGGCTCGTTTGCCAAAAATCCGCCCTGTTTAAGGTTGATTTTAAGTTGATTTGGATTATTTGCCAGTTCTTTGCCGACGGAACGAAATGGACTTGCGCAGCTAAGGGGAACGAAGCCGGTAAAAGCGGCTGACCTAATGCTTCCGGTGCAGACCACCGCGGCATCCCCGCGACTTTGGCCAATTCGGCGCATGCGTAGCGGTAACTGTGCAACGTCACACCTGTGACGCCTGGCTTCGGTTGGCAGGGGCATCACCAAGCAGAGCACGCGGGCCGGCAACAGCCCGCACATGCCGCCGAAAAACAGTGTTGGCGTAAAAATTCCACCACGCCCGCCATGGCCGTAACAAAGGACCGTCGCCAACAGTTTCGTGACCAGTAGCGCACCGGCAATTTTCCAGGGTAATTGTTAGTGTTGGGGTCGAGCCTGCTTGATCCATTTTCCCTGTCCGATTCCTCCATGAACATTTCTGCCCCCGGCGTTCCGGAGGTCAATAGCTTCCATCACATCCGACGATAACCATCCGTCTTTGACCATATTGAGGCCGACAGATTATCAGTCAATCCGAACAAAAAGTGTTCCCCGCTGTCACATAGATGCTGGACTACGGTTCCGATGAACAAACCGATTTGGATTTTGCTATCTCCGCCAAAGGCAGTGCTCGTTGTTTTCTCCTCGGCGTTGACGTTGCTCATCGGGTTTTTGGATTATATCACGGGACGTGACTTTGCGGTGTCGGCATTTTATTTGATTCCGATTTGTTGGGGCACCTGGTTTGCCAGCCGGCGTGCCGGCATCCTGCTGGCGGTGGCGAGCACCGTGGCCTGGTTTATGGCGGATCATATTTCAGGGCGCCTCTATCGGCATCCGTTAACACCTTATTGGAATGCGTTGATGCTGCTGATACTGTTTCTGGTTGTCGTTTATTTGCTCTCGGCGTTCCAAACCGCGCACTACCACCTGGAAGAAACCGTGCAACGGCGCACGGAAGCGCTGCAAAAGGAAATTGCGGAGCGTAAAAGATTGGAAATGGCCAAGCTTCAAGCCGAACGCCTGGCGACAGTTGGTACCATGGCGGCCCAGGTCGCCCACGAAGTCCGCAATCCGCTCGGTTCCATCACTTTGAATCTCGATTTGATCCAGAAGGAGATCGACACGCTGGCTGCGGCTTCGGCTCATCCAACAGAGGAAGGGCGGGAACTGGTGGAGGACATGCGCGCGGAAATCAATCGGATTCAACGCGTGATCAAAGATTACCTCCAATTCGCCCGGCTGCCCAGGCTCCAGCGGCGGTCGCTGGCGTTGAATGAATTTCTTGCCGAGAAGCTGGCGTTCCTGAATGCCGAGCTCGCGCAGGCAAATGTGAAACTTTCCACCCATTTCGATCTGGCGCTTAAAACCATCGATGCCGACGCTGAACAATTGTGGCAAGCCATGCTGAATCTTATCCGAAACAGTTGTGAGGCGATGCCCGGCGGTGGCGAATTGATCATCGGCACTTGGCGGGACGGCGAACGCGCCTTGTTGCGCGTCCGTGACACCGGCAAGGGCATGAGCCCCGAGCAATTACAACGCGTATTTACGCCCTTTTTCACCACCAAGAAGGAAGGCACTGGTTTGGGACTGGCGCTCGTCCAGCAAATTGTTACCGAACATGGCGGTCACATCGAATGTGACAGCGTCAGTGGCATGGGTAGTTCGTTTACCATGGTTCTGCCCTTGACGAATAAATCCTGAGGTGAATTCACGTTCCCATATTCTGCTGGTGGATGACGATGAGCGGTTGCGCCAGGCTGCGGGCAAGGTGCTTGCCGCCGCGGGTTACCGGGTTGTCGGCGCCGCCAGTGGCCAAGAGGCTTTGGAAGCTGTAAAGCGGCAGGCCGTTGCGCTAATCATCACCGACCTGCGCCTGCCGGATCTGGACGGTATCATGTTGCTGGAACGAGTGCGCGAGTTTCTCCCGGACACGCAAGTTGTGATGATCACCGCCCATGGCAGCGTTGAGGAAGCAGTAAAGGCCATGCGTTTGGGTGCCTATGATTTCGTTGAGAAACCACTGGACAGCGCCGCGCTGCTCAAAACGGTGGCCAAGGCACTCGAGAAGCAACAACTGGCAGATGAAAATCGTCGGTTACGTCGTCAGCTTCAACAAAAGCGCGGCATTGAGGCGCTTATCGGTGATAGTCCACCCATGCAGGCCGTCAAACATCTCATTCGTCAGATAGCTCCCACCGATGTCAATGTGCTGCTTCAAGGTGAGAGCGGCACGGGCAAGGAGGTTGTCGCCGATGCCCTGCACTGCTTGAGCAACCGCCGCGACCGACCGCTGGTGAAAATTAGTTGTGCGGCAATTCCGGAAACCCTGCTGGAAAGCGAGTTGTTCGGACATGAGCGCGGTGCCTTTACCGGTGCCGCGACTGCCCGGCCCGGCAAATTTGAGCAGGCCGATGGCGGGACATTGTTACTGGACGAGATCGCGGAGATGACGCCGCAATTACAGGCCAAACTGCTCCGGGTACTGCAGGATGGAAGTTTCCAGCGTCTCGGCGGCACGAGGGAGATTCAGGTCAATGTTCGTTTGCTTTGCGCAACTCACGCCGATATCCCCAATGCCATTGCGGAGCGGAAATTTCGGCAGGATTTGTACTATCGGATTAATACGGTACAGCTTCCGCTTCCACCCTTACGCGAACGGCGTCAGGATGTTGCGTTGCTTGCCGGCTATTTCCTCCAGGTGTTCGCAGCGGAAATGGGCCGGGAGGTTTGCGCCATTTCCCAGCCTGCCCTGGACCAGTTGCTGGCGCATTCCTGGCCCGGCAATGTCCGGGAGTTGAACCATGTCATCCAACGGGCCTTGGCACTGACAAATGGAAACACGATCAAAAATTTCACCTTTGCACCGACTGCACCCAACGCTCCAAAATCGGCGGCGATGGAGCTGAATGGATCGGGTATTTCCATTCCCATTGGCACGACCATTGAAGAAGCGACCAGACTACTCGCGCAGGCGACCATTGAACAGTGTGCAGGGAACAAACTCAAAGCGGCGCGAATGCTTGGGATTCCGCCGCGCACCATGTATCGGCGTTTTTCGAATTAAGGCTGAAGTCGGCCACGCTGGCAGTATTCCGACTGCCATTTTGGCCTAAACAAATCCATCCGTTCTTCCTTCGGTATGGATATCAGGTCGAAACACCTGAAAAATCTGCGTTTTTTTGGAGACCGGTTTTTTGGCATTGTCCATGCAAAGTGCCTCCTGTGATTAAAAGTATCCGGAATAAAAACGTTTTGGTCATTGACGACGACGAATCCATGCTGCGGGCACTCGAGAGAACGTTAGCCAGTCAGGGCGCGATGGTTATCGGCACGCAATGGGCGGGAGATGCGGTGGAGACCCTGATTGGACGGGAAAGGCATCTGGATCTGGTCATTACCGATCTGCGCATGCCCTACGTGACCGGGATAACCATGGTTTATGCAATCCGTTTGATGTTTCCTTCGATACCTGTCGTTGTGCTGACCGCGTATGGCAGCCCGGAACTGAGAGCCGAGTGCTTTCGTCAAGGCGCCGCCGCCTTTCTGGAAAAGAGCATAAACACCTCTGAACTGGTTGCAGAAATCGAGCGGGTTTTAGGGAGGCAAGAACGCGCGACCGGTGATCCCTCAGGGCCCGGGGTTGAAGAGGCTGCTGACGAGAACATCCATCTGGATAAAACCCATCAGACCCATGATCCCCTGTGATACGGCATCCTGCCTTGTTTTTTGCCCTGGATTTGGCGGCCGGGAGAGGGTCGGGGATCATTGAGGAGGTATGGAGGGGAACGAAGGAAGCGGGTGAGGGTAATCCGGGTGGCGCTCACACGCCGCCCGGTTAACTCGGCGACATCACCTTCGGGACCCCAATTCGCGGATTCATCCGGTTGGAATCTCGGCCAATCTGGCAGTATCGCGACTGCCATTTTGGCATGACAGACAGTTGCAACCATTGATTCCAACAGACGCTCTTGTTCAATCCCCTGCAATTTTAGTGGCTGTCAGGCTGCCGGTGGCCTTGGCATTGGTTTTGCGAAGCGGGCATTCGTTATGACGGAAGGTATCCTCAACAAGAACATTCTGATCGTCGACGACGATGAACGCCTGTTGCGTGCCCTGGCTAAAACGTTAAGCAATGCCGGAGCCGTGGTGACAACCACCTCAGGAGCGGGCGATGCGATCGAAATCCTTTCCCGACGCGAGAGGAGCGTAGATCTCGTTATCACGGACCTGCGGATGCCGCTGGTCGCCGGTGAGGCGCTAATTCATTATATCCATCTGCTGTTGCCGGGTCTGCCGGTTATTGTTTTAACAGCGTTTGGCAGTCCTGAAAGAAGAGCCGAATGTGTTAGTCAGGGGGCGGCAGCTTTTTTAGAAAAGAACTTGAGTACGGCGCAACTACTCGCAGAAATCAGCGGTGTTTTCAAGTCTCGGGTGCCAATGAAGCAGACCGCCACCAACGCACCGGCGCAGAAATTGACCACTAACAGAACTATTAAAACAAAAAGGTTTCAGGGATGAGGAAGGAGCCACGACCGATTCTCTGCAAGTTGGGTGGGGGAATGAGAAACCCCAAAAGGGAGCCGGGCGACGGCGTTGGCGTCACCCGGTTTTATCCATTGGCAACACCTTGAAAAAACGTAAAAGGTCGGACACGCAGGTGCAGATTGTGCTTTTACCGGGTTGCCGGCAAAACAGTAAACTTTGAGCCGGCAAAGCTGCTGCTCTCCCGACGTTTGGTTCCGAGATTCTCGACGGTCGGATTGGAGGGAAGGGACCCCGGTGCCGTGGTTTTTTCAGGGCACAAAACGGGGTGTCGGTTGCAGAATACAGTGGCTCAACCCTGACGTTTGTCAGGCTAGGCAGGGGGATAAACGCGGTTAAGATGACCGGACATAGCCCAAGCCGTTTCCAAAATTATACGATTATGAAGCAAATCATCCTTCATCATTCCAAAACTCATTTCGTTTCAACCGTGTGCCTGTCATTGCTTGGCTCCGCCGCGATGGCTTTCGGGCAGATGCAATGGAGTTCGTATGACACGAGCGGCAATCTCGTTACCGCCAACGTGGCGACCGGCGGCGATCTGGCCTCCGCCAGCAGTGTGACCTTTACCGTCCCGGCCAACACGCAATTGTATTTTGTGACCAAAAATTTCGTCCCGTTCAGTGTGGCCGGGGCAAGTGCGCGCAAGCCGGTCACGTTCATGGTCTCCGCTTCGGCGGGCCTGACCGGCGTGGCGCAACGGACCATGGGCTGGGGGCTGTTCAGCTCGACCGCGGCGGTGGGGTATTATGGCTTGTGGAACGGCGCTGGTCCTTATGTCGAAACCTATGTTCACCGCACCACGGACGGTAATAACTTATTTAGCGGCACCAATCCGGGTGAGGGCAAGGCCCAATCCGGCACGCCGAGCGACGGCGTGACATATACCAACCAGATTCAGATCGTCATGAACGCGGCACAGACGGGAATTTCCCTGGGCACCAGCAGTTCAACCCTGGCCGCCTGCGGCATTGCGATTAACGGGCCGAGCCTCTTCGCGCGGGGTTACACCAATCCGTACATTCCTTTGCTGGGTGGGGCCACGACATTCGATGAATTCGCTTTCATGTTTAACAACACCACCGCCAATCCAGTCACGGTGACGCTGAGCGCCATCGGTTTGGGGAACACGCTGACGTGGGACGCCAGCGGCGCCAATCCGACGGCGCCGACGGATGGTTCGGGTTACTGGTCCACCAGCACCAATGCCAATTGGTCGGGGGGCGCCGGCGGTGCTGTCGGCGCCAGTGACAGTTCCTGGACGTCCGGCTATAGCGCGGTCATCGGGGCGGACAACGGCGCGGCGGGCACGATCACGATCGCTGATCCGGCCGGACTCACCGTTTCCAATATCACGTTCAACGCGCCGGGCAGTGGCAGTTACACCATCGCCAGCAGCACCAATACTTCTCCGTTGATTTTGGTTGGCACGCCGACCATCACGGTCGCCAACGGCGTGACCGCCACCAATGCCGCGCCGTTGGGCGGCACGGGCTTCACGCAGACCGGCGGCGGCATGTATGTGTTGCGTCCGTCCGTTTCCGCCACCAATGTTGGCGTGACCACGGTCAACTCGGGCACACTTTACCTGGCCGCCTCGTCTGTGCCCGACTTGAACGACAGTGTCACGGTGAATCCCGGAGCGACCCTGTTGGTTGCCGGCAGCATCAGCATCAATACGGCGAGCACACTCACGATTAATGGCGGGGCTGTGACCAATCTGGGCATCAGCGGAACTTCAACCGAAACGCATAACCTCATCGTTTTCGACAATAACGGCACGTTGGCCTACGGCCCGACCGGGTCGGGACAGGTGGTGGCGACTAATTTCGATTTCCGCAGCGGCTTGGAGGCTTTCCCGAAATTTGCCGCGGGCCAATCCACCAATTTCAGCGTCAAGTCAACACCGGGCACCATGGCGGTGCAAAGCCGCCCCAACAACACGGGATCGCAAGGCATCATCCTCACGCTCCTGGCCGGCACGATGATTCCTGACTATCCGAACCCGGCGCCGAACGGCGATTCGACGCAGGGCGGCGCCAAATTCCTGCCCAGCGGTCCGTTGACCCTGGACGGCGGCACGCTGTTCTGCCGCTTCAACGCCGCTGCCAGCCGGACGGAAACGGTTCTAAGCACGATTATCGCGGGCGGGGCGAATTCGTTTGAGGTGACCAATAATGCCGGCAACGGCACCGGCGCTTATGCGTTCACTCAGAACGCCCTCAATCGGAGCGTCGGTGGAACGGTGGATTATTCCGTGGGCGGGAGCAGCAGTGGCGGCAAAACCATCACGACTACCTCGGTTAATGTCAACGGCATCCTGGGCGGTTGGGCCACGTATGCAGGAGGCGATTGGGCGGTGGGGACGACGATTGCGCCACTGGCGACAACCAATTATCAGGCGAGCACCGATCCGACCACCTGGGGCGCCACCAGCAATGTGACGTTGAGCGCGAGCACGTCGCCCAATGTTCCCGACGGTACGGGCATCAATTCGTTAAGGCTGACGGCGGCGGCCACCGTCACTTTGAACGGCACGCTGACGCTGGGTTCCGGCGGCTTGCTCGATACCGGGAGCGGCGCCGTGGCGATTACCGGCGGAACGCTGGAAGGCGCGAGCGGGGCCGACCTGATCGTGCACCAATACAGCACAGGTGATTTAACCATCAATTCGACGCTGGCCGACAACGGCAGTGCCACCGCGTTGACGAAATCCGGCCCCGGCCGGCTGATTATTGGCGGGACCGACACGATGACCGGCAACAATTATCTGAACGGCGGCACGGTTTCCGTGGGCGATCTGGCGGAGTTGGCCGGCGGGTCATTGGTTATGAACAACGGTACGCTGAGCTATACCGGCCCGGGAGAGACGAGTTCACGTTCGGTGGTGCTGGCCGGCGGCGGCGGCACGTTTGACATTGAAGGCACGGCGACGGTGACACAGACCACGCCCCTGCTCAGCGGTGGCGGCGCCACGCATACCATAAACGGTGTTACCCTGAATCTGGGTGATTGGGGCGGATTGACCAAGGCCGGCAGCGGCACTTTGGTGTTGGCCACCAACAATATTTATAACGGGCCGACGGTAGTGAGCAACGGTGTGCTCCTGGTCAACGGGACCAATTCATTGACTGGCATGAGCGGAGGGACGAATTACTCGGGCGGCGGCGCTGTCACGGTCTACGGCGGCACGCTGGGCGGCAACGGCATGATTTCCGGTCCGGTGGATGTCAAGAATGGCGGCACCATTGCCCCCGGCGACAGCATCGGTACGCTGACTCTGGGCTCCAACCTGACGGTCGAAAGCGGTTCCACGAATCTCTTCGACGAACAAACCGGGTCGGGCGGCAGTTTGCTGCAAGTTCAGGGTAATCTGGTCATTCAGACCAACTGCACGATTGCCATCAATGTGCTGGGTGGAGCATTGGAACCGACCACCAACACCATCATTACTTATACGGGAACCAAGACCGGCTCGTTTAATCCGACTGTGGTTCTGGTCGGCGGCTCGATTGACAGCTCCATTACCATTGACGACAGCATACCCGGCCAGATCAATCTGGTGGCCATTCCGCAGGTGACCATCACGAGTCAGCCACAGGATCTCATTATTTCCACCAACAGCCCGGCGACCTTCACCGTCGCGGCCACCGGCACGGCGCCCATCGGTTACCAGTGGTATTATTACGGAAACAGCACCAACAACACGCCGACGCTGGAAGTCAACGCGACCAACGCCACCTTTACCATTCCCAGTGCACAACCGACGGACACGGGTTTGTACGCGGTGGTGGTCTCCAACAATTACAATTCCGTGCTGAGCCGGTTTGCGAGTCTCATCGTCGGCAATGTGGTGCCGGTGCTCAATGGGCCTTTTAATCAGACCGTCATTCAAGGTAACAATGCCAATTTCAGTGCTAGCGTGGTCATTGCCAATCCGTATCCGACCTTCCAATGGCAGACCAACGGCGTGAATGTGGGCGGCGCCACCAACACCAGTTTGACCCTGGCCAACGTTCAATACGCCGCGCTCAATGGCGCCACGGTTTCCCTCATCGCCAGCAATGCCGCTGCGATGGTGACCAACAGCGCGACGCTGACCATCCTGGTACCGCCCGTCATCAACCCGCAACCGACCAATATGACGGTCAATGTCGGTGCCACGGCGGTCTTTACTTCCGGGGCCACGGGCGTGCCCACGCCCGGATTGCAGTGGTATAAGAACAATGCGGCCATCGCCAACCAGACCAACGGCATGCTGACCATCGCCAGCGCACAAGGGTCGGATATCGGCGGTTATTTGCTGGTCGCCACCAACAGCGCCGGGTCGGTCACGAGCACGGTTGCCCAACTGATCGTGAATTCCACGACCTTGGCCGCCACGGCGTTTGCTCCGACCAACGGAGCGACCGGCATCTGCTATGACACCCCGTTGTATGTCACCTTCAATGGGCCGATCTCCATTGTCAATTCCGGCCAGGTCCGCATCTATAATTCCACCAATTCGACCACGCCAGTGGACATTATTGACATGAGCTCGAACATCGTGGTGGTCAGCGGCGGCATCGGGTTGACGAACAACATCCAGCCGCACAGTTTGTTCTCGGGTGATTCCCAGTTGACCTATTATTTCCCGGTCATCATCACCGGCAACACGGCCGCCATTTATCCGCATTCCGGCGTGTTGACCAGTAATCAGACCTACTATGTAGTCATGGACAATGGCATCGTCGCCGATGCGACGACCGGTGCGTATTTTGCGGGGATCTCCGCCACCAACGCCTGGACATTCACAACCAAGCCGACCGGACCGGCCAACCCGACCAATCTGGTCGTCGCCAGCGATAACAGCGGTGATTTTGACACCGTGCAGGGAGCCGTGGACTCCATCCCGACGAACGATAACAGTTACACGTTGATCAACATCCGCAACGGCAATTACGTGGAAATTGTGGATATCTCGGGCAAGACGAACATCACGTTCATTGGCCAAAGCCGCACGGGCACGGTGGTCGGTTATCCCAACAACAACAACATCAACGGCACCACGGCCTCGCGCATGGCGTTCAAGGTCAATGCCAGCGACATCAAGCTGGAGAACCTGACCGTCACCAACGGCACACCGCAGGGCGGTTCGCAAGCCGAGGCCTTGCTGATTTACAACAATGGTTTGCGCTGTGTTGTGGACAACTGCGATATCAAGAGCCGGCAGGATACCATCCTGATCAATGCCAGCACGTCTGAGGGTTACTTCAACAATTGCCGGATCGTCGGCAACTTCGACTATATCTGGGGCGTCGGCCTTGGTTACTTCAACAATTGCGTGTTCCATACCCTGACCAACAACCTGTCCAGTTCGTACAACCTGACGGCGGCGCGCACTTTGACCTCGAGTTCGCCTAGCACCAATACCCCGTGGGTGAATTCCAACGGCACGACCTATTCCGCCGACGGCTTCTCCTTCGTGAACTGCACGTTCGAGGGAGACACGGGAGTGACCGGTGTCACGCTGGCCGGTTCCAATGGCACGGCCGGCGGGGTGGCTTCGTGGGCCAACTGTCTCTTTGACACCAATATCTACGTGAGCCCGTCCACCGCGCTCTCAAACACGTACGTATTCTGGCAATACAGCAACATGGAAATCACCGCGTCCAGCTTCATTTCCTTCACGAACGTTCAAACAATCGGTCTGACCAACAACGATCCGCGGTTGCTGGCCGCAACCAATCCGCCGATCTGGCTTTACGGCTGGATACCACAGTTGGCCCCGGTGATCCTGAGCAATCCGGCCAGCCTCAGCTTGGCCGGCGGCCAGAGCGCGACCTTCACGGCGAGCGCCACCGGCATCAGCGCGCCCTCGTACCAATGGTACGCGAACGGTACGAACATTCCCGGCGCGACCGCGGCAACCTACACGATTCCCGCCGCCTACGCCGGCAATGCCGGAACGTATTATGTCGTGGCCTCGAATGCGGCCGGTTCCGTCGCCAGTGCCGCGGCCACCCTCACGGTTGGTAATACCGCGCCGACGCCGGCGACCGTTTCGGATCAGACCGTTAACGTCGGCGTCACGGTGAGCATTACCGATACGGCGACCGATCCGGACGTTCCGCCGCAGGTGCTGACCTATGGTCTGCTCAGTGCGCCGGCTGGAGCCACGCTTAATGCCGGCACGGCGGCATTTAGTTGGCGGCCCACCACCAGCTTCGCCAATACTACGAACCTGGTAACCATAGTCGTTACCGACAACGGCACTCCGAATCTGAGCGCGACGAACAGTTTCAATGTCATCGTCAATCCATTGACGTTGCCGACTGTCAGTGCCATTTCCTATGCCGGCGGCCAGTTCAACTTCACTGTCACCGGTCAGGTCGGACCCGATTATGAGTTCCAGGTTTCAACCAATCTGGCCGGCGGCGGTTGGACGTCGTTGTACACAACGAATTCGCCGCCGTCGCCGTTCACGTTCACCGATTCCAACGTGGGAACGGCGCCGGTGCAATTCTATCGGATCGTGGTCGGACCGCCTCTGCCCTGAGGACGAAATCAGATGATCAATCCAACAATCGCCGGCTTCGAGAAATCGAAACCGGCGATTGGGCAGATCGAAATGACGTCGCCGTCAACCGGGGTGGTGGAATCGGGAAGAAGCCAGACACTCCCGATTCACAGCAGCGAAGATTGCTCGTTGCCGGTCCGGGGGCCGATTTGCATCTTCCCCACCACCACCGCGCCGTCCTCGATCACCAGGCTTCCGGCATCCACATTGCCGAACAACCGGGCGGTGGATTTCAGCGTGACCGTGTCCCGGGCGCGCAGGTTCGCCGCCAGTTCGCCGGCGATTTCCGCCGTGCCGACCTTGATCGGGTCCGGCCAGCGAAAATGATTTTCCGCCGGAATGATCAAATGATTCGCGCTCAGGCTGCCTTTGATGTCGGCGGTGGAATAAATGGTGAGGGAACCGAGAGCCGCCAGTTTACCATGGAATTTTCCCTTGATAACCGCATCGCCCACGACGCTCTCGGTGTTGAAAACATAACCTTTGAGTTCAACGATGAAACTCCCCTTGGTTTTGAAGTTTTTGGCGAGGGCGCTGGTGATGCGGTAATCGTGCAGGTCCACGTACTGGCTGCACCGCTTGCACATGGTGGACTCGGCGGAGGCCGGGATGACCAGTTCGGCGCCGCACTCGAAGCAGGTGATGTGTTTTTGCCGGGGCGCCCGCGCCGGCGCCCGGGGCGGCGGGTGCAGAACATCCTGAACGCGCAGGTGTTGTCCGCATTGCTTGCAAATGGTGGAGAAGGCCTCCTGCGACTCCCTTTGCTGATGGCCGCAATGGGGGCAGGTCACCAGGACTTTGTCCTGTTTCTTCGCCGGCATTCAATGGGTTTCCCTGCGGCCGGGGCCGCGTTAATCAGCGTCCCAACCGGGCGGGTTCGGGCGTTTTCGGCGTTTCCGGAGCGCGCGACGGCGGGGTGGGCGACACCTTGTTCGGGTTAACCTCCGTCTTTCCGACGTAAGTGACGCCTTCTTCGATTACCAGTTTGCTGGCGCGAATGTCGCCGAACAATTCGGCTTTGGATTTGATCTCGATTTTTTCCCTGGCATTGACGTTGCCGTGGACCTTGCCGCGGACGACCACCGATTGCGCGTTGATGTTGCCGTTGATGACGGCGCTGTCGCCGAGTTGCAGGTTGCCGTCGGTGTGAATCTCCCCTTCCAATTTGCCGTCCAGTGACAATTCGCCGGAGAACTTGATGTTGCCTTTGATTTCAACATCCGAGTTCAATACGTTTTTTGATGAGCCTGTTGTGTTCATGTTGTCAGCCATTGTTTTTCCTTGTTTAGTTCAGACCGTTATTAATGCATCGGGACGGGTAGGCGTCAAAAAAATTATTCGGATTTTTTTAATGCACAACAGTATGACCATTGATTTTGCCCGGGCTGCGGACCCGGACGCCCACCCGCAGCACTTCTGGCGATGGGGTAAGATCATGAAACCCAGGCCGCCTGCGGACTATTGAGTTGCTGCGGCTGGGGACAGCCGCGCTCTGGCTCGAATTCTTGTGGGCATTTTATTTCTGGGGGTTAGGGCAATAAAAAATGTAGCCGCCGACGGTGGGTCGGCGGATCGGTTATATGTGATTGATTTGTCTGCGAATTCACATTCGCGGCTACGAGTTTTATTAAACGCTGCGGCTAATGCGGGGTCGGCCCCTGAACCACCTCGGCGAGGTCATCCGGGCGCAGCCATTTGGTGTAGGCGGTTTTGACGTCGCGGGCCGTGAGCTTCACATAAATACGCGCTGCGCGGATCGGCTCATCGAGCGGCAGCTTCAGCACCGAGCGCGAGAGCCAGCCCTGGGCGATAGAGTTCACGCTGGATTCCGACAGCGGAATATCACGGAGCAGCATCAGCGTGGCCTGATGCAATTCCTGCGAAGTCACTTTCTTTGTCTGGATCGCCTTGAGATCGCCCAGAATGACGGCGCGCGCCTTGGCCACGTTCGGCGGGTCACACGCGTATTCCACCTCGTAAATCCCGCGGGTAAGGCCGACGTTGAACGACGAATCCACGTAATAAACCAATCCGGTCTTCTCGCGGAGATCACGGTACAGGCGGGTCGCGTAAAAGCCGCCGCCCAGCACATGATTGCCCAGTTGCAGCGCGTAGTAGTCGGCATTCGTCCGGGTCAGTTGCAGCGTTTCAGCCAATGTCACCTTGTCCTGGACGCGGCTGGAATCCGGCACGTGCGTCACGGACGCAACGTTTTCCGGCGCCGGCGGGAGCAGGGTGTTGGGCGGCGGGCCAGCGGCCTGCCAGTCGCCAAAATATTTTGCAATGACCGCCACGGCATTTTCGGGCGTCACGTTGCCGATGACCACAATCGTCGTCATGTCGGGCCGGAAGACGTAATGGTAATAATCCTGAACGTCCTGGATGGTCAGTGCTCTGACGGTTTCCGGCGTGGTTTCCCGTTGCGCCGGGTCGTTCTTGGGAAACAGCGCCGCCCGCAGCGCGCGTCCGGCCAGATAATCCGGGCTTTGCAGTTCCCCCGCCACCGAAGCAGCCAGTTGCGGCTGGATGATTTTGAAATCATTTTCGGGCAAGGCCGGAGAAAGCTCGTTGTCGGCCAATAGTTGCACGCCACGGTCGAACCGGTCGGTCAGCACCGACAACGAAAAATCCGTGCCGGCCGATTCGTTGGCGCCGATGTCGTCGAGCGCCTTCTGGAAGGCGAGCCGATCCAGCGATTTCGTGCCGAAGGAAAACAATTGGTCCAACACCTGATCCACGCCGTCTTTGCCCGGTGGCATCTGCACCTTGTCATTATTGTTGACCCGGCCAAAGACGCTGACGGTGTCGCTGATGGTTTCCGGCTGTACAATGAGCTTGATGCCGTTGGACAGGTTGGTGACGAAAGGATTCAGTGTGGAGGCAGGAATTTCGATCTGCCGGGTTATCTTCCCGGCCCAGGACGGCAGCGTGACGCCCGTGGTTTTTGAGGCGGCAAACGATTCCTTACCGCCGAAACTCTTTGACGAAATGGGCTTGCCGGAAGGCTGCGGGGTTAGAACAGCCGAGATGGCATGATTAAAATCCAGATATTGCTGCGCCACCCGATTGACGTCGGCAACCGTCACCCGGCGGATGGCGGCGATGTCGTCGTCCGGTGATTGCCGTCCTTCGATGGCCAAGGCGTCCGACCACGCCGAAGCGAGACCGGACACGGAATTTTTCTGAAGCTCGGCGCCGGCAATTTCACGGCTTTTGGCCGCTTCCACCAGATCCTCCATCACACCGTTTGTCACCTCTGCCGCCAGGATGCCCCGTACTTGTTCGAGCAAATTGGTGGAATCGCCGCCGGCCGGAAACCCGGCAACCGCATAACCCAGGCCGGCTTTCGGCAGGTCATCATATTCGAATGACGCGAACAGCGCCTTGCCTTCCGGCACCAGCCCGTAAAGTTTGCCGCGCTGGCTGCTCAGCACGTCCGAAAGGATTTGCGCGGCGGCGTAATCCGGGCTGTCCGAGCCGGGCAGGCGAAAGGTGATGGCAACCAGACCGTACGGCAGATCGGTGTCCTGCCGCATCATCTCGGGTTGCACCGGTTCAAAATGAAATTCCGGCCGCGCCGGCATTTGCTTCGGCGGAATGCCGCCGAAAATGTTCTTTACCTGTTCCAGCGCCTGTGCCGGTTCCACGTCGCCGACAATGATGAGGATGGCGTTGTTGGGCGCATACCAGGCGTTATGAAATTTCCGGAGCATGGCGTCGGTGGTCCGGTCAAAAGAAGGTCGCGTGCCCAAGCCGGTGTCCGCGTACGGCGTGCCTCGGAACATGGCCGCGAGCAGTTTGATGTAGAAAACGTATTCGGGATTGGACAAATCCTGCGCGACCTCCTGTTCGATGGCGCCCCGTTCCTTGACCCAAAGCGATTCATCGGGCAGCAAGTCCCGCATCCGCGCTGCCTCGACGTGCAGCGCCACGTCCAAATCGTCAGCCGGGGTGGTGAACAAATACTGTGTTACCGGGTGCTGCGTGTCGGCGTCAAAATCACCGCCCATCGCCGCCGAGATATCCGCCAGTTGGTCCGCCGACAATCCCGGGCTGCCGCGAAACATCATGTGCTCGGTAGCATGGGCCATGCCCGGAAAGTTGGTGGGGCATTCATCGGCGCCGACGCGGTAATTGACCATGGTGGTGACCACCGGCGCGAGCGTGTTGCGGACGATGACGACCCGGAGGCCGTTGGCAAGCGTGGCCCGCAACACAGCCTGGTCATTGGATGTTTCCGGGGCGGCCGCGTGACCGGTTGACCCCCACGCCAGCGGCAGGAAGAGAAGGGAAGCGAGTAAAAAGGAGCGGAACGTTCGATTTTCAGCCGTCATAGAATTTGGTGTTCAGACAACCATAGAGATGTGCCGTTCAAGCGCGAGTTTTTTTAGCCACAGATTAAACACGGCTGAAACACGGAAAAGTTTTAGCTTTGTTCTCATTTGATGGGGCGCGGCTGCTGGCGAGCCGATCTTTGCGGTTGTCATTCTTTCGGCCCGCGTGGACATTCGCTCCACCAATTTTTCAAATCGAGAAAAATCCGTGTTCATCCGTGTCTTCCGAGGTTAACATTTCCTCCATGGCCTTGGATTGGGAAAAATTATGCGCGAATGCGTCTGAGGAAATCGAAGAGACACTGGCGGAGCTGCCCAAGCTGCTGCGGGAGCGCGCCAAACGACTGCCGGTGACGTTGGAGCGTATTCCGAACGCCGGTTTTCAGGAAGACGGCATTGAGCCCGACACGCTCGGCTTGTTCACCGGCGCGGAGTTCGCCGAGGAAGGCCAGGTTCCAATGCCGCCGCAGATTATTTTGTTTCTGGAGAACCTTTGGGACCTGGCGAAAGGCAATGAGAAAATTTTCCGCGAGGAAGTGCGTACGACCTTTCTGCATGAACTGGGCCATTATTTGGGTTTGGATGAGGATGAATTGACGGAACGGGGCCTGGAATAATCTGAAATCGGATCACGGTTGTCGCTTAAGAACAATTCCAACGAAACGCCATTCCCGTCGGAAGTCGTCGCAAGGAATTTTTCTTAATCCACTCAGTGGATCGCCAACGATGACCTCAGAATTCGTCACGTCAAGGACAGTGACGTAATGATCAACCATGAAAGTGAATTTGATAACAGCCAGTGTTAGCCCTGCCTGTTTCAGCTCTGAGATGCTTTTGAAAGGCCGATATGCAACAACCAATCCTTCCTTGCCATAATAGTTTCGCAGAACTTCAGCCAAGATGTCCGGCGGTGTGCCGGTTGCGGAACTGGTGCGGGAAAGAATGGCGATTTTTCCTTCTTCGGCAGGGAATCCCAGCTGGTGCAACGCTGTGACTGCTGCCGCCGGGCCGCAGGTGTAATCGGTGCTTTGCCGGCAAACGCCATCCGCGTCAATGTGGGTTGACAGGTGACCAAGCTCATTCCGGTTGAATCCTGGCGTCAGAAACGGCCAAGCCGTCAAGCAGAAAACGACCGCCACCAGAAGGATAATCATTGCGACGCGATCTTGCTTTCGCGGCAAACGGGGGGCCAACGTCGCCAAAATCATTGCGGCAACGAATCCAAGAATGGCAAATTTCTTTAATCCCATCATCATCCAAGAAATGGGGGGCGTAAACGCCAGCACAGGATGATGAATCGCGACTCCATAAATCAGAATCAACGCCAAGGGAATGAAATAGCCCAGCAGCCAGTAGAATTTGGGAAGGCGCGAAAACCAGTATCCGAGCAAAGCTCCAGAAGCAGCGAACACAGTTGCAGCAGTCGCGCCAATCAACAGGTTCATTTCTTGATAGAATAAATGGAACTGGCTAAAAAGGAATGAATTTATGGGATTTCGGCCATTTTGAGATGCTTCTTAAACCGTAATTTTTTTTAAAAAAACTCTTGCGCCCAAGACATTGACTGGTAAGATTGTAAAAGCCTTCCGCGTGGCGGAGGAAGCGACTGGCCCAAAAGCCTGTTGACAAGCGGCGCGGGTTTGATAAAGTTCGCGCCTTCAAACTCGAATCTGAGATGCCGAGTTGGAAAGAGATGATTCGGCACTCAGGTTTTTTATCCCCCAGATGGGAAACCGGGTTTGGCAGCATTGATAAGATTTTACGGTGCGTTAGACACCGGCTGCTCTTTGAAAATTGATTTGTGCGATTAGTGAGAGCCCCTTCTGGGCTGGCCAGTTAGTTGGCCGGTCGTGAAGGTTTTAACCAATAATTAAGCCCTTCAGTTTTACGATTGAAGGCGAATCAACTAACGTTTTTTTACGGAGAGTTTGATTCTGGCTCAGAACGAACGCTGGCGGCGTGGATAAGACATGCAAGTCGGACGCTGATTTGTCGGTAGCAATATTGGCAAGTCGGAGTGGCGCAAGGGTGCTTAACACGTGGGCAATCTGCCGTGAAGCCTGGAATAACTCGCTGAAAGGCGAGCTAATGCCGGATGTGAAAGTCGGAAGGCATCTTTTGATTTTCAAAGCTGGGGACCGCAAGGCCTGGCACTTCACGATGAGCCCGCGGCCTATCAGCTAGTTGGCGAGGTAACGGCTCACCAAGGCTTAGACGGGTAGCTGGTCTGAGAGGACGACCAGCCACACTGGAACTGAGACACGGTCCAGACACCTACGGGTGGCAGCAGTCGAGAATTTTTCTCAATGGGCGAAAGCCTGAAGGAGCGACGCCGCGTGGGGGATGAATGGCTTCGGCCCGTAAACCCCTGTCATTTGCGAACAAGTTGTTTCACCCAACACGTGAAGCATTGATTGTAGCGGAAGAGGAAGGGACGGCTAACTCTGTGCCAGCAGCCGCGGTAATACAGAGGTCCCAAGCGTTGTTCGGATTCACTGGGCGTAAAGGGTGCGTAGGCGGTCGGGTAAGTCTGATGTGAAATCTCCAAGCTCAACTTGGAAACGGCATTGGATACTATCCGGCTGGAGGAGTGGAGGGGAGACTGGAATTCTCGGTGTAGCAGTGAAATGCGTAGATATCGAGAGGAACACCTGTGGCGAAGGCGAGTCTCTGGACACTTCCTGACGCTGAGGCACGAAAGCCAGGGGAGCAAACGGGATTAGATACCCCGGTAGTCCTGGCCCTAAACGGTGCGCATTTGCTGTGAGCGGAATCGACCCCGCTCGTGGCGAAGCTAACGCGTTAAATGCGCCGCCTGGGAAGTACGGCCGCAAGGTTAAAACTCAAAGAAATTGACGGGGGCCTGCACAAGCGGTGGAGTATGT
>DATJNM010000014.1:0-20161 GCA_035508155.1 Candidatus Sulfopaludibacter sp. | reverse complement strand
GTTCGTGGCCAACCCGAACAATCCCACCGGCACGCTCGCCCCGCGCGATGAGGTCATCAGGTTTGTCAACGATGTGCCGGACGACGTGTTGCTGGTGATGGACGAGGCTTACGTTGATTTCCTGGACGACCCGTTGGATTTGTCGCCATTGGTGCGGCAGGGCACGAGGCCGAACCTGATTCTGCTGCGGACGTTCTCCAAAATTTACGGGCTGGCCGGATTGCGCATCGGTTACGGCATTGGGAATCCTGACTTCGTGGCCGCGCTGGAAAAAATCCGGCAGCCGTTCAATATCAACCTGCTGGCGCAGACCGCCGCGCTCGCCGCCTTGGATGACGTCGAACATGTCCGCAAAACCCGCGCAAATAATTTCGCCGGCCTGGAATTCTTCAAGCGCGCATTCCGCGATTTGAAACTCGAATACGTGCCGTCGTTCGCCAATTTCATCCTGGTCCGCGTCGGCGACGGCCAGCGGGTTTTCGAAGCGATGCAAAAACAAGGCGTGATTGTGCGTCCCATGGGCGGTTATCAATTGCCGGAATGGATCCGCATCTCCATCGGCACGCCGCAGGAAAACGAGCGGTGCCGGACAATGTTGAAAACAGTGCTTGGATAATGGGGAAGTCTGGCCTCCGGCGACTTGCCTACGACGTCGCAAAATCCACGTTGGGCACGTCCCGGACCGAGGGCGGCACACTGAAAAAGTCGCCCTCGGATTTGAAGCCAAACATCTTCGCCACGAGGTTGCTCGGAAAGGTTTCGCATTTGTTGCGGTAGTCGCGCACGTTGCCGTTGTAAAACCGGCGTGCCGCCTGAATCCGGTCTTCCGTGTTGACGAGTTCCGTTTGCAGCTTCAGAAAATTCTGGTCAGCCTTGAGCTGTGGATAATTTTCCACCACCACGAGCAGTTGCTTCAGGGCGTCCACGAGCTGGACTTCGTCGTGGGACTGGTCCGCCACCGGGCCGTTGTTGGCCGCGCAGCGGTTGCGCAACTCGGTCACGCGCTCCAATGTCTCCCGCTCGTGCGCAGCATAACCCTTCACCACGGAGACGAGGTTTGGGATGAGGTCGTAGCGGCGTTTCAATTCCACGTCCACGTCGCTCCACGATTCGCGGATGTAGTTTTTCAGGGCAACCAGCGCATTGTATTGCGCCAGTACATAGATGGCCGGCAGCACAATGATAACGAATACGGCGATGAGAGCGGGAATCATGATTTCGTGAACAAATATTGCGGCAACAGTTTGCGAATTTCAACCAAGCGCGAAAGGTTGACTTCAACCTTCTCCGGACGAAGCCAATCCTCAAAAAGTAAAGCCAAGGCTCCGCTCCTGATTTCAATCGTCAAGTCCTGGTTTGCCAGAAGAAATTCCATCATTTCAGGATGACAAACATCAAAGGCGAATTTTTTGTCGCCGGTGCGAACGCGAAATGCGCGAGAAAATTCCACTGACTCAAAAGTGATATGTGATTGACCCAAGGCTTCTGCAAATCGCGACTCTCGGCTTTCGTGTGAAATAACTATATCAGGGAAATTGGCTTTCGTTTCCAAGACGTAGGCAGACCAGTAATAGCTATATTTCCCGTCGGAGAAACTATAATCGAAAATGGTTACTAAGTGTTCCGAACAATAGTAACCGTGAAACACATTGTAGGCATAGCTGACAAGGCCACGTTTTAGCCAAGTCAGGAATGAAAACTTCTGCGGAAGGTCGAAATCACTTTTGAAATTGAATTGGAGTTGAAGTTTTTTTGCCAGCGCAGCTAAATCTGCACGCCTTTTTGTTTCAGGGTCGGGTTTGCTGGGCAAAAATCGTGACACAACGACTGCGACGAAAACTACGATTATCGCTATCACCACTTTCGATAGGGCATCAGTGTTCATTTACGCGTTTTGGGTGAACAGATACTCCGGCAGAAGCGATCGGATTTCCACCAGCCGCTGCAAATTGGCTTCAACCTGCTCGACGGACAGGCGGGTGTTGAATGCCAGGGCCAGCACTTGATTTTCGATTTCGACGCTCAAATCGCGGTTGGCCAGCAGGTATTCCATCATTTTGGCGCTGCAGACGTCATAGGCGAATTTTTTGTCCGGCGAACGCACCAAAAAAGCTTTGGAAAATTCGGCTGACTCGAACTTGATGTCCTGATAACCGAACGCCCCGGCAACCTTCGTGAATAAATTTTCGCGCCGGATGGTCAGGTCGGGGAAAGCCGCCGGCAACGTCAGAATGAAAAAGGAGAACCAGTGATGGTGCGTCTGGCGTCCGCCTTTGCCTTCGGAATAGGTTTCGTAGTGAAAATCGAATGCCAGCACCTGATTTTGTTGAAAGGTTCCCGCAAGGACGTTTTGGGCGTAGCGGTTTTCACCCTGGGCCAGTTGTTTGAGAAAGCCATAACGTTCAGCGAGTTCGCGGTCTTCCGCCGCGCTGAAATTCAGACCGAGTCGCAGCGCCAGCTCGTTCAGCCCCTCCAACCGTTTGCGCGCCTGGATCAGGCCGTAAATGGTGCTGATCACGATCACCACCAGCACCGCGACAACCACAAACGGCATCAGGAAGTGCATTTGGGTATGCATGCGGCTGTTCTAAACCAAAGCCGCCGGCCGGGCCATTATAATTTCAGCCACTTTCTACACACCGTATGCTGGGGCGACGGTCGAAATCCATTCCGGGCGAGAAATAATTGTTTGAATCCCGCCGAAAACCGAATACTTGTTTGGCGTTGTCGATTGAATGATTAGCCAAACGTGAAACTGACCGACCTGCGGGGCATCCTGCAATACATTCCGCAATTCCGCGACAAGACGTTTATTCTGGCCGTGGACGGCGCGATTGTCACCGACGAGAATTTCGCCACACTGCTGCTGGACGTGGCGGTGTTACGTTCGTTGAACATCCGTGTCGTGCTCGTGCATGGCGCGTCGGCCCAGATCAAGGCGCTCGCCGAAGAACAGAAAATCACGCCGTCCAATCTTGATGGTGCCGGGATCACGGACGCCGCCACGCTCCAACTCGCGCTGACCGCCGCCAACCGGCTCACGCACGAAATCCTCGAAGGCCTTTCGGCCAACGACCTGCGCGCCGCCAGCACGAATGTCATCATCGCGCATCCGATGGGCATCCTGCAGGGCGTGGACCATTTGTTCACCGGCAAGGTTGAGCGCGTCGATACCGAACTGCTGCAGACGTTGCTCAACCAGGACGTCGTTCCGGTCATTCCCCCGCTCGGTTTCGACGGTGACGGCAAGACGTACCGCGTGAATTCAGATGGTGTGGCGGTGGCGGTGGCTGAGGCGCTTAAGGCCATCAAGCTCATTTTTATCACCGCGCAGGATGGCTTGCGCTATAACCAGCAGCTCATCCGGCAGATGCTGGTGTCCGAATTACAGGGTCTGCTGCAACAAAACAGTCCGGGGTTTGCGCCGGAAATTCTGTCCAAGGCGCAACACGCGGCTCTGGCCTGCAAAGCCGGCGTGCCGCGTGTCCACATCATCAACGGCCGGGTGGACGAAGGCTTGCTGGCCGAGGTGTTTTCCAATGACGGCATCGGCACGCTGATTTACGCGAACGAATACCAGCAAATCCGGCCCGCCAAGAAAAAGGACGTGCGGGCGATTCAATTGCTGACCAAGGCCGCCGTGGAAGCGGAAGAACTGGTCCGGCGCAGCAAGGCGGGCATCGAGAAAAATCTCAGCGACTATTTCATTTTCGAGATTGATAAAAACCCCGTCGCGTGCGTGGCGCTGCACGTTTATCCCGAGCAGAAAAAGGGCGAACTGGCGTGTCTTTATGTCAATTCGTCCCACGAGAATCAGGGCATCGGCCGGAAACTGATTCAGTTCGTCGAAAGCAAGGCGCGCGAAGCGGGGTTGAACGAACTCGTCACACTCTCGACACAGGCGTTCACGTACTTTCAATCCAAAGGCGGCTTTGTTGAGGGCACGCCCGACGATTTACCGCCCGCGCGCCGCGAGAGCTACGAACGGAGCGGAAGAAATTCCAAGGTGCTGGTCAAGAAATTGAAATAGCCAACCATGTCAGGAATTTCTTCAAGCTGGTTGGCGGATTGCCTTCGCAAATGCCGGCAACTTGGCGTCCCACCCACCGGCTGGACTCTGCTGGTTAATGTGGCGGGCCAAACCGTTTCACTTTTCGAGAAATTCCCTGCGTCGTGGCATCCTGTCGGCAAAACGAGATGTTCCACGTCACGATTCGGCATCGGGCAGACGGAAGGCTCGAAGGGCACGCCGCTCGGACTGCATCGCGTCGTGGAAAAAATCGGCGGCGGCTGGCCGGTCGGAACAGTTTTCAAGGGTCGCCGGCCGATTGGCTATACCTGGCGGGGAATGCCGGACGCCAAAATCACCACGCGTATTTTGTGGCTGGAAGGTCTCGAACCCGGCTTCAACCGCGGCGGCAACGTGGATTCCCACGCCCGTTACATTTACATCCACGGCACGGCGGATCAGGCGAGCATCGGCAAACCGGCCTCGCATGGGTGCATTCACTTGGCGGACGTGGATTTGATTCCGCTCTACGACTTGCTCCCGAGTGGCACGCTGGTTTGGATTTTATAACTCAGAACACGGCTTGGCCCGACAAAATAATTATTTTCAAAATCAGCAAGGATTATAGTTGCCATACCCGCGACGATGGTTCACTATGAATTCGCCGAGAGCGCGTCGTCTGTTATGGAATCTGTTGGAGAGAATTTATATCAGCCACCGTTGCGGGTGGAAAAGAGCCGGACTGCAGGAAGTGAGCGCAATTTTCAATATTGGTCCCCCTGGTTGTTATTGTTTGTTGCTGTTTGGCTAGTTGGCTATTTCAGTTTGGCGCCCGATCCCGCTGCGCTTTTGAAGCGAAATTGGATTTTCATTCCGGTGGGTTTCTGCGGGGCAGTTCTGGGAAATATCTCGGCCGTAGGCGGCGGCATTGTTTTTATCCCGGTCATCATGTTTGTTTTTCATCTGCCGCCGGTCACCGCCCTCAAAATTGCGCTCGCCAGCCAATCCTGGGGAATGACCAGTGGCGCTATCGGGTGGATTCAGAAAAAGGTGGTTCCGCTGCGCGCTTTGAAACTGACTGTGCCCGGATTGCTGATTGGCAGTTGCATCAGTTCGCTGGTCATTCATCCGAGCGGATTGCTGGTCAAATTGTTTTTCGGGCCGGTTTCGATTATGCTGGGCATTCTGACCATCGTTCTTTCCAAGAAGGCGGCTAAATCGGTCACACGCACGGAAATTCCACCGAACGCCGCTCTTCCTCTGTTCGTCATCTCCCTGATTGGCGGACTCATCACCGGCTGGATTGCCATTGGTGAAGGTGAACTGGTGGCTGCGCTTTTAATGCTCGTCTACGGAGTGAACGTCACCGCCTGCATCGGTTTGGGTGTGGTGCTCCTGTCCATCAACTCGATCTTCCTAACTCTGCTTCACCATTTCTTCCTGGGAGGAATTCCGTGGAACATCGCTGCCTTCACGGGACTGGGTTGCGTTTTCGGCGCACGACTGGCTCCCTTCCTGAGCCGCCGCTCGAACCCGATGGTGCTCAAGACTATTTTTGCGATCATTGCCATTTGCGATGGAATCCTTTTCATCGTCCAATACATGGTTATCCATTGGCGAGATTGATCAGTCGCCGCATTATACCAAGTCGGGTTTCAAGCCCGCTGAACACCCTTTTGCAACTTTTGCTTGCGACCGGACAAGATTGGGTTACACTCAAGAGGTGATCGTCCGGTTCGGCAAAATTGCGGTTGTCTTTGCGTTGACGGCGACGCTCGGTGCGCATTGGGCGCTGCTGCAAACTGTCGCGTGGACGGCGATGCTCGCGGACAATCTCCGGAGCCAGCCGCTCGCGGAAGCCGTGGTGGACACGTTTGACGGCCAACATCCTTGCCCGTTATGCAAAGCCATCGCCGCCGGAAGAAAATCTGAACATAAAAGCGAAGCCGCCGCGCCAACGCCGAAACTGGAATTTCCACCGGCCAACGCAAATGTCCGCTTGTTCGCGCCATCCCGGTTTGAACTTATACCGCCGGCCGATTTCTCCGCTGATTCTTTGGCTCAAAAACCGCCGGTTCCGCCGCCGCGCGGATTCTTCGTCTGAACCTCGTTGATTGACCGGAAGCCGCGGGTGGCGGCTGGTCGGCGCCGGGCGCCGACTTCGGGTATTTTCCATTTAACTTTGAGAACGCCTTGGCGCGTTCTCGCAACCTTTGAGATTTGAAAAATGAAAAAGAAGAAAATCGATTCAACAGCAGTTAAAATTGGCGGCGGTTTATTGGCGGCAATGGCGGTGCCGGGCGTGGTTCACGCCTGCGCGTGTGGCTGCGGCGTATTCGATGTGGCAACCAGTTCGATGATTCCGAAAGGTCAGGGCGGCATGGCATGGATTCAGGATGCTTTCATGGATCAAAATCGAAATTGGAGCGGCACATCCGAAGCGCCGGCAGCGGATAATGACGACAAAGAATTGGAAACGGATTTCCTGACGTTCGGCGCACAGTACATGGTCAACGACAGTTGGGGCGCGCAGATTGAAATCCCTTATGACTTCCGTTATTTCAAGGGCACGGATGAGAACAACAACATTACATCGCATAACTGGAGCCAGCTTGGGGACATCCGCATTGAAGGCATTTACACGGGATTCTTTGCGGACTTATCGGCGGGTGTCACGTTCGGGCTGAAACTGCCCACCGGCAGTTACACCGAAGACCCGGATTTGGTGGATCGCGACACCCAAATCGGCACCGGCAGTACCGATGTTTTACTCGGCGGATTTTTCCGGCACAATCTGTCGGCGGACCAGAAATGGGACGGTTTCGCGCAATTGGAACTGGACGTGCCGGCGCTCACGCAGGCCGGTTATCGTCCCGGGGTGGAATTGGACACGGCGGCGGGAATTGACTACAAAGGTTTCACGCTTGGCCGCGCACTGATTGCGCCCGTGGCGCAAGCCATATTTTCCGAACGTACCCACGACAGCGGCTCGAACGCCAGTCCTGACGATACGGGTTATCAACGGCTGATGCTTTCGCCGGGAATTGAAGTTCATGTTCATCCGGTGGTGATTTACGCGGACGCGGAATTTCCCGTATTTCAGCATTTCACCGGCAACCAGCTTGCCGCGCCGGTGCTGTTCAAGGTAAGCGTGAGCTACATGTTTTAACTCCACCAAACCATCCAATACAAACAGCAAAACCAAATATGAAAAACCTCAAATATGTTGTTGCGCTGACTCTGGCCGTGCTGCTCGTCCTCCTTGCCGTAACGAGCCGGGCCGACGACCAAAAAGTTGAAAAGCCCAAGCCCTATCCCCTGGATACCTGTCTGGTCTGCGGCATGAAGCTGGGCGAAATGGGCAAACCCTGTGTGTTTGTCTATAAAGGACAGGAAATCAAGGTCTGCAACGAATCCGAGAAAAAGGACTTCGACAAAGACCCGGACAAGTACATGAAGAAACTCGCCGACGCCGAAGCCAAATTGAAAAAATAGTTTACATGCCTAAGAAAGCCGGCCCCAAACGACGCAAGCAACGGAACAATGAACGGTTCTTTGCCGTTGTTCTTGTCATCTGGTCTCTGCTCTTTGGGGCCGGCTACTGGTTGCTGCTCTTCGCAATGAACAATCGCGACAATAATCCCGTAAGCGGCGCGGATTATGTAGAGGAAAATCCCGAATCCAATCTTATTCCGCCCGACCATCCCCGCCAACTGATTGATTTTCAGCTAACCGACCGCACCGAGCACACTGTGACCCGTTCGGATTTGAATGGCAAAATTCTGATTGTGGATTTTCTGTTCACGAGTTGTTCGCTCACGTGCCCGGCCGTGAACCGTCAGATGGCCAGAATCCAGCAACTGACAACGAACCGGCCGGGCGTAAAACTGGTTTCGCTGACGGTTGATCCGCGCGACGATACGCCCGCCGTGCTGGAAAAGTATGGCGAGCGCTTTGGTGCCGACACCAACCGCTGGCTGTTCCTGACCGGCGACAAAGCACAATTGTATGACTTGATCGGAACCAGCTTTTTGGCATCGGACACCAACGATGCCTTCGGTTACATGCCGGGCAACTTTGCCCACACCGAGCGCATTGCAGTGGTGGACGCGAACGGTCGTTTGCGGGGATACTTTGACGGCCTGAACCAAAACACGGCTGCGGCGGTCGTCAATGAAATCACAAAACTTCAAAACCTGTGAAAATAATTGCCATGAAATACCCGATCCTGTTTTGCACTCTGATGTTTGCTTATTCGCTTCTTGCCGCGCCGGTTGGCGGAGACCAAGAGGCGAAATCCTATTCCGCACGTGGAGTGGTTGAAAAAATCGCGCCGGACCGGTCCCGAGTCACGATTCATCATCAAGCCATTCCGGGTTACATGATGGAAATGACGATGGATTTTCGTGTGAAAGACACAAATGAATTGAGCGGTATTTCGCCCAAAGACGAAATCACCTTTACGCTCGTCGTGAGCAGCAATGAGGAGTGGGTCGAAAACATCCATCGCATTGGACGTTCCAACGAAACGACGACCAACGGCATGTCCATGCCAATGAATCTGTCTGGCGGCGTGATGACGCCTTTCCTCAAGCCGGGCGACCGCTTACCGGATTACACGCTGACGGCGGAAGACGGGAAACAAATCCGTCTTTCCGACTTTCGCGGGAAGGTGCTGGCATTCACTTTCTTTTTCACGCGTTGCCCCCTGCCGGATTATTGTCCGCGCATGAACAATAATTTCAAAGAAGCGAGGAAGATTCTGCTGGCGGACGCCAACGCGCCGACGAACTGGCAGTTTCTCTCGATTTCCTTCGATCCCGGATTTGACACCCCCGAAGTCTTGGCAAGTTACGCCAATATTTACCGCGGTGATGACACGAACCGCTGGCTGTTTGCCTCCGCACCAACCAACGTGCTGGCTGATGTCGCCGGGCGCCTCGATTTAATAGTTATGCGGCAGGGCAATAACATTTCGCATAACTTGCGAACCGTGGTGCTCGATGAGCGCGGTGGCATTTACAGACTGTTTGATGGCAACCTATGGACGCCACAGCAGCTGGCTGACGCTATGAGCGAGGCGGCGCGCTCATCAGTCCCATGAACTTATGGATTTTCAGACCAGCACTTGAGATGACCTATGGTCCACCTCAGTGTGGGAGAGTTTTGCAAGACCAAATATAAATTCCAACCAAAGGAGAAAATATGATGACACGACGCCAAGCCATAAAGACCGGCGCGCTCGCCAGCGCGGTGCTCGCCACATTACCAAGTGCGATTGCTCAAAGCAGTTCCGCCCACCCCGCCGCCTCCGCCACAAGTGGCCCGTTCATGTTGCCGCCCTTGCCTTATCCCTACGACGCGCTTGAACCCTACATTGACGCGCGCACGATGGAAATTCACCACGACAAACATCACGCCGCCTACGTCGCCAATCTCAACAAGGCCGTCGCCGAATTTCCCGACGTGGCGAAGATGTCTGTGGAGGATATGTTAAAGAACATAAATTCGATGCCGGAAAAAATCCGCACGGCGGTCCGTAACAATGGCGGCGGACATTTTAACCATTCCCTGTTCTGGAAGATGCTCAAGAGGGACGGCGGCGAACCGACGGGCGGATTGGCCGAGGCCATTGATTCGGCGTTTGGGAGTTTTTCCGCGTTTAAGGAAAACTTCAGCAAAGCTGCCATCGGCCAATTCGGCAGCGGCTGGGCATGGCTGGCGGTTGATGGGGGAAAAAAATTGAGCATTGAGCCAACGGCCAATCAGGATTCAACGATCAGTGAAGGCAAACAGCCGTTGCTGGGAGTTGACGTGTGGGAACACGCCTATTATCTCAAATACCAGAACCGGCGGCCGGAATACGTGGCCGCGTTTTTCCACGTCATCAACTGGGACTTTGTTTCCGCGCGTTACGAAAAAATAGCGGCCTAAGCCAACGGGGTTTCAGCGTTGGCCGGCGCGGGCCGGCCGCCTGGCGGTTTTGACATCCGGAGCGATTCGATTAACTTGGTCCTGCATTTCCGCCATGAACCTCACGGAACAGATGACGCAACTGGCCAAACAGGCCAAGATGGCGTCGCGCCAACTCGCGAAGCTGACCCCCCGCGAGAAGAACGAGAGTTTGCTCGCCATGGCCGAAGCGCTGGAAAGAAATGCCGCCGCGCTCAAGGAAGCCAATGCGCTGGACATGGAAGCGGCGGCGAAAGGCGGGTTGTCTTCCGCCATGCTCGACCGACTCAAGCTCGACGACAAACGCATTGCGACGATGGCCAAAGGCTTGCGGGAAGTCGCGGCGCTGCCCGATCCGGTCGGGAAAATTCTGGATGAACGCACGCGGCCCAACGGCTTGAAGCTGCAAAAAATTTCCACGCCGATCGGCGTCGTGGTCATTATTTACGAATCCCGCCCCAACGTGACGGCGGACGCCGCGAGCCTGTGTTTCAAGTCCGGCAACGCGACGATCCTGCGCGGCGGCAAGGAGGCGATGCATTCGAACCAGCTCATTGCCAAAACAATGATTGAGGCCGGGAGGAAAACCCTCGTGCACTTTCCCGAACACGCGATCCAGGTCGTGCCGGTGATTGACCGCGAGGCAATTCCGCTTTTATTGTCGCTGACGCAATACATTGACCTGTGCATGCCGCGGGGTGGCGAAGGATTGATTCGCACCGTGGCCGAGTGTTCAAAAGTGCCGGTCATCAAACATTACAAGGGCGTCTGCCACGTTTTTGTGGATGCCGACGCTGATTTGAAAATGGCCGAGGCAATCGCCATGAACGCGAAAGTCCAGCGTCCCGCGGTTTGCAATGCCATGGAGACACTGCTGGTGGACCGGCCCATCGCTAAAACCTTTCTGCCCGCGATTGGCCAACAGTTGGGTGAAAAACATGTACAACTGCGGGTGGACGCGGACACCGAGGCGATTTTGAAATCCGAAATGCGAAATCCGAAATGCGAAATCCGGCGCGCCAGCGATCAGGATTGGTTCACTGAATACAACGATTACATCCTCAACGTGCGCGTGGTGGACGGCGTCCGGCAGGCGATTGACCATATCAATTACTACGGCTCGGCGCACTCGGACAGCATTGTCACCAAGAATGAAACGCACGCAAAACAGTTCCTCAACGAAGTGGACTCGGCGGCGGTGTACTGGAACGCCTCGACGCGGTTCACCGACGGAGGCGAATTCGGCATGGGCGCGGAGATTGGTATCAGCACCGACAAGATCGGCGCGCGCGGACCGATGGGGCTGGCCGAATTGACCAGTTACAAATGGATCGGCATCGGCCACGGCCAGGTTAGAAGCTGATCGGTTGTTAACACTGGCAGTGGTAATCGCCCGCGTTAGAGGGCTGCCGGGAAAACTGTGGCCGCCGACGTGAGGGGGACCTTCTGACGTACGTTCCGCCTCCTTACCGCGGCGGCTACGGAAATGAACCCGTGACCGGATTCCCGGAAGACGCCCTCCCGATGCCAATGGCTCGCGGGCTTTATGTTTCGAAAACCGGCAGCCTGGAACTCCACAGTGCCCGGGTGTCCCTATAATTCGTTACAAGCCGACGCATTGCGTGGGCGCGGTTTCTGGTGTAATTTTGTCCGATTCCTTATGCGGACGTTATGAAGCGCCTTCCTCTCAGCCAGTGGTTGTGCGGGCTGATGGTCTGGCAGCTTTGGTTTCAAGTTGCGTCGCGCGCCGACCAGATTGTTTACGACGATAAGCTGGAGAACGGCTGGCAGAATTGGAGTTGGGCGACCGTCAATCTGGCGAACACCAGTCCGGTCCATTCCGGTTCCGATTCCATCAGCGTCACGGCAAGCAATACTCCCACCAATTGGCAGGCACTTTATCTGGAAATTTCGGCCATGAACAGCAGCGGCTTTACCAACCTGACGTTCTGGATCAATGGCGGCAGCGCGGGAGGGCAACAAGTGCAGGGGCAGGGGCTTCTGAACGGCTCAGCTCAGTCCGCGGTACAAATCGGGCCGTTGACGGCCAACTCCTGGCGGCAGGTTAACGTGTCGCTCTCGGCCTTGGGCGTGGCCAATCAACCGAACTTCACCGGCCTCTGGCTTCAAGCCGAAGGTGGCTCGCTTGTTCCGACATTTTACGTGGACGACATCACGTTGCAGTCGGGTCCAACGTCTCAATCCGGCACCAACGCGCCAGTCGCCATCGGCGCGGACGCGCTGGCCAACCGGCATCCCATCAGCCCGCTGATTTACGGCGTGGCATTTGCGACCTCGAACCAACTGTCAGACCTTAATTCCACCATGAACCGGTCGGGCGGGAACAATGAAACGCGCGACAACTGGCAAATCAACGCGCACAATCTGGACGCGGACTGGTATTTTGAAAGCTATCCGGATTCCTCCAGCACCGTTCCCGGAAACACGATTGATGCGTTTGTTGCCAACAGCAAAAATGGCGGCGCACAGCCTTTGATCACCATTTCCATGATCGGCTGGATGCCCCAACTGGGATCGGGGCGCGGCATTCTTTACAGCTATGCCACCAACAAATACGGCCCGCAAACCTCGACCGACCCGTATTTGTCGGCCGCCGGCAACGGCGTCGGCACCAACACCTCGTCCCAAGTCGGCTGGCTCATCACCACGAATGGACCCATCAGCCCCGTCAACGGGCAGTTCGTTACGAGCGGGCTAAACACCGGGTTTGGCACGACGAACAACCCAAACGATGCCAATTTCCCGACCAACGCCGTTTTTGAGCAGGGCCTGGTGCAGCATCTGATGAATCAATGGGGCCCTTCCACCAATGGCGGGGTCGGCTATTACATCATGGACAATGAGGAAAGCATCTGGTTTTCGACGCACCGGGACGTTCATCCGGTCGGTCCAACGATGCAGGAGATTTTCAACGATTTCATCACGTATGCCAGCATGACGAAATCCAATGACCCCGACGCACTGGTTTGCGGATTTGAAGAATGGGGATGGAACGGTTATCTCTACAGCGGCTACGACCAGCAAAATCCCGGTTACACCGATCGCGCGGCGAACGGCGGCTGGGACTACATGCCGTGGCTCTTGAATCAGGTTCATCAGCACGACCTCGGCACCGGCCAGCGCCTGCTCGATTATTTTACACTCCATTGCTATCCGCAGGAAGGCGACGTGAGCAGCAGCAGCGATATTTCCACCGCCACGGACCTGTTGCGCAACCAGTCCACGCGCGTTTTCTGGGACAGCAATTACGTTGACCCCAGTTGGATCAACAGCGTTATCATGCTGATTCCCCGGATGAAAAGCTGGGTGGCGACCAATTATCCGGGAACGAAAATCGGCGTGACGGAATATAATTGGGGCGCGGAAACCAACATCAATGGCGCCACCGCGCAGGCGGATATCCTGGGCATCTTCGGCTGGCAGGGGCTGGATCTCGCTACGCGCTGGACGGTGCCGGCCAGCGGTTCACCCACCTACAACGCCATGAAGCTGTATCGCAACTACGACGGCAAACGATCCACTTTCGGCGACACCAGCATCCAAACCACGGTCCCCAACCCGGATGACCTCTCGGCTTTTGGCGCCGTGCGGACCAGTGATGGCGCGCTGACGCTCATGGTCATCAACAAGGACCTCAATAACGCCTCGCCCATTGTGGCGAGCATTACCAACTTCCCCGCCTCCGGCACCGCCCAACGCTGGCAACTGACGTCCGCCAACGTCATCAACCAGTTGGCCAATCTGACGCTCACCAACGATGTACTCAGCGACCTGCTGCCGGCCCAGAGCATCACCCTATTCGTGCTGCCCGCGACAAACCGCTTTAGCCTGCAAATCGGCGGCGGCAGTCCGCCGGGCCAGCTCGGCATCTGGCTTAACGGCGAAGCCGGCCAAAGTTACACGCTCCAATCGTCCGCCGACCTGGTCCATTGGTCAGCCGTCAGCAGCGATTTGTTGACCAGCAACTCGTTTGAATTTTTCGTGGCCACGACCAATGCCGCGCAGATGTTTTATCGCGGCCAGTCAACCAACCTGTGACAACAACCGCACGGTAAATTGCATCGGCGCGTCTTTTGATTCATTTTTGACGCTGAACATTTTGAAGGGTACTGTCTCCGGCGTGGACGCCATCTCCGCCAACACAAAATCCACAGCGGATGCCGCGCATTTTGTCCGTGAACAGATTCCGCCCGGGGGATTATTTGCCGGACTCGACTGGCGAATTCCACCCGAACCGTTTCCACTCGGCGACAAGTTGAGGAAAGAAATCGAGTCGTTGGGACGCGTGTTGTTGCAATTTTATCGTGCCGTCAATTTGCTCTATCGGCGCAGCGTGGAAGGCAGACAACCGGCGTGGATTGCGGAACTCCTGGATCGCGGCAAACCGCCCGGATTGATTGAGCTCCAGCGTTCACCCGCTTTCAAAAATGATGTGCCGCGCGTCATCCGGCCCGACATTTTACTGACGGAAAACGGCTGCCGCATCACCGAACTCGATTCCGTGCCCGGCGGCATCGGCCTGACGGCATGGCTGAATGCGACTTACGTCGCGGTCGAGAGTCGAGAGTCGAAGGTCGAAAGCAAGATTATTGGCGGTGCGGACGGAATCATTCGCGGGTTTGAAAGCATCTTCGGCGACGCACAACACGTTCACATCATCGTCTCCGAGGAAGCCGCCACCTATCGCCCGGAAATGGAATGGATGGCGGGGCAAGTTCAAGGTTCACGGTTCAAAGTTCAAGGTTCAAAGTTTGAGGACTTCTCCGACGGCGACGCGGTCTATCGCTTCTTCGAGTTGTTCGATCTGGCGAACGTACCGAATTCGGAACGGATTTTCGAGTTGGCGGTGGGAAAACGAATCCGCCTGACACCGCCACCGAAACCGATCTTTGAAGAAAAGATGCTCTTCGCGCTTTTGTGGAACCGGAACCTCCGCGATTTCTGGCGCGGTGAGCTGGGCGAAGGTTTTCTGGCGCGGCTGCAAAATTTGATTCCTTACACGTGGCTCATGGATCCGACGCCATTGCCGCCGCACGCCGCGATCCCTGAGTTGAACCTGACCGACTGGCGGCAGCTTAAAACATGGTCGCAACGCCGGCGCGAACTGATTTTGAAGGTATCCGGTTTTTCCGAGCACGCGTGGGGCGCGCGCGGAGTTTATCTGGGCAGTGACTTGTCCCACGCAGCCTGGGCCACGGCGGTGGACCGGGCCATCACGAGTTTCGCCACTTCACCCTTTGTGCTGCAACGCTATGAGAAACCCAATGTGATCGAAGCCCGTTGGTTTGATTTTGAGCAGAATATCGTCGTGCCCATGAAAGGTCGCGTGCGGTTGTGTCCCTATTATTTCGTTGCCGGCGAAGGCGACGCGGCGCGCCCTCAAATGGGCGGCGTGCTGGCCACGATTGTTCCCGCCGATAAAAAAATCGTTCACGGCATGAGTGATGCTGTGCTCGCACCGTGCGCGGTTTGATTGGTGCGCAGATTTTATTGACTGACGCGATGCTTCTGGTTCACTGCCGGCAATACCACATGCCTTCAAAAATCCAGAATCGGAATTCGAAAGCGACGACGCCGGACCGCCGCCGCGCCGCCCTGCTCAATCTTTTGGGCGACGAGAGCGCGCAGGTTTATCAGGCCGTGCGCGGGCAAATTCTGGCCGAAGGCAACGCCGTGAACGAATGGCTGCGGCCCCACGCCCTGAGCGATGACCCGTTGTTGCGTCGGCGCGTCCAGGAAATCCTCTGGCAGGTGGACAAACAGACCGGTGACAATCGTTTTCTCACTTTCTGCCTGAATCACGGCGAGGAATTCGACATGGAAACCGCCGCCTGGTTGCTGGCGCAGACGCAGTTTCCCGAAATTAACGTGGAGGCGTATCAGGCTTTGCTCGACGGCTATGCGAAAGCCCTGCGCGAACGCACGGACCGCCACGGACGCGCGAACGACCTGCTGGAGAGAATCAACGATTACCTTTTTGACGAACTCGGTTTCAGGGGCAACGAGCAAAATTATTACGAACCGGACAACAGTTACCTGAACCGCGTGCTCGACCGGCGGACGGGCAATCCCATTACGCTTTGCCTGTTTTATATGCTCCTGGCGCGGCGGCTGCGACTGCCGATCACCGGCATTGGCCTGCCGGGACATTTCATCTGCCGCCATCAATCCGCCGCCGGCGAGATCTTCGTGGATGTCTTCAACCGCGGCCGGCTGCTGACGAAGGCCGATTGCGTCCATTATCTGGTGCGCGGCAATTACGACCTGCGCGAGGAATATCTCGCCCCCGTGAGCCCGCGCCGGATTTTTCTGCGGATGTGCAGCAATCTGCACCAGATTTATCTCGAACTGGGCTTGAAAGACGACGCCACGCGCCTGCAACGCTACCTGGTGGCCCTCGCACGTTGACTTGCCAAACCGCTGCCGGCCGCGTAATAAATAACGTTGGCGCCAGCTTAGCTCAGCGGTAGAGCAATGGTTTTGTAATTCTAAACCGGGCTTTGGCCATGATTATACCGGATTGGCTATAAAAACCACAACCCATAAACAAAAGCGATATACAATTTCCCCGCTACCAGATGTGAGGTTCCCATCTCGCGATTGTTCGTTTTGCCGCCAACCGCGCGCTCAAGGGGGCCTTCGGGCGATAATAATGGAGCCACGAGTCGGGATTGAACCGACGACCGATAGTTTACAAAACTATTGCTCTACCACTGAGCTATCGTGGCCAAAAACAATTGGTAAGATATTGCGTCAGACTTGGAATTCAAGCCTTTCTTGCAGCATTGGCGGTTGCATCACGTTGAAATTTTCATACCGCGACTTTGGCTTTGACGAGCAACCATTCGCGTTTCAGAAATGGCGCGTGCCATTTTGATTTCAAAGGATTCGATAACGATGCCCATGTCCTGGTGGGGTATTTCTCGTCCAGATGTTCCCTCACTTGCGCTTTCACATCATCATTCCAGAGGTTCAAAACCTGCCGCTGGTCGCGCATGAACGTTTGCAGCACTTCCCGCACCTTGTGGCCACTGTTCAGAACGCTTTTCATTTCCCCGGATTTCAACGGCAGGCATTCCACAACGGCAAATTCCAGACCTGCCGCCGTGCGCCGATGACAAATGGAAGTGATTTTCGACAAGTCAACGTCATGCTGCCAGCCGAGCTGTCATCGGTTTGGATGGCACGACCGGGCGAAAGCAGCGCGGATTTGAACGCGTCGGGCACATACGGCGACACCAACTCCAGCAAGCGGTGGGTTCCGGTAGGCGGAAGCGAAATAGCCATGCCCGAACTCTAACTGATTGGATGCCTTCAACCAACCCGCCTGTATCGGCGAAAACTCAGTCATGCAAACCACTTACGAAAAATTTCAGAACACCCTCTAATAGAGACATCACAGCATTTTTCCATTTCCTGACGCGCGTGAGAGTTTGTTTCAGACTGTGTAATTTATGTGGATCGTCGAAAAGCAAGTCATTTCTCCAGTCTGGCGTTCATTGAGATGTTGGCGCGCAGCAATCGCGATACCAGACAACTCGTTTTGGCGCGCACGGTCGCATCAATGAACCTGCCTTGTGTCACTTTGAGCAGCCGGGCGATGACGTTCAGATGGATATTCATGATCGTCCAACCTGCGGCCAGGTGTTCCAGGGTCACCGTCGCGGTGACGACGATGTCGCCTGATGCAGAACCTGCCAGCCCCAACTCGTTCGACAGGGCCAGGGAGAAACTTGCGGCGTGAGCGGCGGCAATCAGTTCAGCCGGATTGGTTCCGGAGTTTTTTGTGAAGGGAATGCCCAGGGAAAAGCCGGTTTCTTTCAGCACGCCGCTCTCGGTGGTCATGGCCCGCGTGCCACCATTGGATCCGCCTTGCCACCGAACCGAGGCCTTCTGGATGATGAGCTTCATCGAGACACCATGCTGGTAAACCAGAAGACATGCCAATACTTCGTTGCTGGGTTTATCATGCCTTCCAGCTATGGCTTGAAAGGCGACCATCAATTTCAGCCGAGCGTCTCAGCTGCCCATCGTCCGTTCCTGTTTGTCAGGCGGGGAATGGATTGCTACAATGTGTTTGAGATATGGAATTACGCCATCTCCGTTACTTTGTTGCCGTGGCCGAGGAATTAAACTTCACCCGGGCGGCCGCAAAACTGCGGCTGGCACAACCCTCGCTCACCCGCCAGATTCACAATCTGGAAGAGGAACTGGGAGTGCGGCTGCTGGACCGGACCCGGAACCAGGTTTCGCTGACCGAAGAAGGGAAAAGCTTCCTGGTGGATGCCCGGCGGCTCGTGGCCTTAAGCCTCGAAAGCGTGAAAGCCGTGCAGCGGTTCAGCCGGGGCGAATCCGGCCAGTTGAACCTCGGGTATCTGTTCAAGTTCAATTTTGACCTCCTGCCGGCAACACTGGCCACGTTTTATCAAACCTGCCCGGAGATGGCCGTGAACCTGTTCGACATGTCGCCGGCCGAACAGCTTCGCGCCCTGGAAGCAAGGAAGATTGATTTGGGCTTTGTCGGCCTGCGCCCGTCTGCCACCAACAAGAACCTGGCGGCGCTGAACTGGGAGTGTGTGGCCCGGCACAATGTTGTCGTTGTTTTGCCGGCCCGTCATCCGCTGGCGAAAAAGAGCAAGATTCTGGCGAAGGATCTCAAATCGTTGTTCTTTGTCGCGATGTCCGAACAGACGCACCTCGGTTCGCGTGACTGGCTGACCGGCCTGTGCCAGCAGGCGGGCTTTACCCCGAGGATTTTGCAGGACGTGGAGTTGGAGTCCGGCATCATGACCTTTGTCGCCGAAGGGTTGGGCGTGACGCTGGCGCGGGAGCAGATCAAGAATTTGCCTCATCCCGGCGTGGTTTTTCGCCCGCTGGCGGCGGCGGCGAAAGCCGATTACTGGATTGCGTGGCATCGCGAGAACCGATCCAAGGCTCTGGACCAATACATTGAGGTTGTGAAAAGCCATGCAGCCCTCTCGCATTGAATCTGCTTGGCGCAGTCTATTGCTCCGTTCTTTTTGTCTTGGTCTGCCAGTGCTGAAAGAATTCGCACCTTTCTTCTGATTTTCCTCAAAAAATGATAATCTGCCCGTCATGACTTTATAGCGGCAAGCTATGGGCACAATGCAAACAAAGTATTGGCTGCGTGTTGGCCTGGCGAACGAGAATAACCTGAAAATGAATTCAGTCTTAAACGCCGGGATCATTCCTGAAGAAACGGTCCGCACAGACAGACCACGGGCAAATCCGCGGCGAACTGGCTCATGGAAAGGTCAGGTCGCTTCATGAAAATCTTGTTGGTTTATCCTGAGACGCCGGACACGTTCTGGAGTTTCAAACACGTCCTGCGATTCATTTCCAAACGCGCCGCGTTCCCGCCCCTGGGTCTCCTTACCCTCGCGGCCATGCTCCCGAACGATTGGGAACTGCGATTGGTGGACACGAATGTGGAGCGGTTGAAAGACAGCCATCTGCGTTGGGCGGATTATGTGATGATCAGTGGAATGATCGTGCATAAGGAATCGGTCAACGAAATCGTCGAGCGTTGCCTTAAACTGTCCAAACCCATCATCGCCGGCGGGCCGCTTTTTACCACCGGACACGCGGCCTTTCCACAAATCCAGCATTTCGTGTTGGGTGAAGCGGAGGAAATCATGCCTCAACTGATTGAAGACATGAAGGCCGGCACGTTGCGCCACTACTACCAGGCGACCGGCCGGCCCGACCTCACCAAAGTGCCCGTGCCGCGGTACGACCTGATTGATTTCCAGCACTACGCCACCATGGCCGTGCAGTTTTCCCGCGGCTGCCCTTACGATTGCGAGTTCTGCGACATCATCGTCATGAACGGGCGCGTGCCCCGGACCAAGTCACCGGCCCAACTGGTCGGCGAACTCGAAGCGCTTCGCGTTCGCGGCTGGAAAGACACAGTGTTCATCGTGGACGACAATTTTATCGGCAACAAAAAACTGACCAAGGCACTGCTGCGGGAAATGATTTCGTGGCGGAACCGCGTCCAGACTGAAATGGGCTTTTTTACCGAGGCTTCGGTGAACCTCGCTGACGATGTCGAACTCTGCGAATTGATGGTCCAGGCCGGGTTCAAAAAAGTTTTCCTCGGCATCGAAACGCCGTCCGCCGAAAGCCTTGAAGAATGCCGCAAGCTCCAAAACCGGG
>DATJNM010000013.1:0-31614 GCA_035508155.1 Candidatus Sulfopaludibacter sp. | reverse complement strand
ATTTGAGCCTTCATAATGAAAGTGAAAGACATGAAAGAGTCTTGCTTTGTTCACCGGTAATTTTAACAAACCGAATGAGGCATGTCCAGAACTTTTGTTCGTGTATCTACTCTCAAAATGCAATTAGGATTGCAGTTCAATACACATTTCCCCGCTTCGCCACGTCACGCCAGCGCTCTTTGTTGTTGCTCCACGCTTGACCTTAAATGGCAGCGGTTCAGCTTTGGAACGTTAGGCAGCATTATCGCCGCATTTGATGCTTAGGGGTGTTGGCATTGTCACAAAACTGTTGACACCGTAGCGGCGGTAACATACAATCGTCTTAAGGGAGACGGGCTATGAGAAAAAACTGTGCCTTCTTTAGTGTTTTGCTTCTGGTTTGTAATCAAGCAAAGGCGGATCAATTTGACCATTTGACACCGCGCTTTTCTGGTACCAGCGCGGGTTTGAACGCAGTAGCTTGCTCGACAAATGGGTATGTCGCTGTCGGTAACAACGGTTTGATTTTGACCACTAAGGATGCGATTTCCTGGACTGCTCAAACTTCAACAACGAGTAACGATTTGCGGGGAGCTACCTGGGCCAACGGATTGTTTATTGTGGTTGGTTCAGGTGGAACCATTTTGAGTTCGACGGATGGAGCGACTTGGAATCCTGAAACATCTGGCACGACTAATCGGCTGAACGGCGTGTCGTGGTACAACGGAACGTTTGTAGCGGCTGGCGACGCCGGAACTATTTAAGAACCAATCGCCTCTCTTGCTATTCTTCGGCAGTCCGCACGGCCATGACTGCTTACAAGTTGTTTAGTTTCACATTTGAAGTGCGACGAAATGGCTAGTAGTAGGCTTCATTGGGGGTTTTGAAGCCCAGTCAAAGTCTTGGACGGTTGTTTAACTGTTCGGCAATGCGATAGCATTGCCGCTGGGTGGTGCGGCTGAGGTTGGTTCCCTTTGGCAAATATTGTCGGATGAGCCCATTGGTATTCTCGCTGGTGCCTCGTTCCCAAGCGTGGTGCGGCGTCGCAAGTAGAGAAGTTTTCGGATGGCAACCACGGCAGCGGTCACTTCTGTCAGTTTTTCCTCAACATGCCCAAGTTCCATCAGCGCCACAGCCTCCCTCGAAGGGAAGCCCTGCGGCAATTCCCCGGTTTCCTCTAACGCTTGTTGGATGTTCGGAATTGCCGATTCGACCGAATCGCCACTGCCGCGCTGAAGTGCTTGGCACGATGGCGGGCCGGTACCATGTTCCAACGGCGGGCTATGGCTCGGCAAGCGAGCAGAAAGGAAGCTCTTTCAGGTGTCCATCCGTGTTTGGGTAAGAAACCTTGCTTCAATTGTATGGACAGCCGTTCCTGGCATTGCCACAATCAAATTAGAAACACCGCTAAATCAGACATGAAAACAAAACTCCGATTTATTCTGCGCGCAGGCCTGGTTCTCGGCTTCGGTTTTTATTTGGGCGGATGCACGTCGGCGGGATTGAAGGAATACCAGGGGAAGCCGTTTCAGGACAGCCGGTATCAAGGCGGGCCGCAGAAGATTCCCGGACGCGTGCAATGTGCCTGTTACGATTTGGGCGGAGAAGGCGTTGCTTATCACAACCAGGACGCGAAGAACCATGGGAGCGGGGAATTGAATCCCGCCAACGGGACGTATCTCAACGAGTTTCGGATGAAAGAAGGCATCAGCACATCCTACACCAAGTTCCACGATGCGATTGATAATAATCCGTACAATCTGGTGGTGCCGCCCGAGGGGCAGCTTTATGTCGGTTGGACGGTGCCCGGCGAATGGTTCAACCTGACCGTTGCGGTCGAACATAGCGGGATGTACTCCATTGATCTTTTATATACTTCGAACCGGGGTGGAACAATTTCCCTGGACCGAAATGGCAAACCGCTGGTTTCCTCGATCAACATTATTTCAACCCGCACGGACAAGGATCCTCTGGCCTGGCGTCAGTGGCATCACTGGAACATCATGACAAATATTGCCGAAGTGGAATTGCCCAAAGGGTTGTCGGTTTTGACCCTTCACGTCCTCACCGAAGGGAATATGAATCTGGCGTATCTTGATTTTAAGCCGAAGAACAAATAGCCTCCGCGCCGCAGCCGCGTGCGGGGAAGACCACCCCAACACCGTGCTGGAATGCCGGGTCACATTGCGATACAATCCTTGAAATCGTTCCATGAATTCTACGGGCTCAGGACAATTTCGGGGGTTGCTGCGCCGACGGACATGCTGGGTGCCAACCCTGCGCGGTTGGTTACTGTTGCTCCTCCTCTTCGGTCCGCTGTTGGTTTTCGGTTTCCGAAATGCGAATGCGTTCCTGGCGGTCAATGACCCGGTGCCGGGTGGAGTGCTCGTGGTGGAAGGCTGGTCACCCGATTACACGCTGGAAACCGCCAGGTCGGAAGTTTATCGGAACCCCGGGCACATGATTTATGTCATCGGCGGGCCGCTGGAGCATGGCGCACCGCTTTCTGAATACAAAACCTACGCCGAACTGGGCGCTGCGACACTGCGGCAAATGGGCATGAGCAACGACACCGTCCAGGCCGTCCCCGCTCCCCTTGTGCGCAAGGACCGCACTTATGCCGCGGCCGTGGCCTTGCGGGACTGGTTTCGCCAACGCGGCCGCGTCCCCAAAGCGTTTAATCTCATCTCGACGGGCGCTCACGCCCGGCGTTCCCGGTTGATGTTCGAAAAGGCGTTTGGCGGCGACAGCCGGGTGGGAATCATTGACGTGGAAGATCGCGATTACGATTCGCATCAATGGTGGAAATCCAGCCAGGGCGTTCGGTCGGTACTGGATGAGATGATTGCTTACGCCTATGCCCGTTTCTTGTTTTTCCCGCCCCGGGACGCGCAGCCGTGACGTTAATGGCCTGATACCCGGCTGGAGGCAACGGCGGATTCCCTGAAGCCCTGGCAGAGATCAGAGAATCTTCACACATATCATAAAATCTTCTGGACAAACCACAAAGGATAAAATAGACTTCCCATTGTGAAGCAAATGAGACCGGTTCTTTTTATCTCAATATCAGATTGGACGGTCTAGTCGTATGCCTGCTCGAACAGACGCAACTCATCGAACACAACCTTGCTCCGGCGGTCTGCCAAAAATATGAACACCCGCAGTAAAATTTTAAGAAGGTCGCTTGTCGCGCTCGCTTTATGTGGCGCTATGACCCGGGCGCAAGTCATCAACTTTGACGTGCCTGGCGGTGCCGGTGCTGCCAATTATTCCGGCCAGGGCGCCTATTCGGATCCGGGCCATAATTATTGGAACCCGGTAGTCGGCAACGGAACCACAGGCGCAACCAACCTCTTATCCGACGGCGCGACGCCAACGCCGATCACCTTGACGTCCCAGATGGGGGGCACCTACGGCACCCAGGGCGCCCAGGGCACACCGGCGGGATTGCAGCAGCCTTATCAATACAACAATGCCGCTACTCGAATAGATACGCTTAATAATGTCTCTCCCGGCACATATAATTTATATCTTTATGGCATCAACAATGACGGCACCCGGGGAACAACCTTTACGGTGTACACTCCCGTGATGGCCCCCGTCGTCCTGACCACCAGCAATACACCGGCCAGTCTGACTTCCTTTATCCAGGGTGCTGACTACGTCGTTTTCAGCAATATCGTGGTGGGAGCCCTGGGAACGATTACGTTCACTTGGACATCCAACGCCAATGTCAGTCATGTGGGGAACATCGAAGGCGACTTCAATGCCCTTCAGCTCGTATTTGTTTCAACCAACACAGTTGTCACCAATACGTCAGGTCCCTACTTTGGCCCGAATGTTTTCCTGTTCACTCCTTACACGCCGACGGCGACGATTCAGAGCACCCTCAACACTCTTTTTGCGCAGCAGAACAGTTCCACCACGAGTCAGTTCGGCGTCAACCGGTATGCCGTTCTTTTCGAACCTGGAACTTACAACGTCTCGCTCAACCTGGGCTACTACATGCAAGTGCTGGGTTTGGGACAGTCGCCGGACAACGTCGAAATCAATGGCGCGCTGGATTGCAATGCCTTTCTGCCGAATGGCAACGCCACCTGCAACTTCTGGTTGTCCGCAGAGAATCTGGCTGTGTCTTCAACCAACGGTTACACGATGTGGGCTGTGTCCCAGGGCACTTCCTTTCGCCGTATGCACGTACAAAACAACCTGTACCTGGCAGAATGGAGTGGCAGTCAGAACTGGGCCAGCGGCGGTTTCCTGGCCGATTCGAAGATTGACGGCAGCGTCAATCCCATTGGACAACAACAATGGTTCTCCCGGAACAACACCTATTCGAGCTGGTCCGGCGGGAATTGGAACTTTGTATTTGTGGGCGATTCAAGCCCGCCCCCGCAGACCTGGCCCGGTCCTTACCCCTCCTACACCGTCATCACCAATGTGCCGTTGATCCGGCAAAAGCCGTATTTATACGTTGACAGCAACACGAATTTCTTCGTCATGGTTCCCAATTTGACAACCAACAGCACAGGAACATCCTGGGCTGGCGGTCCGACGCCGGGAGTTTCAGTTCCCATCAGCCAGTTCTACATTGCCCAGCCGGGAACGGATAATGCCGGCAGCATCAATGCCGCGCTGAATTCCGGCCTGAACTTGATTTTGACTCCCGGAATCTATCATCTGACGAACAGCATCCTCGTGACGAATCCGGATACGATCGTCTTCGGACTAGGATTCCCGACGCTGGTACCGACCAATGGAAACCCCGCCCTGGTCATCTCGGATGTGAATGGCGTGAAGGTGTCAGATATTTTATTTGATGCCGGAACCACTCCGTCGCCCGCATTATTGGAGGTGGGGCCTCCGGGCAGTTCGCTCGATCATTCCGCAGATCCGATATGCCTGTATGACGTTCACAGCCGGGTCGGTGGACAATTTGTTGGCACCACGACCACCTGTTTCACGATCAACGCCAACAATGTCATCGGCGACAACCTTTGGCTGTGGCGGGCGGATCATGGCAACAGTGGTACGGTCGGGTGGACCATCAATGCGTCCGGCAACGGCCTGGTGGTAAATGGCAATAACGTGACCATCTACGGCCTTTTTAACGAGCACCATGAACAGTATCAGACGCTGTGGAATGGCAATTGGGGACGGGTTTATTTTTACCAGTCCGAATTGCCTTATGACGCGCCGAATCAGAGCGCATGGACGCATAATGGCGTGAACGGTTATGCGTCCTACAAAGTCGCGAACAGTGTCACGAGCCATCAAGCTTACGGGCTGGGAGTCTATGGTGTGTTTCAAACTTCAAACGTAAAATGCTTTAACGCAATTGAGACCCCAACCAATTCCCAGCAGGTCAACGTGCATGACATGATAAATGTTCTTATCGAAGCGCAGACCGGTAGCGAAATGACTCATATTATCAACGGCACTGGTGCAACACTCACGTCTGCTAACACCACGGCAACGGCGAACTACCTGTGGCTGAATCCGACCTTCAGCCTCTTTGCCGGTCTTGATGCCACCGGGACCAACATGGCCATCACCTTGCCCACGGAGTCCTGGCACAGTTATCAACTGCAGTATAAGAACAACGTGACTGATCCAAGCTGGTCGAATCTCGGCAGTGTTTTTGGAGGCAACGACACGCTGGAGACCGTCACCACTCCGGTTTCGCCGGGGAACAGATTTTATAAGGTCAGAGCTTATTAAGTTCCATTAACAATGGCGACAAAGTCCTGTTGTTCAGCGTCCGATAGAGCGAGGAGCACGACGACGCCGAAGGTCGGTTGTTTTATGACCTGAGGCGAGGCGGCCCCTGAGGATGCGGCTGCCGATGAGGGTTTATTTCTCCATCTCAAAAACTGCGTAGCTGTGCGGCAGAAGATGGAGGTTGAAAAATTCGCGGTTTTCAACAAAGGCCGGCTGGCGGCCGCCAAAGGACATCGGTTGTTCCGGCGCCCGGCCGGCGATCTCTTCACCGGTGACCAGATTTCGCAGTTTGCTGAAATCTCCGGTCGCGGAAACTTTCACATCGGTTTCCGTGGGCAAGAAAGATTCCACGATGAACGTGTGGTTGTCATACGCGAACAGCGCGACCCGGCTGGGGCCGTCCAGGCGAACGGGGAAGCCGCGCATCAGATAATTTTTGAGCGCGCTCGTGGCGGCGGGCGGCAGCCGGTATAAATCCGCTAAGTTGTCGGGAATGGTCAGCACGTAGAGCACGCCATTGGAATAACGGTCCATCAGCAGGAGCGGGGTGGCGCCGCCGTTCGCCATCGCACGCACCAGCGGCCAGGCGTCGTTGGTCAGGAATTCAATCACCGGCAGCAGAATGGCCGCGTTCGGGTCGTTGCCGAGGTCGGCCCCGTTGCCGGCGCCGAAGCCGCCGTAGAATTCGTGCGCGGGCAGTTTGCGGTCGGTATAGCGCAGTTCCACGATATCGTTGATGCCGCGGCCGGCCAGCGCGCGAAGCAGACCGGAGGTGATGACGACGGATTTGCCGGCGGCAAGTTGTTGCTTGATTTTGGCGACAATGTCCGGGTCAAACTGCGCCGATTCAGTCAGCAGGACCAGGTCGGCATTCGTCGGAAAGTACGGATACAACTCGATGGGAATGCCAATCATGCCAAGGTAATTGTGCAGGAAATCTTCGCCGGTGGATTGATAGGGTTTGTAGCTGGCAATGCCTATGGGGTTGCCGAGCCGGCCGAGGAACGGGTCCAGTTGTTCCAGGCTGTAATTCGCGACGGACGCCATGGTCGGTTCCGCGAGACTGGCGGGATGATGCGTTGCAAACTCTGCCAGCATTTGGTTGTAATCGAAACTGGTGTGCAGGTTTTGCCAGCCATCGCGGTCGCCCGGCACGACGGGCCGGCTCATCGCCGACCACTCGAACAGCATGATTTGCGGCGCCTTGGCGAACATCGTGTCCCACAGTTGTTCGGCGTAACGGTCAAGGTACCGGATGCTGAACGTGTCCACCCAGCCGCCGCCGTTGCGCTCGGGCGCGATATTGTCAAAGTACCGGATGATTTCGTAGCTCTCGTACTGCTGCAAATGCTGGTCGGTGACGACCGGGTCGCGCGTTTCCGTGCCGGTGTAGATGCCGTCGAACAGTTTCGGCTCCCGGTCGAGGTCGTAACCGAGTCCCTGGAAATGCTCGTACCAGTTGGGGAATTTGATGACGAGCTTGATGCGAGGATTGACCGCGCGAGCCGGTTTGATGATTAAATTTTCCGCCGCATCATCCATCAACGCCAGTCGGAATTGGCTCCAGGTGTTCGTCCCTTTGGCGGCGATGTCGGAATCCGTCTTGGTATTGACGAAGAAGAAATCATCCTGGATCACCTCATCGAAATGCCGCGCGGCCAGTTCGGCGGCATTCTGGATGAACTGCCGGTCCGCCGAATCGGTGTAACAGAATGATTGGAATTGTCCGCCCATGCCACCGTCAGACAACGCCATGCCGCCGGCCACGCGCACGCCGTGATCGCGAAAGAACTTTTTGACCCGCTCCAGCAGTTCATCGCCGGCCAGGTCGCGATTCCGCTGCACCTCAATATAAACCTTGTCCACTTTCAACTGGGCGCTGATGCGGTCCCAATCGTCCTGAAGCTTTTGGGGGTTTTCAAAGCTGCGCACCACACCCACCGGAATGTAGATCGCCACGTCGAAGTTGGTGTCATTGCCGGCCCGGCAGCAGAAAACCGGCAGGAGGATGGCGGCTTGGAAAATGGACAATACTCTGGTCTTCATTCGAATCATTCTGGTGCGAACGTAGAAAAATCCGGGTCGGCCCGCACGCGCAAAAATTGATGACAGGGCCAACGCGCGCCGGCGCTTGAGCGCAGCGCAAATTGTTAATCTGCCGCTTCGCCGCTTTGAGTTGCCGGCCGAAGAAAGCTCAAATCAGACCATCAATTGTCATTAAACACGAACGTCGCAATGGATTGGGTCGGCAAGAGGGCTTTGACGGCCTTCTGATCGGTCCAAACACGGAACGGAGCGGGTTGGTTGCCGACATTGAGAATCACCACGGCGACTTTGCCGTCGGGATTCCGGAAGGCGGTGGTCAACAAATTGTCGTCGTTTGAAGTGGCTACAATCCGTTTTGCGCCGGGCTTGATGAATCGGGAGAAATGGCCGAAAACATAATAGGTGTTCAGATAGACCAGCTCGTTAATCCGGCTGTCGTACATAATTGGCGCAAGACCATGACAACCGACATGGCAGGGGCCTCCGGTTTCATCCAGCAGCAGATTCCAGAACACCCAGCCTTCAGCCCAGTTATTAAGGTCATTAATCATCGCCTTGGCCAGGTGTTCGGCATTGGTCCACTGGTTTTGCTGGACCGCGTCGTCGAGCGAGCCGCCGCCCAGTCCGCCTTCGGTAAAAACCAGATGCTTTTCCGGATAGGCGTCATGGACTGAGCGCACGTTGTCGTAATGGTCGCCGACGTACCAGTGGAATGCGGCGCCCCAGACGTATTTTGCAGCCGCCGGATCGTCATAAATCGTCTGGACCCGCTGATACATAATGCCGCGGTTGTGGTCCCAGATCATTACTTTGACGTCCGATAGATTGTTTTTCGTAAGCGTTGGGCCAAGATAGTCTTTGACAAAATCCCGCTCCTCGTCCGCGGTAAAGACGCAAGACTCAAAAATCTGGGTGGCCATGGGTTCGTTTTGGACGGTGATGCCCCAAAGGGGAAGTCCCTCATTCTGGAAGGCCTTGAGATATTTTGCAAAATAGTCGGCCCAGGCTTGGTCATATTCCCGCTCCAGTTTCCCCCCATACAGCATGTCATGGTTGGATTTCATCCAGGCTGGCGGGCTCCAGGGCGAAGCAAAGAGTTTGATCCCGTTATCGGCGACTTTCTGGGCTGCTTTTATGAAGGGAATGCGCTTCGCTTCGTCATGCTCAATCGTGAAATATTTCAGTTCCTTGTCACCTTCGACCGGGTCGTACGAGTAAGAATCGTCGGAATAATCGCAGCTGCCAATGGTGGTCCGGCAAAGGGTGTAACCGTTGCCCTTGACCGGATCAAAGCTGGCAGTCAGAAATTCGTTTTTTTGCGCGGGCGACAGTCTGGCAAAAGTCGCCGCCGAGGCGTCGGTAAAAGCGCCCCCGAAACCCTCAATCGTTTGAAAAGTCTTCGTGGGATCCACCATGATGGTGGGATAATCCTCATCCGGCTGGCTCAAAGGTTCAAAAGCGACTCTGCCCTTGTATTGCAGTCTGGATTGGGAAAACCGGGCCGTCAAATAATAGGAGGCTTCCTGCAACTCGCCCCCCAACGATGGAACCACAGGAATGCATACACCCGAGAGGATCAGGAGAATCAGGGTCTTTTTCATAAGTAGCAAAAGTGTGTAAGCGCGTTTGATGAATGCAAGTCTCTTTTGCCGATGAGACCATGTCCTGAGCGCCGATCTCCGACCAGGCCTGGTAATTGTAATCTCTTCGTTGCGCGCCGGATCGGAGATCGGCGCTCCGGAGCAGTGTCAAGATGCACACTTAATGAGCCGTCCAGGCACGTCCAGCTACGCCCTTGCCGCAAAAAATTTCCACGGCCTCGTTGGCGGAAAGGTTGAAGCCGACTTGCCGGGAAAGTCGCAGGTTGTCGTGCCGGCGGCTCCGGCCATCATCGCCGCGCCCTGCGTCGGGAACCGATCAGCGCCAGACCACCCATTCCGAGCACAGCCCACACGGAAGGCTCGGGCACCGGCTGGAAGGCCATGTATTCGGGATAATCCAATCCGGAGGCAAACAAGCTTTTCGTTCCGCCCGGAGCGATTTTATAGATGCTGTGACTGGTGGGGCCAAACCAGTCTGACACAAAAAGATTGCCCGCGCTGTCGAATGTCAAACCGATGGGACTGTTGAAACCGGAAGAAAACAAGCTTTGCCCTCCGCCCGGCGTGAATTCATAGATATTGCCGCTGTAGGCATCCGCTTCAAGCAGGTCGCCAGCGCTGTTGAAAGCCAATCCATTGGGGTTTAAGCCGGAGGCGAAAACGCTTTCCACTCCACCCGGTGTGATTTTGATAATGTTGTCACTCAATTGAGCCCCCACAAAGAGGTTGCCCGCGCTGTCAAAGGCCATTCCATCCGGACCATTCAGGCCGGAGGCAAACAGACTCTTCACACCGGTCGGCGTGAATTTGTAAATGTTACCGGTGTTGTAATCGGCTTCGAACAGATTGCCCGCACTGTTGAAGGCCAGATCAACGGGACCCGTCAACCCGGAGGCGAAGGTGGTCCGCACTCCACCGGGCGTGAATTCATAGATGGTTTCGCTGCCGGTATCCGATACAAACAGGTCGCCGGCGCTGTTGAAGGCCACCCCGGCAGGATTGATCAGCCCCGAAGCAAAGGTATTTCGGACTCCACCAGCGCTGAACGCAAAGACGTTCCCGCTCTGGCTGTCCGACACGTATAATTCCTGTGCCCGGGCTGCGCCGGGAACACTTAAGGCGAGAATGCTCGCGATTGATAGGGGTATATGTTTTTTCATGTCAGCCTCAAAAAATGTTCGAGTTAATTGAATTGCCGTACGGCTGCGCTACACAAGTGTTTCTAATGAAAAAGCCATTTTAAGTCAAGATAAAACCATATCGCGGGGGGGACGGTCTAATAGGCGGCGTACACGCTGGAGAGTGCGGGAACGACGCACATTCTAAAATTGGTGACAGGATACGCGGTATCCGGACGTCATTCCCTCTCCCCGCCGGGCGGAAGCGAGAGCGAGAAAACAAAGTGCGATTCGATTTGAGTTGTGGCGTCGGCGCTGCACACTTTCATCTTGAACACTGCGGGGAGCGGATGAAAATTCGGCCGCATGAATTCGCTGAAGAATAAATGGGTTCTGATCACGGGCGCGTCATCCGGGTTCGGTGCAGCGGCGGCGCGGGCGTTTGGTGCACAGGTTGCGAAGTTGCTGCTGGGCGCACGGCGCGTTGACCGTCTGAAGCAGGTCGCGGCAGAAGCGAACAAGGCCGGGGCAGGGGAGGCGCTGTTTCACGAACTGGATGTTTCAAAAACGTCGAGCGTGGAAGCCTTTGTTGCCTGGGCGAAACAGAATATCAGAGGGCAGAAGCCGGAGGCCGGAGGCCTGCACGTATTAATCAACAACGCCGGCGGAGCGCACGGTCTGGACACGGTGGCCAAGGGCAAGGACGCGGATTGGGAGGCGATGATTCAATCAAACGTGCTCGGGTTGCTGCGCATGACGCGCGCCGCACTGCCGCTGATACCCCATAACGCCGGCGCGAGCATCATCAACATCGGCTCCGCGGCCGGGCACGCGGCGTATGAGGGCGGCGCCGCGTATTGCGCGGCCAAGGCGGGCGAACTGCAGATCACCCGCGCTTTGCGACTGGAACTGCTCGGTACCGGCATTCGCGTGGGCACAATGGATCCGGGGCTGGCGGAGACGGAGTTTTCACTCGTCCGATTCAAAGGCAATGCCGCCGAGGCGAAGAAAGTCTATGAAGGCACGAATCCGTTGACGGCCGAAGACATCGCCGAAATTCTGGTCTGGATTGCCAGCCGACCGCCGCATGTGAACATTGACGAGCTCGTTGTCAAGCCCGTTGACCAAGCGGCGGTAGGAAAGGTTTTCCGGCGGACCAGCAGGCAAACCGATTGATGGATGGTTGGATTGATGGATGAGCGGATGACTTGGCGGGGCGTTTTCCCAACCATCCATCAACCCACTAATCCATTCGCCCAATTCTCAAATGCCCCGGTTGGCCCGCCATAACAGCACGCCGCCAACGGCCTGGAAGATGAAATTCGGCAGCCAGAAAATCAGGTGCGGAGCGAATTCCGGGCGCGCGGAAAGCGATTCGCCCACCATGATAAAGGCGTAATAAACCAGCACCAGGATCAACGCCATGGCGACACCGACGTTCGTCTCGCGGCGGTGAACGCGGATGCCGAGCGGAATGCCAATGAGCGTGAAACTGAAGCACGCGAAGGAAAAGGCAACCTGCCGGTGCATTTCCACGCGCAGCGGTTCCGTCAGGTCCTGCCGTTGTTTGTCCACGTCATGGAATTGCACCGGACGCCCTTCCGGACTCACTTCGTCCAGGTCCGGCGGCAAACTGAGTTTCCGGTTCAAATCCTCCAGTTCATCCTGCAGTTGCCGGAACGTCATGTCGCTGATGGCGGGGTGATACGGATGGTCTTCTTCAGACGGGAGCTGATAAATGAACGGTTGCCATCCTTTTGCCGAATTGATCGTCACGCCGCCGTTCGGGTTGACCTTCACCATTTGGGGGTCCAGCAGCGTCAGCGTCACTTGCTTGTCCTGCGGATTCCCCTCCAGCCGGCCACGGGGCGCGCGAATGGTGCTGGTCACATTGGTTTCGTGTTGCAGCACGAAGACCATCACGTTCTGCAAATCGCCCCCGTGATTTTTGTCCACGTAAATGATGTAGCCCGGGATGTCGCGAAAGAACTGTCGTTCGGGCAGTTGGAACCGCGCCAGGTTGGCCCGCGCGCGGAAGGTCAGCTCTTTGAAAGCCACGCGCGAGCGCGGTCCCAAATCCAGATTGATCCACGCGCTGAGGGCGCAGCAGAACAGGCTCAGGAGCAAAACCGGCGTGACGAGTGAAAGCAGGCTGATGCCACTGGCGCGCGCGGCGGTAAGTTCCTGGTCGGCGCTGAACCGCCCGAACACGAGCAACGTCGCCGTCAGCAGCCCCATGGGCAGCGCATAAACCCAGAAAAACGGAATCAAGAGGCCGATCGCCTCCAACACCTCGCCAAACCGCACCTGGCCGCTGATGAGCAGGGGAAGGATTTCCTTGAGTCCATCGCCAATCAGCAACACAAAGGTGAACACCGCCATGCCCAACAGTAAGGAGGCGAGCACCTGGCGGGTCAGATACGTGTGCAGCGTTTTCATTCGGTTCAGCGGACAGGCCCAACCCTAAAGCCAAGCCGTGAAATGCGAAATGTCAAAATGAAGCCCCCGATGAACCAGAATCAGGAAAGATTTATGAAAAAGCCTTGCGGCGAAGGCCGACGGGCGGTTTGCAGCAGTTTACCGGTGTCGGGTCATGGAGTTTGCCTGCCCGCGAAGGGAAACTGGGCTCGTGAAAGTGGTCAGGGTTGGCCGTTTCAGCGCTGAAGAGCCCTGCCGACGGCCGTTAAACCGGCCAACGTCGCGCCCGGCAAAACAACTTCAAAGTGTGCGCCGAAAGAGCAGGGTGGCGGCGCTCATGGCCAGGAGGGCGAAGCCGAGCAGAAAAGCCAGATCGAAACTGACAGGCGTCAGCCCGGTATTTTTTAAAACGAGCTGCTTGAACCCATGGACGGCGTAGGTGAACGGGTCAACGACGGTGATGACTTTCATCCAGGGCGGAAACGATGCCGTGGGATAAACCGCGCCGCTGGGGAAGAACAGGACGGTGTTGAGCACGCCAAAGATGGCGCGCGGCACCAGCGGATCGCTCACCCGCACCATCAGGAGGAACATCATGCTGATGAGCGCCAGCGCCGTTGCCACCACCAACACCATCATCCGCGCCAGGCGGAACACGTTCAACGGATCAGGAATTCCGGCGATGATGGAACCGACGGTCGCGAGCACAAACCCGGCAATAATGGCCTTGAAGGCGCCCGCGAGGTTGAATCCCAGAATCAATTCGAACTTTTGGATGGGCGTGACGAGGTAGCCTTCGTGCAAGCCGCGCGCCTTGTCGTCAATAAAAATGATGCCGCCGCCAATCATCGCGGAGACAAATATCGCCAGCGTGATGGTGCCCGGCAGCAGATATTGGATGTAGGGCACGTACGGATAAATTTCCACCACGTCCAGCGTGGCATTTGCGGTTTCACGCGGCGGATCCGCCGGCGCGTTGTAAGTGGCGAGCAATTCCGTCAGTGCGCTTCCCAGGGCAGACGTCGAAAACTGGTCGGTATTGTCTTCAACGAGCGCCACGCGCGGATTGGCGCCGGCAAGCACATTGCGCGAGAATTCAGGCGGAATCGTCAACACACCGTTGATTTTGCCGTCGCGCAGGTCACGCAAGGCGGCGCTCTGATCGTGGTAGGCAATCGTGTCAAACGTGCGGGCATTGGCCGCCACCGCCTGGAACATTTCCTTCAGTTTGATCGCCGGCACGCCGTGGTCCTGGTCCACGACCCCGATTTCCAGGTTTTTAACCTTGCCGCCAAAGGCATAGCCCAGCACCACCAGCTGCACCAGCGGCATGAGCATGGAAATCACGATCAAGGTCGGGCTGCGCCGGAACCGGCGGAGGTCGCGTTCGATGATGGCCCAGATGCGGTGCATGTTAATCGTCGAGAGCCGAGGTCCGAGGGCCGCGAGCTGAAAGGCGCGAGATGTTGGCCATCCGACTCTCTCCCGACTCCCGACTCTCGGCTCTTGTCAACATGTTCAGCCTCGTTTCAGGATATACGGACTCTCGGCCAGCGACGGCGCCTGCAACGAGTCGCGCAGTTGATGGCCGGTGTAATGCACAAACACGTCGTCCAGCGTCGTGCTTTGCACCGAAAGCGAGGTCACGGTGACGTTGGCATTGCGAGCAGCTTCCATCAAGGCCACCGTGGTGCGCGGGCCGTTGTGCGAGGCCAGCCGGAACACTTGGTCTTCCGCCTTTAACTCCGCCACGTCGGGCAAGGCTCGCAGCGTGTCCTCCCATCCGACCGGCACTTCGGAAAAGCTTATTTCCAGGATATTCTTGCCCGGAATCGAGGCCTTCAATTTCAACGGCGAATCCAGGGCGGACAGTTTCCCATGATCCACGATGGCGACGCGGTCGCAGAGCTTGTCGGCTTCGTCCATGTAATGGGTGGTGACCAGAATCGTGAGGTCACGCTCGCGTTTCAGGCGGGCCAGCATGGCCCAGACGGCGACGCGAGAGACCGGGTCGAGACCGGTCGTCGGCTCGTCGAGAAAGAATATATTCGGTTCATGCACCAGGCCGCGGGCGATTTCGAGCCGGCGTCGCATCCCGCCGGAAAACATTTTCACCGGCTTGTCCGCCCATGGCTCCAAGTCCACGGCCTGCAACAAGGTCTTGATGGCGCGCCGTCGTTGCTCGCGCGGAATGCCGTAGAGTTTGCCGAAAATGTTCAGGTTCTCCTCCGCGCTCAATTCCAGGTCGGAAGTCATCGCCTGCGGAATCACGCCGATGGACTGGCGCACGGCGTTGGCGGCCCGGACGATGTCGTGGCCGTTGACGCGTGCCGTACCCGACGTTGGCGGAACCAGCGTTGTCAACATGCGGATGAGCGTGGATTTGCCCGCGCCGTTGGGGCCGAGCAGGCCGAAAATTTCGCCGCGCGTGACGGAAAAATTCAACGCGTCCACGGCGCAAAAGTCGCCGAAGCGCTTCGTCAGATTTTCCACTTCAACGGCAAACATGGTCTCATTTGCGATTTGAGATTTACGATTGGCGATTGATGCCAGCGACGGAATACGGCTCGTCAATCGTAAATCGTGATTCATAAATCATTTCAGGGGCAGTGTCACATACGCCGTCATGCCTACGGCCAGACTGCGATCGCTATTGTCGCAGCGCAGGCGGATTTCAAAGGTCCGGATGTCGCGTTTGGTGCGGCTCACGTCGCGTTGCGTGGCGTAATCCGCATCCACGCCGCGATAAAACACCGTCCCTGCCCGCACGGCGCCGGACGGCAATTGCACCGGCAACCGATCCCCCAGGTGTATCCGGTCAATGTACGTTTCCTCCACATCGGCGCGCACCCAAAGGTCGTCCGGGTTGATGAGGGTGACGATGGCCTGGCCGGGATTGACCACTTCGCCCTGTAACGCCGCGCGCGTGTCCACCAGACCGTCAATGGGCGCGCGGATTTCCGTGTAACCCAGTCGCACTCGCGCCCGTTCCGCCTGCGCGCGGGCGGCCTGGATCTGGCTGTCGAGGGATTGCACCTTCGCCCGGGCAGCGTCGTAAACTGTCCGCGCCTGGTCGTAGGTCTGCACGGACTCGACTTTATTGGAATACAAACCACCGATCCGTTCAAAGTTGAGCCGGGCATTCTCCAGGTCGGCCTGGGCTTGCGCGAGGTCGGCGGTGGACTGATGCTCGCTACTTCGATAAAAGTCCAGTTCGGCCTCCTGTTCCAGGGGTTGAATCTGGGCCAGCAGTTCCCCGTTCGTAACCGTGTCGCCTTCTTTGACGAGTAATTGCCGCAACCGCCCCTGAATTTCCGAACTCACAATCACCTCGTCGGTGGTCACAATGCCGGTGAGAATTATTTTGTGCGGCGCCTCGGTGAAGCTGTAGAGCAGGACGCCGGCGACGGCGGCCAGAGTCAACAAGACGGCGATGGTTTTGCGTTTCATGTCCAAACAAATCCCGGTTCATTGAACAAGGCATGGCGGATGAAATCCAGCAAATCCAGTTGCCGAAATGATTTCGTCGGTTCAAATTTCACCCATGCCTTCGGAGATATTTCAGGCGAGCCGCTGGACAAATGGAAACCATCTTTTTCCCACATGCATTGAAGTGACGGATAAGTCTGTCATCCGGCACAAACGTTCGTGGTTCAGCAAGGACGAAATGAGCATCAGCATCACCAAAGTCGCCTCGGTGCACATCAAGACCGGCATCCTCTGGTCGGACATTTTGATTGAGTCGAGCGGCGGCAGCGATCCGCTGGCCAGCCATGGGCATACCAGGGCCGACGCGCAGCGCATCCGTGAACTGGTTGAAACCGCGCAGGGTAATCTGGGCACTGCGCCAAAAGCGGCGTAATCAATATTATCTGCCTAGCGTTTTCGCGAGAACGTCCTTAACGAACTGTGGAATCTCCAAACCCGCCTTCGCAGCGTCCGATTTCAGCTTGTCATATTGCGCAACATCTTCGCCCTGCCAGATCAGGTCAACGCGCCGGATTTGGCGCATGGCGACGTGGCTGTATTTTTCCGGGTACGCCCAATAACACGACAAACAAATATTTTTGTTTTTGACGTTCTCCGCATTTTTTGGTCAAATTCGCATTTGCGGTTTGTTCATTTGCAATTCCACGATATGCGAAAAATGCTGCGACAGAGGGAGAGTAAGTCCAATCCAGCAATGGTGTCGGATACCCATGGTGCCGAATTAAATTAATGAACGCTCCGCTTTCTTCGGAGTTTTGCAAATTAAAAACGTGTTTGGTTCTCGCACTGAGATGCTTGTGTAACATTGGGATATCTTCACTAAGAAATCTAATTATATCTGAACGTCCTGCCCGATGAAAAGATGTTCGCAGTCGCCATTGTGAATTTTGCTCCCTAAACAAAAATCCGCTGCCAGATAAGCTGGCAACGTAGCTCTTATATTCGGCCCGATCCTTTTAAACGATAGAACAAAAGCTCTCCAAGCTTATTTTTTGTACGCGTCGCAGATGGTGCAAATTTTTTCTGTATCAATCAGCGTCATCTGCGGAACTGAACCGGTGCCGGACGGTTTTGCTTTCCCATCCAATAAAGAAGGCAGGAATTCAGGAAAAACGGTTCCTGTTTTCCTCTTTTCCTTATCTCTTTTCCTCCGAACCGTTAGAATAAATGCCGATGGCCCAACGTCTGCCCATTTACGACATCGAGGATGAAATTGTCGCCCGGCTTAAAGCCGATCGGCGGTTGATTTTGTCCGCGCCCACCGGTTCCGGCAAATCCACCCAGGTTCCCCAGATGCTGCTCAAGCACGGTTTGCTCGGCAACGGCCAGGTCGTGATCCTCCAACCACGCCGGCTGGCGGCGCGGTTGCTGGCCGCACGCGTCGCGCGGGAACTCGGCGTCGAGCTGGGACGCGAAGTCGGTTATCAGGTCCGGTTTGAAAATTTCGTCAGTGACGCCACGCGCATTAAATTCGAAACCGAAGGGGTTCTGCTCCGGCAATTGATTCAGGACCCGGCGCTGCGTGGCGTTCAGGCGGTCATTTTCGACGAGTTCCACGAGCGCCATCTTTACGGCGACATCACGTTGGCACGCGCGCTGGACATTCAGGAGCAACAACGGCCGGACCTGCTCATCGCCGTCATGTCCGCGACCTTGAATGCCGGGGAATTGGAGAGATACCTGTCCGAAGTCCGGAGGGGCGAGGTTCGGAAGGACGAGTTACACGAGTCCCCGACTTTGCCAACGCTGAAATTTGGGACTCGTGTAAATCGTCCCTCCGAATTCCGTTGTTCCGTTCTTTCTTCCGAAGGGCGGGTGCATCCGGTGGAAATTGAATATCTGCCACACCGTCTGGGGCCAAACGCGCCGCCGGTTTGGGAGCTGGCAGCGGACGCCTTCCGTCATCATGTCCGTTCGGACGAACGTGGCGATGTGCTCGTCTTCATGCCCGGCGGTTTTGAAATCAACCAGACCATCGAAGCCATCCGCCATGTTCCCGAATCGAAAGGTTATCTGCTCCTGCCGTTGCACGGCGAATTGCCGCCGCGTGACCAGGACGCCGCCGTGGCGCGGTATGACCAACCCAAGGTGGTGGTGGCGACGAATGTGGCCGAGACGTCCATCACCATTGACGGCGTGCGACTGGTCATAGACAGCGGGCTGGCGCGCATCCCGCGATACGACGCCAATCGGGGCATCAATACCTTGTTGATTGAGAAAATCAGCCAGTCGAGCGCCGAGCAACGAGCCGGCCGCGCGGGCCGGACGGCGCCGGGCATTTGTGTGCGGCTCTGGTCACGTCCGGAGCACGACGAGCGTGCCCCGCAGGAACTGTCGGAAATCAAACGGCTTGATTTGGCCGAAGTGGTACTCACGCTCAAAGCCTCGGGAATTGATGATTTGCGGAGTTTTCGCTGGCTGGAAAAGCCGGATGAAATCTCACTGACGCATGCCGAGGAATTATTGGAAGATCTGGGGGCATTGAAAACAAATAGGGAGGCCCGGCACGTTGCCGACCCAAATATCAAGGACGGCGGCACGCCGTCCCTCCCGGGACGATTACAAATCACTCCCATTGGCCGCCAGATGCTGGCGTTCCCCGCACATCCGCGTTACTCACGCATGTTGCTGGCGGCGCAGGAATACGGCTGCGTCCATCAAGCCTGCCTCGTCGCCGCCCTCACGCAGGGCCGTGACCTGCTGCTCCGCAGCGTCGGACGTGACGTGTTGTCCGCCCGCGAAGAATTGTTCGGCGACCAGGCATCGTCCGATTTCTGGATTTTGATGCGGGCGTGGAATTACGCCGCCAACAATCAATTCCGCGTGGACGCCTGCCGCCGGCTGGGCATTCACGCCGTTACCGCCCGTCAGGTCGGGCCGTTGTTCGAACAATTCCTGCGCATTGCCAAAAGTGAAGGGCTCAATACCGAACCGCGTGAAATCAAGGACGAGGCGCTGCAAAAATGCATTCTGATTGGTTTCAGTGATCGGGTGGCGCACCGGCTGGACCAGGGAACGTTGCGTTGTGAACTGGTTCATAACCGGCGTGGTGTGTTGGCGCGTGAAAGTGCCGTCCAACACAGCCCGCTTTTCGTCGCTGCCGAAATCCGCGAGGTGGAGGGCCGGGATGTAAACACGATTTTATCACTGGCCACAACCATTGAACTCGAATGGTTGCGCGAATTGTTTCCGGAAGACATGGCGTCGGATTTGCATGCCCAGTTCGACGCAACCACCAGGCGTGTCCAGGCCGCCGAACTGGTGCGTTTTCGCGGATTAGCCTTGTCGGCCAGGCGGGTCGAACCACCGCCGGCCGACGCCGCGGCGCGATTGCTGGCGGATGAAATTCTTACCGGCCGGCTGCCGCTGCCGAATTGGGACCATGGCGTCGAACAGTGGCTGGCCCGGTTGCATTTGGTTTGTCGGCACTGTCCGGAATTGCAATTGCCGGCCATTACTGAAGGCGACCGCCAACACATCATCGAACAGCTTTGTCACGGCGCGGTGAGTTACAAAGACATCAAGGAACGTGAAGTGAAACCGTTGGTAATGTCGTGGTTGTCGGCAACGCAACGCGAACTGCTGGACAAGCATGCGCCGGAACGGCTGACGCTGCCGAATGGCCGCGCGCCTAAAGTCGTGTACGAGGACGGCAAATCGCCGCACATCGCATTGCGGATACAGGAACTATACGATGTGAACCAGACGCCCAGGATTGCCATGGGCCGTGTGACGGTGACGGTGCATATTTTGACACCGGGAATGAAACCGATTCAGGTCACGCAGGACCTCGCCAATTTCTGGCGCGAGCATTATCCCCGCATCAAGTCCGAGCTTCAGCGGAAATATCCGAAGCATTTGTGGCGATAGAGAGAAAACCGGTACACCCCTTTGCGGCTGTGAAGTTGGTCGAGTCACCCGGGCCTCCGGATTCTCCGCACTTTTACAAAAGCGGCTATGCGAGAGACAGGACGACCTTGCCGCAATGTTTGCCGCTTTGTTGATAGCGATAGGCGGCGGCCGCATCGGCGAATTCAAAGACGCGGTCAATCGCGGGTCTGGTTTGGTGCAAGGAAACGGCGCGGACCATGGCCTCGAACATCGCGCGGCTGCCCACGTAAATGCCACGCACGACCAGTAGCTTGCGAATGATTTCGCCGAGCGGCACGTCACCGGTAAATCCGCTGAGGCCGCCGACAAGATGCACCTGGCCGCCCGGTCGGACGGAGCGGAGTGATTTCACAAAAGTGCCCGCGCCACCGACTTCGACCACCTGGTCCACACCGGCCTTGTCCGTCAGGCGGAAGACTTCCTCTTCCCAATCGGGCGTGGAGCGATAATTGATGGTTGCATCCGCGCCGAGTTGTTTGGCGCGCGCAAGCTTTTCGTCGCTGCTGGAGGTGATAATGACGCGCGCGCCGTGCATTTTGGCAAATTGCAGGGCGAAGATGGAAACGCCACCGGTGCCGAGCAGGAGGACGGTTTCATCGGCGGAGACATTTCCACGCGTGACCAGGGCCTGCCAGGCCGTAAGCGCGGCGCAGGGCAGGGTGGCGGCTTCTTCGAAACTGAGGTGTGGCGGGATGACCATGACGCCCTCGGCCGAGAGCGCCACGTATTCGGCCAACATGCCGTTCAAGGCGCCGCCGAGCGCCGTATTGGCCATTTCGCGCCGAAACGGTCCGGATGACCAGCCCTGGAAGAAAGTGCCCGTCACGCGGTCGCCGGTTTTCCAGCGCATCACGCCTTCGCCCACCGCGGCAATTTCGCCGGCGCCGTCTGACAGCGGAATCAAGGGCAGGGAGACCTTGCCGTATCGGCCGTCGGAGACCAACAGGTCGCGATAGTTCAGCGACGTGGCGCGCACGCGGACAAGCACCTGACCGCGGGCGGGCTTGGGTTCGGGCAGTTCCACTAGGCGTAGTGCGTCCGGACCGGTGGTGGCGGTGAGTTGATAGGCTTTCATGTTGGAACGACTGGCGGAAGCAAGCTGCACCACTAGCACCGGATGTCAAGGGAAGCACCAATGAGTGGATCTGGAGAATCTATCTGAAAGATCCACCCGGCCGCGATCTTGTCTTGAGGGATTTACCCCGCGGTTCGGTTTGGCAGAGCCCAACGAATGCCGGCAACGTCATTGACCGTGGCCTGAAATTGTCGCCAAAAGTGAGCTCAACCTTATTTACTGCGTGATTCAATTCGAACAATCGCCCAACGGGCGTGTTCGGCAATCAGTGGCTCAGGATCGCTGGCAGCTTTTTGCAGATAGGGCAGGGCGGAGGCGGCGCCGACGTTGCCGAGAGCGACGCAGACATTCCGCAACAAGCCGCGGCGTTTGGCCCGCAAAACCGGTGTCCCGGCAAAGCGTGATTTGAAACCGGCTTTGTCCAGCTGGAGCAATTCAATCAAATCCGGCGCGCCCGAATCCGGGCGCAGGTGAGCTTTCATCAGGTTGCCTTCCCGGGCGAAGCGGTTCCACGGGCAAACCGCCAGGCAATCGTCGCAGCCGAAAACGCGATGGCCGATGGCCGGGCGCAGTTCGACCGGGATGGGGCCTTGCAGCTCGATGGTGAGGTAGGAAATGCACTTGCGGGCGTCGAGGTGGAACGGGGCGGTGATGGCGCCGGTGGGACAGGCCGCAAGGCAACGGCTGCATTTGCCGCAATGATTCGCCTCCGGCGTGTCGGGTTCCAGTTCCAGGGTGGTGATGATTTCCGCGAGGAGCGTCCAGTTGCCGAATCGGCGGCTGATGACGTTGGTGTGCTTGCCCACAAAACCCAGCCCGGCGCGCTGCGCGAAATCGCGTTCCAACAACGGCCCAGTGTCCACGTACCCCAACGAACGTGTTGCCGCCCCGCCGAGCTGATTGACAAATGCCGCCAACGGTTTTAGACGTTCAACAAGCACGTCGTGGTAGTCGTTGAAGCGGGCGTAACGGGCGACAACTCCGGAGTCCGGAGTTGTAACCGCGTAGCTGGCGGCAAGGCAGATGATGCTTTTTGCTCCGGGCAAAACTTTTTGCGGATCAACTCTCTTCGGCGCGGTGCGCTGAAGCCAGGCCATTTCACCGTGGCATTTTTCCGCCAGCCAGGCCTGAAAGGGCTTCGCGCCGGCCGGCGGCTCGGCATGGGTGAAACGGCAATCGTCAAACCCCAATTCCAGCGCGCGCCGGTGGATGACTTCTTTCATGGGCGTCTACCGGTTCGATGGGGTCAGGTTGGCGACGAAACGGCAACTGCAGTGTCGAGCTTGTGGCTCGAAGCAATCGGCGCACAGCGCCGGCACTAGAACGGCCCGCAAGGACTTTCGCCCCGCCGGAGCGCTGAATTGTGCCAGGGGGGGGTCATTGCTGGCCGGATTGGGCGAATTTGAATTGATGCACGACCTGCTGGGCGGCTTCGCGGGCGGAGCGGAGGTCGGTGTTGATCAGCACGTCGGCCTGCCGGTAGAACGGTTCGCGCAGGGCGAGCAATTCACGGATTTTCAACCGGGGATTCGGATCACAGAGCAGCGGCCGGTGGGTTTGATTACGCACCCGTTCCCAGATTTTTTCCGGCGAGGCCCAGAGACAGACGATCAGGGCGTGGGTTCTAAGACTGGCCAGATTGATCGGGTCGGCCGGCAGACCGCCGCCGGTGGAGATGACCGTCCGCTTGCGGGCCGCCAGCTCGGAAACCAACTGTCGTTCCAGTTTGCGGAAAGCCGGTTCGCCGTCTTTGTCAAAAATGTCCGCAATGGTCCGGCCTGTGCGCGATTGAATCAATTCATCCGTGTCGAGGTAATCGAAATGCAACTGCTCGGCGACCAGTCGGCCCACGGAAGATTTGCCCGTGCCCATGAAACCGACGAGGGCGAGATTGACGGGGCGGCGCGTGTTGCTCACGGCCATGGATTAACGTATTTCCTGGCGCGGCGCACGCTGATAATTGGCCGGGCAAGCGCCCGGCGCGTCGCAACCGAGGAGCGTGGTACATTCTGCAACGTTCGGTGGGGCGAGCGTCCCTGCGAGCCGGACGCGGCGCGCCCGAAGCTTTGCGAAGGCGGCCCGTCAGCCGCCCCGCCTCCGGATGTTGAAGGGTTCTGCGTTTTTACCAACGCGGCTACGGGGCCAGTGCGACTACGGAACAGGACGAATTCGGTTCGTCCAGCGGCCCGCTCGCCGGGACAGGCTGTCACTCGACAGTTTTGCCGACAACGCTTAGATTTTTCTCATGGAACTGCCGCCATTGATTCTGGCATCCGCTTCGCCGAGGCGCGCGGCCTTGCTGCGGCAGATGGAATGGGAATTCCAGGTAATTCCCAGCGCGGCCGCGGAGGTGTTCGATGCACATCTGACGCCGCTGGAACTCTGCCAGCTCAATGCGCACCGCAAGGCGCGCGTCGTCGCCAAGAAACATCCAGACGCGCTGGTGCTGGGCGCGGACACATTGGTGTTCCTCGAAGGCGAAGTCATGGGGAAGCCGGCCGATTTGGCCGAGGCGCGGCGGATGCTGGGCCGATTACAAGGCCGGACCCATCAGGTCGTCACCGGCGTCAGTCTGATCCATTGGCGCGCGCTGCGCGAGCGGACGTTTGCCGTCAGCACCGACGTGACCTTTCATCCGCTCACCGCGGCACAAATCAACGTTTACCTTTCCCGGATGGACCCGCTGGACAAGGCGGGCGCCTACGCCATCCAGGAGCGCGGGGACATGATTGTCTCGGAAATTTCCGGCTCGTTCAGCAACGTGGTGGGGCTGCCGATCGAAATGTTAAAGGAGGAAATTCAAAAATGGGAGAGTCGTTGACGGCGGCGCGCACAATCTACGAACGGCTGTGGCGCAAAACGGGTCCGCTGTTGAAATCCGGCCGGATGCAAATTGATTCTCACTTGCGGGACAAAGCCAGTGATGGCCGGCGGGGCGTCACGCTGGTGGCGCGACCGGACGCGACCGTGCGCCGTCGGGTGGGAAAATTCCTGCACGAGGCCGCTGCCGTTTGTCCGCGGCAGCATTTTTACGAACCGCCGGAATTACATGTGACCGTGATGGCGATCATTCCGGGTTCGGAATTCTGGCGCGACCAAATGCATCAGTTGCCGGCGTGCCAGGCGGTGTTGGACGGGGTTTTGAAGAACCGCGGCGGATTCCGGGTCAACTTTCACGGCGTCACGGTTTCGCCGGACGCGGTGATGATTCAGGGGTTTCCGGCGAACGATGACCTGTCCCGGCTCCGCGATGAGCTGCGGCGCGCCTTCGGGCTGGCCGGCCTCGGCGGGAATCTGGATCGCCGTTACAAGACGGTCACGGCACACTTGACCGCCATGCGCTTCTCCGAGCCGGAAGCGGACTGGGAACGGCTGTTTGATTTTCTGGAGGCGCGCCGGGAAACCGATTTCGGCCAAACACACTTTCAATCGCTGCAATTGATCTGGAGCAATTGGTACGCCTCCGCCGACGTGGTGCGCGTGCTTCAGGAATATCCGCTGAGAAAACCGGTCTGACGTTCAGCCGGTACTGATAATTTCCGCCGCGGCAGGGCGTCTATCCGTCGGCGTCATTAAAACAATCCATTCGCATCGGGCCGGGTTGAGGCGGTATAGACGGGCAGGGGTGACAACGTTTGGCCGCCTTGCCGGGTCAACAGGGCATCCAGTCTGGCCAGAGATTGGTTGGCCACTCTTTGGTAATTAGCAATGGTCGGCGCCAGAGCAGGGTCGAGGGCCAATCCGGATACGGCCGGGATGTCTTTGGGGGCGGACGCGGCAACCTCCACCTCTGGCCGCCGGGCGACAATGATAACGCCGATCACCAGCAAAACGGCAATGGCCGGCAGGGCCACGTGCCAATTCAAGAAAGTTGGGCGAAGGCCGGGCAGCCGGTTTCCGAGAAGGGAAGCGGATGTGACGGTTCGCAGGCCCGCGACCACGCGGCGATGGAAAATTTCGGATGTCTGAATGCGGGACTCCGGCTCTGCCGCCGCCAGTTCCCTCGTCACGCTCGTGATCTCTTCCCAATAACCGCGGCAGCCTTCGCATCGGGCAAGATGATCACGGAGGGCCGAGGCCTGCCCGCTCTCGAGCGTGCCCGATGCCAGCCATACAATTGTTTCCCGGTTTTTTCGGCAAGGTTTCATGCGGCACCGCCTTTCTTTTTCAAATCTGCAAACTGGGCGTGGATGGTGCTCATCCCCCGCAGCCGGTCGAGCGCGTGAAACAACCGCGATTTTACCGTCCCGACCGGGCAGCCCAGCGCTGCGGCGATCCCTTCGAGCGAATCGTCGGCATAAAAGCGGAGATAAACGACCTGGCGCTGTTTGGCCGGCAATGCCGCGATACATTTCCACACCAGGGTCTTTTGTTCAACCCACTCGGCCGCTTCATCCGGCGGAAAGCCCTGATCGGGCAATTGTTCGAGGCTTTTGAGGTCGCTTTCCCCGTCACGGGCTCCGAACCGAAAGGCCGGCCGGAAACGGCGTTTCCGGAAACTGATGCGGCAGCGGTTCAGGAGAATCGCGCAAAGCCAGGTGAAAAACCGGCACCGCCCGTTGTAGCGATGAAGACTCTTCCAGGCCTCCACCAGAACTTCCTGGGCCAGATCCTCAGCCAGGGTCGCATTGCCGCACAGCGTCATGGCCCGCCGCAACAGCGGGGCCTCGTACACACGGCAGATCCTCCCAAACGCCTCGGTGTCTCCCGCGCGGGCCAGATCCAGAAAATTCCTCGCTTCTGGGGTTTCGATTTCCACGAACGTTGGACTCAAGCTGAACACATCTGGATTATACTTTAAGCGCGGAACGATGCCACCCGGGAATCGGCCGCCCCTGGTTGGTGATCCGGCAAATCATGGTTGCGCGGCCTGGCCAAGCCGTTGTGGCCCGCCGGTGACGTAAAAAGGAGGCCCCGCTTTCTCCACAAAGATCATCGCTTCGGGATAACCGCGACCGGCATAGGCGGATTTAAGTTCAAACCCCCGATCCACGCCCTGGAAAACAAAACGTTGGAATTCAAACGGGCCGTTCCCAAAGGGATCCTTGACGCTTTGCAATCCGGCCTTGCCGTGGAGTTTGAATTCCACCGCCGCGCGGACCATGGCCTCGTCCGTCCGGATGGCAAATTCCCGGACCCCCGCCTTGGTAAAATCAGGAAAGACACATTGGACAACCGGGTTGGATGATTTTTGAACGTCGGCGTTGAAAAGCTTCATTTGCGCGTCAAATTCCGGCGGGGGCAGGCTCGCGATCGCGGCCACGCGCGCAAACATCGGCTTCATTTCGCGCACCAGTTTGAGAAAGCCGTCGCTGGTTCCTCCCGCCGCCCGTACAATCCTTGGCCAGACGTTGGTGTCCCGGGTTCCGTCTCCGGAATCTTCAAAGATTTCGCGAAAGCTGTCCAACACCCTGGCATCGTCGCCGGGATATTCCTTGCGCAACTCCGGGATTCTGGTTTCCACCCAGTCGGAAAAGCAGTGCGTTTCCGTCGTGGCAATGGCATTGGCGACGGTGCCCCGGGCCGGGGCCACCTCAAAGCCATCGGCCAGCTGCTTTAAAGTTTCGGGAGAGAACTGACCGAAATTGGCCGCCACCGTGGCATAGACAATGGTTTCACCGGCGAACTGGACGAGCGCTGCAATCAGGCTGTTGTCGCGCGAGCCGTTCCGGCCCAGCGCGAACGCAGCCAGCAAATCATCGCGTGCATCGTCCTGACGTCCGTTCTGCAACTCCCACATCGCCCGCAATTGCGCCATTTGGACGGTCGCCTTGACGCGGCTCAGCTGGGGAAGCAAGGTGTACGGACCGGCGCTCCAATCAATGCCCCAATCACAAGTTCCCGTGGCGTGCGCTGCCTGGCGGACCAGTTTGAATTCGTTGTCAGACTGGCCAACCAATTCACCGAACCGGGCCGGGAGCTTTTGTCCCTGCCATTGGTTGGTGAACAGATAATCATGGTCTGCCTGGGGCAGATCCGGCCCCAGAATAAACGCTTGATAATAGAGCAGGGCCGGGTTGATGTCGGTACGGTGCGGTCCGGCGCGCAAGCTGAGCGTGGCTCCGGTCAAAAACAACAGGACCAAGCAGATTGATTTCATCATTTTCACGTTTTTTGTTCGGACAAGGCAACTCAGTCTGTCCATTAATAACGTGAGCAGGCCAAAAAGTTCATTTTTTCCAGATCGTTGGCTGACAATCGAAAAGCCGACGACGAAGTAGCCAAGCGGGGAGAAAGGCTGAAATTGCAAAACGCTCCGCCTCCTCACGTCGGCGGCTACGAGAACCGGCGGCTACGCCGTCAATTCCTGCCACAAGCAGGCGCTCATACGCTGGCCGTTCGCGAAGCAGTCCAGGCTGAATTTCTCATTGGGCGAATGCGCGTTGTCATCCGGGAGGCCCAGACCCAGCAACAGCGAATCGGCGCCCAGGATTTTTTTGAAATCGTTCACGATGGGAATGGAACCGCCTTCACGCAACAGAACCGGTTCGCGGTGAAACGCTTCGCGCAGCGCGCGGAGCGCCGCCTGCGCCTGCGGGCTCGCCGGTGAAACGAGGCAGGCTTCCGCGCCGTGGCCGGCTTCGATTTCGAGCCGCACCGTTGGCGGACAGATTTTTCTGAGGTAACCGCAAACCACTTTGCGGATGCGGGCCGGTCTTTGATCGGGCACGAGGCGACAGGTGATTTTGGCGCGCGCCCACGCCGGGACGATGGTTTTGCTGCCTGCACCCTGATAACCGCTGGTAAGACCGTTGATTTCAAAGGTTGGCCGCGCGCTGCGCTGTTCCATCGGCGTAAAGCCGCGTTCACCAAAAAGTCTTTTCACGCCGAGCAGTCTTTGGAGTTCCCGATCGGTGGTGGGCAGACGTTTAAACTCCCTGCGCTCATGCGCGGAAAGCGGCGCAACGTCGTCGTAAAAACCGGGAACAGCCACACGGCCGCCGGCGTCGCGCAATCGGGCCAGCAATTGGCTTAAGGCCATGGCCGGATTATCCACCGCGCCGCCGAAGATGCCGGAATGCAAATCGCGCGACGGGCCGTGGACGGTGATTTCAAAGGCGATGATGCCCCGCAACGCATACGTGAGCGCGGGATGATCGGCATCGGGCATTCCCGTGTCCGAGACCACCACGGCGTCACATTTCAGTTCGTTCCGATGCGACTTGAGGAATTTTGCCAGATTGGCGCTGCCGACCTCCTCCTCGCCCTCGATGACAAACGTCAGGTCGCAGGGCAGGGGAGTGCCGGTTTTTAAATAGGCTTCGATGGCTTTAAGATGCGCGAAATGCTGGCCCTTGTTATCGGTGGTGCCGCGGGCAAAAATCGAGCGGCCTTGAATACGAGGCTCAAACGGCGGCGATTTCCACAGGTCCAGCGGTTCCGGCGGTTGGACATCGTAATGGCCATAAACCATGAAATGGGGGCGCCGGCCGCCGGTTCGCCCGCGGGCGGCCCGCCGCGGAGTTCGGGCGATGACGATGGGATGGCCCCGGGTGGGACAAACGTCGGCGTCGAGTCCGATTTGACGGCAGTGTTTGGCCAGCCACCCGGCACAGGCGCGCAAATCGTTTTTATGCCGGGGCTGGGCGGAGACACTGGGGAAGCGAAGGTAATCGCACAACTCGGCCACAAAGCGGGCCTGATTGCGTTTCAGATAGTCGAGCGCCAATTGCATGGCGCCTAGCTAAGCGATGAATGCTCCGGTTGCCAAGCAGAACCCGCAAAAAAGAACGTTGTCCGCCGGAAATGATTTCGACCTCGCCTGACCCGGAGGAACCGACTGCAAACGGGGTGCCGGAAGTCACCGCCCCACGGACATGGAATTGGTCAGTATTAACACCGCCGTTATAATACCGGCGACAACGAGGCCGACCCCCAGCGCCACCATGAGCGTTTTGATTTCACGCCTTCGGCGATAGGGTTGCCACCGCGGAAACAACCGCTTTCCCAGCCAATCCGTCAACATAACGGTCTCGAATCCCCGTCACATTTCTGCTCATTCTCTTCTTCAAATCCCGGGCCAAAGCAAACGAACAAAGTACAATGACAATTTTGGTAAGATGTTCGCCAAAATCGGACTAGGTACTTTCCAATCCCATGAACGACGGTGAGTTATGAGACCGAAATTTAATGGCGGTTGTGGCAGCCTTAGTGCTCCAATTGGGCCAGAACGCTGATCGAGTTTATGGCAGACCAACAACCAACTGCCCAGCCAAAAATTCTGGTCGCGGATGACAACCGCGTCATTCTCAAGGCGGTACGGCAGGTCCTTGAGGCAAACGGGTACCAGGTTGTCACTGCAACGGATGGCGCTGCCGTGGTGAACATTGTGGATCGGGAAATTCCGGATTTGATCTTGCTCGATATTCTGTTTCCGCCTGACGCCATGGACGTGGGAATGCACTGGGATGGATTTGCCATCATGCGGTGGCTTCGCAACATGAGCGAGGCCAGGAGAGTTCCGATTATTATCATCTCGGGCACCGAACCGGGAAAATACGAGTCTCTCAGCCTCGCCGCGGGTGCGCAGGCGTTTCTGCACAAACCGCTCGACATGGGCGAGTTGATTACCACCGTCCGCCTGGTCCTCGGCGAAAGTATTACCACCTCCGCCTAGCGACGTTCGTGCGCCGTCCCCGGAGCCATAAAAGCACAGCCCGGTTCCGACCCTTGTCCGGTCAGCCGTTTTCCGGTTCCGCTCGTGGCTGACAGCCATATTCCTGACACACCGTCGCCGGGCGATGGAGAATCAGGCGGCGAAAGAAGCCGCGACCCGGGTTTTCGGATTTGGCTGATCGGCAATGGGATTGCCACCATCGTCGCCCGCGGGAAAAGGCGTTCGACCGACAACAGGCTGACGCCGTCCTCAACGGTAAAGTAATGAAGTAGCCGCGGACGTCAGTCCGCTCATTATCTTTGACCAAAATCAGAGCCGATTCACATCGGCCGCCACGCTGATACACAGAATTTTGATTTTGCAACATCCCGAACCTGCTCCATCTTTTGCGCGGACTTTATGAATCAGGAAACATGGACTGCGGTTGACCAATACATCACTGATTTGCTGGAGCCTTCCGATGCCGTTCTGGACGCAGCACTGGCGGCCAGTGCCGCCGCCGGTTTGCCCGCCATCAACGTTTCGCCGAGCCAAGGCAAGCTGCTGCAAATTTTGGCGAAAATTCGAGGCGCGCGGAACATTCTCGAAATTGGAACACTGGGCGGCTACAGCACCATCTGGCTGGCGCGCGCGTTGCCGACCGGTGGACGGTTAATCACACTCGAATTTGACCCGAAGCACGCCGAAGTGGCACGCGCCAACTTCGCCCGCGCGCGGCTGGCGGGTGTCGTTGAGCTGCGCGTGGGCCGGGCGTTGGACATCCTGCCGCAACTTGCTGCGGAGGGCCGTGGCCCGTTCGATTTGATTTTCATTGACGCCGACAAGCAGGGGACAGTCGATTACTTCGCGTGGTCTTTGAAGTTGTCGCGACGCGGCAGCCTCATCATCGTTGACAACGTCGTGCGCAAAGGCGCCCTGGTGAACGCCGAGAACGACGACCCGCGGGTCCATGGCATGCGCCGGTTCTGTGAAGCGCTGGCCGCGGAAAAGCGCGTCAGTGCCACCGTCCTTCAAACCGTGGGCAGCAAAGGCTACGACGGCTTTGCGCTCGCGGTGGTGCTGGAATAGGACATCCGTGTTTATCTGCGTCCATTCGCGGTTAACAACCTTGCTGTTCCGACATTTCAACGGCGAAGGGTTTCACATACTGTTTTCCTGTGTGCACGATAACCCTGACCACTGACTTTGGAATACGGGATTGGTTTGTCGGCGCCTTGAAAGGCGTCCTGCTCGGAATCAATCCGCGCGCGACCTTGGTGGACATCACACACGAGATTCCGGCCGGCGACATCCGTACGGGAGCATTCGCCTTGATGGCGGCGTGCCGGTATTTTCCCAAAGCCACGATACACGTGGCGGCGGTGGATCCGGGCGTGGGCAGCCGGCGCCGGGCCATTGCGGTGCAGACCGCAAATTACATTTTCGTTGGCCCGGACAACGGGGTGCTTTCGTGGGCGCTGGCGCGGGAGAAAATCGAAACCATCTGCCAACTGGAAAATCCAGAGTATTTTCTTCAGACCATCAGCCGGACTTTTCATGGACGCGATATTTTCGCGCCGGTGGCGGCGCATCTCAGCCGCCGCCTCTCTTTGAGAAAGCTTGGTCGCGAATTGAAGGATTTCACCCGGCTTCCCTGGCCGGAACCGACCAGGGGCACTG
>DATJNM010000012.1:0-4931 GCA_035508155.1 Candidatus Sulfopaludibacter sp. | reverse complement strand
AATCACGGTCGCCTTGCTTGCGTCCGTTCGCCCCTTAATCCAGGCTTCAAGCCATCCACGCACGGTGTGCGACGTGAACTCGCCGCCAGCAATTTTGATAAATTCCTCGACGGTGGCATTCAAAACTTTTTCAGCGTCGTCTGCCGCGAGCTTGCCGTGGGTCACAGCAATGGCGGAGCACGTCTCTCGCACGAGCTTCAGCGCCTTTTCGTTTGACAGTTTGCCCTGACGTGTCAACGCTGCGGCGAGTTCGATGTTGACGCAAATTGTGCGGGCGATTTTGGCGTTCGAGGTACCGGTGCTTCGCTTCCGCCGGAAGCCTTCGGGGTCGTAAAAGCAGCAAAACCAGTTTGGCTTGTTTGCGTCTCGATGGATGCTTGACATATTGGGGTAACGCTACGGGGTAACGTCACCCGTGTCAATAGTGTTATAAATGTTGGATTTTGACAACTTATCAGGCCAAAAACGTCGTGTGAGTTCGAGTCTCACCACCGGCACCACCCTTCGCTTATCGCAAAGCGATAAGTTACGGCTCCGCAAGCCAACTTTGCCCGCTGCGAAGCAAGGACGAAGGCTAACGGTTTGTCGAGTCAATGAAGGCCGGCTTTCCCGACAACGTTACCGTTCCAGGCCATACGGCAGGCCAGCGTTCGCTCGTCATAGCACGGCAGCAACCGGATTCCGTGGTTGATGAGGTTTGCCGCAACCCCTTCCCTCGCTGGCATTGGTTATGCTGAGGATTCACTTAAGTAGTTAAGTAGTAATGTGAACGCGACGAATCCTTTTCAGTTGCCGGCCTGGTCGGAAATAAACCGCGAACAGCGCCGGCGGGCCCGATTTAAAAAGACGGTCATTTCCATCATAGCCGCCATCGTGCTGTTGCTGATTGGCCTGCTGATTGAAGGTTGTCGAACCGAGCGCGAGGCACTGGCAACCCCCACGACATCGCCCAGCCTGGCTCAGACGGTTTCGGCAACGCCACAAACCACCATCGCTTCGGGGGCGGACCCGGAACCAGCGGCCGGTTCGCCGGCTGAACCGCCCACCCCTTCACAAGCCATGCCAACGGTTACCAAAGCAAACACGGTCCCGGATCCCGGCCGGGCCGGGACAGTTTACGTGGTCAAATCCGGAGACACTTTGACCCGGATTGCCAGGACATACGGGACCTCCATCCAAGCCATTGAAGCGGCCAACGGCTTGACCGACGACCGGATTCTGGTCGGGGCGAAGCTGAAAATACCCACAGCCTGAACCACTTTCCGGCAACTCGTCCCCGCAGCTCTTCCACTCGCAGGCCTCAATATTTCGGTAATACCCTGTCTTCGGAGGGACGAGCTCAGCGAGTCCCAAAAACCAAAGGAAATCAGGGACTCGTATAACTCGTCCCTCCGAATGAGGACCCTGCCGATATTTCTTGTCACACGACAAACGCGGGAGTATTTCGCCGGCAACCCCGTCCAACCGGGAAACAGCCCATTTGTGGCCGCAATAAAATTATGAAAAATCTGACTTTGATTATTTTGCTCGCCGGCGCATTGACGCCAGCCCTGGTCTCGGCCCAACCGGCCCTCACCATCTACAACCAGAACTTCGCCGTGGTTCGCGATATCGTGCCGCTCGACCTCAAGTCCGGCGTGAACGAAGTGCGTTACCCCGACGCGACCGCGCAGGTGGAGCCGGATTCGGTGATCCTGCGCGACCCGACCGGCAGACACTCACTCCAGATTCTGGAACAGAATTATCGCAACGACCCGGTCACGCAGGAGTTGCTGTTGTCGTTGTTTGAAGGCAAGACGATTGATTTTGAACGGATGCGATTGAAGGACAACACCCAGACACCTGAAATTATTCCCGGCAAAATCATCCGCAGCGGTTACGTGCCGGGCGGCGCAGCACAGCAGCCCATCATCGAGGTGAATGGAAAAATGCAGTTCAGCCTGCCGGGGCAGCCGCTGTTTCCCGATCTCGGCGATGACACCGTGCTGAAGCCGACCTTGAACTGGCTCCTGCAATCCGACAAATCGGGCAAGTTCGACGCCGAGGTCGGCTACATCACCAGCGGGTTCACCTGGGAAGCGGATTACAATCTGGTTTCGCCGGAAAAGGGCGACCTGGTGGACCTAATCGGCTGGGTCACGTTGAATAACAACAGCGGCAAGACGTTCCGCGACGCCAAAATCAAATTGATGGCCGGCGACGTGAACCGAATTCAGCCGAATCCGACAATGGGAGGAATAGCGGGAAGGATGATGTTGGCTGAATCGCTGAGCGCAGCTCCTGCCGTCACCGAGAAAGCCTTTGATGAATTTCATCTTTACAGCATTGCCCGGCCAACGACGTTGCGCGATCGGGAGACCAAACAGGTCGAGTTCGTTCACGCCGAACACGTCGTCGCGCCGACGATTTATGTTTATGACGGCGCACCGGGTTACCGCTTTTACGGCGGACTCAATTACAGCCAGGGATACGGCACGGAGGGCAACAAAAAGATCCGGGTCATGCGCGAGTTTGTGAATTCGGACACGAATCATCTCGGCATGCCGTTGCCGGCGGGCAAGCTGCGGTTCTATCGCCGCGATGCCGATGGGCAATTGGAGTTTGTCGGCGAAGACCGGATTGACCATACGCCGCGCAACGAAACCATCCGGGTGACCACCGGCAACGCCTTTGACCTCGTCGGCGAGCGCAAGCAGACCAGCTTCCACGTGGATACCGGCGACAAATGGATGGATGAGTCGTTTGAAATCAAATTGCGCAATCGCAAGCAGGATATGCCGGTCGAAATTCGCGTGGTGGAGCACCTGTATCGCTGGAACAACTGGGAAATCACGCAGAAGTCGGACGGCTTCACGAAAAAAGATTCGCAGACCATCGAGTTTCGCGTCCCCGTCAAGCCGGACGAAGAAAAGACCATCACCTACACCGTGCATTATTCCTGGTGAATTAACGTTCCTGTTGAAAACGGGAAGATTTTCTTCTGCTTGACAAGCGGGTCGGGCCGTCGAACATGGGCGAAACCATCAACTCCCACATCCCATGAAAAAATATCTATTGTACGGCGTGCTGGCCTTGCTGGCGGGTCCCCTCTGCGCAGCGGATTCCAGCCCCAAGGATGACGTCACCAACGCGGCCAAAAAACTTGGTGACAGCGCCAATTTCACCTGGCACACCACCGTAGTGGTTCCGGAAGACGCCCAATTCAAACCCGGCCCGACGGACGGTCAGACCGAAAAGGGCGGATTCACTGACGTCAAGCTTTCGTTCGGTGACAACACCACTGAATTCGTGAAAAAGGGTGAAGACGCGGCGGTTACCGATCCCGACGGCAACTGGCAGTCCCTCACCAACCTGGAGAATAACAGCGAAGGCCCGGGACGGTTCATGGTCCGCATGGTCAGGAACTTCAAGACGCCGGACGCACAGGCCGTCCAGTTGGTTGCCGCCGCCAAGGAACTCAAAAAGGACGGCGACGTTTATTCCAGCGACCTCACTGAAGACGGCGCCAAGGCGATGATGACTTTCGGCGGGCGTCGCGGCGGCCCCACCATCACCAATCCTTCCGGTTCCGTGAAGTTCTGGCTCAAAGACGGCGTGCTGACCAAATATGAATTCAAGGTAAAGGGCACCATGAGCTTCAACGGCAACGACATTGACGTGGACCGCGATACCACCGTTGAAATCAAGGACGTCGGCTCGACCAAAGTCACCGTGCCGGACGAGGCGAAGAAAAAATTGTCGTCCTGACGCCGGGTCGTCGGTTCCAGCATCGCGCCGCCGGTCGGACCGGCAGTTGGAATTGTAGCCGCCGCCGGTGGCGGACGATTGAACGCCGCCCATTCACTTCCTGTCTCATTTCCGTTCCTGCCGGGGGAATGCGAACGAGGATGAACGTGAATTTTTCGCACAGGACTTTCCGCCGGCAGTGAATTGAACTTATGGAACCGACATCCGAAATCACAACCTCCAGCCATTCAACCGCCACGTTGCCGATCCACGAACAACTGATGCGCCGGCATTTGCAGGAGGAAAACCTGCCGCAGGCCTTCATTCCTTCCTGTCCCATCAACCGGGTTTTGAAAGGCCAGAAGGCGCTGGTGACCGGTGCCAATTCCGGCATTGGCCAGGCCGTCGCCGTGGCGCTGGCCCAGGCCGGCGCCGATGTCGTGGTCAATTACGTTACCCATCCCGAAGCCGCCGACGCGACGGTGAAGGAAATCCAGGGCCACGGCGTGCACGCTTACGCGCATCAGGCCGACGTCAGCCGCGAAGATCAGGTGCAGGCGATGTTCCGGAAGATGATTCAGGAACTCGGCACGATTGACATTCTGGTCAGCAACGCGGGCCTGCAAAAGGATTCACCGATTGACGACATGACACTGGCCGACTGGCAACTGGTCATCAACGTGAATCTCACGGGCCAGTTTCTTTGCGCGCGGGAGGCCATTCGCGAGTTCAAGCGCCGCGGCATCCGTCCGGAAATTTCCTGCGCAGCCGGCAAAATCATCTGCATGAGCTCGGTGCACGAGGTCATTCCCTGGGCCGGCCACGTCAATTACGCCACCAGCAAGGGGGGCGTCATGATGATGATGAAAAGCATCGCCCAGGAAGTCGCGCCCTGGCGCATCCGCGTCAATTCCATCTGTCCCGGCGCCATCCGCACGCCCATCAACACGCAGGCCTGGAGCACGCCCGAGGCCTACCGCCAATTGATGAAACTCGTTCCTTACAAACGCATCGGTGAACCCAACGACATCGGGCACACGGCCATCTGGCTGGCATCGGATTATTCGGATTACATCCATGGCGCGAGTATTTTTGTGGACGGCGGCATGACGCTTTATCCCGGATTCGAGACGGGCGGTTGAACCGGAGCGCCGGTCTCCGACCCGGCGCGAACCAGTTTGTTTTCGAGAGTCGCCGGGTCGGAG
>DATJNM010000011.1:0-39377 GCA_035508155.1 Candidatus Sulfopaludibacter sp. | reverse complement strand
ACCGTAAAAATCGAAGGCCGTGATCAACAACGCCGAACCCCACCCGGCGATTAGCAGAAACCAGCCAATCCGCCATTGTCCCATCCGCTTGCCGGAACTGGCAAAGTGCAGCAGGGGAAACATAGCAAACGGAAGCTGCAGCGCCAGCACCACCTGGCTCAGGACGATGAGATCATTAATGTTATTGGCCCCGCGGATGGCGACAAAGATAACCGTGGGGATAATGGCCAGCGAGCGGGTAATCATCCGCCGCAACCACGGCGCGATCTTCCAGTGCATAAAACCCTCCATGACCACCTGGCCGGCCAAAGTGCCGACGATGGTGGCGCTTTGCCCGCTGGCCAGCAGGGCGACGGCGAAAAGCACGCTCGCGGCAGCCGTGCCCATCAGCGGCGCCAAAGTCAGATTGGCCGCCTGGATCCAGTCGGTGTTGTCATTAAACTGGACCACCTGTCCGCCGGCGGCGGTGACGCTGGTCTTGCCGTAAAAAACAATCGCGGCCAGCACCAGGATGGCGGCGTTGATCAGGAAGGCGACCGACAGGTTGGCGATGACGTCAATGGTGTTGAAGCGAATTGCCTTTCGGATGGATTCGTCGTCCTTCTGGAATTTGCGGCTCTGCACCAAGGCGGGGTGCAAATACAGCACATGTGGCATGACCGTTGCGCCGATGATGCCAATGGCCACGTAAACCATGGTGGCCGAACCCAAACGGGGCAGGATCATCGCCCGGCCCATTTCCAGAAAGCTGGGTTGCGTCTGGGGCAGGATGAAAATCTCGATGAAGTAGCAAACGCCGATGGTCGCCACCAGTAGCAGCACGATGGCTTCGATGGTCCGCATTCCGAACCGCTGCATCGCCAGCAACAGCAGCACGTCAAGGCCCGTGATGATCACTCCCCAAAAAATGGGGATATGGAACAACATATTCAGCGCCACCGCGCCTCCCAAGACTTCGGCCAAATCGCACGCGATGATCGCAAGTTCCGCCATGAGCCAGTTCGGCAAGCGCGTCCACGTGGGATACCAGTCGTAGCAGCATTGGGCCAGGTCGCGCCCGGTTGCTATGCCGAGCCGCGCGGCGATCATCTGCAAGAAGATCGCCATCAGGCTGGCCAGGCCGACCACCCAAAGTAGTCCGTATTTGAACTGGGCGCCGCCCTGGAGATCGGTTCCCCAGTTGCCCGGGTCCATGTAAGCCACGCTGACCAAAATCGCCGGGCCGAAGTAGGCAATCATTTGCCGCCAGAAACTGGCTTTATGATGGGGCACTTTTACGCTGCTGTGCATTCCTTCCAGCGACATGGCTCCGGGATGCGAAACCGCGGCGACCTTGGCCGCCGCTGGTTCATTCAAGTCCGTGGGCACATTGTTTTCGTTGCTCATAAAGTCCCGTTCCCTGGTCAAAATCTCACGGTGATTCCGCAAAACGGGTTGTATTCGGCTGCCGCCGGCGTCACACCAAAATAACAGTCACAATCAAGCTGGATGTTTTTCGTGACCAGATATTCCAGACCCGTATCCACCGTTCCCACCCAACCGGCGTGACGTGCCGTGGTGAAGTTGCTGAAAAATTCCAAAAAGCCGCTCAACTTTCCGATAATGGGATGGTCCAAACTGGCCGAAGCGATGGATTCCTCGTGGTAACCGCCATGGTCATCATTTTTCATCAAGCCGACCGCCGTTTCCGTGCTCAAATCAAAATCGCACGGCAAACTCACCGCGAGTGGCAAAATGATTCCACCTTCGACGGCATTGTTGCCGAGATTGTCCGTGGCTGTCGGAAATTTGACATAAGGCAGAAGCGCGAAGGCCGTCTGGCCGCCATCGTCGCCCCACAAGTTGACTTTCAACCGCGCGGTCAGATCGCCGAAACCGGATTGCGTGGCGGCATGGCCCGCGCCGTCAGTCGTCCGCACGTTCAGATAATTGTCATAGACCAGTTGTGCATCCACGTTATTGAGCAGGCCGGCCTTGAAATTGAAATCACCAACGTCCCACGCCTTCGTCGTCACGCCGCCTGATTTGTCGTAGGTGAAATTCGCAAAATCCATTTCCCATTGAAAATGGCCGGCGTCCACCGTGTAAGCCGATTCAGTCTGATCGGGCCGGTCGGGGCTCAAGTCCCGCATCAAATTGTCCGGGACGGGATTGAAAAGACTGTAACCGCTTTTGTCCGGCAAGGGTGCCGCCTGCGCCCTGCCGCCTACCGGCGGGCCAATCAATCCAGCGGCGATTCCCGCGATCGCAATCTTTTTACCCATAAACACGATGTGTAGCCCTAGGTACAATTCAGGCTGCGGTTTGTCAACCCAAATGTAGCCTGGGTTACAAAATAAAACCTCGACTAATAAGCAGCCTAGGTTTTATTATCGGAGTTGTGCCGCGTACCACCCACAAATCATCCGACCCGGTCCGCAGCGCGCATCCGCCGTTGCCGCCGGCCGAAAGTTTTCACCGCTCCCGTCGCGACCGGGCCGGGGAGATTGCGCAGGATTACGTCGAGGCCATCGCCGATCTGTCGGCGTCGGTCGGCGAAGCGCGCGTGACCGATCTGGCGCGGCGGCTGGGCGTCACCCATGTCACGGTCAATCGCACCCTGGCGCGGCTGCAACAGGCGGGCTACGTAAACACCAAACCGTACCGCGCCATCTTTCTGACCGACACCGGCCGGAAGCTGGCGGCGGAGAGCAAGCAACGGCATGAAACCGTGGTCGCCTTTCTGCGATCACTCGGCATTTCCCCAAAAGCCGCCCAACTGGACGCGGAGGGCATCGAACACCATGTCAGCCCCGAAACCCTGGCCGCTTTTGAGCGGCGCCTGAAAAAACGCTGATGCGCCCGCTGGACATTCAACCGATCGGCCATGAACTGGCCATCAAATGGGACGACGGGAGCGAGAGTTTCATTCCGCTGGAAACGTTGCGGCGATGCTGTCCGTGCGCCGGCTGCCAGGGTGAAGCGGATCTATTGGGAAATATTTATAAAAACCCGGAACGACACCTGACGGCGGCGGCGTTCGAGTTGGTCCGGTTCTCCCCGGTGGGTGGTTATGCCATTCAGCCGGCCTGGGCAGATGGACACACAACGGGAATCTATTCTTACGATTATTTAAGACGCATTGCCGTCCGCAATGCGGCTGATTAAAAGAGAAACGGCGCGCCTGGTTAGGCGCGCCGTTAAATGCCAGCTTCCTTCTATGGATTAACATTAGCCGCGGCACCTGACGTTGTCGAAGACGTGGCCGCATTGTTAGCTGTCGGCAAGTCGTTCGCCGGCGGGCTGGCTATGTCATAATAAGGATCCGTATTCTTTGGATTGCTCCAGTCATAAGGCTTGGCACTGTTCCACGGAGTTTTGGGATTCATCGGTGATTTCGGCCCCAAGGGGATGGACTGCAGGAACGATGACGACGTCGGTTGGAAGTCCGTGTCCTTGACAACAGTTGGGGTGATGAAAATCAACAGATTGTCCTTTTGGAGTCCTTTACTTTCCGATCGAAACGCGTATCCGAGAACCGGAATGTCACCCAAGAGGGGCACCTTAGTGTAGGTATTCTGGGTATTATCCTTGATGAAGCCGCCCATGACGAGCGTATTCGCGTTGGGAATCAATACCTGGGTGGTGACCCGGCGCACGTCATATTCGTCGGCCTGGTTTTCCACACCGGCAACAATTTTTGTGATGGTGCCGAAATCGCTGGAAACCTCCGGTTGGACCGTGAGCCAGATGTAATCATTGGCGGAAATACGCGGAGTGACATCCAAAATGGTGCCCAAGTTGGTATAACTCACCTGTGAACCACCAGGTGATCCTTGCGTACCGGCGGTCGTGGCGAAGATCGGTTCGGCCCGGGTGACTTCGATATGCGCTGGTTGATTATCCAGCGTCACCACCCGGGGAGTGGCAATGGTTTGCGCATCGGCATCCTGGTTCAAGAAAGACAGCACCGCGTTTACGCCGTCGGCATTGAGAAAATACGGTGACGGGAAGAACCCGGGAGTTGCGGTTGATCCGATAATCGAAGGACTGCCGAGCACTCCGCTGACTAAACCCGGAATGATAGTGTTATTGGATGAGTTGAGAGAGGGCTGGACCAGAAATTGTGAAACATTGCCATAGGAAATGTTTTGTGCCGACAAAGTGCCCGACCAATCAATACCTTTGGTGGTGGTGGGTGAACTGGAGACTTCCATGAAACGGGTTTCGATCAAAACCTGGCGGGTGGGTTTATCAAGCTGGTCAATCAACGTGTCCACCGCGTCCTGCTCGTTTTCCGTGGCGACCACCACCAATTGACTGGTCCGCACATCAGGCACCACCCGGCTGCGTTTGTCGGTCAGCGCGCTCTCCACCGCCACTTCGATATTGGAGACACTGGCATACTTGAGTTGGATGACCCGGGTAATCAGCGGCGGCGGCGCATTGGGGTTTTTGATGCTGATGCGGCCGATTTTGGTCTTCGGGTCCTCCGTCAGTTGAAGATTGTAATTATCCAGCACCGCCAACAGCGCCTGACGAGCGGAGACATTTTCCCAGCGGACAGAAATGGTTGGTTCCGGCCTGACCTGGCCATTTTGATCCGGCTGGTTGTACCCGATCTTCGGGTCAAGCAGGTAATTGATTCCCGCCAGACGGGCCAGATTTTCGATGGCTGTGGTGATCGGAACATCCTGAAATTGGATTGGCAACACGACCGGCGCGTTGGAGGTGGCGCTGGCTGTTTCGTTGCTGTTGACCATACCGGACGAGGTGTCGGCACTGGCCGCCGGCGCGGTTGCCGCGTTGGTGTCAACGACCGTGGTCGTTTGAACCGGGGTGGCGGCCGCCGGAGTTGACTCACTCATCGCGGGTTGATTGGTCGCGACACTGTTGGTATCAGTTTGAGACATAGCCCACCATTGCGAGACAAGTCCCGCACACAGTGTGGCAATTAGCAGTTTCGATTTCATATTTTGTTTTATTGGCTTTTAATCCAATGGTGGAAGTCTTAGCAGGTACCGAGCCAACCCCGGAGGAGCCGGGATTATAATTTTAATGAGCAGCACCGGTGTTCCGCCCGCAGCAAAAAAATCCCGCCCCCCTCCGGCTGAAAGCAAAAAACAATCTTCCCGAACAAACCGGTTCGGGATGAGCGCTTGCTTAAATTTTAAGTTCCGATGGTTTCCGGCCCTAAGGCTGGTCGGAATAAAACAGCTCGTGGCGCTGGCTGCCCACTTCAATCACCACAGAATTGGTTTTAATTTCGAGGCAGCTGAGATGGATGCGACCACTCCGAGTCACAACGTCGCCTTCATCGCCGGCGGCAAAAGTATGATTGTTGATGATCACGAATCGGCGGTCCACCGAGCCGGAAAATCCTTTCACCACCAGCGAGGTGACATCAGCCACCTGGGCGACGGCGGGGGCGGCCAGTTTATAGGGCCGGGTGGAGTCGGGGAAAAACGGGTCGCGGCCTTCCTGGGGATTTGAGGGGATGACGAATGTTGAGGGGTCTGCATTGGTCACGCCGGATTGGGGTGCCGGCGCGACGCCGGTCGCAAGGGCCATTGTGCAGCCCGCCACCAGCAAAACCGTCATTATTCTTTCGTTAAAATTCTTCATGGCCGCTTCAGGGAGTTCTGTTCGCTAAGAGGTGGATTTTACCAGGGCAATGATATCCATCCTGAACGAGAGCTTTTCGGCGCCGTCAGTGGCGTCGGCCGGCTGGATTTGCAGATTAACCACCCGAATATGCGGATAGGTATTTTCGAAGTCGGCAATGAATCTGCCCAGGTCATGGTAATAGGCGGTTCCCGTAATGCTGAATCTAACCTGCTTGAATGGAAACGACCCAAACAGATCCACCGCCCCCACATCCGGATGGCCGATTTCCGGAATGTCCACCGGATACCGGGCTTTAAAACGCCGGATGGTGTTATACGTCCAGGAGTAAAGGTCACCCGAAGCCATGTCATTCTCGGCGGCGGAAAGAGTCTGCACCACATTGGTCAATTCGATGGCCGTGGCGTCGGCGTGCTTGATCGCTGTTTGAATGCCGTCGAGTTTTTTCTCCGCCGCACCCTGACTCGCGACCACCTGGGCCAGCGCCGCGTACCGGGGCTGAATCAGTTGAGACCACATGACAGCGATCACTGCCAAAGTGCAGATTAGCACGAGGATGAGCTGATTGCGTTTGTCTTTGGACAATTTCATCGGGTACAATCGGGGTAAGCGCACTGCAACGTAAACAGGACTGACGGTTTGCCGTTCGCATCAGCCTGTGGCGCCGACAGGTTTGTCAGACGAACCACATTTGTTTTGCCCAACTGGGCTTCAAAGTAGGGTTCGTCACTGATGGCATCTTTAAATCTATTGACTTGGTCACCGGGGTTGCTGCTGGAGTCTTCAGCATCCAGCGACAGGACAATCTTTTCCGTGATGGTGATGTTGGTGCGAGACCCGGTTCCTTGATTGGCCTGATACGTTTGGTCCAATCGCAACCTGACCAGTTGCACGCCGGGCACCGTGGCATACTGCAAGGCATTCAACAGGTTGCCTTGAAGGAAACGGCTGTTGGTCAATTGTTGCAGGGCCGCCAGATTTCCCTTCGCCTCAGTAATCTTTTTTTCACCGACCAATACGACCTGATAGGCGTTGGTGTGCGATTGAATCTGCGCTTCGATTTGGGACAGGCTCGCGTTGGCAACCATAACCCGCAGTTGAAGCCAGCTCCACCACGCGAATATCAAGGCCACCACCAGCACCCCCCCAAAAACCACACGTTTAATCGGGTCCCGGCGCCGCAGTGCTTCGGCGGCTTGGGCTTCGGCCAGCAAATTGAGGCGTATGGGCATAACTCAGAAGGCGGCCATCGCAGCACCGATGGCGACAGTTAGTTGCGGGGCGATGTGTTCCATATCGACCGTCTGCTGTCCCGGCAATGCCAATTGCAGGAAGGCCGTCGGGTCCCACGCTTTGCAATCCACAACCAGTTCGCTATGCAACATTTGCAGGATGAGTTCTGATTGGGCGGAGCCACCACTGACATACACATGAGATAGCGGCCGGTCCTGTTGATGTTCGAAAAAGTCAAGCGATGCCCGCAACTCGCGGCCCAGGGGCAACACCTGGGCTTCCAGCGTGGACTGAATTTCCGGAGCCATCCCTATTTTAATACCTTCCGCCTCGGCGTAACTGATGTTCATCGCCTCTGCCAGGCCGGCCGTCAATTTGTCGCCGCCGATGCCTACCGCCCGGTTCAGCACCAATTCACCTTGATGCAGGATGCAAATCGAAGAAGTTTTAAAACCGATATCCACCAGCGCGATCGAGTCGTTTGCAAATACTTCCGGCATTGCCATTTCAAAGGCGTTCACCGGACCAATCAGACCGGGCACGATGTGGTCTGCCACCAGACCCGCATCCCGAATGGCGGTTTGAAAGTTTTCGATCACATCCTTTTTGGCGCCGGCCACCAGCACCTTCAATTTGGGAACGGTAATTGTTTTGCCGGCCTCCGGGGGTTTGGGTGCCAACTTGGGCGGATTAATATGACAATCGAAGACACGGTTCGGCAAATCCTGTTGGAGATAACCGCGCGTGTTGTTTTTCAATACCAGGCGCATCTCGTCCACCGGTATTTGTGGCAACTCCACCGACCGCACGACGGCGTCATTTTCATTGATGGCCAGCGTGACAAATTTGGTTTTGGTTGCCAGCGCTTCGGAAATTGCTTTCAGATGTTCCGCCAGCAATTCCGGCGGAAGAGTTTTTTCGTAGATGGGGGCATCCAGCAACGCATAACGGTTTAAGGCAAAATTCTCACCCCGCCGCTCCAAAAGCACGGCCTTGGTCGTGCGGCTCCCCAAATCAACCGAGATCATTTGATTCCGGCTTTTCCCCACAACACCGTTCAGAAATGGCAAGCCCATTCGCATTGTTCAATCGTCCAGCTTTAATTTCTTAATTATCCGCTGCTTTCAAACAGATTCGCCGCCAGTTCAGCAATCGCCGCGCCAGATTCACCGGCGGAGAGAAATTACTTTAAATCGGTATTAATTTGTCCTGACCCAAGGCGCGCTGTCCCGGAAATGGCCGCTCATCCGCCCGCGGCAGATTATTTCGCGCGCGCAACTGCCAGCCGAAGAGATGCTCAAGTTGCATGTGCTTCAGAGTCCCGCAATTCGGGTCGAGGTTATTGCCACCGAAACAAAACGAGATGCCGTGTTCCAATTTGAACTACCGGGTAACAGCTGGTGCTTGCCCTGAATTTGTATTTTTAGAATCTCCCGGAGAGTGAGCCAGGCTGGGATCCAACTCACGCTCCAGTTGGTACTGCCGAAGCGCGTCCTGGATCCGGCCGGTTTTTGAAAAATAGACGCCCAGGTCATCGTGAGCAATGTAATTGTCGGGGTCAATTTCCAGAGCGTGTTCCATCAGTGTTTGGGTGTTTTCCCAATAAGCAAGTTGGCACCGGGACAACCAGGCGCACAGCCACAGAATTACAGCGGCTCCGGCGATCAGCAAGAACCGGCGCACCGGCGGCGAAAACACGGCACCGGCGAACTCTTCCATTCCCCACGTGCACATCATGAAAAAGCCGATGGACGGCAGATAGGTATATCGGTCGGCGATGGATTGGAGCCCAAATTGGATCAAGCCGCTCACCGGCAGCAATACTCCTAAATACCAGAGCCAGCCCATCACCAGATAAGGCCGGCGGCGCCGGTTGACCACCACCAACAGGGAGATCGCAGCCAAAACCAACCCGGCCGCCAGGAGTGATTCGACATGAATGTGGCCGGACCTCAGGTAAAGACAGGCGAGGCGATGCGGCCAAAAAAAAATTTGCAGATAGCTGAAATATCCAACGATGGCGTCCGCTGTCCGCAAAAAAAATCCCAAAGGCGGCCCGGAGGTGGTCGCCCCCCCCGCGCGCTGCGCCAAAAACGTGACCGCACTGACAATCACCGCAAGCAAAAAGAACAACCACTTTTCCATCACCAGATTTTTCGCAATTCTTGCCCCCGAGGAATTCCAGCCGAAGGCGGCGAAGCGGTTCAAGGGCCAGTAATCAATCAACAGCAACACCAGCGGCACAGTTACCAACATGGGTTTGGCCAGCAGCCCCAGAACGAAAAACCCCAGCGCGAGCCTGTAATAGATTGAACGGTGAGGAACCGGCGAGCATCCGGACAAGGCCGCCTGGCCGCCGCCGGCGGCGATCGGAACCCTTCCGTTCTTTACATAGAGCACATACACCCAAAGTGTCAGCATGAAGAAGAGCCCGCTCAATACATCCTTGCGCTCGGAAATCCAGGCGACCGATTCCACGTGGAGCGGATGCCAGGCAAACAAAGCCGCGACAAAGGCGCTCCGCCAGAAGGCGCCCGTCATGGAGTTCAACAACAGGAGCAGGAGCACCGCGTTGGCACAGTGAAACAGCACGTTCACCATGTGCGCCGCGCCGGCATTCAACCCGAACAATTGACAATCGAGCATGTGGGACAGCCAGGTCAACGGATGCCAGTTGCTGGCATGTTGATCCACGAAAGACCACACCACCCCTCCCCAGCTCAAGCCGGCGCGCACCGTTGGATTGTTGAACACGTAATCATTGTCGTCGTAATCAACAAACCCATAATGGCGCACCGGCCAGTAAATGGCGAGGGTTCCCAGGACCAGCGCCAAACCCACACCACAGGTCCGCCAACGGCTGGCTCGGAAATTAATCACGGGCTAATACTGCAAGGAAGAGGACTTTTTCCAAGATTTTTTACCGGCGCCGGAAACGGCCTGAAAAAATTCCCGCTTAAATCCAACGCCGGGAGCTGTTCGTCTTGGGAGAATCACAAATCCAGGTCTTCGCCGGTCTTCAGCTGGCGCGCGGCGGCCTGGACGATTTTCAAAAAGACCCCGAGCAGGGGATTTTTTCCGCCCTGCCAGAGGACACCAAATTTGACCGGCTCAAAACCGTCGAGCGGCAGCAAGCTCACCTGCGGGTGGAGATTCATCCGGGGAACACCCACTGTCACGCCGATACCGTAGCCGTTGGCAACGTAGGTTTGCACCAACTCGACCGAGCTCACTTCAATCCGGCTGAACCACTCCACACCGAGTTTCGCCAGCCCTGCCTGAAACGCGCGGGTGATGAATTCATTGCTCGGCACGGTAATGAGCGATTCCTCGATGGGATCGCGTTCCCAGAGTTCGGCGGCCGATTTGAGCTTGCTCGCTTTCGGCACGAGCAGCACCAGCGGCAGTTTGAACAAGGGCAAAGCGTTCACACCGGGTGGCGGCTTGTTGCCCACCAGTCCGAGCGACACGTCAATTTCCCGCTGTTGCAGCCAGACGACAACCTCCGGCTGATACCCCTCGCGCAACGTCACCTTCAATTTGGGAAATGGTTTCCGCAGTTCCTGCAGCATCGCGGGCAGATGCTCGCGCAACACCGTTTCGGACGCGGCAATGCGCAAGTGCTGGGAGACGCCGCCGCGGATCTTCTCCGCCGCCGAATCCAGGTTGTCAAAAAACGGTTTGACGTAATCGTAAAGCTCCTGACCCGCCGGCGTCAGCGCAAACGGCCGGCGGTGAAACAAGGTCGTCCCGAGAAATTCCTCAAGCTGCGCGATTTGAGAGCTGATCGCCGGCTGCTGGATACCGTAAGGCATGTGGTGCACCGCCGGCATGATGCCGCCATGGCGGGCGACGTAATAGAACAACTCCAGGTGATGGATGTTCATTGGTTTTAGCGATGGTGCCGCCAGTTTTATCAATTAACCCCGCCAAGGCAAGTGGAGTTACAAGTGAAGGCAGAAACCCAGTTGCCGGAAAAACAGATTAACGAAACCGAACTAACTTATGAAAATAACGCGGATGAAAATCCTGGCCGGAGCGATGACCTTCGCCCTGGCAAACTCGGCGCCGCACCTTCAGGCGCAACCGACCTGGCCGGCCCGCTATGATCCCCCCTACCCCGGCGCGCCGATTGAAGCGATGCCAGGCCGTTATTGCCTGCCCCCTCCGAGTGGCAAATGGTATTTGAGCATGGACGCCGGTGCCGCCTTCCAGCAGGACGTCACGATGAGCGACACCACCGGTGACACTGAAAGCATCACCTTCGATCCGGGGGCAAGACTCGATTTTGAACTGGGCCGCAACTGGACAAGGAATTGGGCGACGGAACTCGAAATTGGTCTTACCATCAACCAGGTCAAAAAGTCGGCCTTCCTCGGAACTGATTTCATGGAAGTGGATCTGGTCGAGCTACCCATCATGGTAAACGCCATCTACACACAGCCACTGGGCCGCCATTTCTCAGCGTATATTGGCGGCGGTGTGGGTGGCGTCTTCAGCGATTACAGCAACGAATTTGGCGGGACCACTGAAAGTGATTCGACACTGGGCTTCCAAGGCTTGGCGGGCGTCAAATATGAGATCAACGACCGCTGGGATTTTGGAGTTACGTACAAATTCCTCGGCACGACCGGTCACGATGTCGGACCCGGCTTCGATTCCAATGGGAACCCGACCGAATTCAAATCCGACGGCACCATGACGCACTCCGTTCTGGCGGCCTTGACCTGGAAGTTTTAGCCATGAAGCCAGCCGATCAATTGAAGGGGGAGACACCCAAGGCACACGACGCAATTCGTCGAACCATAAATGCGCCCATCGCCGGAAACAATTTGCGGGCGGAGGACGGCAGGCAAATCCTGTCAAGCCCGGGCTTCTTTCCTCAACGACCAATAGCATTCAGCCATCAAGACGAAAAAAAACCCGTCCGCCACACCAAACAGCGCGGCGAAAGCGACATGCGGCAGGCTGCCCGCCGCCCAATAGTAGAACGCCGTCACCGCATAGGCCAGTTTGTAAAGCGCGCCGACGAGGATCAAATCCGCGTTGCCTCGCAGGTCGCCACGCGAAATCAGGCTGTAAGCGATGCCGATGACCAACACAAAGGCGCCGAGCAGCGTGACATAACCGCCGAAGGCAGGCAGCTTTTCGCCGATCCCCAGCGCGTTAAAGGCCCGCGCCGGGAAGAAGGTGAAGGTGACACCCAGCAGCAGGTCGTAAAAGGCGGCGATGGTGAACAAACCCCGATAATACTTTTCTTTGGCGGGTCTCATGCCATAAGTGTGTAGCAAATTAGTCAGAAGCATCAAATGAAATTTAACCCCAATCTTTTCCTGGCCTGGCTGTGGATTTTGCTTGGATTTGTTTCCGGCATGGTACTCGGTATGTTTTTCCACGGGGAAAACTGGCTCGGCGGCTACGGCAGCTTCAAGCGCCGGATGTACCGGCTCGGCCACATCTCCTTCTTCGGCCTCGGCGTGGTGAATCTGCTGTTCTGGCTGACGACAAAAAATCTTCCGCTGACGCACCCGCTTGCCAGCATCGCGACCTGGGCATTCATCGTCGGCGCCGTCTCGATGCCGGTTTGTTGCGTGGTCATGGCGCATTTCCCCAAGGCGCATTTGATTTTCGCCGTGCCAGTGTTGAGCCTCATCACCGGCGGAATTCTGACCTTACTGGAGGTCACAAAACTATGAATGCAAAAAAACGCATTGGCTTGATCGCCATGAGCGGCGTCCGTGCTCATAACGAAGAACTCACCCGGCTCGGCCTCACCCTCCCCGGATTTGTGGACCGGAATAAAATTATCGCGTCGCTGCCGAGCCTCGGGCTGCTCACGCTCGCCGGTTTGACACCGGAGCAGTTTGAAATCGCTTACCATGAAATCGCGGATTTGAAAGGTTTGGCGGGCAGTTCCCTGCCCGCCGACGGCGCGCACGGGGTGCCGTGCCCTACCACCCTTGATTTGCCCGCCGATTTTGATCTTGTGGCGATCAGCACTTTCACGGCGCAATTCTATGAGGCATGCCACGTGGCGGATTTTTACCGCGCGAGAAAAATTCCCGTCGTGATGGGCGGCATCACGGTGTCATCGCTGAGTGAACAGGCGAAAGAGCATTGCGACAGCGTGGTCATCGGCGAAGGCGAATTGCTTTGGCCGGAATTGCTTGCGGATTTCGAGCGCGGCGAATTAAAACCCTTTTATTTCACGAAACGCGGATTCAATCTCGCCGATGCACCGATGCCGCGCTTTGACCTGCTCGCGCCGCGGAAATACAACCGGCTCACGGTTCAAACCAGCCGCGGCTGCCCTCACCGCTGCGAGTTCTGCGCCAGTTCGATTCTGATGACGCGGCAATACAAAGTGAAACCGGTGGAGAAGGTCATCGGCGAAATCGGTGAGATTAAAAAAATCTGGCCACGCCCGTTCATCGAGTTCGCCGATGACAATAGCTTCGTCCATCACGAACACTACAAAAAGCTGCTGCGCGAACTGGCGAAGGAAAACCTCCGCTGGTTTACCGAAGCTGATATCGGCGTGGCTGGGGATGACGAATTGCTTGGGCTCATGCGTGATTCCGGCTGCCAGCAGGTGCTCATCGGCCTCGAAAGCCCGCCCGCGCCTGCCTTTTTGCACTCGGTTTGTTCCAAACCGGCAAAAAGGAAACCTAGCCTGGACGGCGTCGAGATGAAAAACAACTGGAAGTTGCGCCAACAGGATTTTTACCGCGAAGCCATAGCGAAGATTCAATCCTTCGGCATCACCGTGAACGGCTGTTTCATTCTCGGCCTGGACGGGGACACGCCCGCCGTGTTTGACGACGTGCTGAATTTTGTCCGCGACTCCGGACTTTATGAAGTGCAAGTGACATTTCAGACGGCGTTTCCTGGCACGCCGCTTTACGCTCGACTGAAAAAGGAAGGCCGTGTTATCCGTGACAACGCCTGGGAGCTTTGCACGCTGTTCGATATCAATTTCCTGCCGAAGAATATGAGCGTTACGGAATTGCAGAGCGGCTTTCTGGAATTGGTGAAACAGCTTTACTCCGCCGAAGAGACGCACGAGCGCCGCGCAAGGTTCAAACGCATGTTGAAGACGTCGCCGCACTTTGGCCGCCCGGCGGCGCAGCCGGGACAGGTGCTGGCGGCCTGAAATCAACCCTTGCCGTGGATCGTTGTCCAATTGGGGAAATGATGGTTCCGCTGTCCGGGCACGCCTTCATGCAGATGGAATTATTGGCGGTGATAATACCACACCGGAAGAGGAAAAGATCCGCTTCAAGTCACAACGTTCGCGTCCGCCGCAAGTTTTTCCGCCTTCGACTCCAGCGCGTCGGAGTTGCCGGAGGGAACGGCGGAGGCAGCGGAAGGATCACCCAGTAATTCATGGATGGTCTGGGCCATGATGGCGGGTGTGCAGGAACCTTTAAGCAGTCGTTTGTTGGCGCGTTCCAACACATATTCGTCCGCCGTATCTATGATCGAGTTGGTGGAGAGAATGATGACCGAGACCGCATTCAGACGCGGGTTCGAGCGGATGAACTTGAGCACATCCACGCCGTTGAATTTGGGCAGCACCAGATCGAGTATCACCGCATCCGGCACTTGCCGGGAGAGCAGCTTCATCGCCTCGAGCCCGTCCGCCACCGGCTCAACTTGAAATCCGTCCCGTTCCAGACGATTCCGGTAGGCCAGCAATACCACCGGATTGTCCTCAACATAAACAATGGTCCGGGATTTTGTGGTTTTGACGCCGTGCGACGGTTGGGCCGAAGAGACGTTGCTTGGGGCCAGAGGATGACCGAGAAGTTCCTGAACGGTTTGGAGCAGAATGGCCGGCGTGCAGGAGTCTTTGAGCAGCCGCTTGTGCGCGCGTTCCAGGATATATTCCTCCGTCGGATCGGTAATGGAATTAGTGGAGAGAATAATGATCGGAACGCCTTTGAGTCGCGTATTTGATTGGGCGAACTTGAGCACGTCCACGCCGCTGAACCTGGGCAACATCAGATCGAGGATCACCAAATCCGGCACCAGGCTCGAAAGCAACTTCATTGCTTCCAGTCCGTCCCGGGCTGGCTCAATGCAAAATCCCCCGCCCCGTTCCAGAAGGTTCCGGTACGCCATCACCACCACTGGATCGTCTTCAACGAACACAATGGTCTTTTTCTTTAAGGTTTTAACGTCCATCTTCCGGTGCCTTCAATGGCCAGCATCTGCTCGCTTAAATCTACAAGGCTCACGCCCGCCTGAGCAAACAGCACCGGGTGTGCCAATATAAAGAGAAAAACGAAGGCGCTAAGTCTCTCTGTTCTCCATTAACCCATTCATCCAGAATCAGTTCCGATGAACTCGACCTGACATGCAGGAACCCGGATTAATGCCGTCTATGCGTGCGGGTCAACCGCGAAAAACGGGGCGATTCACCGGCAAATGGTTCGCAGTTTGGAAGCGCGCTCAACCCTTGCGTCTTTCCCGGCGTGCCAGAGGTGCCAGTAATTCTCAAGCCGCCGACAAAATGAGGGAGGTTTCTCGACATAGAAACGCGAGCCGAGAGCGAAGGCGGCGGATCGCAGTTCCTTTTGACGCAACTCAATCAGTTGGTTCAGCTGCTTGACTTCCCGGGCGTGCCGGCGGCCGCACTGACGGCCGACGAACCGTCTCAGCATGACCAAATCGTGGTCGTCGCCAAGATATTGGCTTAGGATTTTCATTTCACCAACCGCCGCGCGCAGGTTTTCCGGCTGGATCGAGCGAAGCAAGCGGAGTTGATGCCAGAGGTTCTGCACTTGTTTTCGCCACTGATGAAGATTTTTCGGCGACGTTTCCTCACGCGCCTTTTCGTAAGCCTTCCGTCCCTGGCTGTAACTTTCCTGTAATCCCCGACGAATGGCCGTCCATCCGTCCGCCTTGACTTTCAAATCGCCGGCCCGCCGGTTCATTTTTCGCAACAGACGGCCGACCACTACCAGGGATTGGTCCTTCCTGAACTCGCGGACTTCCGCGCGGCAATTTTGGTTCAAAACTTTTTTGATTCCGACGAACGCCCGTGCGGGCAGTCGGTTCTGGAAATGAACCGTCAATCGTTCGAGCGCCTGGGGCCGGACGCGCGCATCGCGCGGGTCCTGCAAGCGCTTGGCCGCCGCGCGCAAGGTCTTGACGCGTTTGTGGTACGCGTTCTCCCCCATTTGCCCGCGAACCAGTCCGAAGGTCGCGCGCACTTTTTTGATCTCTTTGCGCACATTGTGAATGGCTTCCAACCGGTCGCACTGGCGCAAGTAGTCCAGCGCCTTCCCGATCCGCTCGCGGCTCAAGCGCCGCAGCGCCTTGGTTGGCGACTCCTTTCGCTTGAAATGAAATGCCATAAATCGCCGGCCTCGCTTTAGCGATGGACTCGCATTCTACCCAATCATGCCCGCCGGTGATGAAATTTCAAGGAATTTCCCGCCCGTCCCGAATGTCGCCGGAACTCACGATGGCAGAACCACATTGGCGCAACCGATGCCCGGTAAAAGTTTTTCAATTCACAGTCTGACGTGCAAAGAGATAGTCTGGAGGCGTGACCGCCAGCCAGAGCCCGGATACCGGAAGGCCAAAGACCGACCACGGATATCAGTCTTCAGACCTCCGGTCTCCGACTTCCCATCTCCGCAGCTTCTGGCTCATGTTCGTCGTCGAATTTCAAAACGCCTTCAGCGACAATGTCCTTCGCTGGCTGGTCACGTTTCTGATCATCGGCATGGGTTTCTCGCTGGAGAAACGCGACAGTCTTGTGCCGCTGGTCAGCGTCGTGTTCTCCCTGCCGTTCGTGTTGTTTTCGATGGCCGGAGGCTTTTTCGCCGACCGCTTCAGTAAACGCAACGTTGCCATCACGGTCAAATGCGCCGAACTGGGGATCATGTCCGTGGTCACCCTCGGCCTTTGGCTGGTCAATCTCCCGCTGATGCTGACGGGCATTTTTCTGATGAGCACGCACAGTGCGATTTTTGGCCCGACGAAATACGGCATGTTGCCGGAGTTGCTGCCCGAGAAAAAATTGTCGTGGGGCAATGGTATTTTCGGTCTAGGCACCTTCTCCGCCGCCATTACCGGGACGATTCTCGCCGGCTGGCTCTCCGACACCTTCGGCAAAAACCAGATCTGGTCCGGCGCCATTCTCATCGCCCTGGCGGTCGTCGGCCTGTCTTTGTGCCTCAGCGTGTGCCGGCTGCCGGCCGCAGACCCGCATAAAACATTCCGCGCAAATTTTCTCGTTGATTTCTGGTCACAGCTCAAAACGATTCACCGGGACCGGGTTTTGTTTCTCGGCGTCATGGGCAACACCTTCCTTTCCTTTCTGGCTATGTTGCTGCAATTGACCGTGGTTTTCTACGGCAAGGACATTTTTCATTTCGACGACCGCCACAGCAGTTTTTTGCAGGGCGGCCTGCTGGTGGGCGTCGGCGCCGGCAGTTTGGCGGCCGGCTTTCTGTCGGGCGGCAAAATCGAATATGGCCTGATACCCCTGGGCATGGCGGGATTGACGGTCTTCTCGGGAGTGCTTTCCCACGCCGGTTTTGGGGTTGCCGCCTTCTCGTGGAGCCTTGGTCTGCTCGGGTTCTTCGGCGGCTTCTACAATGTGCCCGTCAATGCCATTATCCAGCACCGGCCCGAGGCCGCCAACAAGGGCAAGATCATCGCCGCGGCGGCGCTGTTGAGCTGGATCGGGATTTTGCTCGGTTCGGGAGTCTATGGTCTGCTGACCGCATACTTGCAACTCAGGCCGCCGGAGATATTTCTCTTCGGCGCGGTGTTGTCACTGGCGGGAACCTTTTATTGCGGCTGGCTGATGCCGGCCTCGCTGTTGCGATTTCTGCTCTGGTGCGCCACTCATTCGATATACCGTCTCCGCGTCCTGGGACGCGACCACATTCCCGAAAAGGGCGGCGCCCTCTTCGTCTGCAACCACGTGTCGTTTGTGGACGCCGTGCTGCTGCTGGCGTCCACCGACCGGCAGGTGCGGTTCATGATGTTCAAAGGCACCTACGAACTGCCTTACATAAAACCATTCGCCAAAATCCTTGGCCTGATCCCGATTTCGTCCGAACAACGTCCGCGTGAAATGATCCAGTCGCTTCAAGCCGCCAGCGACTCCATCCGCAACGGTGAAGTGATCTGTATCTTTGCCGAGGGGCAAATCACGCGCATCGGCCATCTGCTGCCGTTCCGGCGCGGCTTTGAGCGCATCATGAAAGGCGTGGACGCGCCGATTATTCCTGTGGGCATGGACGGCGTGTGGGGCAGCATCTTCAGTTTTGAAAAAGGGCGGTTCCTCTGGAAATTGCCGCGGCGTTTCCCCTACCCGGTTACGATCAATTACGGCAAACCAATGCCGCCCACGTCCACCCCTTTCCGGGTGCGCTCGACCGTGCAGGAACTGCTCGTCGAAGCCTGGCAGCACCGTAAGCAACGGATGCGTCCTCTCCCCATCGCGCTCGTCAACACGGCCCGCAATCATCCGTTCCGTTTTGCCATGGCCGACGCGCAGAACGCCCGGATCCGCTTCGGCGCGGCGCTGGTCCGGTCCGTTTTTCTGGCGCGGCGATTGCGAAACATCTGGTCGGGGCAACGCATGGTTGGTCTGCTGTTGCCGCCGTCGGTACCGGGCGCCCTGGTCAATCACGCCGCCCTGCTGCTCGGCAAGGTGCCGGTGAATTTGAATTATTCCGTGTCGGCGGAAACGCTGACCTCCTGCATCCGGCAATGTGACATCAAAACAGTGATCACCTCGAAAATGTTTCTCGACAAGATAAAGCTCAAACCGCCTTGCAAAACGATTTTTCTCGAAGAACTGATGGGAAGGGAGCGCCAGTCTCCGACCGGGCGGGAAACAGACAGCCGGGAACAACCCGGAACGCCGGACACCGGTTCGGCGCGAAGTGGGAATGCTGGCGAACCTGCCGAGCCGGCGCTCGGCGCTCCAGGCATCAGCGAAAAGCTCATCGCCTTTTTCATTGCGTGGTTTGTGCCGGACCGCTGGTTGCAGCAACTGCTCGGCGCGGAACGAAAAACCCAACTGGAGGACCTGGCCACGGTGATTTTTTCCAGCGGCAGCACCGGTGAACCCAAAGGCGTGATGTTGAGTCACTACAACATCGGCTCGAACGTCGAGCAACTCGAGCAGGTCTTCGGATTGCACCACCGGGATGGTTTTCTCGGCATCCTGCCGTTCTTTCACTCGTTTGGGTTCACCGGCACCCTCTGCCTGCCGGCCATGCTGGGCGTGGGTGCGGTTTATTATCCGAATCCACTCGACGCGAAAGCCATCGGCCCGCTGGTGCGCGATTACCGGCTCACCTTTCTGCTCGCCACGCCGACGTTCCTGCAACTCTACCTGCGCGGTTGTCCGCCTGAGGATTTCGGCAGCCTGCGCATCGTGATGACGGGCGCCGAAAAATTGCCCGACCGGCTGGCCGCTGCGTTTGAGGAACATTTCGGCGTTCGCCCGCTGGAAGGCTACGGCTGCACCGAATGCGCGCCGGCGGTGGCGGTGAACACGCAGGATTTCCGGTCGGCGGGTTTTCGACAAATCGGCGCGAAACGCGGGAAAATCGGCCATCCGTTGCCGGGAGTGAGCGTGAAAATTGTGGATCCGGAAAATCCCTGGACCGGAGAAAATCTGCCGATCGGCCAGGCCGGTCTGATGCTGGTCAGCGGCCCGAACGTGATGCTGGGTTATCTCGGCAAGCCGGAGAAAACCGCGGAGGTGCTGGTCGATGAAACAGGCAGGGCAGGCGGTCTCCTGCCCGCCGCCGCAACCAAGATTGGTGAACGGCGCGCACGGAGTGCCGCGCCCCGCCCGGCTGCGAAATGGTATTGCACCGGCGACATCGCGGCGATTGACGAGGATGGTTTTCTGCAAATCACCGACCGCCAGAGCCGCTTCAGCAAAATCGGCGGCGAAATGGTCCCGCACATCAAGGTGGAGGAAAAACTGCACGAACTCGTGGCGGCGACCGAGCAGACCTTTGTCGTGGCCGGTGTACCGGATGAAAAGAAGGGAGAACGCCTGGTGGTATTGCACAAACTGGCGGATGAACACTTGGCCCGGTGTCTGGAAAAACTGGCGCAATGCGATTTGCCGAATCTTTGGAAACCGCGCTCCGACCAGTTCTTCCGCGTGGATAACTTCCCGCTGCTGGGCACCGGTAAACTGGATTTGCGGAAGGTGAAGGAAACGGCACAGAAACTTTCAACCACAGATGGACACGGATGAACTCAGATTTATATCCACGAGTTTCGCGAATTGACGCGAAGAGAAAGCGGCGGGAGGGCTGCCGCAGTCCGGGACGCTGACCGATCATGCTGCGGCTGGCAAAAGCGAAATGTCACGGTGTCAGCCTGCCTTACTCAACTCGGCGACCAAATCTTCCACCACCCAATTTTTCCGCGTCGCTTCCAGCGCATCGGCTGCGTGGCCATGTTGCCAGACGGCGTACCGGAGCGTTTTACCGACATCGGTCTGCAACGCCGGTTGTGCCAGCAGGCCCGCAATGAAACCCGCCAGCACATCGCCGCTGCCACCCTGGGCCAGATGCGGGTTGCCGGATGAATTCACAAAAATCTCGCCCGTGCTCCGTCCGATCAGTGTTTGATGTCCCTTCAACACCACCCAGCAATTGCCGAACCGGCGCGAAATTTTCCGCAATGCGTTTGGACGATCCTCCTGCACTTTCTTTGAGGTCGTGCCCAACAATCGTGCCGCCTCGCCGGGATGCGGCGTGACAACCCGAATCCGCCTTTTCGGCAAGGCGTGCGGCGCCAGCCAATTCAACGCGCTGGCATCCACAATTACCGGCAATTTCGAATCGCGCCAAAATTTCCGGGTCGGCATTTTCATCGTTTCAGCAATGTCCGGCGCCGCCAGACCCGGCCCGATTAAAACGGCACTGGATGATTCCGGCAATTTTGTTTCCGGTTTCCAAATGTTAACCATCACCGCTTGCAATTGCTCTGCCACGGGACGGTAGATGGTCTCCTGAGTGAACAGCGTGATCAGACCCGGTTGCGCGCGTTGCGCGCCGCGGGCAGCCAGAACCGCTGCGCCGTGAAAACCAAAACTGCCCGCGATGATCGCCAGATGCCCGTACGAACCTTTATGGCCGGCAACACCCCGGCGCGGCGGGAAACCGGAAAAATCGCCCGGCAACGTCCAAAGCAGTTCACCCCGAAGCGGACACGGCACCAAACCCACATCTTCGGCCACCTCCAGTCGGCCGACGAATGGCCAGGCGTTTTGCTGGAGCATCCCGATTTTTGGAGCACCCACGGTCAGTGTGACCGTCGCCTCAATCGCCGTCCCGTGCAACTCGCCGGAGTCCGCGTTCAAGCCGGACGGCACGTCCACGGCCAGGACCGGAATTTTGGATTCAGTGACTGCCGCGATCATTTCTTTCCAGCTACGATCGAGTGGCCGGTTCACGCCGATGCCGAACAACCCGTCAATGATCAACGCAGGACGGGCTTCCAGCCCGACCGGGGCAGCCAAGATGCCTGTCCTGCGTTGAAACTCCGGCAAAGCCGTCTCAGGATTGGTTACCTCCAGCAAAATTATCTTTCGGTTGTTTATAAATTCCCTTGCGGCACGGGCGTCGTCGCCGTTGTGGCCTTTGCCGGCAAGGATGAGGATGGCATCCCCCGGCCGGGTCAGGCGCAGGGCGAGTTCGGCGATTTTTCCGCCGACACGGCGGATGACTTTGGCCTCGGTCTGGCCGGTGGCCCAGGTGGCCTTCTCCCATTCGCGCATCCCGGCGGTATTGATGACCGGAACTGACATGATATCTACGAGTCAGGTGATGGCTGACGATTCTTTCAGAACGCTGTCATGCCCGACAAATCGTAAATCGTAAATCGTAACCCGTAAATTGAATTGTCACTAAATCGTCACACGGTTGTCACAGATTTTGGAATTGTGTGACGACAGCGATGTGCGCATTATGCCCAGCAAAGGTGAAGCCTAAGATTCTAGTGGTGGACGACGAACCGGAAGCCGTCGAGCTTGTGGAATTCAATCTCAAGCAGGCCGGGTACGCGGTCAGCACGGCCGTGGACGGCGCGGAGGCGCTGAAAAAAGCGCGCTCGCAACCTCCGGACCTGATCGTGCTTGATGTGATGCTTCCGGAAATGGACGGGTTTGAGATTTGCAAAACGCTGCGCCTGGAACCGGTCACGGCGCGCGTGCCGGTCATCATGCTGACGGCCAAGGCGGCGGAAATTGACCGCGTGCTCGGCCTCGAACTCGGCGCCGACGATTATCTGACCAAGCCGTTCAGTCCGCGGGAACTGTTGCTGCGCATCAAAAAGATTCTATCGCGCGGGCAGAACGGCGAAAAGCCGAATGACCAGATGCGGTTTGGCGATTTATTGATTGACCTGCCGCGGCACGTGGCGAGTTGGAAGGGCAAAACCATCGAGCTGACCGCCACCGAATTCAAGCTGCTGGTGGTGCTCGCCCAGCGCGCCGGGCGCGTGCAATCGCGCGACCACCTGCTGCGCGATGTGTGGGAATACGACAGCCTGATTGACACACGAACCGTGGACACCCACATGCGCCGGTTGCGGGAAAAGCTCGGCCCGGCGGCGAAGCATCTGGACACTGTGCGCGGGGTCGGTTATCGGTTTGTGGAGTGAAGGCAGAATGCAGAACGAAGAATAAAGATAACGGATTTGTCCTTTCCTTCCGCGCCAAGCTGATTTCAGCCTTCGGCCCTCAGCCTTCATCCTTTCCGCCATGTGGCCGTTCCTGACCATTCTGGCGATTGCCGTTGCCGTGGGGGTCCACTTTTGGTGGTGGCAGCGATCCCGGCAACAACAACGGCAATTGCAAGCCGATATGGAGAATTTTCAGCGGCGGGAACAGCAGACCGCGGTGGACGCCAAGGCGCAGCAACAGGTTTTGTTCAACAGCATGTTGGAGGGGTTGTTGTTACTCGATCGCAACCGCCGGATTTATCTGGCCAACCGCGCCTTCAAAAATTTGTTCGGCCTGAAAATCGAGCTGCGCGGCAAAACCATCATGGAAGCGCTGCGGGTGCACGAGCTGGCCGCCCTCGTCGAACGGGTCGAGAAAGATGGCCAGGTATTCGACTATGAACTGAAGCTGCCGGAATTGAGCGAGCGCTGGCTGCAGGTCAATGCCGCCGCCATTTCCAATTCCGCCGGCGAACGCGAAGGCACCATCCTCGTTTTTCACGACCTGACCCGGCTCAAGCAACTGGAACGCACCCGCGAGGAGTTCGTGGCCAATGTCAGCCACGAATTGCGCACCCCCCTTTCGCTCATCAAAGGCTATGTCGAAACGCTGCTGGACGGCGCGCGCAACAATCCCGAAGTCGTGGAACGTTTTCTCAAAATCATCGAGCGCAACACGCAACGGCTCGATTTGCTGATTCAGGATTTGCTCACCATCTCCGCGCTGGAATCGGGCCGGGTCAAATTGAACCTGCAACCGGTGGAATTGCACCCGCTGGTGGAAAAGGTTTTGGCCGATTTAAAGGCGCGCGCCGAGGAAAAAGACGTGAAACTGGTCAACCAATTGAACGATTTGACCGCCCTGGCGGATGCACACCGCCTCGAACAGGTGTTCGCCAATCTCGTGGACAACGCCATTAAATACGGCCGCACCCAGGGCACGGTGACCATCGGCGGACGAAAAATCGCCACCGGTAAAATTGAGGTCTTGGTGCAGGACGACGGGCCGGGTATTCCGCCCGAGGCGCTCGACCGGGTGTTTGAACGGTTTTACCGCGTGGACAAGGCGCGCTCGCGCGAACAAGGCGGCACCGGTCTGGGGCTTTCGATCGTCAAGCACATCATTCAAAATCATGATGGCGAGGTCTGGGCAAAAAGTGAGCCGGGCAAAGGCGCGGCGTTCTTCTTCACGCTGCCAGGCACGGCAACGCAATGACGGTTGAACCGGAACGCGGGCGGGGAATCCTGGTCAAGGATCACGGCGATTTCGGGCGGTGATGACCAGTTCACTTGAGCGGGTCCGGCTCCGGGTTTTCCATGGCAGCGTGGCGGTAATTAATGCCGAGTTGGTCCAGCCGCTGCACGTGAATTCGCAGCCGGCGCAGGAAATCGTCCCAGTTGCGCGCCGACTCCGATGACCAGGTGATTTCGGCAATGGCACATTCGCGCGGAAAGATCATGTATTCGGCGTGTTTTAAATTCGGCACCCATTCGGTCCATAGATTCCCCTGCGTACCGAGAATATGTGATTGCAGTTGCGGCGGCAAATTTGCCGGCATCGGCTCGTAGGAATAAACCTTGCGCAACGTCAGGGGACCGCCCCAGGTGGCGGCCGGTGGCTCGGCCACCCGATTGCTCGACTGGTAAAAATCGAGGTAGCAATAGGCCGTCGGAGACATCACCACGTCGTGACCGGCGCGGGCGGCTTCCGTCGCGCCGCCAATCCAATCCATGACCACGGCGTTGCTCGCAAGTCCGCCTTGAAGAATTTCGCTCCAACCGACCATCGTCTTGCCGTGCGCGCTGACGAATTTTTCCACGCGCCGCATGAACCAGCCTTGCAATTGGTCCTCGTTTGTCAGCCCTTCTCGTTTCATCAGCGCCTGGCAATCGGGACTTTTCTGCCAGGTTTCCTTCGGCACCTCGTCGCCGCCGAGGTGAACGTACTGGCCCGGAAACAGTTCAAACACTTCGCTTAACACGTCATCGAGAAATTTGAACGTCTCGGGTTTGGCCGGGTCATAGATGCCGTCGAAAATCCCACCGGTGAGTTGCATGGTAAACGGCCCGCCGGTGCAACTGAATTGCGGATAGGCCGCCAGCGCCGCCGTCGAATGGCCGGGCATTTCAATTTCCGGCATCACCGTGATATGCCGCGCCGCCGCGTATTTCACCACCTCGCGAATGTCCGCCGGCGTGTAAAATCCGCCGTACCGGCCGTCCGGGCCGTAGGCGGTCGTGGATTTTGGATCGAAACCGAAACCGACGCTCGGCCGCCACGCGCCGATTTGCGTGAGCTTCGGATATTTTTTGATTTCAATCCGCCATCCCTGGTCGTCCGTCAGGTGCCAGTGAAACACGTTCAATTTGTGCAGCGCCATGGCGTCCAAAATTGTCTCAACCTCGGATTTGTTGAAGAAATGGCGGCTCACGTCCAGCAGCAACCCGCGCCACCGGAACCGCGGCCAGTCTTCAATCTGCACGCACGACAACTGCCAGCTCACGCCGCGCACCCTGGTGGAGGAAAAAACTTCTGGCGGCAGCAATTGCAGCAAGGTCTGGACACCGTAAAACAAACCGGCTTGCGTCGGCGCTCGAATCACAACCGAGTCTGGCGCGACAGTCAAATCGTAACCTTCCGATCCGAGATTTGTGCCGGCACCCTTCGTCGTCAGCAAAATGGCGCCCCGGATGGCTTTGCCCGAAAGCAACTCCGTCCCGGTTTTGAACGGATAACCGGTGGCCTGGCGCAGCGGCGACGTCAGGAATTTTGCCGTTTCGCGTGAATCCAAATCGGCATAGACGCGTGTGTCCGGCGTCAGTTGGAAAATGCCGTTCTCCATCGCTACCTTTTGCGGCCATGGGATGATGGCCAGGCGGTTCGTGTCCGCGGCAACGGCCATTGCCGCCGTCAGGCAAAACAAAATTCCGGTGATGCGGGATTTTATTTTCATTTTTCGTTTGCTAAAATGGGGGCCGGTTGCGCAGATTGTCTTACGCCCTCAAAATGTTCCTCGATTTCCTCGAGGGTTTTCCCTTTGGTTTCCGGCAGGAAAAAGGCGGCGGTGATGAAATAAACGACCGTGCAGCCGGCAAATACGAAGAACATGGTTGAGTAGCCGTATTTGCCAACCGTCGGCAGGAAAATGGCGGCGATGGTCGTCGAAACGACCTGGTTGATGGTCAAGGCAATGCTCATGCCGTTGGCGCGGATGCGCGTGGGCATCAATTCGGAGAGCGCCAGCCAGACACAGACTCCGGGACCAACGGCGAAGAACGCCATGAAGATAAAAAGCCCAATTGCCGTAAACCAGCCGGTACGCGTATCGGGCACGGGCGTGAGGAGCGCGTTGTCAATTTGCAACGGCGCGCTTTTTGCCGCGTCATAATTGGCGAACGGATGCTCCATCAACGCCTCGAATTTCCGGGCCGGCACGGCGCTGCCCCGGTCAATCCCGATCGGCTTGGCCGTCGCATCATCCGAGCGGATCGCCGTGGTCGTTCCGTGAAAGTCACCGTAGGAATAGATGACGACCAGCGTGGACGGCTGGGGGCCGAAAGTTTTCCCAGCCAACAGGCGGGTGGCCGCCGCTTGATTGAACGCGAGCGCAAGCGTTTGATTGGTTGAAACCAACGCCTGCACGGCATCTTTCACGTCCACGCGCTGTGTTTCGGTTTCGTGGAATAAAATTCCAACGCCGAACAGCGAAATGATGATGCCGGCGCTCCCCAGCGAGAGCAGGAATTTTCTCCCCTTGCGGTCCACCAGGACAAGTGCGCCGATGGTCGCCAGGAAATTCACAAGGGTGAGAATGAGGTAGCCCATGTGCGCGTTTTTGTCGCTGAGGCCGGCCTGGATGAGAATGGTCGCGTTGTAACCGATGATGGAATTGACACCCGTGAGCTGGTTGCAGGCAAGAATGATGCAAGCGAGCAAAAAGGGAATCACGTATTTGCGGCGCAGCAGCGATTCCCTGACCTGCGCGCCAGCGAGTTGGGCCTTTTCGGCGGCGATGGTTTCGGCCATCTCCTTCAACTCCATTTCCGCCTGTTCATCGGTGCGCGAACAGAGCAGCGCGGCGCGCGCGGCATCTTTTTCACCGCGGCGAAACAACCAACGCGGCGACTCGGCCACCATAAAGCTGCCGATGACAAATAAGATTCCCGGCGGCAGCGAGACCCAGAAAATACCGCGCCAGGCGGTGTCCTTGAACGCAAACAGCTTGTTCGCGTCACCGAGTTCTTGAATCTCATCAACACGGATGCTGAAACACAGACCGATGACGGCTGCGGCAACGATGCCCAGCGTTAACAACCATTGGAAAATGGCGGTGCCTTTCCCGCGATTGGCTGCACCAAGGCACTCGGCGAGATACAGCGGCACGACCACGCCAATCAGGCCGGCGCTGATGCCCTGCAACAACCGGCCCGCAACCAGGGGCCAATAACCGTGCGCCAGGGCAATCATCGGAATGCTGATGACGAACAGGATGCCGCTCAACGACATCATTTTTTTCCGGCCCAGCCACTCCGATAACAGGCCGGCGAACAAAGTGGAAATGACGCTGCCGAGCAAAACGGCGGCCACGACGAACGAGAGTTGCCCCGCGCTTAAACCGGATGTGGCCTCAAGATACGGCAAGGCGCCGGAAATGATGCCGACGTCCACGCCGTACAGCAACCCCCCGAGTCCGGCGACAAACAGGAGAAACCGGTTGTATCGGGTTTTAATGGCGCGGTGATTCTCGTTCATGAATGGAGTGAAGGGAGGATCAGCCGGTTGTTTTTGCCACGGAGCCGGGTTTGCGGCGCGGAGGAATGCCGCCCCAAGTCAATGATTTCCCGTCTGCGATGGCTTGGCCAAATGGAGTAACAAAGTTTCGGCATGGATTCATCGCATTTCGGGCGTAGTCAAGCCAACACGTCGCACACGCCAACTTTTTCACAGGATGCCATGCCGGTTCAACCCCCAATTCAGGGGGTTGTTGCGGCGAGCCAGTTCGATAAAATTAAATCTGAACAACGACCTTTGATACAGAGGCCAACGTGGATTTAGCATATTAACTTTATGGAAGTCGTCATCCGACCAAATGCGGAGGCCGCCACCGATCTGGTGGCACAAGTCATTGCCAGGGAACTGCGGGGCAATCCGCGACTGGTGATTGGGCTGGCCACGGGCCGTACGATGGAAGCGGTCTATGCCCGGCTGGTCCAAATGCATCGCCAGGAGGGTCTGGATTTCTCCGCGTGCCACACTTTCAACCTGGATGAATACGTCGGACTGCCGGGCAGCCATCGCAATTCCTACCGGCATTATATGAACCACAATCTGTTCCTGAACGTGAACGTGGACCTGCGCAACACGCATTTGCCGGACGGCGCCGCCGCCGACATCGAAGCCGAATGCCAGCGTTATGAAAAACTTATCACGCAATGCGGCGGTATTGACCTGCAATTGCTCGGCATCGGGCTGGCCGGCCATCTGGGTTTCAACGAGCCGGTTTCCTCGCTTCGTTCGCGTACACGGATCAAGGTGCTGTCGCCGGTGACCCGCGTGCAAAACGAGGCGTTGTTCACGCCGCCGGACGAAATGCCGCGCCGCGCCATTACCATGGGCGTGGGCACAATTCTGGACGCGCGCCACTGCCTGTTGCTGGCGACCGGCGAGGACAAGGCCGAGATTGTCGCGCGGGCGATTGAAGGCCCGGTCACAAGCATGATTTCTGCATCGGCGTTGCAATTCCATCCGCATTGCACCGTGGTCCTGGACGAGGCCGCGGCCGGCCGCCTTCACGAGGTGGATTATTACCGCTGGATTTTTGAGAATGAGCCGCAATGGCAGGATTTCCGCAATGGCTCAACCGCTTCGGTCTTCAATGGCCGTCCCGTCAAGAAAAGTCGGCGCAAGGGCGAAATGGCCCCCGTTTTGAACCGCACGTAGCTCAATTCAAACCACTGGCGGCTTCCGCCGTTTCCCCAAACGGGAAAATCTTTGACGCCGCTCCGCAAATATCTTTTGATGGGACGTCTTGCGATGAAATCCGCCTCCATTCAACGCCGAAGCAAATCGGCCCGTCCGTTGGGGCAGATTAAATCTACCGACGACGGTTCGGCGGCCACACGTGACGGGTTTCCGGAAAAAGACCGGTTGGAGAATGATTTCCCCAGGACCGACGTGCGTTATTGGCAACCGCGCCTGCTCCTGCGACGCTATCGTTTCCCGGCCTCCGGCGAATCGGAGCAGGATTTGGCCGTGTTTGTTGACCATGCGGGCGCGGGCTATTTTTTTCCGCTCGGCACCTCCCATGCAGAAATGGCCGCCACCAAAGCCTGTCAGATATATCAAACGGCGGTGAAGCAAGGTTGGAACGCCGCTTTCCGGCAATTTTCCCGCGAACTGATTGTGAGTTTCGAGTGGTGTATGAATCCGGTGTTGTGGACCTATACCACCATTCATACCCTCGTCGGAAAGCAGACGGGACCGGAATCTTATACCGCACCGGATAATCCCCATCGGCAGCGCGTCCTGGTGGTTGAAGCGGATGCCGGTATTCGCCGGGCATTGTGCTGGAGCGTGGATCAGCAGGCTGGATTTGCCAGCGTCCCCTGCGATTCGGCGGGCGGCTTCGCCGGCGCGCTGGCGTTACACAAGCCCCGGATGGTGCTGCTGAACCGCAACCTGGCCGGGCGCATCGGCTTCAAATCCGCCGGCACGGTCACCTCCCTTCAACCGGGCGTGCCGGCCCTCACCTATTCGGTTCACGCCGATGGTGACCAGATGTTTGTGTCCACGCCCGGCGGGGCCGTGGGTTATCTGGTCAAACGGGTCAAGCCGGACCGGTTGCTGGAACCCATCCTCAAGGTTGCCAGCCGGTCGGAACTGATGACCGAGGATTTCCTGCTGCGGGTGAAATATTATTTCCAGGAACTGCTGCAACTGCATTCCGGTCACGACAGCCTGGCGCTGGCCAAACTGACCCATCGTGAACGGGAAGTGATGGAACTTTTGAGCAAGGGTTGTGTGGACAAGGAAATCGCGCAGGCCATGGGGATCAGTCTCTGGACCGTGCATGGCCATATCAAAAACATTTTCGAACGGCTCCAGGTGCGCACCCGCACGGAGGCCGTCATCCGGTATTTGGAAAAATAATCCCGGCCGGAAGCCCGCGCTGCACCCACCTCCTTCCGGCATCCCCCCCAAAACAGGGGATAGACGCCAATCGCGCCTTCTCTTTACAGTAGGCACATGAATGGGACAGATAAACAGGCCAATTTGATGCCTGCTTTTAATCGTCAGACGTAACAGGCGGGAGTTCACAACCAAAAACGCAAACCATATATGAAATCAACAATAAATTTGGTCACTTGGAGGTCCATGTCGCTGCCACTGGCTGCGGCATTCGCATTATTGGGCGCGCGCACGGCGAGCGCCGATTATCATTCTACCATCCTGGCGGATCATCCGGTAGCTTACTATGAACTGGAAGAACCGAATGGATCCAGCACTGTGGCCGATGCTTCAGGCAACGGTTTTACCGGCTACGTCACCTACGTCACCCAAATAGATGGCATTACTGTTTACCCGCAGTTGGGGCTGCCGGGCATTGACACTAATTCCGCGCTGTTCGCAACGTCCACCGGCATCGGACAGGGCAATATTGATGTTCCGTGGAATGCAACAATAAACCCCACAATTGACGGTACAAACGGAGCGCCATTTTCCGCCGAAGTTTGGGTGCAAGCCACCAAGCAACCGGGCGGTTATGAAGTGCCTCTGGACGACAATATGGAGTATAATCAACCGGCTCCCTATGCCAATTCGGCCGGGTGGAACTTTTATCAGACGCCGGGACCCGCGAGCACCTGGTCATTCAGCCTGAGACCCAGCCCGGGTTTTGTCGGTAATGGACCCGCTGTCACGTTAGGCCAATGGACTCACTTGGTCCTCACCTATGATGGCACCAATGCAGTTTTTTACGTCAATGGCGCTGCCTTCGGCACATTCGCTCACCCGACATACTATAACAATCCCGGGATTGGGCCAGCTTCGGATTTACTCATGGGCGAAGGCCCGAATACCGGGCAGATTCCCTATGATGGATATGTGGATGAAGTCGCCATTTACAACTATGCGTTGAATGCGACGCAGGTCACTAATCACTATGCAATCGGGACCAACGAGATTCGGGCGTTGCCGACGCCGCCGTCGTTTAATGTACAGCCGGTGTCCACCAACTCGTACGCCGGCGTACCGGTGACATTCACTTCCCAAGCCCTCGGCACGGCGCCAATATCCTATCAATGGACGAGAGTTGGAAGCGGTTCCATACCGAATGCCACCAACAATAACTACACCATCACGCCGGTTTATCCCGGTGATAATGGGGCGATGTTTTATGTGACGGCATCCAATTCCGCAGGGAGCACAAACAGCGACACGGTGACGCTCACCGTTCAGACCAATTTGAACATAGTGTACAATCCATATTCCATTACCCGCCGGGCGGGCAGTTATGCCGCCTTCCGGGCGGTTGCCAACGGCGCTCTGCCGATCACCTATCAGTGGCACAGCATCTCCAATGCGGTGGACCGAACAATCACCGGTGCTACCAGTGACACTCTGTGGCTGTCGAACGTCCAAAATTCGCAAAATGGAACTCTATATTATGCGCAGGTGACCAACCCTTATGGCAGCGCGGCCAGCAGTCAGGCCAGCCTGACCGTCATCGCCCGCACCAGCTCGGCGCCCACAAACGCATATTCCACCGTCGTCATGGCAGACCATCCGGTAGCCTTTTGGCGTTTGGATGAAAAGAGCGGCACCAACGTGTTGGATGATGCCGGCAGTTTCGACGGTGCCTATTCGGGAACAAATTATTTGACCTTCAGCTATCCGAGTGGCGTTCCGCATGACACCGATACCATGATCCATGTTACCAATATCGCGGTTGTGACGATTCCGTACGCACTGGAAATCAATCCGGTTTCGGGTCCGTGGTCGTACGAATTCTGGATCCAGCCCACCTCGCTTTCCCCCAACTTCCTTACGCCGATTTCGTCCGAGGCCAATCCCAACATGGGCGCCAACCTCACGGGCTGGAATATTTACCAGTACGCTGCCCCGGCGAACGTTTGGACTTGGAACATATTCAATGGCGGTCCGAATGGCAGCTTCAGCAGCGAGTTCACCGACAATCCCATCGTGCCCGGCACCTGGTATTACATGGTGCTGACTGACGATGGCACCAACATGAACTGGTACTCGAACAACCGACTCGTGCTCACCGAAAGTGTGCAAGGCGTCGGCTTTGTTCAGAACGGCATCAATGGGGATCCCAATAATGCCGCCGGTCCGCTGACCATTGCCATCCGGAGTGACGGAGTTTTTGGTGATTGGGATGGCGGAGTTGGTGACGTAGCGGTCTATAACTATGTGCTCAGCCCGCAACAGATTCAGAATCACTTCCTGAATACGACCCGTCTGACGGCTGTGCAATATGGCACCAATGTCGTGATTACCTGGGGCGCAGGCACACTGCAATCGGCCACGAGCGTCTCGGGGCCTTATACTAATGTTAGCGGCGTGCCAACGTCGCCTTATACGAACTCTGTAAGCGCGGCGTCGCGACTGTTCTATCGGGCCCAATTGCAGTAATGAGTTGTGAATGTTGCATCTGCCTGCCGGGGCGACGGTTGCCCCGGCAGACAGTAGGAATCGCAAAGACAATGAAGGTAAAAGTTGCCAGAGATATTGCCGGTCGTCGGGAGGTTGCTTTCACGCTCATCGAGCTTCTGGTCGTGATCGCCATCATTGCCATCCTCGCTGCCATGCTCCTTCCCGCGCTGAGCGCAGCCAAATCGAAGGCAGTCCAGATGCAATGCCTGAACAACCTTAGGCAATTAAACCTGTGCGGCATCCAGTACTGTGGCGATAATGGCGAGATGTTCGCTTCGAATAATCCGACCGCCAGCGCGGATGTGGGCTCTTGGGTCTTGGGAGATATGAGTGACCAGGTTGGCACTTACGGTCAGGTCACGCCCGGCGTGCTTGACTCTACCAATGTTCTTTGTGACGAATTGGGCACCTTCTGGCCCTACAATAAAAGTTTGGCAGTGTACCATTGCCCGGCGGATCCCAGCAGGACCGGTGGGCTTCCCCGGGTGCGCAGTTATTCAATGAACGGTTGGATCGGAGGCACCCATGCGTACAGCGGCATCTTTGGGGTATCTGGCGCAACGTTTTTTCGCGTTTTTATAAAGGATACCGATGTCCGGTACCCATCCCGAACTTGGTATCTGATTGATGAACATGAGAACAGCATCAACGATGGCTTCTTTTGGGTCGATATGACCAGCACACGTCCCTTCGCCGACTTTCCGGCGACAAGGCATAATCGAGGCTACGGGCTTTCGTTTGTGGATGGGCATTCTGAGATTTACATCCTGAGAGATGGGCGTAGTAGATGGCCGGTGCCGGGAAATGTCAACGTCCCACCAAACCCGGACTTTTACAAATTGCAAAGCGTGACGACCATACGAAATTGAGCAACTTTGGAGGGGGGAGAATTGATACTCTTTGTCGTGCATGTGTTTTAAGGCAAAACGCTTTTCCCGGAATGAAGGAGTCCTTGTTTGGATTTGTGGGTTATCCCTCTTTTCGCTCGTTGCATCGGCGGACCTTTGGAACACAGGCTATTATCCGGGATGGGAACAAAGTTCCATGCCTGCCTCCAGCATTGATTTCACCGCGCTGACGCATGTCATTCATTTCTCGGTCATTCCCAACACCGATGGCAGCCTGAACAGCAGCGCCAACAGCGTCTCGCTCGCCAACTCCACGGACATCGTTGCGCGGGCGCACGCCGCCGGCAAACCGGTGCTGATTTGCGTGGGTGGCGCCAGTAGTGAACCTGATTTTCTGCCCGCCACCAGCAATTCCACCCTGGCGGTGTTCGTCAGCAACCTGACGAATTTCATGGCCACGCGCGGCTACGACGGCATCGACCTGGACTGGGAACCGCTGACCGCCGCCGACACCGGGCAATTCACGAATTTGGTGAACAGCCTGCGCTCGGCGCTGAACGCTTTTCCCCAGCACAAGCTGTTGACTGTCGCCGCGTACGCGTATCCGCCTGACCCGCCAAATCAGGAATATACCATGTATGCCTCACTTCAAAATCAGTTCGACCAGATTAACATCGAGACTTACGACTTATCCGGTCCCTACCCGGGCTGGGTGACGTGGTTCAATTCGCCGATTTACGACGGCGGCTACCGCTTCCCCAGCACCGGCGGTCTGGTCCCGTCGGTGGACGGAGCGGTCAGCAATTTCATCGCCAACAGCGTCTCGCCCGCCAAATTGGGTATCGGCATCGCTTTCTACGGCGACATCTGGCAGGGCGGCGCCGGCACGAGCACCGGCGGTGTCACGCAACCGCGCCAGTCTTGGACCGCGGCGCCTTCGATGAACCAGTCGGCTTACAACACGATCATCGCCAGCTATTATCAATCAAATCTTTACCATTGGGACAACAGCGCGCAGGCTGCCTATCTCAGCATCAGCAACGCGAACCCGGCGAACGACATGTTCATTTCCTACGACGATCAGCGCACCTGCCAGTCGAAAGTCAGCTACGCTCGCAATCATGGGCTCGGAGGCGTGATGATTTGGGAACTTGCGCAGGACCATCAGAACGGCCAATCGGATCCTTTGTTGCAGGCCATCAAACAGGCGCTGGCCACTCCGGGTCTGATCACCCTTCAAAGTGTCGGCCCGGGCATTGCGTTGTACTTTACCGGTGTTCCGCTGGGTTCTTACGATGTGGAATGGAGCAGCAATCTGACCGGCAACTTCTGGAATACACTGGTGATCACCAATGTGTCCGGTTCCGGCGGGGTCCTCCAGATTGTGGACCCCAACGCGGCCGGCCAGCCCCAGCGGTTTTACCGGATACAAACGCCTCCTTGACGTTGGATTTTTGCTTCGACCGAATCCTGTTTATATACAGTTTCACACACAGAGTTTGGTCCCCAGACACCGGATCACGCATGGTTCTTACGCTTACAAACAGAACCACGTTACGTTATAGTTCCTCTCAACGGATTCGGACGATTCCGCCCTCAACTCATTCTATCGTTGTTAGACCGGTGACACCTTCCAAGGGAACACCGCAATTCAAAACCGACGCTGCGCTTTGGGGGAGGTTCAAATCAGGATAGAATCTGAGACAAAACGTTGTCTACGATGACAGGCGTCTCGAAATAGGTGATTGACGGCTCGACGTGGAATCTCTCTTTGATCATCGGGCGGATGGTCGCCTCGGAAAAATCATACGCCGTCTGCCGTGCGGTCCAAAGATACACACCACCACCGATCGCGCCGTCGTCCGAGAGGAGAAAATACTTTCGGAGCAGACCGGGCGGACGTTGGAAAAATGGCGCAACATCGGTGAATCCGCCCTTTACTGCATCTATGGGTGCCCCCGGCGGGAGCGGGTACTGGATTATCACTGTGGTCATGGTTTTCATATTTTTAACCAAAATTATTATTAAGCCGCAGTCCATGCACGGGCGCGTGCATGATTGCGTCTCAGGCCGGTTTGATGTTCTGGTTCACGCGGAAAAAGTTCGTCGGGTCGTACTTCTTCTTGATGGCAGCCAGGCGGTCGTAGTTGTCGCCGTATGTGGCGCGAATACGATCCTCGCCTTCTTCCATCATGAAATTGAGGTAGGCACCCTTTAGATTATACGGATGGATGACGTCCCAGTATTCTTTGGCCCAAGTCTAGAGCGCCTGCGCGTTCGCCGGGTTGGGATCAATGCCACAAATGACCAAGGACCACGTCGCCTCCCTGCAGTTCCACGCGGTTTCATGTCGCCCCACCTTGTGGACCGCGCCGTCTATGGGATAGAGGTGCGCAATCGAATGCTCCGTCGGCACCGTGCCGAAGTGCGCAACATGCAACTCGATCGCCCGGTCGGGCAACTCCTTGACGAAGTCGCTTTTCCAGTACCACTGCATGCCCTTGGGAAGCAGCGGGTCGAACAAACTTTGCAGGGCTGGGAACGGCATGGGCCCCATCCAGTCGAGGATGGGCGGAGGCAGCTCTTGGCGAATGGGCTTGACCGCCTCTTCGGCTTTCTCCAGCGGCCCGGTGTAGCAGACGACCAAACCACAGGTCTTCTTGCCCCAAATACTTTTGGGGAACGGGTCCGTTGAGGGCACAGTCCCTAGATGCACGAACGGACTCAGGTCTAGCGGCGCCTGCGCCAGAAACTGCCGGTACCACTTCATCACCCGTGCCGCGTCATTGAGCTCCCAGAAGATCGGGCCCCCATAGACTATGCGCACAGGGTGCGCTCTGTAGAGGAAGCTCGTCACGACGCCGAAATTCCCGCCTCCGCCGCGCAAGGCCCAGAATAGGTCCTCGTGCTCCGTCGCACTGGCGACCACCAAGCTCCCGTCGGCCAACACAACATCTGCTTCGAGCAGGTTGTCAATCGTCAAACCGAATTTTCGCGAGAGATAGCCGTGACCGCCGCCGAGCGTGAGGCCCGCGATGCCTGTGGTCGAGACAATGCCCGCGGGCACGGCCAATCCAAAGGCATGCGCCGCGTGATCCACGCCGCCCTGCGTGCAACCGGCTTCCACCCGCACGGTGCGGTTTCGGGGATCGACGCGCACCCCCTTCATCAGAGAGAGGTCAATCACCAGCCCGTCGTTGCAGCTCCCGAGTCCGGGCCCGTTGTGGCCGCCGCCCCGCAAGGCAGTAAGGAGATCGTTCTCCCGCGCAAAGCGCACGGCAGAGATGACATCGGCGACATCCACGCAGCGAGCAATCAGGAGCGGCCGCTTGTCAATCATGCCGTTGTAGAGCTTGCGGGCCTCTTCATAATGCGGGTCGCTGCGCTGGATTAGCTCACCGCCCAAGCCAGCCTTGAACTTGTCAATCGTGGCGTTATTCAACATAATGGTTTATCGTCATGGTTTGAGTTTGCATTCGCGGCCGATTCGTCCGGCAACGCGCGAAACTCTACACGCAATGCGGACTGCGTGAAATGGTTAGGACGCCGGATGTTTTGGCCCAAACGCCGGCACAGTTTCTTTGATCATGGATGCACTTTCTGATCTCCTGCGCGTAGTACGCTTTTCCGGCGGGATGTTTCTGGAATCGATCTTTCGTGTGCCGTGGTGTGTGCGTTCGCAGCTGGTGCCGGCGGATTGCGGACCGGGCGTCAAGGCCGACGGCGGTTTGGTCGCGTTTCACTATGTGCTGGATGGACGCATGCAAGTGCGCGTGGGAGGCGAACCGCTACGCATGGCAGGACCGGGCAACATCATTCTGCTCAGTCGCAACGACCCGCACCTGCTCGGCAGTGATGTGGCGATGCCGCCAATAGACGCGCGACCGTTGATTCGCAAGGCGGAGGAAGATGTGCTCGCGCGCTTGGATTTCGGAACGGGCCGGCAGGTGAAGAACCGTTTCGTATGCGGCTTCCTCGCGACCGCAGTGCGCGATCATCCACTGCTCACCGCGTTGCCGGCCTTGCTCGTGGCTGACCTGCACGGACGACCGTGCGCCGAATGGGCGGAAAGTTCCTTCCGCTACGCCGCCCGCGAACACGCCGCGCGCCGGCCCGCCTCGCAGGAAATTCTCGCGCGCCTGTCCGAGATGCTCTTCGTCGAAGCCGTGCGGGGATACATCGCCGCGCTTCCCGGCAACGCGACCGGCTGGCTGGCCGCGCTGCGCGACCCATCGCTGTCGCGCGCGTTAGGTGTGCTGCACCTGCGGCCCGCGCACGCATGGACCGCCGAAGAACTGGCGAAGGAGGCTTGCCTGTCGCGCTCGGCTTTTGCGGAAAGATTCACGAGCACCGTCGGCCTGCCGCCCATGAGCTATCTGACCCGCTGGAGAATGCTTTTGGCCGGCCAACGGTTGCGGGAATCGTCCGACACGCTGGCGCAAGTAGCTGCAGCGGTGGGATACGAATCCGAGTTTTCGTTTTCACGAGCGTTCGCACGCGAAACCGGAGTCACGCCTGGCGCCTGGCGCAAGAGCGGCGAGGGATGAACGCCACCGCCTGCTGATATGCCACAACCTTTTCTCGACCACGTCGGCATGGGCGATGGCGGCCAGCCTAAGGACCATGCCTAGCCCGCAGAATCAAGACAAGGCCGCAGGAGCGCCAGAAAGCCGGCAATGTCAGATGGGTGGAGTTTCAGATATAAAGCCCCGAAAAATTGCCAGTGATTGTTACCCGAAGTTCACCGGGTACGGCTAGTTAAGCTTGAGCAGCACACGAAAACGCCCTAGTCCCACAACAGGTGGGGGAGTTTTGTCCGATTCCGTCTCCCCCCAGCCACCCGCTCTAATTTCAGGGCAGCAACCGGATGGCAGTTGGATAATCCAAACGGACATTTTTTTCTTAACTCCCGGCCAACTCTTCCGATGTATGGAGTGTCGCAAGACAGGCGGTCAGCCGCCAAAAAGAGCTGACAGGGCCAACCGGTGAGCCGCCCTTGAATCGGTTCATCCGCGGCACGGACGCCGTGCAAAATCAATGCCCCGTCACGGGGCGACTCACGGAAAGAGTTATGGTCATCAATACTAATATATCAGCCCTGACAACGGCCACGTTGCTGGGACAATCCGAATCGGCATTGAGCGCGTCACTGGCGCGTTTGTCCTCCGGTTCAAAAATCAATTCGCCCGCAGACGACAGCGCCGGCCTGGCCGTTTCAATGAACCTGGTGGCAGAAATGGGAAATAATACGGCGGCGGCGAACAACGTTGGCGACGCGATTTCCTTTAATCAAACCCAGGACGGTTACCTCCAGCAGGTGTCCAGCGCCCTGGATCGTATGAGCGAACTGTCAGTGCAGGCCCAGGACGTCACCAAGTCTGACAGTGACCGCGCCTTGTATCAGGGTGAGTTCAACACATTGGCCCAGTATGTCAACAACGTGGCGACCCAGAACTTCAACGGGGTCAGCCTGTTCAATGGCGCCAATCTGAACGTGCCGGTGGACAGCAACGGCAGCGTCTATGTCAACAAGGGCGTTGACCTGACGGCAACGGTTTATTCCGGCCTGTCAACGCAGGACATCAGCACCACCGGCGGTGCCATGACGGCGTTGGCGGCGGTGAGCGCGGCCATCGCACAATTGGCCACTGACCGCGCCAGCCTGGGCGCGAACGAAGAGACGCTGACGGATTACAGCAATCAACTCACGACGTTGAACAACAACTTGTCGGCGGCGAACAGCCAGATCATGGACGTGGACGTCGCGCAGGAAAGTACGAACTATGCCAAGGAAAACATCCTCGTCCAGACCGGCACGGCGATGTTGGCCCAGGCGAACGCACTGCCGCAGATCGTGCTGAAGCTGCTCAGCTAAAATTTGCCCGGCCAAATACGCGCGCCCGGACGGTTGAGATGGCCATCCGGGCGCACGCATCCGGAAACAAAGGTTTAGCGACCGACATAGCTGAATGAAGGAGCCAGCATGAAACCATACGGAAACCGACCAGAAAATCCCCCGCGCGGCAGATTTTATTCCCCCCTCCGTGAGTGTTCAGTGACCACGTTTGCCAGGGGGAAGCGCGCGACCCGATCTGCCACTGTTCTGCCGCCGGGAATCCTGAGTCGGCTACTGGCCCACAAAAACAGGCGCATAGCCATGGGAATCAATAAGATAAACAGGATTGGAGTGATTGAGATTTCCCGGGCAGGCAATTTTCGCAGCTTAAGTCCTGGCAATAATTGCCGATACAAAGCCTGCGAAAGCTGGTGCTGGCGACCATTAAAGGCCA
>DATJNM010000010.1:0-19508 GCA_035508155.1 Candidatus Sulfopaludibacter sp. | reverse complement strand
CAAGCGGCTGGAGAAATACTTCCCGACGCTTTACAAAAATCACGACTTGGTCGCGCACGAATGCATCCTCGATCTGCGCGGGTTTCACAGTGTCACCGCCGAGGACGTGGCGAAGCGGCTGATGGATTATGGCTTTCACGCGCCGACGCTGTCGTTTCCCGTCGCCGGCACGCTCATGGTGGAGCCGACGGAGAGCGAGTCTAAGTACGAGCTGGATCGCTTCTGCGATGCAATGATTGCCATTCACGCGGAAATGACCGCTGTGGAAAACGGTTCGGCCGACACGAAGAACAATCTGCTCAAAAACGCGCCGCACACCGTGGACATGATTGCCGCCGACAACTGGAACCACCCGTATTCGCGCGAACAGGCGGCGTTTCCGGTGACGGGCCTGCGCGATTTCAAGTTCTGGCCCGCCGTCGGCCGCATTGACAACGTCTATGGCGACCGCAATCCCATTTGCATCTGCGCCGGGATGTAGAATTATTCTTAACCGCAGATGGACGCAGATTAACGCAGATGCAGGCGGACGAGGCTACTGGCGAGCTGATAAGCCTGATGTGAAGGTGGAAACCGAAGTTCTGACAGGGCGAAAGATAATTGCCCAAGGTTGAAGCGCAGCGGCTATCCGGGAAAAACGTTCCACAAAAAACCCTCCCTCCGTCTCGAACAACCGACCAAAACATCAGACTACTAGGGACGCGCGTTGGAAAAATGTAGCGTTGACGATCACATGGTGATCTCCTAGCCTTGTTATGGCGTTAAGTAAGTGTGGCTTAAGATCGTATTGAGAATGCTGGAGCGCACGATTAGGAACTTGCTAGACACGTCTATTCAGGAATGCAACTGAAACGATACAATCTGTTTTTGAAAATTCTTGGTGAAGAAGACGACCTCGCCAAAATAGTTCATGGTTACGATATTTACCGAAAATCGTCTTCAAATTGGGTTCGTTCCGATTCTGCACAAGTTGAGGATGAAACTATAAAAAGAACTCTGGACCTTACTCTGACGAGGGCAACACATTGGAGAAGAAGAAACGGCATTGAGGCATTTTTCCCAATAATGCCCGTCGGTGCCGTCCTCGTGACGCAGTCACTTTCACCTACAAAGAAAACGACAAGGGATAGAATTCAGAAGATCGTAGGCGAGGCGCTAAAAAGAGCCAATGTGGAGTTTGATGCGACATATGACGGCCTCACCGGCTTGTTAAATAGCCACCTGCTCGAACGAAGAATTAAGGAAGTTTTTGAGGCTTCGGCCTCACGCGGTGGTTCGAGTCCCGCTGATGCGGAGATTAAGCCGGTCGCGTCGGTCGGGTTGATAGCACTTGACCTGGATCATTTCAAACAAATCAACGATTCATACGGGCATGATTATGGTGATTTGGTCCTAAAGTGCTTTGGACATCGATTAGAAAAAACTCTGAGCTCCATGCAACGTGAATTTGGTCCTGCCATCAACCTTGAAGTCGGGCGGAGCGGAGGTGAGGAATTTTTGATTGTCGCCTCAGGTGAATTGCAGCCACAACAGTACAAGGAAATTGCCGAGCGGATTAGAACCTCAGTTTCTGAGCACGAACTCCCAACAGATGCAGAGTGGGCGATTTTAGCTGACCCGGCATTAAATGGTATTTTGCAGCTTCCACACGTGAGCGAGCGGAGGGTTACCACAAGCGTCGGTCTCTCGGCTTTGAGGTTCCGAAGTTCCGATAATCTGACGGCAACTATAACCGAACTACGCCGTGAAGCCGATGCGGCGCTGTACAGGGCAAAAAACGGCGGTCGTAATACTGTTCGCTATTTTCCGGAGATTCTCGACCGATTCGGGACGGTGATTGAACATCATCAAGAAACCGATATCGTGACGATTGATATTGGTTCACAGGTCGGCGTCAAGGTGGGTCAAGAATTCCATGTTTATCATCCCGATTTCACCGGAGAGAAAGCGTTTGTCTCATCCGATGGTCGTAGCAAAAAACGGTTAGGAACGTATCCCAGATTTTCTTCTGGAAGAATTGTGGCTTTCGATGTGCAGCAGGAAATTTCATTTTGCACAATTGCGGGAAAAACTGTCGAGCGATTTCCGCAAGGCTCAATTTTAGAACAGATTCCGCTCGGCTCGATTTATCACTTGGTCTCGCCCGAAGCGAAAGCATCTGTCGTGAGCGCGGCTCAGGTTGAGGAACTAAACAAATATATTGAGACTATTGCTTCAAGTGGACGGCGACCAATTGCTGCCGTCTTTTCCATCCGCAATACGTTGGCGACTGAAAGAGCGCGTGGCACGGCATTCGTAAATCGTGCTCTGGCGGGCTTGTTTGAGGCGGTGAGGCAAACGTTTCCGCTGCCAGCAAAGGTTTGTCAGATAGAATCAGATAAAATTGCAGTTGCCGCACAGATCGATCCGAAGGCTAGTTTCGGCCAAATAATTCGCAAGACCATCCAGGATGCGTCGACAACGATGTCACACCTCGTCGAATTTACTGTCGGTGTTTTCACGACAGGAATGAATCAGAAATCCCCCGACGGAGACCAGAGCAAGCTCGACCCAAAGCATGCTCTAACTTACGCCCGTTATGCTGCGGTAAGCCTACTATCCGATGAAAGGCAGATCGTCCCATTCTCAGCAAGAACTGCGAGTGCAGTGATTTCATACCATCGCAGCAAAAAGACGCTAGCGGACGCCTTGGTTGACTACGAAGCGCTCCACAAGTTGGGAATTGAGTACTCGATTTTTGAAAATCAAGTGGCACTTTGTGCATTTGAGCTAGGTAATTCGGATTTTGCTCTTGCTCATATCCAGCGCGCCATCGCACTTGACCCGAATTATCCACTTTTGAAAGCCAACCTCGCATACATGCAATTTGCACTTAAACAGCCCCTGCAAGCCCACGATACATTCAGTCATTTGCATATAGAGCATCCTGATTATGAATTAGATGACGTTTATATTGGTTCCGAGGCATTAGCAGCGTATGCCGCATATAAAAAGGACCCTTCATCCGTAGATATTTCCTCCCTCAAAGGAATGCTAGAAAATGCGTTGCCTATCGCGGCATCAGGAAACACTGATGGCGGTGAGCGAATTCGTGCTGCGATAAAAGAAATTGCGTCGCGACCTGTTGTTGCTGAACCGACACTCGGACCACCTTCCAAAGAAGTTCAGAACCTTGCCGAAGTCTGGACGAAACTAATTGAAGCCGTGGGGAAGGTCAGCCCATTTACCCGGTCATACCTAGTCAATGGAATGCCGGTGTCATTTGAAACCGGAACTTTTGTGATCGGATTTCCGGAGGAATTCGAAGATCACCTGAGCTTAGTCGACAACGCTCGAAACCAAACCTTAATCAAAAACAAGCTCCATGACTTGGGCCATCAGGCGAACGAGATTAAATTCGTCAAATGCTAACAGGGGTAACCTCGGACTAATATCTTTCGCCCTTACAGGGCTTCGGTTTGCGCCTTCATTGTAAATTCGTAGAATTAGTGTCAGAAGTTTGGGGACTCCCGCCTTCTGCCGCTCAACGGGATTCGTCACGGCAAGCCGAGGTTAATTCCGCCTGGATGGCGGGCCAGTTCCGCACTCTGGCGTTGTATGGGTGGCCTATTTGACGGGAATCAACATCTGGGTGAATGAATGCGACGGGAAGTTGTATTTGATGTCGTGGCCGCTGAATTGGATTTCCCGGGTGGCGATGGCGACGGCTTCGTTGGTCCGGGTGTTCGTTGAAGTGACGGACGCGGCGTTGATCTCCTTTACCGTGGCGCTGCCGGTATATTCTCCGCTCTGCAATACGAGGTCGGCGGTCATGGCTTTCGTTTCACTGCGGTTGACCACGTTGACGACCAGATTTTTGGTGTCGCTGTTCAGCACCGCGGTCACGTCGAGATAGGGTACGTCATGGAAGAATTTGTTCTGGTATTTTTCGCAGTCGGCCTGCACATCCAGAGCCGTGCCGCGCGCGTTGTTGGAATACAGGTAAAAGGCCTGATACAGCGCATTCTTGTAATCGCCATCGGGCGAAGTGCCCACGAGGCTGGAAAGCATGGTGATGTTCGCCATCTTGACGATGTCGGCGTGGCGGATAAAGGAGTTCAGGTGCTGGGCGACCATGAGCGAGCCGGTCAAGTTGGCGCCTCGGGGTCCAAAGCCCGGGGACCATTCGTCAAAGGAGATATAAATCGGGCGTTTGGAGTTGGAATTCGCCATCGCCTTTTCGATCTCGGCCTTGATCACGTCAATTTTTTGATCAATCTCCAACCCCATGGAAATCACGTCGGGGTATTGGGTGTCACCGTTCAGCGCGTTTTGGAAGTATCGGTGAACGGACAGGTAATCAATGCTGCCGGCCATGTGCTGCAAAACATAATCGTTCCATGCCATCCACTTGTTGTCGGGCTGATAATTGGACGCGCCGTCGGCGATGAATTTCACGTTGGGGTCCACCAGGTGCATGGCTTTGGCGGCTTCGAGCGCAAACTTGCAGTAGTCCTCGGCGTCCTTCTGGCCGAGTTGCCAGGGGCCGTCAATTTCGTTGCCGAGCGACCAGTATTTGACGTTGAATGGTTGCTCATTGCCATACTTCCGGCGGAGGTCGGAATAATAAGTGCCTTTCGGGTAGTTGCAGTATTCGATCCAATACCTCGCCTGGTCCAGCGTCCCCAGGCCGGCGTTGATGCAAACAAAATTTTCCGCGCCGATGAGGCTGCAGAATTTTGCATACTCATCCGTGCCCATCTGATTGTGGTCAATTTGATTCCACGCCAGGTCGAGCTGGACTGGACGCTGGTCCTTCGGGCCAATTCCATCCTCCCAATTGTAACCTGAGACATAATTCCCGCCGGGCCACCGCACCACCGGGATGTGCAGGTCTTTGACCAGTTGAATAAAATCCGTCCTGAACCCGTTCGTATCCGCCAAGGGAGATTTGGGGTCATAAATCGTGCCATAAACCACAGTGCGTATTGGCTCAAGGAAACCGCCGTAGATGTTGGGATCCACGTCCGCGATTTTTTTGTCGAGGTCAACCTTGATGACCGCCGGTTGTTCCGCCCGGAGATTTCCCGTAATCAGGGTGGAGATGGCGAGGCAAATGGAGAGAAGGATTTGTTTTTTCATGGGACAATGTTTTGGTATAGGCCAAATTGCCGCCAAATCAAAGGAAATCATTTTGACGCGCAACTCCCGGTTGAACTGAAAACTCGTCCCTCCGGATCATTGGCGGAGTTCGGTTTGGATGGCGGTTAATTCCGCGCGGGGTTCGTCTTCGACGTGATCCATCCGGTTGGCGCGCCGATACCAATAGCGGGCGTTGCCCAGGTCGCCTTCGATTTTATGCAGCACGGCGTGAATCCACGCCGCCGTGGCGTCGTTTTCGTATTGCTGAACCAATTGATGCGCGGCATCCCATTTGCCGGCCAGAGCCAGTTCCACCCCTCGAAGCAGATCATCATTGGCCGCGTTCATGGCTGCTTGTTTTATCGCCGAACTGGCGCGGCGGCAAGTCGGGGAGTTTGCAGAAGGATGGAGGCGTATCAAAGCTAAACACGTTGAGCCTACCGAAAATCGTGACCATTGCGTCGGGTTTAATGGTAGGGTCGGCGGCGCGTCCGGCGGTGCAACGGGGATGACTCGAAAGGGTGTGGTATGGCTGGGGCCTTTCGTTCCGGCCCTGAACGGGCCGGAGGTCATCGCAGCGCGATGACCCTACCGAATTACACCTCAGCGATCAAGCCCGATCCAGCGCCTGCTTAAGGTCGGCAATCAGGTCGCGCATGTCTTCGAGGCCCAACGCAATGCGCACCAAGTTGTCCACCATGCCGATGCTCTCGCGATACTCGGCCGAGTAATCGAAAAATGACATCGTTGACATCTGGGTGACGAGGCTTTCGGAGCCGCCCAGACTCGGCGTGATGAGGAACAATTCCAATCGGTCAATGAATTCGCGCGTCGCCTTGCCGTCCCCTTTCACGAGAAAGGTAATCACGCTGCCGGCGCCGCGCATCTGGCGTTTGGCGACACGGTAATCCGGATGCGATTTCAAGCCCGGATACCAGACGCGCTCGACTTTGGGATGCGATTCCAGAAAACGCGCGACCTCCAGGCCGGCGGCGTTGTGATGGGCCATGCGCAGACCGAAGGTTTTGAGCCCGCGTTCCAGCAGGAAGCAACTGAACGGCCCGGCCATCGAGCCAATCATGCGTTGCAACTTGTTGAGTTCCTCCAATTGCTCGTGGCCGCCGAGCGTGACGCCCGCCAGCAGGTCGTTGTGGCCGGCCAGATATTTCGTCGCGGAATGGATGACGAGGTCCACGCCCATCTCCAACGGCTTGATGTTGTAGGGTGTTGCCAGTGTGGCATCAATCATCGTCAGGGTTTTGTGCCGCTTGGCGACCTTGACGATCGCCGGAATGTCCAGCACGCGCAGATACGGATTCGTGGGCGACTCTGTGAAAATAATGTTCGTGTTCGGGCGGACGGCTGCTTGAATGGCCGCCGCATTCGGCGCCACGAGGCTGGTCTGGATGCCGAATTTGGTCAGCAGTTTGGTCGCGAAATCGCGCGTCTGCCGGTAACAATCGCTGGTGAAGATGATGTGGCCGTCGGGTTTCATGTAGGCCATCAAGGTCATGACCACCGCGCTCATGCCGGTGGAGAAAATGATGGCGCGCTCCGCGCCTTCGATGGCCGCCAGCTTGCGCTCGGCTTCCTGCTGGGTCGGATTTCCGTAGCGACCGTATTCCTGTTCGCGGATGATGCGGCCTTCGCCCTTGGCCTTCATAAACTCGACCACTTCGTCCATGCTGTCGAAGCTGTAATTCGATGTCTGGACGATGGGTGTGGAAACGGCGTGATGCGCCTTGCGCCGGCGCGTGCGACCGTGAATGGCGAGCGTGGACGTTCCCCACGAATGCGATTGGTAGGGTCGGCTCGCCGAGCCGACCGGACGCTTCGGCGAAGCGTCCCTACCTTTCTTGGAAGTCTTACGCATGGTGTTCGACTTTCTTGGCGAGCGCCTGGTTGAGCGCGTCTTTGACCGCGTCCAGGCGCGCCGGCAATTCAATCGGCCGGTTCGCGTATCGGCTGGGAAATTCCAGTTCGCCCTGATGATACTTCACCTTCATCTCGATGAATTTGAGTCCATGTGCGGTCGAAATCACCACCACGCGCTCGGATTTATCAATCTTGCCCGCCTTGAGCAGCTTGATGAGCGCGGCCAATGCAACGCCGGTGTGCGGACAATTGAACATGCCGGTGAGGTCACCCAACGCCGCCGCGTCGGCCAGTTCCTCTTCGCTGGCCTGTTCGACGATGCCGTTGAATTGTTTCAACGTGCGCACGGCCTTCTCGTAACTGACCGGATTGCCGATTTGAATCGCGCTGGCGAGCGTCTTTTGCGCCTGGACCGGCTTGAGTTCGTCGAAGTTGCGCTGGTACGCGAGATACAGCGGATTGGCGCGCTGTGCCTGGGCCACCACGATGCGCGGCAATTTATCAATCAATCCGAGGTCCTTCATCATCAGCAACCCTTTGCCGAGCGCGGACACGTTGCCCAGGTTGCCGCCGGGAATGACCATCACGTCCGGCACTTCCCAATCGAACTGCTGGACAATTTCGATACCCACGGTTTTCTGGCCTTCCACGCGCAACGAATTCATCGAGTTGGCCAGGTACAACGTTTCGTCCCTGGTCACCTCCTGCACCAGCTTCATGCAACCGTCGAAATCCGTGTCCAGGTAAAGCACCAGCGCGCCGTTGGAAATGGGTTGCACGAGCTGGGCGATGGAAATCTTGCCGCGCGGCAGCAGCACGATGGATTGGATGCCGGCCGCGGCGCAATACGTCGCCAGCGCCGCCGACGTGTCGCCCGTGGACGCGCACACGACGGCCTTTATGGGCGCGCCCTCGGAAATCATCTGTTTGACCTGGGACACCAGCACCGTCATGCCGAGGTCTTTGAATGAGCCGCTGTGCGTGTTGCCGCACAGTTTGATCCAGAGATCGTCCACGCCGATCAATTTCCCGAAACGCTCGGCCCAGAACAGGTTGGTGCTGCCTTCGTAAAGCGAAACGACGTTGTTATCGTCAATTTCCGGCAGAATCCATTCCTTCTTGCCCCACACACCGGAGCCGTAGGGCCACAGATTGCTTTTGTAACGGTCCTCGAACAGTTTCATCCAGCCCTTGGCGTCGCGGCGGGCGAGCGCCTTCTGATCATGCTGCACCTCCAGCAGCGAACCGCATTGGGTGCAGTGATAGACGATGGAATTCAGCGGATAGCTGGCTCCGCATTGCGGGTTGATGCATTGAAACCAGGCTCGATATGACATCGTTCAATTCTCCATGCTGCAGGTTGATTCAAGACAAAGCAGAACAGGTTTCCTTTTTGCCCGGAATTGCGTTTGCTGTTTAACGAGGTTTCCTTTTTGCCGGTTTGCGCCTTGCTGTGCAGGCGAAAAACCGAGTGCAAAAAGGCTCCCGCGCCCTTTTGCATCCGTCTTGTTCGCTTCGCTCCAAGCCGGGCAAAAGGGGCGCTATGTAAAAAGGCCGCCAGCATGATTCAAAATGTTCCCCGTCGTGGCAACACAATTAATGAATGCTTAACCACGGATGGACACGGATAAACACGGATTCGGATGGACGAGTTATACGAGTCCCAAACTGTTGACACGAATTTCACGGATTACCGTGAATTCGAAAGGCGAAGCCCTGAAAGGGCAAAAGATATTAGCCCGGGGTCAGCGACCGCAATCACGGACGTTTTGTGTGGTCTCTCGTTTGAATTTTGGCTCCTCACCCCGGCCCTCTCCTCATTTGGCGAGGAGAGGGAGAATTATTTTTGGGGACGTTTACCCTGGGTAGTCGCTGCGCTTTAACCCTGGGCTAATTTCTTTCGCCTCGTTGGGGCATTTCTATTCGTGTGGTTCGTGTCTTTCGCGGTTGAATTGGTTAAATGTTTGGGACTCGTATAACTCGTCCCTCCGCTCGTCCCTCCGAATCCGTGTGAATTCGTGAAATCCGTGTCAATACTCCGTGTGCCTACTTCCACTCGCACAAACTCTCGACGTAGGCGGCGGAACCGTCGCGGAGCCAGCCGTCCAGATGCGCCTGTTCCTTGAGCTGTTGTCCGCGCAGGCGCGGCACCACGATGAATTGTGAATTGATTTCCGGCAGCGCGGTCATGTCGGTCCAAAGCTTTTCAAATTGCGCCACCGGGAAGATGTCTTCCTGGCCGTGGCCCCAGCGTTTTTTCACGTCTTTGAGCGTGACGTAGGCCGGCAGTTTCAACGCCAGAGCGCGCACGGCGTCGGTCACCTTGTTCGCGTCGGCCAGGTCGGCGCGGCTTAGTTGAAACGCGGCGAGCAGTTTCTCCACGTCAATCCAGCACGTGTTGGAGTTGTAATAGGACAACGCGAATTCGTCTTCCTCGCGCGGCATGGCCAGGCCTTCGACCATGCGGGCCTTGCCGTTCACGCGGGCGAGCCCGCCGCCGCGATCTTCAATCCGGCGCGTGATGACTTCAAAGGTCAGGCAGCCGCCGAGCTTCAGGTGCAGGCCGAGCGTGGCCGGGTCGGCGTCCGCGCCCACCGTGTCAATGTTGTGCAGTATCAGGTGTTTCAACTGCGGGCATTCCTTCAGCAACCGGGCCAGCGTGCCGTTGCGGAGCAGGTTCGGGATTTCAAACCAGTGGCCGACCGGATGCAGGCATTGCAACGGCACGTTGTCGGTGTAATCGCTGCCTTCCCCGGCCTGCCGGGCCCAGCCGATGAGCGCGTGCCGCAGGCTGTCGCGGACTTTTTGCGCCTGTTCGTCGAGGATTTGCTGCGGCAATTCCTCCCACATGAATCGCAGGTCGCGTTCCATCGGAATCAGGCGCAGGCCGACCGAACGGCCTTCGGATAAAAACAGCGGGCCGCCGTAGCCGTAATATTCTTCGTGCGCGAGAAATTTCTCGGTGGGCTGATGCGAAACGTAGCTGGTGGTGATGATGTGCGGCAGGGGATGGCCGGCGAGTCTGCCGATGCGGCGGCTTTTGGCCAGGTGCACTTCCAGAAACGTGCGGTGCCGCCCGCCGAGTTTACAGAAGGGATGCAGCGCCTTGACCGTGCCCGCGCCCTGCGTCCAGCGACTGCCGGCGCCGGCGGCCAGCGTGACCACGGCCACTTCGCCCGCTTTCAACGCGGCCAGCCCGGCGTCGCGATACTCCTTCGACAAACCGCGCGTGGCATCGAACACATCGCCGTCGGTCACGTCCTGAATCTGGGTGCTGACGGGCAGACGATTTTGCGCCAGGCCGATGCGCCCGCCTTTGAGGTCGGCGCGGATTTGTTCGTGTTGGGTGCGATCGAAGCCGTAACGTTCCAGCAGCGCGGGCAGCGAGGTTTCGCCGGCGTCATCGGTTTTCAGGCGCGGCAGCAAACGGTCGAACAAAGTCTGGACCATACCGCGCAATTCGGGTTTGGCGCGGCAGGCGGCGCCGAATTTATCCAGCTCGGCACGGCGCAAGGGCGGCAGTTTGTAGGCTTCCTGGCGGAGCAATTGCGGCATGATGAGCGCGTAATAACCTTGCGGCAGCAACGCCGACGCCCCCGGCAACAAATCCGCCCAAGTGCCTTTTTCGTTGATGGCGAAGTCGTACACGACCGGTTCCATGGCAAAGGGCAGGGCATGTTCGAGTTCGCGTTTGGTCTGCGACATCAATTCCTGCAGGCGCGCCTGGCCGGCCGCTTTGTGCGCGGCGTCGAAAATGAACCCCATGCCGCCGCCGGACATGCCGCCCAGCATCCAGAAACCGAGAAAGTTTTTGCCGAACTCGCCTTCCACGCACTGGATGAGGGTTTCGGTGAAAAGATTGGTGGCCCAGGGAATGATGGTCTGGATCGGGCCGGAAAAATTCCGTGTGGTGGCGCCACCCAACGCGGCCACATCTTCGCGGCGCAAGGCGGACAGGATTTCATCCAGAATGGCCAGCATGCTCAAGCGCGCCTGCCATTCGGCGTCCGAGCGCAAAAGATATTTTTCCGTCACCATTTCGAGGATGGGCCCGACGTTCTGGGCCATGCCGCCATGGACGAGCACGAGGCTGTCCTGCAATTTCCGGCGCGCGGCGGGGGATACTTCAGCCGAATCCAAAATCCGATGTTGCGGCAGCAATCGCCCCCGGCTGATGCCGGATTCGGGATCGCCGTCGGCGGCGAGCACGCCTTCAATCAGTTTGATGCCGGGCCAGACGCCGCCGGAATCCTGCCAGCCGCCGCCGGAACCGCCCAGCCACTCGCCCAGAATCGCCCGCGCCAACACCAGCCGGCGTTCGTCCTCCTGCAAGGCGCCCTGCAACGAAGCCGCCTGGCCGGTGGCCCGCATGCAAAGCGAAATCATCGAGGCGAGCAGATTGGTGGAGACGGCGAGGCGCGAGCCTTTGGGAATGCCATTGACACAACTGACCAGTTCCAGGCCGCGCCCGGGACCGACGACGCACGCGAGCAAATCCGCCAGACTCTGGCCGGAACCTTCGACGCCGGGCGGCACAATGCCGCTGGCGATGATGGCGGCTTTGAGCAAGCCGAGATAATCCTTCGCAAAATCAAACACGTCGGCGAGGCTGGTGAGGTCGGCGGTGGCGCCGAGGTCCACGCTGGTCAGGCGCAACAGCGGTTCGTCAATCACGCGCAAATACGTTTCCACCGGCGGCCGGGTAGCGGCATCGCGTTCATGCACGCCGAGGTCAATCGAGATGTTCAGGACCTTGGCGCCTTCGGGATAATCCATGCCGAGGAAGAAAATGTCGCTCCAGCCACAATGCGTCAGGTCCATGCGCACCGGAGTTTGTTCACGGAGAATGGGATAGGTGCCGTCCTCGTCCGCGCGCAACATTTCCCGGCGGATCCGCAACGGATGGTCGGCAGGATGGCCCATGCGGAACATCCATTGATTCCCGCGCACGGAGCGCACGCTGCTGCGGACCTGATTGGCGAGCGTTTGAATCCCCAGCCGGTAATACGTTGCCGCCAGGGCGCTGGAAATGGGGTCCGACGGCCCGTCATGGTTTTGCACTTTCAGAAAGGCCGAGATGGCTTCCTCAAAACGCCGCTCCAACAGGTGCGTGTAACCGTTGAAGGGAATCAAAGTCCGCGTGCCGATGCCGGGTTTGAGCGGCAGATGAAACCGGTGAATGGCGTAAAGGAACAGCAACGCCCGGACGCGCTCGTAAAGATTTTCACTACGATGGCGGAAGGCTTCGAGTTCGGCGCATTCAGCGAGCAGGTCCGGCATGGCCGCCGCGCGGCAAAACGCATCCAGCGATTGATTGCGCACCGCCGGGTCGGGCGAGGTGATGATTTGAACCAGTTTGCCGGGCATGTTAAACGTCGTGTGGAGTGCGCGGACATGTCCGCGCTTTGATCCGACGCGACATGTCGCGTCGAAGGAAGGCGGCGACATGTCGCCGCACTCCAAAATTGTGGCCGCGACGGATGTGTCCTCCTGCGAAATGATTCATCTTTACGTTTGCGCCAGCAGTTCGATGAGCAGCGTGAGGACCTCGTCCCGGTCTTTGCCGTGCAGGGCCAGGGCCAGTTGGGCCGTGAGCAGGCCGTAGTGGACCCCGATGTCGTAACGGCGGCCCTGCAACTCACACGCCAGGTAGCGTTCACTTTCCGCCACACGGGCCAAGGCATCGGCAAGATGGATATTGCCGGTGTTTCCCGCCGCCGTGACCAGGTGCTGCAAAAGGTCCATGACTCCGGCCGTCAGCACGTGCATGCCGAAGAAACAGAGGTAATGGCCGGCCCGCAGGCCGGGCACGATGAGTTTCTGTTCAGCCACCGTGGGCGTCGGTTTTTCCAGCACGCGGTCCACGTGATACAAACCGGCCCGGCCCGGCAAACGCCGTGCCCCCACGGCGCCGTAATAAGGCAGCTTGCTTTCGTGCGTGGCCTGCACCGCGGAAACAACGCAGGCTTCGGCGGACGCAATCTCCAGCAATTGCCGGGCGCAGGAATTTTTATTTCGACTGACGTAAAGATGGTCGCCGACGAAGAGCATGAACGATTCGTTGCCGGTGAAGGGGCGCGCACAGGCCACGGCATGGGCGTAACCCAGCGGGGTGGATTGCTCGATGCACTGGACGCGGTTGGCGTGCGGGCCGGAGGCGGCGGCGAAAGCGCGCTGGTCGCCGGGACAAATGACCACGGCAATTTCCTCGATACCGGCCTGTATTACTTCTTCCAACAGAACGGTGAGAGCGGTTTTGGACTGACCGTCGCGGTCCACCAGGGTTTGCAACGGCAGATTCCGCTGATTGCGGCCGGCGGCGGTAATGACGGCTTTGCGAATTTTCACGGCTGGACGCCCGCCGGGGCAGGTGACGTTTTCTTCATGATCGGCAGAAGACCAGCATAGAGGCGGCGTGGTTGCATTTCAAGCGTTGAAGATTTGCGGGAGGCGGGAGGTTCTTGAGTCCGGGTGGCCGGCGGCAATTTGGTTGTTCCGGTTGAAAAAAAGCCAAGAAAGGGTTGGTACGATGGTGGGGGTGGGGTGAGTTTGGGATACGGACGAAAGCGAGCCGATGACAGCCATGAAAATCACGAAAATTCTGGTGGCGGAACACGTGGTATTTCACAATTTGTTCGATCATATCGAGCAGACCGCGCCGCACCTCAAGTCGGCGGCGGAGATCAAATTGCTGTCGGCCACGCTCGAGGTGCTGATGCGCGCGCACGCCAAAACCGAGGACGATTTGCTCATTGAGCCGCTGGAGCATTGCCTGGCGCAGATCGGGCAGAGCGAAACTTTTCACGAGGAGCACGACGAAATTGACGCCCGGCTGGCGGAGGTGCAAAAGGCGCGCAATGTGCAAAAGGCGCGCGAGCTGTTGCTGCGGGCGGTTCTGCGTTCGCGCGAACATTTTGACAAGGAAGAACGCGTTGTTTTCCCGCTGGCCGAGCGGGTGATGAAGGCCAGGACCCTTTTCAGTCTGGGAGACGAATGGCTGAAGCGGCGCGACGCGGTGCTGGGTTGAAATAGCCATTACTATTGTAGCGGAGGTCTGTGACCGCCGCAGACCCCGAAAGGTCTGAGCCAGGCGGCGTGTGCCGAGCGCCGCTGCATTATTTTTACTGTTCGCGTTGGTGCCGTTGGGCAGAAACAAAAAACGGCAACGCGGCCAGTTGGAGCACGACCGAAAAAACAATCAACCCAAGGATGGATTTTTCGTACAACCAGCCCATACCGGCGCTGCCGGCAAACCACGCGACGCCGAAGACCGTGTCAAACACGCCAAAGGCCGTGCTGCGTTTGTCCGGCGGCACCGCGCCGCTGAGCATGGCTTTGAGCAGGGAATCCTGTGCGCCCATGCCGATGCCCCACAGAATCATTCCGACCAGCGCCAGCGCGAATCCGCCGAGAAAGACGCAGGGTGCGAAGAAGGCGCCAAGAAAAAATGCCAGCGCCACGGCCGGCAACCCGAGTTGATCCAACAATTTTCCGAACAGCAGAGACGCCAGCGCGCTCGTGACCATGGCCACGGAATAAAAAACCGGCACGAGACCCGGCGCGACCGCGCCGGTTTTTTGGAAATGAAACGCGACCAGGGAAAAGTCGGCGAAGCCCGCGGCAACCAACGCCCCGGCCACGACATAAAGCCAATAGGTTTTTGAAAACCCCTTCGTTTGAAGTTTCACCGGCTGACGCGTTTCGAGTTCATGCGGGCGCGGGTAGGCGATTCTGGCGACCGTCACCGCCGCGAGACAAAGCAGCGCGGGAATCAACAGCAGGGCAAAAGCGTGGTGATACCCGCCGTGGAAATAGAGAACCAGCGCCATGATGAGCGGGCCGATGGTCGCGCCGGCTTGATCCAAAAATTCATTCAAGCCAAACGCCCAGCCGTGTCCGATTTGGCTGCCGGCGTGTGAGAGCAAGGCGTCCGTGGATGGTTTGCGGATGGCGCGTCCGGTCCGTTCAGCGATGACCAGCGCCGCCGCCATCGGCCAGTGGCCTGCCAGCGCGAGCGCGGGGACGGCCAGCAGGTTGACGGTATAACCGGCAAAAATGAAGACCCAGTATTTGTGCGTTCTGTCCGCGAAATAGCCGGTGACCGAACGGAAGGCGTAGCCCATCAATTCGCCAAATCCGGCGGTGACACCGACGACCACCGCGCTGGCGCCCAAGGAGCCAAGGAAAGGTCCGATAATGCCCCGTGCGCCTTCGTAGGTCATGTCGGCAAACAACTGGACGACGCCGATAATGAGCACAAAGCGCAACGCCAGTTTTTTTACGGCTGAATGACCGGCGTTCATTTCAGTTCCCAACTTCCTTTCGGAGGGACGAGCTTCGCGAGCCTCCCAAATTTCTTCGATCCGGGACTCGTATCACTCGTCCCTTCGATGATTATGAAGGCGGCGGGGGCGTGTTGGCGAGAATTTCCGCGACGATTTCTTCCACCCGGGCCGCGCGGAATTTTTCCTCGCGGCGGACGATGAGACGGTGGGCGAGGACTTTTGGCGCGAGCGATTTCACCAGTTCGGCGGAAGCAAAATCTTTTCCTTCAATTGCCGCCATGGCCTGGCCGACGCGGAACAATCCAAGTGACCCGCGCGGGCTGGAGCCGAGGAGCAGGGCGGGATGCTCGCGCGTGCCGCGGACAATTTTCAAAATGTAATCGTTCACTTCCGGCGCCACCTTCACCTCGCGCACGGCTTCCTGGCATTTCAGGATGCGGTCGGGCGTGGTCACCGGCTGGAGCGTGTCAATCGGATGGCGCAATTGGAATCGCTCGATCATCTGCTTTTCGTCGGCGAACGACGGGTAACCCAGCTGCAGCCGCATCAGGAACCGGTCCTTTTGCGCTTCCGGCAACAGGAACGTGCCTTCCTGTTCGATGGGGTTTTGCGTGGCGACGACCATGAACGGTTGTTGCAGGCGGTAGGAGACATTGCCCTCCGTGACCATTGCTTCACCCATCGCTTCCAGCAACGCCGCCTGGGTGCGCGGACTGGCGCGGTTGATTTCGTCCACCAGGACAAACTGCGAAAAAAGCGGGCCGAAATTGAATTCCGCGCGACCGGTCTTCGGGTCCAGATGCGGTTCACCGAGAACGTCCGCCGGCTGCAGATCGGGCGTGCATTGAATCCGTCGGAAGGTGCACCCGGCGCTTTGCGCCAGCGCGCGCGCCAGCATCGTCTTGGCGACGCCGGGAACGTCTTCAATCAGCAGATGTCCTTCCGCCAGCCAGACGGCCGTGGCCAGGACCACCGATTCGTGCTTGCCGACGATGACTTTTTCCACGTTGGCCACGAGCTGCTGCGCGACCGGCGAGACGTCGGCTGGCGCCAGCTTCTTCGCTCCCTCAATCGGCAACAACGTCACCTTCGGTTTTTTATCGGTTGGCGATGAGGGAATATCCATGCCTCAGGATTTCAAAAGACGGCCCATGACGCGACCCATTTCTTCGAGTGCGCGCGTCTCTGCCGGTGTGTATTCGTAGGGGCGGAGGGTGCCGATACCGAGGGTGCCGGTGATTTTATCGCCGTCGCGCGTCGGGACACAGAGTGCGCCGCCGACACCGGTCTGGCGCGCGCCCGGTTTGGCTACGCCGCCGGGGTCGGTTTGCAAATTGCAAATGGTGACCGGGGCGTTGCGCGCGACAACTTGTCCGGCGATGCCCTTGCCGACGGGAATTATTTTTACGATTTCAAGCATTTGGGGCGACAAACCCACCTGCGCCACCAGATGGAGCAATTGTTTGTCCTCGTCGAGCCGATGGATGGTGCCCGTCTCGGAACGAAAATGTTTGAGCGCCGCACGCAATGCTCCCTCCAAAACCACCTCGCGTTGGCCTCCACTCTTCAGAAGCGGGATGATCTGTTCGTTCAGTTTGTTCACATCGAAATCGCGAAATTGGCGCCGGAGGATCATGGTATTCAGCCACCCTGTTCCACGGCTCAATGCCCCATCGCGGGGACCTGGCCGGCGGCACCCCCCGGTTGCCGCGGTGATTCCGGCGGAAAGACGTCGTAGTCGCGGCCGAACTGGGCCAGGAAATAGAGGGAATAGCAGCGTTTGAACATCAACACCGGCAACAACAGCACCGTACCCAGATAGGGAAGCATCATCAGGCATCCGGCAATACAACACGTGATAATCACCGCGCCCAGGACAATGACCCCGATGGCTATCGCCAACACGATCTGGAACAGGAAATACAGGATGAACGTTCCCACGTGACCCGAAATCAGATTCCCCAGTTCCTTCCACGCCGACAGGCAGCGATTGCGGCGCAGGAACATGATGGGCACCACGAAATCCAGGGTGAGCTTTCGGATGATGGCAAACACAATGGCCAAGCCGAAAAACAGGAGTCCAAAACCGATCGCGCTGAGGATGGCATTCGGAATAAGATGCCCGGCAAGAAACATTCTGGCGACAATGAGGATGGTGAGAACGAGCAGCGGCAGCGTGCAAACCATGGCCACCAGCCCCAAGACCAGCCGGAACAGGAAGAGGCTGTTGGCCTGGTTGCCGAATTGACGCCAGGGTTCCGCCACCTCGGCTTTGTCCAGAGCCACGCAGTGCAGAAACATGAATTTGCCGCGGCTGTTGAGCCAGAGAAAAACCAGCCACAACGCCAGGCCCACCACCACCAGCACGGCTGCCAGCGGCACAATCCAGTCGAGATTGTCCAGAACATAGTCCCTGGCCCGCGCCAGGCCCTGGCGAAAGTTGTCCTGGTAACCATGATGTTGGCCAAAGTTGTTAAAGTTGAAGTTCCCGCCTCCCCCGCCTTCGCCCAATTGGGCCAGCCAGGCACAAAACCCGATGATGAACCATTTGCCCACGTCAAAAGGCCGGAAGAGAATGCGCTTGACCCGTTCCAGTGCCGGACTGACCGGCTCGGCCACGTTGATTTCCCGTGGTGGATTGGTGACGGGACCGATGGGCATAAGCTGAATATCCGATTCTGATGTAATCAGACTCCCTCGTGCAACCAGAAATTATCTGTTCACCCATCGGAGTCGAGCGGCGGGTGCCAAGCTAAAATAAACCAGGGCCGTTCTTTAAGGGAACGGCCCGGGATCCAAAATTCAATTTTCCGGCGAGGCGTGGCCGACTGTTTCAAGCTCGCACGATGGCCTTCACCTGCCGGCGGTTGGCCATTACCCATCCGCCAACCAACAGCGCTCCCGCCATAACGAGGCTCAAAAGGCGTGGTTCGGGAACCGCGTTAACACTTTCGGTCAGGCTGTAGGATTGCAAGCCGGAGAACGAAAGCACATAACCAAAATCCAGAAGGCCGGTGTTTGCGGCCACCGGCGTTCCGGCCAGATAATCAATCACTCCCGCGTAATTTTCGGGGCTGACCAGGGTCGGCGTCGTAATGCTGGCAGACCAATCTCCGGGGACAGTGACACTCGCCGAACTGATGGAAAAGGACTGGTTCATGGTGACTGTGACAATATACTCCGTCCAGGCGTACGCGGACGTGTTATTAATGGAATTGTCGATGGTGAGAATGGGATCGGTCGTCGAACTCGCCGTCAGGGTTGTGCCCATGGTCCCGGAACCTGTCCATTGGGTTCCACTGAGCGTCACAGTTTGATCGGCAACGTCCAGGTTGGCATCGCAATAAATACCCGTGCCATAGGTCCAGGATGTCATGCTCGTAATGCTTGCATCGCTGAGGGACAAACCTAGAAAGCTCACGGAAGCCATCAAAAGAATCTTTTTTATCATACGCATTCTCCAGGAATTAAGGGTTTAAAACCGGCACAAGAATCAGATGAACCAAAGGCAATTTTGTTCCCAGTTTTGTTTCGTTTTCTTTTGGGTTACCCTGAACGCGAAACGCCGGTCGGCTGGCGAAATAATGAGGGCCGTCCTTTGAATGAACGGCCCCGGCTTAAGGCAGGTTTTAAAGCGAAGACTAAAACCTTTCAGGCTCTCATGCGCCAATTGTCGCTCGCTGGCCTTTGAAAAGCATTCGTCCGCCGAGCAACAGTCCCGCGACCAGCAGTAAACTTATCGCGCCCGGCTCGGGAACAGGGGTCGCGGTTTCTGTGACGGTGTACGACGTGGTGCTATTGAAATTAATTTGATAACCCAGATAGAGTATGCTGTTCAGCGCAGGGTAAATCGCAACCGGCGTTCCGCCCGCAGTCAAGGCGTAATCAATCATTCCATTATAATTCCCGTTGATGTCAGGTCCAGTGGGTTGCGTAATGGTTTCCGTCCAACCCGGTGGAGCGGTAACTGCCGCCGAGGAGATTGTAAACGTCTGGTTCATGGCCACGTCGAGGACATACTCCGTCCATACGAACGACGACTCATTGTTGACCGATTCGTTGATAGTAAGAGTCGGGTCACCCGGGGGCATCATAACAGTTAATCCCAGCATTCCCGTTCCTGTTTGAGAACCGTCAAAGGCCAGACTCTCATTACCATTGCCATCGTCGGTAAATGAAGATGTGCCGCTAATCCCCCCACCATAGCTGTAAATCGGCGTTTGGGCA
>DATJNM010000009.1:0-7629 GCA_035508155.1 Candidatus Sulfopaludibacter sp. | reverse complement strand
GTCCTGATCCGGCGGGCACGCCGTCTCTATGCGGACGAACCCCTGGGCGTGGAATTGGCGCAGACGGTTTACGCTCTGGACTCGACCACGATTGATCTGTGCCTGAGCCTGTTTCCTTGGGCGCGCTTTCGCTCCACTGTCACCGGGCAGTTGAAAACCGGCCACTCGCGGGCACTTCAAAACCGGCCACTCTGAGGTGGGGATTTCATAACAGGTTCATGGTTTAATGCAAGGGATGTTTGTTTTGGCTGTGGCTGCCGGATAAAACGAGCCGGGGCCGAGCTTGGAGCCTTAGCTCGCGGCCCCGGCGGTCGAAGGTTCGTTGGACTTGGATTTGGTCTTTTTGTTTTTGTCCTCGTTTCCGGCAATGGCAGCGTGGTCTTTTAACCGATAGCTCCTCCCGGTAATGGCAATGGTCTGGGCGTGGTGCAGGAAACGATCCAAGATCGCCCCGGCGGTGGGCACGTCGCCCAAGAGTTTGCCCCACTCCTCCAGCGGCCGGTTGCTGGTCATGATGGTGGACCGGTTTTCATACCGGCGCATGATCACTTCAAACAGATGCTCGCCGGAGTTCTTGGGCAGTTGCTTAAGCCCAAAATCGTCAATGATTAAAAGCTCTGGACTGAGGTAACGACGCAGGGTTCGGTCTTGCTGGCTGAAGGCTTCGTCCTTCATGAAGTCGCGCACCAAGTCGAAGATGGAGCGGTAAAGCACCTGAAAGTTCATTTTGATGGCTTCATACCCAATGGCCTGGGCCAGATGCGTTTTGCCAACGCCCGGCGGCCCAAGAAAAAGGACGTCCTTGGCTTGGCGGATAAAGTTGCCGGTGGCCAGATCATAAATCTCTTTGCGGTGGACGGCCGGATTGAAACTCCAGTCGAAGTCTTCCAGCGTTTTGAGGCCGCGGAAATCAGCGGCCTTGGTGCGGCGTTCCATCCGCCGCTGTTGGCGCACATTGATTTCGTCCTGGCAGATCAGTTCCAGGAACTCGGCGTGGCCCAGCCGGTTGGCGAGGGCTTCTTGCAGGCGCACGTCCAAGGTTTGCAGCAGACCGGAGAGACGGAGTTGTTTCAGGGTGGTTTGCAGAGTGCTCATATACAGGATTGGGGTGGAGGGTTAAAACAATCCGGCGTCAGTGCCTCATAAGCATCCAACGACCGGATCAAGGGGTGAGTTTCCAGAAAATCCAATTGCGGCGATGTCCCGTTCCGTTCCAGCAGCGTCCGCAAGTCCCTTAAACGCCAGGTGCCGTGATGCAGGGCCTTCTGGGCCGCACCTTCCAAGGCGGTCACGGGATGTTTGCCCGCCAGGGACAATAGACCATGCAATACCCGGATGCCGATGGGACCGCGGTGCTGAATCATGGCTTCGGCCCAGGTCCCGGTCTGTTTGCCAATCAGCCGGGCGCGATCCAACAGGTAATCCAGGTTATGCTGAATGACGTGCCGATACGGTGAATGCTGGTGCAGTGGGTCGGTGGTAAATTGGCCCGGTTCGGCCCGGGCGTGCACGGCGATTTGTTCCCGGCGCTGGTTCAAGACGCGGACCAATCGGGACTCCCAGCGCACCCAAACCTGCCGTCCGACATACTCCGGGGGCACCGAGTAATACGCCCGTTGGACCGCAACGTAACCGTCCCGGTGGACACTGCGCGGCGCCTCTTCAAAGACCGGGAACAAACTGGCCGGCAACGGCAATAGTTTGGACCGCTCCACCTCGGTGAACACTTTGATGACCTGCTGCCGGGTGGTACCGTGAATGCGCGTGTCGGCCACCGTGCGCTCCCAATCCGCCAAGAACAGGTTTTGCTCGGCCAAACTCGCGAACAGCCGCCCCTTGAGTGCGTTGTTTTGGCCATACTTGACACCGGCTTCGATTTTTCCTTTGTGGCGGGGCATGGCGGGCCGCGTCGGGAGGACCACGGTGCCGTAATGCCGGCAAAACTCTTCCATCTTTGGGTTGAGTTCGGGATCATACCAATCCGCCCGTGTGACGGCTGCCCGCAGATTATCGATGACCAGAGTTCTGGCGACCCCGCCGTAATGCCTGAACCCATTTTCGATACACCGAATGAAGCTTTCGGTCGTCTGCCGCCACACCACTTCGCTATAGCCTTTGCGCGAATGGCTCAACACCACCCGGAACAGATGCGGTCGTTTGCGCCGGCCGTTCACCATGACCCATGCGCCCTGTCCAAAATCCACCTGAGCCTCGGCTCCCGGCTCTACTTCCATCCGCACGAAGGGCACCGGCTGCGTCTGAGTCCACCGCCGCACGAAGCGCTTCACGGCATCGTAACTGCCGACAAATTGATGTTCCCCCACAAGGTCCTGGTAAAGACGTTGGGCTGACAAACCCGCCTGACATCCCTGCTCAATGAACTCTCGCCAGGGTTCACACTGGCTGCGGGAATGGGGAAAAATGCCGGCGGGCACTTTGGCTGGTTTTGCCTCCGCCTCATCGTTCGAGCCGGGGGGCACTTTGGCCGGTTTTGAACCGGCCAGTCGCAAGTGTCGGCCCACCGTCTCCCGGTGGAGGCCCAGTTCACGCGCAATCCGCCGGTTCGACCAGCCCTGCGCCGCCAATGTCAATATCGAGTGTTGCAAGCTCACGTTGAGTTCGTTCATTGCGCTCATCAGCGGCTTTCGCTGCCCAATACGCAATGCCTCCCTCAAAGTGGCCTAGTTTGAAGTGCCCATCCCTGGCCGGTTTTCACTGCCCGCTGACATGGGACTCGTGCCGGTGTCTCGGTTCGATTCCGACCTCCGCCTCCATCCTGAACCGCTTGAGCGGCAAGGGTTTTGTGGCGTAGGAGTCCGCAACGGACACCAAAACGGACACCATTTTTCCAACTCCGTTAGAATCCAGCGTAACCGGCGCTAACTCGCCGACTACTCGCTAACTCTGCGGAATCCGGTTCAGTTATCCTTGCGATTGCGTGAATATATGAAAACACGTTATCGCTTAATTCGCCGGGGCATTCGGGGCGGCCTTTATTATTCTGTGGACACCACCACTGGCAAACGCGCCAGTCTGGGCACCACTGATGAAGACGAGGCCCGCCAGATCATCGAAGCCAAGAACAATTCGGTTCGCCAGCCCATCCTGAATCTGCAAATCGCCAAAGCGTATCTGGCCGGTTCGGACAACGGCATGAAAACGCGCACCTGGCAGAACGCCATTGAAGCACTCATCGGCACCAAAAAGGGAGCCAACCAAGAACGCTGGCTGCGCGTGGCCAAGGACAAGGCGCTGGCCCCGTTGCTGCCCAAAGTCATCATTGAAACCCAGGGCGAACTTTTGTTGCGCGTCTTGGAATGCGGCAAAGTTTCCACCAATGTTTATCTGCGCCGCTTGCATAACTTCTGCGTGGACATGAACTGGCTGCCGTGGCCGCTGGTGCCCAAACGCCAGTGGCCAGCCGTTGAATACAAAGAAAAGCGCGCCATCACCTTGGCCGAACATCTGGCGATTGTCGCCCGCGAGAACAATCCCGAACGCAAGGCGTTCTACAAACTGGCATGGTATTTGGGCGCATCGCAATCGGACTTGGCATTCCTTCAAGCCGAGGACGTTGACTGGAATAACAACGTCATCAGCTACCGGCGCATGAAAACCGGCACGGTTGCCATTATGCGCCTCGATGAAGAAATGGCGGAACTTCTGCGCGACCTGCCGGGCAATGGCCCATTGTTTCCCTATCTGCGAACCGTCCGCGCTGGCGACCGGGCGACCGAGTTCAAGCAACGCTGCACTGGACTCGGCATCAAAGGCGTGTCGCTGCATAGCTACCGCTATGCGTGGGCGGAACGGGCGAAGACCGCGGGCTATCCCGAACGGTATGCCCAGGTGAACATCGGCCAAAATAGCAAGGCCGTCCATCGCGCCTATTCCCGCAACGCCCCGGTGGAAATGCCCGCCTTGAGCGAATACGAGAAGCAGCAGAAGGCCATCCTTGGAAACCGCAACCCCGAACCAGCGGCAACCGCCGCTGCCGCATAGGAGGCCATCATGCAATCTTGGCAAATCAAAGCACTCGAATTGGAAGCATCGGCGTTGAATCGCCTTGATGGATTCATCCACGAACGCGCGCTATACTTTCTTGTCGGAGCCATTTATTTTTTGCTGGCTTTGCTGGCATGGGTATTGAGCGGCGCATTGCGACGAAAGGGAGGGCAATCCACGCACCATGTCCGGCCAGTCATTTTCATTGAACTGCCGGGAACGCCACCGCCGCCAGAAGAACCGCCCTTTGATCCGTTTCCGCCGATGCGGGAACCGGACTATTATGACCACGACGATTACCCGCTGGACTGACAGCCGTTCACGGCCTGTAACCGCGCGATTGCTTTTTGGGGACTTCCGGGAAAATCAGGTGCGGCTTGATTTTCGGCTCCGCCGTTTCTGCCACCTGGCTTTGCGCCGGTGTCTGGACGGGTTGCTGGCGCGGCTCATTGGATTCAACCGTCTGCTTGACCGTTTCAGTTTGCGCTTGCGCCTGACTTTGGTTTTGCCGCTGGCGCAGCGCGCGGAATTCTCTGGCGCGTTTGCTGTTGGTCATGGTGAGTGCCGCCCGCGTTCCCCAACGCTTTTCAATCAGGCGGAAGAACGAATCATGTTTCCGGTAATGCGCCATCAGCGCATCCACCACCGAGGGGCGATCCCCGCTGCGCGTGATGTTCTCCCGCAACTGCTCCTTGTCCGTGGTAAAAATATGAATCCCCTTTTTGCCGCGCGAAATGGTGACATACCATTGCTGTTGATTCGTCGCGGCCTTCGCCGCCGAATCCGAAAACAAAACGTATTGCACCGACTTGCCCTGTGAAGCGTAGGACGTAATGGCGTAGCCCCGGACAAACTGCCGGAAGTTTTTATCCAAGACCCGGCCATCCGCCAGCGCAATGCGGCCGTCCGGTTGGACGGCCTTGACCGTGACCAGTTCGCCATTGACCAGCTTGCGGTTTTCCACGCTGCGGCCATTGGCCTTGAGTTGCAGCCTGTCACCGGAAGCCAAAGCCAGTTCCTTGCGCTGGCAGGCCGTCAGCTTGTCCAGTTGCTTGAAGGCAATGGGGACGAGGCGCGTATCAGTTTCCACCAGCAAATGCGTGTCCGTAATCAATTTCAACCGCGCCGATTCACCGGCCTTGAACCCGCGCACGTCTCGGTTGAACACCAGCACGGTGTTCGCATCATAAGAACGGGCATCGCGCTTTTGCGCTTCCGTTAAATCCACCGGCTGAAAGGCCGTGACCGTAGTGTCCATTTCACTAATCAATTTGTCACGCTTGAGCGCGGTGCGAATCGCGTCGTTGACCTGGTGAATCTCATTCCAGCTTTGCGAGACGACCACGGTGGATTGACGATCTTTCACCAGTTCCAGATAACGCGCCGTCAGCTTTTCATGCTTGTCGGCCAGCGTGCAAGATTCAATCGCTTTTAATTTGTCCAGCCGTTCAAATGATTCCCTGAGCTTGCCGTCACGCGCTTCCTCGACCGCCTGCCGGTATTCCTTGATCTGTTTGCGCTCCTCGATGGACTTCGCCAGCGCCGGATTCTGGCGGCGGATGTTGGTCAATTCCACTGGCCGCAGGCCCGAATGTTTTTCAATCGCTCGCAGCGCATCGCCCGCCTCGACCGCTCCATGCTGGCGCGTGTCGCCCGACAAAATCAGCCGGGCGTTGCGTTCGGAAACCAGCCGGAGCAGTTCCAACATCGGCTTGCCGCCAATCTGCCCGGCCTCATCCACAATCACCACCGTTCCCGCGTTGAGTTCCTTCTTTTGCAGGAAACTCGCGACCGTCAGCGGCGACGGGAAGCCATCACGTTCCATGTCCAGCACTTGCTGGCGTTGCGGCGCGAGGACGACCACGCCGCGCCCGCCGTCGCGGATTTGTCCGACCAGCTCGCGCAGCACGAAACTTTTGCCCGTGCCGGCGCCACCGCGAAAGACCGCGACCCGGTGCGTGTTGGAAAGCAGCGTGGCGAGGGCTTCACGCTGTTCCTCATCCAGTTTGGGATTGAACGGTTTTGGCTTCCAGACCAGCGGATAACATTCGCCAATACCCGCTCTGGCTGTCTGGACAATTTCCATTTCGCGTTCGAGATGCTCCCGCGTGGAAACCTTGCCGGGATACTCGTCAAAGTGCAGGTAGCCGCGCTTTTGCGTGACGGCCTGAATGTCCGCCAGTGAAACGTCCTGCCCTCTGGCGCGTTCCAGCGCGTGCCGCCATAGTTCGTGTTCATGGACGATGGAACGGCGTTCAAACAAATGCTGCTCCGCCCACGCGACCGCTTGTTCACAAATCTTCTCACTGGAAACGGTTGCAATGGACGGCTTCGCCGTCAGCCTGTCCAGCGAAACCTTTTCGCCCGCCGTCATCTGGCCATCCCACAGCGTTTGCAGTTTTTCCAAACCGATGTCCCGGATTTTCCGTGGCCGTTCCTTGTGCGCGATGTTCTCCCGAATCGCGGCCAGGTTGTCCTCCGCCTTTTCCGGTTCACGCGCCAGCAGTTCCCTGGTTTTCCGGTCAATCTCCCGATGCCGCTTGGAAAACTTGTCAATCAGTTCCGGCGTAACGCCTTTGACTTCAAAATCGCCGCGCGGCTGATTTTCAATCTGATAACCGCACTTCACCAGTTCGCGGGTGAGTTCATGGTAATAAACATTCTCAACAAACTTTTGCGCCGCGAACATTTCATGGTTCTGCAATGCCTTCCATTGCTTTTCCACCGGGTCAAACGTGGCGTTGAACACGATGCAATGCGTATGCAGATGCGGGTCCAAGGCGCGGGAGGTGTCATGCCGGAACATCGCGGCCACGAGGTTGCCCGTAGGCCGGTCCGTGCATTCATCGTTTTTCCGCACCCGCGTTGCCGCGAAGGTTTGCAACTGGTGCATCGCCACGGCCACGGCCTGCTCATGCGCCTCGACAATCCGCGCATCATTGCCAACCAGCGCGGCGATGGAAACCGATTTGGGCGGAGAAAAGGTGAAATCATAAAATACCCGGCGATTGGCGGCCTGCCGTTCTTCGCCGTCCAGTCCCTTTTCAATCCGTGTGGTTTTTTGCCGGAGCGTCAGCCGCTCGCCGGTCTGCGGATGAAGATTATCGCAGAGCCGGACAAATTCATCGGTGGTGGTCACGCCGGACAGTCCCAAATCCGCCGCGCCCTTGCCGATCCATTGGCCGGGGACGGTCTGACCCTCGGCGTAGTAATCGCCGACCGCCAGGTGTTCCTTAAAATACTTTTTGGCGTCAACCGGGTTGTATTGGGCTTTCGGTGCAAGCATGGCCACCAGCTTAAATCAACCGGCCTTGCTCCCATTAGCGGGTAGTGGGCGAGTTGGTTGCGGTTAAACCGAATAGTTCAATTCCGGGCTGGCTGGGCGCGGCCATTCCGCTTTTTGGTTTTGCGGAGGTTTTTCTTCTGCCAATGCTGGCTCAAGGCCGCCGTTGCCAGTGACAGCCATTCCTCATCGTCCAACCGTTCGAGAACTCTTGCCCGCGCATAGTATTTATCGCTGTTGGGCATCGGGGCGCCCAACGGCTTGAGGAATCCACGCGCGGCCAGCACCGGAATGTCATGCGGCTTGAAACCGAGGTAGGCGGCGGTTTGAGCCGTATTCAA
>DATJNM010000008.1:0-81727 GCA_035508155.1 Candidatus Sulfopaludibacter sp. | reverse complement strand
GTTTGATAAGCTGGAAGTGAATGGCGCCAATCGTCATCCGCTTTATGTGCTGTTGGCGGGGGAGGAATCGCCGTTTCCGGGCGATATCGGCTGGAATTTCACCAAGTTTGTGATCGGCCGCGACGGCAAAATCCTGAACCGCTTCCCCTCGCCGGTGAAACCCGACTCGCCGGAAGTGACTCACGCCATCGAAGCGGCCCTGGCGGCAAAATAACGGCGACACGTGGATTGCCAACCAGCAACTGTAGGAGACGACGTAAGGAGTCTCTGAATCATTGAGTCTCGTTACCTCGACTCCTACAGGATTTTTTCAATCAACTCGCCCGCGCTGGCATTGGCGCGCACTTGTTCCGGATTTTTGCAGCCGGGAATGAGCGTGGATACCGCCGGGTTCTTCAAACACCACGCCATCGCCCATTGCGCCATCGGCACACCAGCCGGCAATTCTTCTTTTTGCAGACGCTCCACTTCGGCCGGGTCGCGTTGCATTTTCTCCGCGTCGAACGTGGCGCGCACGTCGTTGGCGGCAAAGGTCGTGCCGGGTTTGTATTTGCCCGAAAGCAATCCGCTGGCGAGCGGCACCCGGGCCAGAATGCCGAGGTGGTCGCGTGGCGCGTGCGGGAAATAAATCTGCTCCGGACGCCGGTCGAGCCGGTTGTAAATCACCTGTAACGCCTCCAAGCCGTACCGTGCCGCTTCCCGCGCCTGCCATTCACTGCCCTTGCCCAGGATGGAAACTCCCAGGTGCCGGATTTTGCCGGCGCGTTTCTGTCCCGCCAGCATCGTCCATAGTTCCTGATTTTCAAACAACGCATCGGAACCGGAATGAAACTGGTAAAGGTCAATCGTCTCCAGCCGCAATGCCTTGAGCGAAGCTTCGAGCTGCTGGCGGACGCCGGCGACAGAGAAGTCATCGTCGCGGTTCATGAATCGGGTTAAAGCGATGGCCGAACTTGGTCGCCACCAGCCAGCGCGAGCGGTCCCGGCGCGACAGGTAGTCGCCAATCAGCCGCTCGGACAGGTGGTCACCGTAACATTCGGCGGTGTCAATGAGGTTGAGGCCGCATTCCGCCGCCGCGTCGAGGATGGCGTCAGCCTCGGTCTGGGAAAAGTCGTGTCCCCATTCGCCGCCGAATTGCCAGGTGCCGAGGCCGATGACCGACACGCGCAGACCGGTCTTGCCTAGAATCCGATAACACATGGCAGCTAGATCAACACCGGGACACGAATTTCACGAATTTTCACGAATGAAGAGAGGACAATCCGGCAAGAAGTTTTCGGCTTGCACGGTTTATTTTGATTGGTACAGTCAGGTCACGTTTTCATCCGCCGACCGCGGCGGTTTTTCCATTTTAACTTAAAAGATCATTAATTTGTGAAAGTATTCAGCGGCACCGCCAATGAGCCTTTGGCTCGCGCGATTTGCAAATCCATCGGCATGCAATTGGGCAAGTGCTCCATTCAACCGTTTCCCGATGGCGAGACCTTCATCAAAATCGAGGAGAACGTCCGCGGCGAGGACGTGTTCGTGGTCCAGCCGACGTCGCCGCCCACCAACCACAATCTGATGGAGTTGTTCATCATGATTGACGCGTTGCGGCGGGCGAGCGCGACGCGCATCACCGCCGTGCTGCCCTTTTATGGCTACGCTCGGCAGGACCGCAAAGACCAGCCGCGCGTGCCCATCACCGCCAAGCTCATCGCCAACCTGCTGGTGGCCTCCGGCGTCAACCGCATTCTTACGGTGGATTTGCATGCGCAGCAGATTCAGGGGTTCTTCGATATCCCGGTGGACCATCTCTATGCGGCGCCGGTCATGTACGAGTATTTGAAGAAAAAGAAACTGCCCGATTTGGTAGTGGTCAGCCCGGACGTGGGCGGCTTAAAAATGGCGCACGCCTATTCGCAGGTGCTCGAATCGGGGCTGGCCATCGTGGCCAAACGGCGCAAGAGCGCGACCGAGGTGGAATCCATGGCCGTCATCGGCGAAATCCGGGGCAAAAACATCCTGTTGGTGGACGATTTGACCGAGACGGCAGGCACGCTGACGGCGGCGGCGGCGTTATTGAAGAAAAAAGGCGCCAAACAGATTCTGGCCTGTGTTTCCCACGCCATTCTCAACAACGTGGGCATCGAAAGATTGCGAAAATCAGTGATTGACGAATTGATCACAACTGATACAGTCCAACGCCCCGCAATTGACGGTGTAAAAATAACGACGCTGTCGGTGGCGGGGCTTTTGGGCGAAGCCATCAAACGAATTAACAGCAATTCGTCGGTGAACTCGCTCTTTGAATTCAAAGGCGGGCGCACGAGTTAGCCCGCGGGAAGCATTTTAAGCATGAAATCGGTGCCATTGAAAGCGTATCCCCGGACGCAGTTGCGGCGGGGCGGAGTCAAGAAATTGCGCGACACGGGTCGCGTGCCGGCAATCATTTACGGCCGCCAGGCCAAGCCGCAAAACCTCGAAATCAACGCAAAGGAAATCGGCGACCTCATCCATCATTCCGCCTCGGAGAACCTGCTGGTGGATTTGTCCGTGGAAAATGATGCGCGCGCCAGGCGCCTCGCCCTGGTCCAGGAAGTGCAGCACCATCCGCTGGATGGCAAGGTCCTGCACGTGGATCTTCATGAGGTGGCCGAAAATGAAAAGGTCATCGTTCATGTGCCGTTGGAAACGGTTGGTGAAGCGGCCGGCGTCAAGACCGGCGGCGGCGTGCTCGAACACATTTTGTTCAAGCTCAAAGTCCGCGCCCTGCCCAAGGATTTGCCGGAGCAGATCGTGATTGATGTCAGCCATCTGGAACTCGGCAAGGCCATTCATCTCGGCGAAATCAAGGTCCCCGCGGGCGTTGAACTCATCGGTGACAAGAATATTCCGGTTGTGACTGTGGCGATACCGCGCACCGAAGAGGAAGAAGCAGCGGCGACCGCGACACCCGAAGCCGTGGCGGCGGGCGATGTCGAGATGATCAAGGAAAAGAAGGAAGAAGGCGAAGAGGGCGAAGCCCCGGCCAAGGGCGAAAAGGGCGCCAAACCCGGCGAAAAAGCCCCGGCCAAAGGCGCCGAGAAAGGCGCGGCGGCACCGGCGGAGAAAGGTGCCGACAAGGCCGCCGAGAAAAAACCGGCGGAGAAAAAGAAATAATTTGGAGTGTGCGCGGACATGTCCTCCGCGCTTTGGTTTGACGCGATCCTGCAGGTGCGGGACGTCGAAGCAAGCGGCGTCAAGCCGCCGCAGTCCAAACCGGACCGAAAATGGAAGATATTTTTCTCATCGTCGGTTTGGGCAATCCGGGTGCGGAATACACGAAAACGCGCCACAATGCCGGTTTTTTGCTGGTCGAAAAACTGGCCGCCGGCTGGCGGGCAGAATGGAAGAACGAGCGGAAATTTCGGGCGCGCATGGCCCGCGCGAAATACCAGAGGGACCGCGTTTTGCTGTGCCAGCCGCAGACGTTCATGAATGCGAGCGGCGAAGCGGTTGGCGCAGTGGTCAGTTTTTACCGGTTGCCGCGGACGCGGGTTCTGGTGGCGGTGGACGATGCGGATTTGCCGCTGGGTGAGATCCGGTTGCGGCCGGGCGGCAGCAGCGGTGGCCATCACGGGCTGGAGTCCATCGAGCAGCATCTGGACTCGCGCGAATTTGCACGGTTGCGGCTGGGCATCGGGCGCCGGGAAGGCGCGCGGGAAATTACGGATTACGTCCTCAGCCGTTTTGACCGGACGGAAGCGGCGCTGATGGAAAAGGTTTTGGACCGGGCGGCCGGCCAGGCGGAATGCTGGTTGAGCGACGGGATCCAAAAGGCAATGAACCGATTTAATGGGACTGTTGACAACTTAAATGGATGACTAAGTGATTGGTTGAACGGGTGATTTTGGCGCAACCTCAGTCAAGCCTTTTAACCCATTACTGATTTAACGAATAACAATGAAACGATACGAAGGTTTGTTCATCCTGAACACGGCTGGAAAGGAAGAAGGCGTCAAAGACGCCCTTGACAAGATTTCCTCGGAAATCACCGCGGCGGGCGGCAAAGTGGAAACGGTGCAAAAAATGGACCGGAAAAGCTTTGCGCGCGTGGCCGACAAGAAACACAACGCCGGATTTTACGCCAACGTGATTTTCACCGGCACGCCGGCCACGGTCACACAGTTGCGGACGAAACTGGCGTTGAACGACGAGGTTTTCCGCGCTTTCTTCACGCAGTCGCCTGAGCCTAAACCCGCGAAATGAACCCTGAACCCCGGAGGCCTTATGGCTAGTTTTAACAAAGTGATTCTGGCCGGAAATCTGACCCGTGACCCCGAGTTGCGTTATACGCCCAAGGGCACGGCGGTGGCGCGCCTTGGCATCGCCTGCAACCGCAAATGGAAAAGCGAGACCGGCGAAATGAAGGAAGAGGTGACTTTTGTGGATGTGGACGCCTTTGGCAAAACCGCCGAAACGATCGGCCAATACCTGAAAAAGGGCCGTCCCATTCTGATCGAAGGCCGCTTGCGCTACGACACCTGGGAGGACAAACAAAGCGGCCAGAAGAAAAGCAAGCTCGGTGTGGTGCTGGAAAACTTTCAATTTCTGGATTCCGGTGGCGGCCGCGGCGAAGGCGCCGCGGAAGCCCCGCGTTCACGCCCGGCATCCGGCTCCACCCCGTCCGCGCCCGAACCCGCCGAAGGCGACGGACCGCCGGAACACGACGACGTGCCCTTTTAATTTTGCAACACAAATTGTCTTGTCACCGGTCACCCGTCACTCGTCACTTTTTTTATGAAGACTGAAGTTATTCTCACGCACAACATTGTCGGCCTCGGGGCCGAGTCCGATCAGGTGAAGGTTGCCGCCGGCTACGCGCGCAACTTTCTGTTCCCGCAACGGCTGGCCATTCCGCTCACGCAGGCCAACAAACGCCAGATCGAGGCCCTGCGCCAGCGCCGCGCCGAACGCGAGGCGCACGAGTTCAACACCATGACCGAACTGTCCAAGGCGCTGTCCAAACTCATCTGCGTCATCAAGGTGAAAGCGGGCGAAGACGGCAAGATGTTCGGCTCGGTGACCGCCGGCATGATTGCCGATGAATTGAAGCACCAGTTCGACATTTCGCTCGACAAGAAAAAGATTCATCTCGAACACCCGATTCGCGCGGTGGGTGACCATGAAGTGGAATTGAACCTTCACGCCGAGGTCAAAGGCGCGCTCAAAGTCCGGGTCGAGAGCACCACGCCGGCGGCGGCGCCCGCTCCGGAAACGGCGGCCGCAGCGGCACCCGCCGAGGCCAAGCCCGAGGAAGGCAAAAGGCCCAGAACGGAAAAGCGCGGTTTCGTCCGGCGGGAAGTCAGGGGCGAAAAAGCCGCCACCACCGAGAAGGCGGAAAAGGCGGAGGCCGCTGAAGCCAAACCTCGGGAGAGGAAACGCCCTGAGAAACATGTCAGGGCGGAAAAAGTTGAAAAGCCGGAAAAAACCGCCAAGGCCCCCAAGGCCGAGAAGAACGAAAAAAAAGCGGAGTAAACCGGCGGTTTACCCATTGATCTCGTTCAGCCGCGGCATAGTTCCGCGGCTTTTTGATTCGCAGATGCTTTGGGGCAACAGGGTTGGCAAACTCGTCCTGGCAAAAGAAGGTAAAAAAAGAGCTAAAATTGGCCAAAAACAGGGCTTGACCTGGCTGATAACTCGAGTAAGCTGAACGCGTAATGTTGAGAAACGTTTTACAAGTTGTCAATGTGGTCGCCGTCGTAGTCGACGACGCCGTTGGCGCTTGTTAAACGCAACCAAGTTTTAACAGGAACCCACGGCTGGCAACGGTCGTGGGTTTTTGATTTAATCCGCGCCACCGGCCAAAAACAAAACATGAAAACGGATGAATGGATTTCTGGATGAATGGATAAATGGGAAGCGCCCGAAGCGCTGGCCCAAAAATCCATCAATCCACAAATCCGCCAATCCAATTGGATGCTATGAGCAAGACAACTGAAACTACCGGAATAAAAACCAAACCCTCCGCCGAACGCGCCGAGGTCGGGGCTGCCATGTTCGGGCGCGACATTGTCGTGGAAGCCCTCGAACGCGAAGGTGTGGAGGTCATTTTCGCCTATCCCGGCGGCGCGAGCATGGAAATCCACCAGTCGCTCACCAAATCCAGGATTCGCACCATCCTGCCGCGCCACGAACAGGGCGGCAGTTTCGCGGCGGAAGGCTACGGCCGGGCGACCGGCAAGGCCGGCGTGTGCATGGGCACCAGCGGTCCCGGCGCGACCAATCTCGTGACCGCCATCGCCGACGCCTATCTCGATTCGGCGCCGCTCATCGCTATTACCGGCCAGGTGACGACCAACATGATTGGCCGCGGCGCGTTTCAGGAAACCGACATCATCGGCGTGACGCTGCCGATTGTGAAGCACAGCTATCTGATCACAGATGTGAACGACATTCCGCGCATCGTCAAGGAAGCGTTTTACATTGCGCAAACCGGCCGGCCCGGGCCGGTGGTGATTGATATCCCGAAGAATATCCAGCAGGCCAAAACCCAGCCCGTCTGGCCGACGCTGGCGCAGATCAAAAAGGGCCTGCCCGGCTATACACAACCGGATTTACGCGCCGACGACCTGGCGTTGAACGAAATCATGGGCCTGATTGAAAAGGCCGAGCGCCCGGTAATTTATTGCGGCGGCGGCATCATCAGCAGCGGCGCGGCGGCGGAACTCAGGAAATTTGCCGAGGCGACGAACATCCCGGTGGCGACCACGCTCATGGGCATTGGCGGGTTTCCCGAAACGCATCCGCTCTCATTGCGCTGGCTGGGCATGCACGGCGCGGCGTTCGCCAATTGGGCCGTCAACGGCGAATACGCGCACCGCAAATCATTCAACGATCCGATGGTGAAGATCAAGGACGGCGCGGATTTGCTGCTGGCGTTCGGTGTGCGGTTCGACGACCGGGTGACCGGCAAATTCGAAGAATTCTGCAAGCACGGCACGATTGTGCACCTGGACATAGACGCCTCCGAGTTGAACAAGAACCGGAAGGCGCACCTGCCCGTGGTCGGCGACATCAAGGACGCGTTGACGCGGCTTAATGCGATGCTTGCCCAGCGTCCGCTCAACAAGAAACACACGGCCTGGCTGGAGCAGATTGAGGAGTGGAAAAAGAAGGGGCCGTTCGCCTACACCATCACGCGTGAAATCGCCGCCAGCGACCACATGAAAGACCACCTGAAGGGCCAGGAAGACCAGATCATTCTGCAACAGATGGTGGTCGAGGCGCTCTATGAACTGACCGGGGGTGACGCCCTCATCACCACCGGCGTGGGCCAGCATCAGATGTGGGCCGGCCAGTGGTTCAAGTACACGCACCCGCGCCAGTTCATCACCAGCGGCGGACTCGGCTCGATGGGTTTCGGTTTCCCGGCCGCTCTCGGCATCAAGGTGGCGCATCCGGACAAGGAAGTGATTGATATTGACGGTGACGGCTCGTTCCTGATGAACATTCAGGAACTCGCCACCGCCCACGTCGAGAAAATCAATGTCAAGGCCATCATCCTGAATAACCAGCACCTGGGCATGGTCGTGCAATGGGAAGACAAGTTCTATCAGGGCAATCGTGGCCACACTTATCTCGGCAATCCCGATCACCGGGCGCAGATTTATCCCGACTTCGTGCGCGTCTGCAACTCGTTCAACGTGAAATGCGAGCGTGTGCTGTACAGAAAGGACCTCCGCCCGGCTATCCAGCGGATGCTCGAGGCGAAGGAGCCGTATGTGCTCGACGTGGTCACGCCGTACACCGAACATGTGTTGCCGTTCATTCCGGCGGGCCGGACGGTGGCCGACATGATCTGGAAGGCGTAAAAGTTGCAGCGGCGCTCTGCGAGCGCCGCATTTCCTCCCGTTTTCCCGAAAATGGCGATGGTCACAGAGCGCCGCTGGAGCACCGACCGGGCGCTAGGACTTGTCGTCCGGCCGGTTTTTGTTAAGCTGCGCGCGATGTGTAAATGGTGTTTCGGTCTCGCGCTCTTGCTGGTCCTGCCCAGCCAGGGCGCGGAAATAAAAATTGATTTCAGCAATTTCCCGACGAATACCACCCCGGCCGGTTTTCACGGCGCCCTGGCCGGTGGTGGCGGACCGGGTGATTGGAAAATCGTCATGGACGAATCGCCTTCAGCGTTTGCGCCGTTGACCTCGCAAGCAGGCCGGGCGGCAGGCCTGACCCAGCACGCCGTGCTCGCCCAGCTCAGCGAGGACCCTGCCGACGAGCGGTTTCCGATGCTGGTTTACGACCGGGAAACCTTCAAAGATTTTAAATTAACGACGCGGATCAAGCTGGTCAGCGGCGTCGCGGAGCAGATGGCCGGCGTGGTGTTCCGCTATCAGAACCCGTCGAATTTCTACGTCTTCCGCGCCAGTGCGCTGGGGCACAACCTGCGCTTTTACAAGGTCGTCAACGGCCAGTTTGTTGATCCCACCGCGCCGCTCGACCTGAATATCTCCACCAACGCCTGGCACACACTGACGGTGCAATGCGAGGGCAACCGGATCAATTGTTCACTCGACAACACCGTCCTGCCTTCCATTCAAACGCCCAATACCTTTGACGCCGGAAAGATCGGGTTTTGGACGAAATCGGACGCCGTCAGTTATTTCGGCGATACGATCATTGACTACACGCCGCGGGTGCCGATGGCGCAAATGCTCGTGCAGGGCATAATGCAAAAATATCCTCGCATCCTGGAACTCCGGATTTACACGCTGGATGACAAAGGCAATCCGAAAATCATCGCCAGCAACCGTGAGACGGAAATCGGCCAGCCGGGTACCGACGCCGAGAAAGGCGCCATCACCACCGGCCTGGTTTATTTTGGGCGCGGCAAAGGCACCGTGGCGGTGACGATGCCGTTGACCGATCGCAACGGCGACTCCGTGGCGGCGGCGCGGGTGCAATTGAAATCATTTCTGGGGGAAACGCAAGACACCGCCCTCGACCGTGTGCGACTCATTGTCAGACAAATACAGGCGCAGGTTGTCTCCGGACAGGATTTGACGCAATGACGATGCGTTCATAGTCACAAAGCAGCGCGAAGGGAGCGAAGCCTTCCAGCACTCGATTTTGCGCAGCCTTACACCAACGGTTTTTGCACTCGTGCCTTGTTTAAAACCGGGTGCAAGGAATCCAGTTCCCCGCTTAAACCGGCCGAAAGGAAGCCTATTTGGCGGGCGCGCTTAATTCATCCGGAGATTGAACCAACGGTATGACTTGCGGCTTCACGCGCCGGACACCGCCGTAAATCGTGACGCTGCCGTCGTCACCGACAAGCAACCGGGGCCGGACATTGAGGTAATCGTAAATTTCCTGCCGGACAATATCGCCGCTGGGATTGATCACCGAATAGAGGAAACTCGCTGCGCCGCTTTGGTATAGCACGTGGAGATTGCTGGAACGGTCCAACTGCTCTTCGGGCTGGCTGAAAGAAACCATGGGGCCGATCGGCCGCACCTTGAAAATCGTCGTTCCGGACTCGTCGCTTACCTGCACATACATCCGCAATTGCGAATGCAGGTAATTGGCTTCCTCCAAAGTGTATTTGCGGACTTCCGGCGGTCGGTTCGAGACCCCGGCCGGCAGCGGCACACCGAACGCCTGTGACCACAACTTTGCGCCGCTGATCACATCGAATCCTCGTGGCGGGCTGGTGACATCGGTGTTCCAGTCTTTGATTCGCACCGTGGCGATGATGGAATAGCGCCCCGGCCGTTTCAAATCAAAGTACGGCTGCAAATCCACACGCTTGGTGGCCACCTGCGAGGAATCCAATTCGAAGGCGCCCTGCACCGGCGGGTCGGCGTTTTTGACGACGATGAAATCGTCCGCCGCGTCCACGCTGAACGTCAGCCAATCCGGGTCCGCCCCCAAATGCAGCGACTGGCCGGATTGATTGGTGATGTGGATCTCCACCGGCAGAGATTCACTGGGCAGAAATTGGTTCTGGTCCAGCGTCACACTGACCGTGACCTGCGCCGACACGCTGAAAGCCGGCGCCATCGCCAGAGCGGGAATGAGCCAGAAAAGTTTCATTTGAACGATGCATACTCTAAACCGACGCCCCGGCATGGCAACTATAAATAGCGGGCGGGCGCGCCCCGTCATCCGGCAACGGGTGGATAAATTGGAGGCCGGTGAATTTTTGTTCACCGGCCCGGCCGCGACCTCCGATCGTGCGAAAACTGTTTTGAGATTTATTGCAATTCCACCCGGAAGAAGCACTGCGGAATGCCGTTCATATTATTGGTCACGGTTAGCACGGCGCCGGTGCCGGGGAGAGGGCTGCCGACCGGTGTCCAGGCGGGGGCCGCAAGATTGGTTGCCGACTCAATCTGATAGGTTTGATTGGTGATGGTGGGCCAGCTTATGACGAATTGGCCGGTGCCGCCCACGTTTACCATGGCACAGCTCAATTGTGGCGCCTGAACCACGGTCAAAGTTCCGTTGTCATAACTGACCGAGTAGTTGGCAGCGGTTGCGCCGCTGGCAGTAATCGGGTACGCGCCAGCCGGGCTGTTCATGGTCGCGGTCGTGCTCAATACTGCAGGGGAGTTCAGCACATTGGTATTTTCGCCGCTGATAAAACCCGAATAGCTCGCCGTCAGCGCCGGATTGGGCTGTCCGCACATCCTGGACTTGTTGTCGGCAGTCACCGTCAGCGTTGCGGGGTTGATGACACCCGCGGCACTGGCCACCGTCGAGACGGTGTAATTCGCGCCGCCATTGCCATCATTGACAGTGTAGGCACTGACGTTGAGGGTCTTGCCCGTGCCCGCGTTCTGGGTGTCATAGGTTTCGGCCAGATTGGCAACGGTATCGAAACCTTGCAAACCGGCGACTGACGGAACCGTGGTCGCGCTGGTGTTGCCGTCGTAAGTCTTGGTGTTGGCCGTGGCAGTGATCGTCAGGGGAGCCGGGTTGATGACCAGCGTACCGGTTGCGCTCCCCTGATAATTGGGGTCATTGATCGTCCCGACCACGGTGTAACTGCCGGCGCTGGTCGGAGCCGTGGTTGAACCATTGTAGGTGAAAGTGACCGTCAGACCGTTCGGAGTCGTGGTTGCTGTCGCTGTTCTGGCTGAACCGTTGTAAGTCGGGCTCAGGTTCTCCAACGTGATGGAGCCCGAAGCCTGGGCAATCACCAGCGTACCGGTTGCACTCCCCTGATAATTGGGGTCATTGATCGTCCCGACCACGGTATAACTGCCGGCGCTGGTCGGAGCCGTGGTTGAACCGTTGTATGTAAAGCTCACTCCCAGGCCGCTGGGAGTCGTGGTAGCCGTCGCGGGGTTGGCGACCCCGCTGTAAGTCTGATTCAAACTGCCGAGCGTGATGGTGGCGGTGGCTTTGTTCACCGTCAACGCGGCGCTGTTGGTTACGCTGTTGCAGGTGCCATTGACAATCACCGTGTAAACGCCCGCCTGGCTGGTCACCAGATTATTCAAAGTCAGGCTGCTGCCGGTTCCAATAACTGAGCCGTTGAACAACCACTGGTAAGTCAACCCCGTCCCCGAGGCCGTCACGCTGAAGGTCGCGCTGCCACCCGCCACGGCCGTCTGGCCAAGGGGCGCTGCGGTCACGGTCACCGGTTGGTTCACGGTCAACGTGGCGCTATTGGTCACCGTGCCCATCGCTCCGCTCACGATCACACTGTAGGTCCCGGCGTCATTGGTGCTCACATTGATCAGGGTCAAGCTGTTATTGGTCTGGCTGCCAAGGGTCAGGGCGTTTTTCAACCAGACGTAACTGTAAGGCGGGGTGCCGGAGGCTGTCGTGCTGAACACGGCGATGTCGCCCGGGCAAACGGTCTGGCCCACCAGCACGGTCGCGCTCACCGGCACGGTGAGGTTGGTCACCGCCTGGGGGACATTGCCGGAAAAAACAAAATTGGCGGGGAAATTGGTGCCGGCGCCGACGAGATTTATCGTGATTGAGTGAGTGCTGCCGTTGGCGTTGGTCCCACCGGCAACAAAACTGCTCAGGTCAAAACTCACCAACTCGGGATACGAATTGGTTCCGGTTCCCAAATTGACAAAGACTCCGTACATATTCGAACTGGCATTCATCAGCATCAGATAGGGATAACCGATGGCTTCGCCCATCCAGGTCGCAGTCCCATTCGTGACGTTGAGCTGGTAGATATCCGTATTGGTGCTGGTATTGCTGACGTAAAGATTGCCGTCCCTGGCGAAACGAATATTCTGTCCGGTGCTGCCCAGGTTGTGGGCATTTCCATAACTGCCGATCAGAGTTGTCGTCCCGTTGTTGGGATTGATGGTGTACAACCGGTTCTGCGTGGCGCCAAACAATTTTCCGTCGCTGGGCCGAAAAGCCAGTGACTGGATGGTGTTGGTGCTCAAATTGCCGATCTTCGTGAGGGTGCCGTTGGTTTTGTTGAATGCGACCAGGACGGAGGTGTTGGATATGCCATACAACGTCCCGTTGGTGGGGCAATAGGCGATGTCGTTGATCTTCGCATTGCCGATCGAGGCAATCCGGGTGAAGGTGCCGCTCAACAAATCAATGGTGCCGAAACGGTTGGTGGGCTGGTTGTATTCGGCGGCATAGACCACGGTGCTCTGCGCCCACGCGGGCATGGCCGGACCTACAGCCACCAGCAACGCACCCCCGATAACCGACATCCATGACTTGTTCATGACCATTTTGTTTCAAGTTTTTGATTGTGCTATTTACTTAACACGGAAAACTTCAAACAATAATGATTTAGGGACACATTGCGTGAATTCCGGGGCGGATTGCTCCCGAAACGGGGTGAACTCAGTGGAAGGAAATCAAGGCTTGCCCGCCCGAATCGACTCTCCCGGTTCAAGTCATCACACCGAGTTGCCGGAGCTGTTCCCGATAACCCCGGGTCAGTGTCGCGCGGGTGCCGTTGTGCAGGGCGACTGAGTATTCGCCGTGAAACAGGGGATGTAATTCCTTGACCGATTCAATGTTTACAATGTTCGAACGGCTGATGCGTACGAACTGGCTTGGCGGCAATTTTTCCTCCAGCGCCGTCAACGTCTCGCGCAGCATGTGCGTTTCATGGCCAACGTACAGTTTCACGTAATTGTCCGCCGCCTCCACCATATCAATCTCGGTCAGACGTAGGAACACGATTCGTCCGTTGGATTTCACGGCCAGCCGTTCCGGGTATTTTGAGTTTGCCTTCAGGTCCACCATGAGACTGTCCAGCTTCTGCTGGATGTCGCTGTTCTGGTGGTTTTGAATTTGTTGCCGCGCCCGTTGCACTGCCGCCCGCAGGCGCGCCATCTGGCAGGGTTTGACCAGATAGTCGAGGGCGCACGCCTCGAAGGCCTTGACCGCATAATCGTCGTGTCCCGTCACAAAGATGATAATCGGCATCTGCGGAAGTTTGATTCGGTTGACCACTTCGAAACCGTCCAGCTCGGGCATTTGCACGTCCAGGAACACCAGATCGGGTGCCAGCCGGTTGATGGATTCGATGGCTTCAGGCCCGTTGGCAGCCATGCCAACAATTTCAATATCCGGTTCGTGACGAAGCAGATCCCGCAGTACGGCCAGCCCGGTTGACTGGTCATCTACAATCAGGGTCCGAATTTTCATATTGTTATTCGCTGCTGCCAGACCGGCGGTTTGGGTGCCCCAGGGTTCAAATTCCTACGGCGCGTCAATGGCCTGAGGTTATGAGCAGTTGCCATGCCTCACACTACTCCTGAAAGTGTCTGTCCGACCTAAGCTTCCCATTCTTCAGAACCTTGCAGAACCTTGAAAATCTGCAAAAACCGTGTAATCCCGCCCGGGCCCGCCGCCCGCCGCCGGAGAAATTCACGGGTTGTGTTTCATTTGGACACTCCCACGCCATTCCGTTGACAGTCCGTTTTGCCGGAAATGCGGAAAATTCTTGCGTCGTCGGCGCGTTGTAGCCCAACTTGAAATTGTGAGCAACATCACCTGCGCGCGTGGATAATTTCTTTTCGGGGAGCTGGCAAATTCAATCCCGGCAATCTGCCGGGCTGATGTATGAAATATCGTTCTTTTGGCAAACTGGGCTGGCAGGTCTCGGAAATCGGCTTCGGCGGCTGGGCACTCGGCGGACTGGGGTGGGACGGACAGCGCGACGAAGACTCCATCGCTGCCTTGAAACAGGCGCTCGATCTCGGCTGCAATTTCATTGATACCGCCCAGGGCTATGGCGACGGCCGGAGCGAACGGATCATTGGGAAATTTCTGAAGGACCACAAAGGCGAACGCCTTTATGTGGCGACAAAAATCCCGGTGAAAAGCCCCGGTGACTGGCCGCCCTCGCCCTATGACGACATCGGGGCGCGCTACCCGAAAAGTTATCTGCGCGAATGCGTGGAAGTCAGCCTCCGTAATCTCCAGACCGATTGCCTTGACCTGCTCCAGCTTCACACCTGGACGCGCGCGTGGAATCGCAACCCGACCGCATTGGAGGTGTTGCGCGAATTGCGCCAGGAAGGCAAGTTGCGCGGCATCGGCATCAGCACGCCGGAACAGGACCAGAATTCGATCGTGGACTTGATGCGCCGCGGCTGGCTCGACAGCGTGCAGGTCATCTACAACATTTTTGAGCAGGAGCCGCAGGCGGAATTATTGCCAGCCGCGCTGGAACACAACGTCGGCATCATCGTGCGGGTCGCGTTTGACGAAGGCGCACTCACGGGCAAGTTCACCGAACAAACGAAGTTCACTCCGGACGAATTCCGCAACAACTATTTTGCCGGTGACCGGTTGGCGCGCACCATCCGGCGGGTGGAAAAGATCAAGGCCGCAATAGGTTCGGCGGAGCCGGACATGGCCACGGCGGCGTTGAAATTCGCGCTCAAACCCAGGGCGGTTTCCACCGTCATTCCCAGAATGCGCAACGTCCGGCAGGCGCAATTGAACTGTTCCGTCAGCGACCAGCCGCCGTTGTCCGCTGAACTCGAACTGAAACTCCGCCAGCACGCCTGGCGGCGTGCCGATTGGTACAAGGGCAAGGACTGATGGCAATTTTTGAATTGCAGCGGCGGCCTGTGGCCGTCGCAAACTTCGATAAAATCACGCTTTCCCGCCGCGGGTGTTTTGTTACTTTGCCCGCATGTTCAAACCAGCCGACCTGTTTGATCTCAGCCAGACCGAACACGCCGCCATTTTTGACGGCTGCCAATTCGCCTGGGACGCGCTCAAGAAAATTGCAGGGTACCTTGCCGCGAACCGCAAAACCGGGTTGCACAACCAATGCCAAGGCCGGGCGTTCATCGGTGAGATGGTTTTCATTGGCGAAGGCACGGTGGTTGAGGACGGCGTGATGATCAAAGGTCCGGCCATCATCGGAGAAAACTGCAAGATTCGTCACAATGCCTACTTCCGCGAAAATGTCATCGTCGGCAACAACTGCGTGGTGGGCAATTCGTCCGAATTGAAGAATTCCATCCTGTTCAACAACGCGCAGGCGCCGCATTACAATTATGTGGGCGACTCCATCCTCGGTCACAGGGCGCACCTGGGCGCCGGCGTGAAGATTTCCAATTTGAAAATGCTCCCCGGCAACATCGCCGTGGAATTGGACGGCCAGCCGTTCGACACCGGCCTGCGCAAATTCGGCGCGCTGCTCGGCGACGGCGTGGAAATCGGCTGCAACGCGGTGCTGAACCCCGGCAGCATTGTCGGGCGCGGCGCGGTTATTTACCCGAACGTCTTCTGGCGCGGCATCCTGCCCGCCAACATGATCGCCAAAAACAAGGGCGAGGTCGCCGTCGTCGTCAAACGACCGAGGGAAAGTCAGTAGGAGCCGAGGTGACGAGGCTTTGATGTGGAACGAAGCCTCCTCACGTCGTCTCCTGTGAATTCATCTCTGCGTCTCCGCGCCCCTGTGTTGAATGACATCGCCGATTTTCTGAACATGCTTTTCAACCGACTCTTCCGGTTTCAGGCTAATCCAATCCAGACCTTTTTGGGCGCGGAACCAGGTGAGTTGCCGCTTGGCAAATTGCCGGGTGCGGCTTTTCACCAGTTCAATAGTTTCTTCGAGGGAGCGCTCACCGCGCAAATGTTCCACCACCTGCCGGTAGCCGATGGCTTGCGTGGCCGTTTTGTTCTGTCCGAGGCCGCGCTTGAGCAGTTCACGCGCCTCATCCACCAGACCTCGTGCGAACATTTCGTCCACGCGCCCGTCAATCCGCCGGCGTAAATCGTCGGGTTGCCGAGTCAGACAGACAAATGCCGGTTTCTGGCATCTGATTTCCGACTTCCGGCTTCTGACTTCTGAGAGCGGCTTTCCGGTCAACCGTAGAACTTCCACGGCGCGGACGACGCGGCGCGGATTTCTTTTATCAATTCTCCTGTAAGTCGCCGGATCGCGTTCGCGCAATTCTTCGAGCAATTTCTCCAGCGGCGTCGCTTCGAGTTCGGCCCGTAATTCAATATCCGCCGACGGCATTTCGTCCAATCCTTCGCGAAAGGCTTTGAAATAAAGCCCGGTGCCGCCGCACAGCATCGGCACATGGCCGCGCGATTGGATTTCCGCCACGGCGCGATGTGCGAGGCGGGCGAATTGCGCGGCGTCGAAGGATTCGGTCAGGTCGCAGATGTCAATGAGGTGATGCGGTACGCGGACGCGGTCGGCAGCCGTCGGCTTGGCGGTGCCGATGTCGAGTCCGCGATACACCTGCATTGAGTCCACGGAGATAATTTCACCACCCTGTTGTTCCGCAAGCCGGAGCGCGATTTCAGATTTGCCGACGGCGGTCGGGCCGGCGATGCAGACGGGGCGAAAATGGAGGATGCAGGACGGGGGAAGGAGATTTGAGGCGTTGGCCATTCTCAATCCTTCGGTCTCTATCCGCGTTTCGGCTCAACGCGGCGCGACAGGATGGCGCCGAGCGCGAGGCCGACGATGAAAATGGGGATGCTGACCAGCATACCCGGCGTCAGACCGTAGTGAATGTGGTCGGGCGGATAATCCCCGCGGAAATACTCCATGAACGTGCGGGTCATGGCGTAACCGACGAGATAGGTGGCAAAGACCTGCCCGTCGAATTTCTTGCGTCGGAAAAGCCAGGCGAGCAGGAGGTAAAGCAGGAAATTATTTATGGCGTCGTAAATTTCCGTGGGATGCACGGGCACACCGGCGTATTGGTGGCCGGCCGGAAAACTGACACCCCACGGCAAGTGGGTCGGCCGGCCATAGCAACAGCCATTGAGAAAACACCCGATGCGTCCAAAAACGTTGCCCAGGGCGCAACTCGGCGCGAGTACGTCGGCCACCTTCCACAAAGGCAGTTGTTTCCAGCGGACATAAATGAACCCCGCCAGCGTTGCGCCAATCAAACCGCCGTAATAAACGAGGCCGCCATGCTGGATCATGAAAATTTCCGAGAGCGGCTGATTGGCGAATTCATCCTGCCAATAGGTCGTCACATAGACAACCCGCGCGCCGAGGATGGCGCCGACCATCAGCCAGAGCACGATGTCGGCGACGCGTTCCGCCGGGATGTTGGCGGGCCGGGCGCGGACGGTGGCCGTCCAAAGACCGACCAGAAACGCCACGGCGATCATGATGCCATACCAATGAATGGTGAGCGGCCCAAGGTGAAACGCAATCGGATGCACGACGGAAAATTAAAGCGTAGTGATGAAAATGGGAAATTGAAAGTCAGCCCGGTTCAATTCGGATTGGTCGTTGTCGTCGGATGATGAACGTTTTGGGGTGATGGCGGCTGCGCAAAGAATCCCTGGGGCAATGGCGGCCATTCCGGCACGTTCACGACCAGGTCGCGCCAGGCCTGACGGTCAGCCGGCGACATCCGGGACCAGCGTTCGGCGTTTCTCAGAAATTCCTGCTTTTCGTACGCGCTCAGACTCGCGAACTTCGCGAAGGCATGAATGCATTCAGCCCGCTGGTTGGGTGGCAATCTGTCAAAGGCCTGCAAGGTCTGTTCCATTTGCCGGCGTTCGGCGTCCGACAACGTGTTGAGCGCCGCTTCCTTCTCATCCGGCGTCAGTTCAAAGAATTGATTCACGTTGGCAGTAATCCGGCTCCGTTCCGCTTCAGTCATCCCACTCCATCGCGCCAGTTCGGAACCCGGAGGGGCGATTTTCTGGAGTGCCGGATTGTTACTCACGTCCAGGTGCGCAAAATATCGCAACGCCTGTTCATTCTCCAAAAACTCCTGCTGCAATTGCGGCGGTAAAATAATCCATTGGCTCAGGCGGGATTCGACCAGCTCTCGCATGTCGGCCGGGACCTGCGCCAGCCGCAGAGTGCGGTTGCTGGGCGATTCCTGCAGGAGGGGGAGCAGATACCAGCGCAATTCCGTGGCTCGCAGCCGCAGCTCACGTTCGTTGGGATCAAGCGCTTCGTATTCGGCGACTTTGGCCAGAATGCCTTCGCGGATTTGCGGCGGACGATTGGTCAGGAAGGTTGCGCGTTCGTCCGGCGTCATGGCCAACAACTGGCGGAACAAGGCCACCGGCGACCGCGGGCGGGGCAACGCTGAAAGGTTGTTGGTCGTCGAAAGCAATTTCACCGGCGGCGGAACGCTGGGAACAGTTCCGGCGAAAGCCGTGAAAAGCACTCCTTGTCCTGTAACATAAAACACCAGCCACCCAAGCATCTGCCACGAGCGGTTCATTGCAGGAGCGCGAGCAATTTCTCATCGGCCCGCGGCTGGCTCATGCGCTGAATGACGTCAAAATTTTTCAGGGCCTCAACCCCGGGCAACGGTTGTGCTTCGGCCGCGAGCGCCACTTTTTTGGCAAGCTCGGCGCGTTGATGGAACTCATAACGCTGATACGTCAGGCCGGCGATGCCGATAACCGCCACCCCGACCGCCAGGCGAGGCACCAGCAGACGCCAACTCCACTGCCAAAACACCGGCTGGGAGGGGATCTTTTCGCGTTCAACCGCTTGAAGCACGAGCGTGGTGAAATTTGACGGCACCGGGGTGTCGGGCAGCCGGGATAATCCTTCGGTCAACCGCGATTCCAACTCCAAATCCTCCTGGATTTGCGGTTGGCTGTTCAATTCAGCGCGTTCAGATTCGGTAAGTTTTCGCCGCCAAATCAATTCGCGCAACCGATCCTGAAATGGCTCGTTTTTCATCGTGTTCCTTGGATTAAAAACCGGGGTGCCGGCAAAGTTGCGTTGAAAACTCGCTCGCCGTGGCCCGGATTTCACCTTATGCTTATCGGCGAAATAATGAGCGCTATTGCGGCCAATCAGGTAAAATCCGGGGTGTCGGTGCTGACTCATCGCCAGCGGTTCCTGGACGCCTGCCGCTGCCGGGCGGTGGATCGCCCGCCGGTCTGGTTGATGCGTCAGGCGGGACGCGCTCTGCCCGAATACCGCAAACTTAAGAGCAAGCATCCTTTCCTGACGTTGGTCCGCACGCCCGAACTGGCTGCGGAGGTCACGTTGCAGCCCATCCAGCGGTTCGATTTTGACGCGGCGATCCTGTTCAGTGACATCCTGGTCGTCGCCGAAGGTTTGGGGCAGGGCTATAAATTCCGTGACGGCGGCGGCATTGACATGGCTTTTGCGCTGCGCACGACCGACGATATCAAGCAACTCAACGTATCTGCCCTGCCGGAACGCCTCGACTACATCCCCCGCGCCCTCAAGCTCGTCAGGGCTTCGCTGGACGATAAAACCGCGCTCATCGGGTTCGCCGGTTCACCCTGGACGCTGGCCAACTTCATGCTCGAAGGCGGCAGCGCGGACGAATTCACCCAGGCCAAGAAACTGTTTTATTCCGAGCCGGAAATTTTTTCGATGCTGATGAAGAAACTGACCGTGGCCGCAACGCGCCTGTTGCAGATGCAAATCCTGGCTGGTGTGGATGCGGTGCAGGTTTTCGACAGCCTCGGCGGACTGTTGTCCGGGAATGCGTTTGAGGCGGCGTCGGCCAGGTGGATCAAACAAATCGTTTCCGCGCTGAAAGGCACCGTGCCGGTCATCGTTTTTTCCAAGGACGTCCACGGCCACTGGCAAACGCTGGTGGACACCGGGGCGAATGTATTGGGAATTGACTGGACGGTGCGGCTGGCGGACGTGCGCGCCCGGTTGCCGGAACACGTTGGCGTGCAAGGCAATCTTGATCCATCTTTGCTCCTGATGAAACCCGAAGTTGTTGCGGCCGAAACGAACCGGATTTTGGCTGAAATGCGCGGCGCGCGCGGCCACATTTTCAATCTGGGCCATGGCGTGCCGCCCGACGCCAGACTGGAAAACATCACCGCCCTGGTCGAAACCGTGAAGAGTTTTAAATGAGTAAAAGGTTTTGTAGCAGCGGATGTGAGTCCGCTCACTTTTTAAATCGGAGCCGACTAACGTCGGCTGCTACGATGACAACGAAATGAGCGCGTTGAACGTCAATCTCGATCTGGTCAAGAAATACAACGTGCCGGGGCCGCGTTACACCAGCTACCCGCCCGCCACAAAATTCACCGACGCGATTTCGTGGGACCAGCTTTCCGCAAAAATTGAAGAGAACAACCGTGCGCCGCGCGATCTCTCGGTTTATTTCCACATCCCGTTTTGCGAAACGCTCTGCTGGTTCTGCGGCTGTACCACCGTGATCACCCTCAACCATTCCCAGGGCATGACCTATGTTGAGGCGCTGGGCCGCGAGGTGGCAAAGATGGCTCCGAAATTGAATCCGCAACGCAAGGCCGTCCAACTTCACTTCGGCGGCGGTTCTCCAACCTTTTTGCGCCCGGACGAAATCCGCCGGCTCGGCGAAATCATTCACCAGCACTTTACGCTTTCGCCGGACATCGAAGCCAGCGTGGAAGTGGACCCGCGCCGGTTGACGCGCGACCACATGGTCGCGTTGCGCGAAATCGGTTTCAATCGCGCCTCGATGGGCGTGCAGGATTTCAACCCGAAGGTGCAGGAGGCCATTCACCGCATCCAGCCGCGCGAAATGACCCGGCAGGCGATGGATTGGATGCGCGAGTTGGGCTACAACTCCATCAACCTGGATTTGATTTATGGACTGCCCTTCCAGACGCCGCAGTCGTTCAACGAAACGCTCGACATCGTGCTGACCATGAAGCCCGACCGGCTGGCCGTGTTCAGTTACGCGCACGTGCCGTGGATCAAGCCGTCGCAGAAAATCCTCGAACGCGAAGTCCTGCCCACGCCGGAAACCAAGCTGGAAGTGCTCAAGTTGGTCATCGAAAAACTCACGGCGGACGGCCAGTACGTCTATATCGGCATGGACCATTTTGCGAAGCCGACCGACGAACTCGCCGTGGCGCAGCGCGAGAAGAAGCTCCAGCGGAATTTCCAGGGTTACAGCACGCGTGCCGGCTCGGACATTTACGCCTTCGGCATGTCGAGCATTTCCCAAATTCCCGAAGCCTATTGGCAGAACGAAAAGGAATTACCGAAATGGCAGGAGGCCGTGGACGCCGGCAAAGTGCCTTTAAACCGCGCTTATTTCGTGACCGGCGAGGACAAAATCCGCCGCGAAACCATTATGCGCGTGATGTGCGACCTCTCGCTCGATTTTACCGTCATGTCGCAAAAACTCGGCATCAACTTCCAGCAGCATTTTGAGAAGGAACTTGCCGCGCTTGCGCCCTTTGCAGCCGACGGTCTGGTAAAATCCCATGCCACGGGTCTCGAAGTGACCGATGCCGGCCGCCTATTCATCCGGAACATCGCGATGTGTTTCGACAACACGCTTGCGCCGGTAAGCGAGCGGAAACATTCAAAGACGATTTGATTCGACGACCGGACCCGGTTGTCATCGCTAACCCGCGGTATTGCGAGTGCGATCGCCATGCGCCAAGACGTTATCCCGTCCGGCTCCGCACAAAAACGAACCAGAACCGCAGGGTGACCATCGTCCGGCTTTTCGTGAGGTGAAAGATTGGTCCAGCATGACCCGTCGGCGGACAGGGGGGGTTCACTTCAGGAACGAGGCCGAAAATTTCCAGGAAATTCGCAGTTGAGCCGGTGAAGCTGTTGAAGAACAATCTGAGAAAAGAACATCATGTATCTTTTTCCACTGGTATTTGTCGTCGCAATCGCATTGGCGATTTGGTTCGTTTTTATCAGCGAAGCCTCCGTGATGGCCAAAATTCTCGTGGCGGCTTTGTTCATAGCCTCTTTTTTCCTGCATCCATCGCTTTTGCCGATGGCGGGTTTCTTCCTCCGAATCGCCATCAGCCTCTTTGTATTACTCTACCAAATCTATCAAACGGCAAAATCACAATGAAATCCGTCGCCATCATCGGAGCCGGCATCACCGGATTAACTGCCGCGTTTTATCTGAAACGCAAAGGCGTGCCGGTCACGGTGTACGAAGCCGGTGAGCGTGTGGGGGGAGTGATTCAATCCATCCGGCGTGACGGTTTTCTCGCCGAGAACGGGCCGAACACCATTCTGGAAACCTCGCCCAAAATCGCCCAACTCGTCCGGGACGCCGGTCTGGCATCGCGCCGGCTGAATTCCGATTCCAAAGCCGAGGCCCGGTATCTGGTCCGTTACCAACGTCCGATTCCCATGCCCGGTTCACCTTTGGAATTTTTTACTACACGACTTTTCACCGTCAAAGCGAAGTTGGCCGTGTTGCGTGAACCATTCGTGCCCCGCCGCGCGGACGGCAAGGAGGAGAGCGTCGCCGACTTTGTCAAGCGCCGGCTGAACCAGGAATTTCTCGATCAAGCCATTGACGCGCTGGCGGCCGGCGTCTACGCCGGTGACCCCTACAAGTTGTCCGTGCCCGAAGCATTTCCACGGCTGGCCGCCCTGGAAGCGCGCTACGGCTCACTCATCAAAGGCCAGATTTTCGGCGCGCGCGAACGCAGACGGCGCGGCGACATCGCCCGGGACCGCGCTCCCAAGTTTTCCTTTGACGAGGGTCTGCAGGTGTTGCCGGACGGGCTGGCCAGGCAACTCGGTGACGCGATTAAACTGGACACCATGGTCACGAGACTGACGCAAACGAACAATGGCTGGGCGTTAACACTTTCGGAGGGGCGAGTTACACGAGTCTCTGAAATTGGGCACGCGCAGAGCTGGTCCCTCCGAAATCTTAATGTGGAGCATAGCGCGGTGATTTACTGCGGCACCGCCTACAAACTGGCCGACTTGCACATTGAAACGAATGTGCCCCTTGCCCCATCCCTCTCCCCGCCAAGCGGGGAGAGGGTGACCGAAGGCCAGGAGGGGAGACATTTTATGAATCTCGCCCCGTTTTCCGAAATTCGTTATCCGCCGGTGGCGAGTGTGGTCCTGGGATTCCGGCGTAAAGACGTAGCGCACCCGTGCCAGGGTTTTGGCATGTTGATTCCTAAAGTTGAGGGTTTCAAAATTCTTGGCACGATTTTTTCGTCATCGCTGTTTCCGAACCGCGCGCCCGCCGGTCATATCACCCTCACAAGCTACGTGGGTGGCGAGCGGCGGCCGGATCTGGCGCTGCGGCCCGCGGATGAACTGGTCACGCTGACGTGCGAGGATTTGCGGGTACTGTTGGGTGTAAACGGCCGGCCGGTGTTCCGGCACACGGCGCTTTACCCGAAGGCGATCCCGCAATACAATCTCGGCTACGGCCGTTACCGCGCATTGATGAATGCCATTGAAAATCAAGCCGCCGGTTTTTTTCTTGCCGGCCATTATCGCGAAGGTGTGTCGTTGGGCGATTCGATGGTATCCGGCTGCAACGTCGTGGAGCGCGTGGAAAAATTTCTGACTGCCAAATGAACAGGGGCGTCTTGCTGGTCAATCTGGGCTCGCCGGATTCGACTTCGGTGGGAGACGTGCGGCGTTACCTGAATGAATTCCTGATGGACGCCCGGGTGATTGACGTGCCGTGGCTGTGGCGGCGGCTGATCGTCAGCATGATTCTGGTCTCCCGTCCGAGACAGTCCGCCGAGGCTTATCACAAAATCTGGACAACCGAAGGTTCACCGCTCATCGTCACGAGCCGGCATGTCCAGGCCAGGCTGCAGGAACGCGTCACTCTGCCGGTTGCCCTGGCGATGCGATATCAAAATCCCTCCATTGTGGACGCGATCATTGGGCTGGCGGAGCAGAAAATCGACGAACTTTTGCTGATCCCCCTGTTCCCACACTATGCCATGTCGAGCTATGAAACAGCCGTCGAACGCGTGAAGGAAGTGGCGGCCAAACTCGCACCGCAGATGCTGATCAAGGTCCAGCCGCCCTACGGTCATTCGCCGGATTACATCGCGGCGCTCGCGGCCAGCGCGGCGAATTATCTCGAGGCCGGCTACGACCATTTATTGTTCAGTTTCCACGGCGTGCCGGAGCGGCATCTCAGAAAGACCGATCCGACCGGCCGTCATTGTCTCACGGTCCCAAACTGCTGTGAAGGCACCAATCCGGCGCACACGACCTGTTACCGCGCGCAGTGCCTGAAGACCGTTGCCGCCTTTGTCAGGCAGGCGGATGTGCCGGCCGGGAAATTTTCCGTCTCATTCCAGTCCCGCCTGGGCCGTGACCCCTGGCTGAAACCATATACGGATGTTGAACTGGCCGCTCTGCCCAAACGCGGCGTCCAGAATCTTCTGGTCCTCTGCCCCGCATTCGTTGCGGATTGCCTGGAAACGCTGGAGGAAATCGGCATTCGCGGTCGGAAAACATTCCTGTCAGCGGGCGGAAAAGAGTTCAAACCGATTCCCTGCTTGAACGAGCATCCGGGCTGGATTGCCGCACTGGAGAAAATGATTGGACGTTTTTAAAAAGCCGACGGGAGCCTGAAGCGATTGCCGTTACTTCTTTGCCTTCCGCCGGCTGGCGCCCTGCCCGAATTTGAGTTTGACCGTGTCCTGCAAAAAGCCGAGCAATCCCTTCTTCTTCTTTGGCAGCAGGAGTGGAATGGGCTCGCATTTATGGCTGCACAACGGGCAGAGAAAATGCGGTTCGCCACCCTTGAAACGCAACACATGCACGCATTCGGCGCACATTACTTCGTGACAATGGGTGCATCGGTAGGCGGCTTGGGCACGGGAGTGGCGTGGGCAAACAATCATGCCGTCCGGCAACACCACCGGTGGCCGGGGCCGGTCGCGCTCGAATTGGGGAATTGCGACGCTGACGTCGGTGGATTCGACGAACAATTCCACATCGCCCAGGTTCACCGTCTGGCCCGGAAGCAGCCACGCTTCCCGGACCGGGTCGCCGTTGATGAACGTGCCGTTGGTTGAACCGCAATCACGAATCATCACGCCGTCGTTCGACAGCACAATCTGGCAATGATTGACGGAAACCGTGGGATGATTGATCGAGAAATCGCATTCCGGGCTGCGGCCGATCTGATTGACACCGAGGCGCAACTCGAGCGTCTGATTCTTCATCCCTTCTGTCTTAACTAACAGTCTCGCCATGCTGGCCTCCAGCTTTCTGTCCGGGAACATTCTCGACTTTTTACAAACAAAAGTCGAGAGGAAAATGCGCGGGATTTGCAGGTTGACAGTTTCCCGACTCTCTGTCGGTGTCACCGCAACGGATTCCGGGCAAAGGCAAATTCCCTGACCATTTGCCCGCCCATTAAATGTTCCCGAACAATCCGCTCCAAAACTTCCGGCGTGCAGGAGTGATACCAAACGCCTTCGGGATAAACGACCGCGATGGGCCCGTGCGCGCAGACCCGCAGACAGTTGACCTTGGTGCGATAGACCAGCGGCTGAGGCCCGGCGAGGTTCAACTCCTTGAGCCGGCGCTTCAAAAATTCCCACGCCACCAGGCCCGCCTCCCGACTGCAACAGTTCGGCTCGGTCTGATCGGCGCATAAAAAAATGTGCCGCCGGAATTTTTCAATGCCGAGTGTTTCAACGGCGTTTTGCAGTCCATCGTTCATAACGGAGGGAGCGGCAATATGCCGTTCTTGCCCATATGGCTCAACGGGAAAACGTCAGGCCAATGACGCCGGCCACGGCAATCAGCGCGCCGAGGGTCGAGCGCAGGCCGATGCGCTCGCCGTCAATCAGGCGCGTCATCGGCAGCAACAGGATGGGGGTGGTGGCGATGACGGACGTGACGATACCCGCCGACGTGTTTTCGAGCGCCCACTGCATGCAGCTCACACCCACAGTCTGGCCCGCCAGGCTGTTGGCCGCCACCCAGGGCCAGAGACGGCGCCATTTCTCGCGCGAGACACGCAAGCTGTTTGCCTCCAGGATGCCCCCGTGTGTGTGCGCGCTGCGCCATTTTACCGCCAGCAAAAGCAAGCCCAGCGCGATGGCGCCGCCGATGACACGCTGATAACCCGTCGTGCCGGGATCGGGATGCTCACCCGCCGCGTGCGCGACGGCATAGGCTTTACGGCTCAATACCGCGCCGAGCGCGCCGCCGAGCGCGCCCACCACGGCGCCGGAAATTCCGACGAACATCTGGCGCGGCGTGATTTTTAGATGTTCCCGGGGCGCCAGCGCCATGGCGACCCCGGCCAGAACGACCGTGATGCAAAATAATTCAGTGATGTCCAGGGTCGTGCCGAGCCACAACCATTCAATGCCCGCCGCAAATGGCGCGGTGAGGCACTGGGTGAGCAAGACCGTCCGGCGGCTGCCGAGCCGGGGCAGGGCTTGAAAATAGCCGCTGTCGCCCAGGCCGATTCCAGCCAGTCCGCTTAATACAAAAATCGGGAAAGCGGCGCCTGCAAAACCGTTACCCAGACTGTTCGCCCAAATGGCCAGAAACAGGGTCGCCAGACAGGCACGCCAGAAGTTGGCTTCCACACCGCCGATTTGTGTGGCCGTGCGATACCCACAGATGGCGGAGATGGCGAACAACAGGGTGGTTAACAGCGCGGCAAGCATGGGACGCGCAGGAGCAATTACAACTGATCGTAATACTCGTCCGGGCCGAGATCGCCTTCATTGCCGGCGCTTTCGACTTCCACGCCGCTGTCTTTGAGAATTTTTGCAATTTCCGGTGACACCCAGCGTTTATCCTTGTCTTTGTTTTTCCGCACCGGCTTGATGCGGAAATGTCCCGTGGCATTCGATTCCAGAATCCCGCGATCCTGCATGCGGAGCAAAACCGGTTTGGCCCATTCCGGATCTTCATGGAACCGCTTTTTGCCGCCCGCGCGCCGGCAGATTTCCCGGGCGGCAACATATTCGCCTCCCCACGACTTGAGGAACTGAAAAATCTCACGCTCGTCTGCATCCATAGTGGCAAGCTGCCACAACCAGGCGGGGGAGTCGAGTCACTATGAAAAACGGTACCGTCCAAATCTGCTGTAGCGTCGAGCCTGTGACTCGAAATCGGCGCACAGTGCCGACCCTAAAACGCGCAATTCAGGACACTGCAGGACACTGTCTGAAAACCCCGGCGCGCATGTGATTGCGCAATTCAAGCAAACTTCCTCCCTTTTCGACGTAAACTTTAACTTGTTCAATGTAAAGTGCTTGAGTGGCACCTGAAAAAGCCGGGTCCAGGCCGGTTGGCGCAGAAATCGCTGTATTTCCACTCATATTATGTTGTGGTGGACGTATCAGCAACTTCGCGTGAGCAACCCCAAAACCCGTCTGGCGACGGTCGAAAAGCTGGCACAATCCGAGCATGCCGATTCGGTTGAGCCGCTGCTTTTTGCCCTCAAGGACCAGGAAACCGAAGTCCGCTGTGCCGCGGCGCGGGGACTGGGCCGGTTTCGGGACCGGCGGGCGGTTGACCCGCTGCTGCAAATGCTGCGCGACCGGGCTCCGCTGGCGCGCGCAGCGGCGGCGGAGGCCCTGGGCCAATCGGGAGATTCGCGGGCAATTGACTGGCTGGTTCACCTGCTGCGGGATGCCGAACCCACCGTGCGGTCGCGCGCCTCGATGAGTTTGAGGCAGTTGGGGTGGCAACCGGATAACGACACCGAACGCGCATTTCATCTCATGGCCACGGGCACGTTGCGCCAGGTCGCCGCGCTGGGTGTCGGGGCCATCGAACCTTTGGTCGGGTTGCTCCGGAATGGTCCGCCGGATAAACAGTTGGAGGCAGTCAAGACCATGGGCGAAATGGATGACCGAAATGTCATCAAGCCGCTGCTGGAAGCGCTCGGAAAAAGCGCGCCCGCGGTGCGGATAGCAGCCTTGGAGGCGTTGGAACGTTTTGCCGATGCCTCCGCTTATGAGGACGTGGAACGCCTGCTCGCGGACCCCAACCCCGGTGTCCGTTCCGCCGCCGCCGAAACGGTCGCCAAATGTGACGGGGCGCGCGCCGTGTCCGCCTTGGTGCGCCTGTTGAAAGACGCCTCGTGGGAAGTGCGCCAGGCGGCAGTCAGGACTCTGGGCAATCTGGGTGAGGCGACGGCGGTGGAGGGGCTTTGCCAGGCGCTACGGGACAAGGACCGCGACGTGCGTGAGGGGGCTGCGGTGGCTTTGGGCCGGATTGGGGATGCGCACGGGATTTATCCCCTGGTGCTTGCGTTGTTGGATCCCGAAAGCGCCGTGCGCAACACGGCGACCAACTCGCTCCAACTGATTGACCGCCATTGGTTGAAGACGGAGGCTGCCCGCCAGGCGTTGCCGGAAATCAAGACGGCTCAGAATCATCGGGACTACTGGGTCCGGCACAGCGCCACCAAATTACTCCACCAATTGAACAGCGTTGTTCCCGAGAAGCCGGACACCCCACCCGCGCCGGTGCCCGCGGCGCAACGGCCGGACCGTCCGGTGTCTGCCGCTTTTGCCATTCTGGCGGATCTGCTTCGTGACCGCGACCGGGACCTGCGGCTGGCAGCGGCCGCCGCCTTTGGACAATTGCGGGAAATGAGCGCGAAATCGCTCCTGACCGCAGCCACGCGAGACAGCGATGCGCTCGTACAACAGGCGGCCCAGAGCGCCCTGGCCGCGTTGAATTGAAAATCGTTGGCGCCGCCCTGATTTTGTGCCCTGTGCCGGCGACTTCCGGTACGGGAATTGCGGCATTTTTAACCAAATTTCTTGATAAAAAGTGAACGCGCCGGCCAAACAATACCAAATCCTGTTTGTGGACGATGACCCGGATTTTCTGGCCATGATTCAGGATTTCTTTGCCACCTTGGGTGAAAAAATCTGGCAAATCCACTGCGCGACCTCGGCCGATCAGGCGCTGGAACGCTTGAAAGCCCGCAAAACTGATCTGGTCGTGACGGATGTCAACATGCCGATGCTGGATGGCATCCAATTCCTCCACATCCTTAACCGAAGCCACCCGGATTTGAAAAAAGCGGTGATCACCGCCAATGCCACCGAGGAAAAACGCTCCGCCTGTCTCGCTGAGGGCGCTGAATTGTTCATTGAAAAACCGCGCTCGCCGGAAGGATTGAAATCCATCTTCATCATGCTGGAGGAATTAATCACCTGGACGCCCCAGGAAGGTTTCCAAGGGGTGTTGCGGCGGGTTGGTTTGCAGGATGTCATCCAGATGGAATGTCTCGGTCGCACCTCGTCCATTCTGGAAATTCATAATCTGCAATTGCGGGGACGGATTTACATCGAAGACGGCCGGATTATTCATGCGCAAACCGGTGGCACAACGGGCGAAGCCGCCTTCTACAAGTTGTTGGCCCTGCCCAGCGGCGAATTTCAACTGCAACCGTTCGAACCGCCGCCCGAACGCACGATCGAAGGACAGTGGGAATTTTTGCTGATGGAAGCCGCGCGTGTGCGCGATGAAACTGCCGCCGAAGCCGCGGCAACCGGGGCGGCTCCTCCGCGGGAGCCCACGCCGACGGATGAACCCGCGGCGGCGGTGCCCGAGTGCGGCACGCGGGTTGAGGAAACCTTGATTTGTTCCGGCGCGGGTGATCCGCTTTACGTCGGCCAATGCCCGGACCGGCCCGCACGGGTGGCTCTATTGCAGGACCTGGCGCAACGGGCGGCGTTCATCAGCCAATTGATACCGCTGGGAAATTTTGATCGTTTGGAAATTCAACTGGCCGGCAGCCGGGCGGTGGCGCAGACGGGAGCCGACCGCATGGTCTTCGTCCGGGTTTCGTCCCCAAAAGGCAACCTGTCAACTCGGCTCCCATGAGTAACATCTCCCAGGAACGGCTTGCGCCCGGCACGACCGTGCCCGGCTTGCTGGGTTGCGGCCTGCGCCTGCCGGATGCCACCTGCTTGAGTTACAGCTTCGACGAAGCGTATTCTCGTGAGCACTGGGAGCAGATTCTGAATCAATTGGCCGATATGATGACATTACTGAACGGCCAGGGACTGGCTCCGCGCCGGCTCACCTGGACATTTGAGCAGGGCCAGATCTTCCTGATTCCGCGGCCGGACGGCGCGTTGCTGGCTCTGGCCGCCCAACCCAACACCGAAGCGTCGGAGAATGTGGACGAGCTCGCCGAAGAATTTTTCTCGCTGAATCCCCCCAATTAACTCCGGAGAACGATCGTCCCTCTCAAAACGTTCCCTTTTTACTTTTCCCTTCTTCCCTTCGCCTTCATCCTGACGGCGTGGAATTGTCTGTCTCAGAAATCCGTCAGGCGGTTCAAAATGCCCTGGCCGAGGACATCGGCAGTGGCGACGTCACCACGTTGGCCACCGTGCCGGAAACGGCCGTGGCCAAAGCCGCCATGCGCGGGCGCGAACCGCTCGTTATTGCCGGACTTGCCTTTGCCGAAGCGGCGTTTACCGAACCGGCCCCCGGAGTAACAATCGAACGGTCCGCCCAAGACGGTCAATCCCTGAAGACCGGCGAAGTTTTATTGCGCGTTTCCGGCCCGGCCCGCGCGATTTTGACCGCCGAACGCGTGGCGCTGAATTTTGTCCAACGGCTTTCAGGCATTGCCACGTTTACCGCGCAATTCGTCGAGGCCATCAAAGGAACCCACGCGCAAATTCTCGATACGCGCAAAACCACGCCCGGCTGGCGGCGGTTCGAGAAATACGCCGTTGAGTGCGGCGGCGGAAAAAACCACCGGCTCGGTCTGTTCGACAGGGTCCTGATCAAGGACAATCATCTCGTGGCACTGCAGCATGAGCGGCCCAACGCCATTGCCGCCGCTGTGGCGCGGGCGCGTGAAAAATGTCCAGGATTGAAGGTTGAGGTCGAAGCCGACACCCTGGAACAAGCTGAACAGGCTGCCGAGGCCGGCGCGGACATTGTGCTGCTCGACAATATGAATCTGATCCAACTGCGCCTGGCGGTGCAGAAAGTCAAGGGCCGCGCTCAAACCGAGGCCAGCGGCGGGGTGAATCCGGCAAATGTCCATGCCATCGCCGACGCCGGCGTGGATTTCATCTCCGTCGGCGCCCTCACCCATTCCGCGCGCGCGGTGGACATCGGCCTGGATTTCATAAACGAATGACGAAGGCAGGATGCGGAATGAAGAAACATTTTGTCAGTGGCCCTGGATTTTGCTTCCGCCTTCTTCATACTGCCTTTTGCCTTTGATTAAATGACCACGGACGCAAAAATTCTCTCCGCCCTGCGCGCAAATCCTGACGGCGTATCGGGCGCAGACCTGGCTGAGCAATTGGATATCAGCCGGGCGGCCATTTGGGCGCGCATCGAGGAATTGCGTCAGTTGGGTTACGACATCGAGGCCGGCCCGCATTTCGGCTACCGGCTCGTCAGCGTGCCGGACGTGTTGCATGCCGACGATTTGCTGGCGCGCCTTTACAGGACTAAAATCATCGGCCGGGACATCCGCGTGTTCGAGCAGACGACCTCGACGAATGACGTGATTGAAAAGCTGGCGCGCGATGGGGTGAAGGAAGGCGTGGTCGTGTTCGCCGAATCGCAAACCAGGGGTCGGGGACGGCTTGGACGGAAGTGGATGTCACCCGCGTACAAAGGACTTTGGTTCTCCATTTTGTTGCGGCCGGAGTTGCGGCCACAGGAAACCACCCGACTGACGGTCGCCTCGGCCACCGCGCTGTGCCGCGCCATCCAGGTTGAAACCGGTTTGAACCCCGAAATCAAATGGCCGAATGACGTGTGGGTGAACGGTAAAAAGGTCGCCGGTGTCTTGACCGAACTCAGCGCGGAGCTGGACCGCGTCAAGCACATCATCCTCGGCATCGGGGTGGACGTCAATCTGGGGACGGTCGAATTTCCTGCGGATCTGCGCAAGCACGCGACGTCGCTGAAAATCGAGGCGGGCCGGGCCTTTTCGCGCGCAGACCTGGCCACGGCCATCCTGCGCGAGCTGGACCATGATTACTTGCGCGTTTGTGGCGGACAATTCAACCAGATCGCCGATGAATGGGAGGCGCGCTGCCAGACGATCGGCCGCGAGGTGACGATTCAGATCGGCCACCGCCGCGTGCAGGGCCGGGCGGAATCACTGGGCGATAGCGGCGAACTGTTGTTGCGAACCGAACACGGTCATCTGGAGCGCATCAGCGGCGGTGACGTGACCCTGGAAAAGTAAATTGGTTAAATGAGCAATGGGTTAAATCAATTTGGGAGCCTGCGGCGAAACGGTCGCGTCACAGGTTTAACCCCCTTAGCCAATCATCCTCTTAACCGGTTTGACCGGCGCACATGATTCTGCTGCTTGACATCGGCAATACCCACACGCACGTCGGTCTGGCGAACGACCGGCGGGTGACCAGACAAATCAACGTCTTGACGGAGGAATGGTTTGGTGGAATCGCCCGAACGCGCGTGGCCGGATTCGCCGGTGCAAACCATATCGAAGGCTCCGTATTGGGCAGCGTGGTGCCGCGGGCAACACCGGTTGTTCGCAAAGTGATTCGCCAGCTTTGGAAATTGAAGGTGCTGGAACTGAACCCGAAAACCCTACGCGGACTTGGCATTGATTATCCACGGCCGGACACCATCGGCCCCGACCGGCTGGCCAACGCGGTGGCTGCCAAACATCGCTTTGGCGCGCCGGTGGTGGTGGTGGATTTCGGCACTGCGGTGACCTTTGATATTGTGAACGGCGCGGGTCAATATGCCGGGGGCATTATAGCGCCGGGCCTGGCGGCCATGACGGATTATTTGCACGAAAAGACAGCGTTACTGCCGAAGATCCGGATTCACGAAGTCAAAGCCGTCATCGGGAGGAATACCGGGCAGGCCATGCTGATTGGCGCGGTGCACGGCTATCGCGGTCTGGTGCGGGAGCTGATCATCGAATTAAAACGCGAACTGCGGGCGAAACATTTGCCGGTCATCGCGACCGGAGGATATGCACGCTTGATCGCGGCGAAACTGCCGGAGATTTCGGCGGTCGAACCCGATTTGACACTCGAAGGATTGCGGCTGACGTGGGTAGCGGCGCGCACTCAAGGCCACCGGTAGGTCAACGTGGCGAAAACGCCGTGGGCCGTGAAATCGTTCAGATGGGCACTGCTGGGTTCGGAGTATTGCGAAAATTCATAGTGCACCGCGCCGGAAAGGTCCCGGGTCAATTGCCGCGTCAGGCCTGCGAACAAGACGTGGCGTGTATAATCCAGGCCCAGCGGCACGCCGTTGGGCGCGTTGTTTTGTCCGTAATTCGCGCACGAAAAACTATAGGAGGCCTGCAGTCCGGTTTTCGCATTCAGCGCGTAGGCAGTCGTGCCGGTAAAGGTGTAAATATCGCCGCGATAAGGCACGACGGATGGATCACCATTGACGGCGGTAACTGCCAGGGAGTGCGTATAGGTAAACGCTCCGGAAAAGTATAAACGCCTGATCGGTGTCAACATGGCGGTAATGCCGTAGGTTTGCGCCCGGTAGCGTCCGTCGTCAACCGGGCCACCGGGGGAAAGTGAGAAATAAATTGGATCCGTTTTGGATGAATATTCCGTGGCGGTAAGCTGACAGCTTAGCGTGGTTCGCAACCAATTCAAGGGGTGGAGCGTTAGTTTGGTTTCAACGCCGTCACTTTGAATCTTCCGGTTGAGGATGAATGCCGGATAGCCGTTGAACGGAGCGCCAAACCCCAGGTTGAGTGGATCGTTGAAAACGTCAATGAGGTGATTGTAATCCGTATCGCTGTACTGCCTCAGGTAAGCCGCTTCCCAGGCCACCCAGCGCCAGGGTGAGGTGTTCAGACCGGTTCGGAGATTGTAATCGAGGCTGGTCACGTCGGTTTTGTTCGTGAACTGCCCGGCGCCTGCCTGCTGGAATTCGCCAATGCTGTCCTCGTCAAATCGCGCGTCGGCGAAAAGGACGGTGAAAGGAATTCCGGTGAAACGCAGATTCGCGTTTTGTGACGCCTTGAATTCGTCGTAATCGGAGAACCCGGGGGCATTGTTGCCGGATTCAAAGAAAGGAATGCTGTCGCCGAATCCCTCCTGGTGGGTCCACTCATTTTGCGAACCGAGCGAAGCGCTCAAACCATCCAGCGGTCGGAACAGGTTGGCCACGCTGAAGACTTCCGATTCGCGTCGCAGGGTGATCTCGCCGCCGGTCCACGAAGACGGTTCGATGACCACCGGGTTAAAGGCCGGACTGTTGGTCTGGCTGAAAAAATCGCTGCCTTCCAACCGCGAATAATAGTAACCGCCGGACAGGAACCACCAATCGAAGAGCTGTTTTTCCAGCATGACTGTATTCATGCCCTGCACATGGTGATAATTATCCGAAGTGGAGGTGATGCCGGTGTTCGGCCCGGTTTGCTGAAAAACGTTATTCTCATTCCCCCGGTTGTTTTGGCTGTAAAATTCGACCCGCGCGTCGTCCTCCAGATGCCAGTCGGCGAAATCGTACGTGGCCTCAAGCTTGAGGATGTGGGTTTGTTCGTCAATGGCTTTGGTGGATGGCGCAATATTGACGCCGCTCGCCGTACCCCAGTCCAGTGTGGATTCGATTCCCTTGGTGAAGTCGTATTCGTAGCCCAGCACGATTTGCGGCCAGCGCGGCGGGGTCAGCCCGAAATCCGCCCAGAACCGGCCGTTATCCACGTACAAATTCTGGTTCAAACTCAACTCGGGCGGAATTGCGACCGGATCATAACCGCCGCGGTCATCGTAATATTTGCGCCATTCCTCAAAACCGGTGTGGAGGAATCCCTGGTCCGCCTCGTCCACGGCCAGGTTCAACTTATAGTCCCGGTCGGGTGCGATGACATGCCCGGACAGCGAAAGTTTTTCCGTGGGACTGGTTTGTTGTGCGAACGAAAACTCCTCCACCCCGCCGGAAAATCCGTCGTTCACACCCGAAAGTTCGCGGAATTTCACCTTGTCACCCTGGACATCAATCCAGCGGAGCGCAGGCGTGATACTCAAACTGAGCGACGCAATTTGATTCGTCGTGCTCCAGTTTGCCCCCTGGTCAATCCAAGCGCGCAACAGCGCGATTTGTTCCGTGGTGAGTGGGTTGCCCTTGCCGCCCGGTGGCATTTCCATGTCTTTGACCTGCCGCGCCACATAATGGATTAACAAGCTGTGGGCGCTGTCTCCCGCGACGATGTCATTGGTATCGTTGTCGCCACCGGCCAGTGCTGAAGCGCGATCGTCGAGCCGGAAATGACTTCGCGGCTTCTCGCCGCTGTGACAGCACAGGCAGGAGTTTTGGAGGATCGGCCGGATGTCGCGGTCGAAAATAATTTTTTCCCTGGCGGCCGGAGGCAGATTGGTGGTCACAATTTCGGCGGAAAAAACAGGCAGGCAGCCGAGGCTCAAAAACAGTTGAACCGCGAAAAAACGGAGAACAGGCAACGTCCAACATTCAACGTCCAGTATCCAATGAATTTCCGAATGGCCCCGCTTTGGATGTTCGATGTTGGATGTTGAAGGTTGGATGTTCATTCAGTATCGCAACAGCGGGTCCACGTTTGACCCATGAATGGCCGTGTGGCACCCGGCGGTCCAGCAAGTCCCCACTTGCAAAAATGGCGTATGATCCACGTTGCCAATCAGGATGGCGCCGGAGGATCCGGGCGATTGCACCTGAGCATGGCAACGCAGGCAAAGATTCGGGTCGCTTTCGACCAGCATCTTCCGGTCCATCGAGCCGTGCGGGTCATGGCAAACCGCGCAGCCTTCACGCATGGCCTCGTGTTCAAAGACAAACGGGCGCGTCTGCTCGCGGTGACATTGCGCGCAACTCTCGTTTTGCCGGGCCATCGCCAGCCCGCCTTCCGGTTTTAAAATGTCGCCCCCGTGCGGATCGTGGCATGGGACACAGCTCATGCGGCCTTCGATGACCGGATGATGCTGCGGCAGGTCGAACTCGGCCTGGACGTCCAGATGACACTGGAAACAGGACGTCGGGTCGTTACCCGGATTGATGATGAATTTCGCGTTGCCGCCGGTTTCAATGTGTTGGCTGCCGGGGCCGTGACAGGATTCGCAACCGGTCTCGCCGACCATCGTCGCGTCCTCGAAATGAACCCGCGCGTGGGGGCTGGCGGGAAATTCGCGCACCATTTCCGCATGGCAATCCAGGCAGGCTTTGTTGCCGACGTAATGGGCGCCGGGAATTTTCAGCGGCACCATCACTGCCGACGGGGTGGTGGAACAGGAATTCAAAAGGGGAATCACAACGCCCGCGGGTCCCAAAGCCGCGATGAGGAAGGCCATGGACTTCAGCCTCATCCCGGGTTTGGACGTCGGGCACATGAGTTTCAGCGACGGGCGGGTTGGTTGGTTATGGCGGCCGCTTTGAGGATTTCGGCCACGATCGAATCGGAAAAATCCCCGCTGACCGGGAACACGGTTTGTAAATGACCGTTCCTGTCCACAATCAGCGTTCGGAAGTTATGATTGATCAATCCGTCATCGGACTTGTAGTGGACGCCGGACTGTTCGGCCAATTCGGCGATTTTATCCGGCGGCCCCGTCAGAAAGCTCCAGTGTTTCGGATCATATTGATAGCTGTTCCCATAAGCTTCCAGCACCGTCGGCGTGTCGAACTGGGGATCGAAGGAGACGGAGAGGAAATGCCAGTTCGTAGGAGCGCTGCGCAGCGCTTCGAGTTTCTGTGACGCCTCCTGAAAATTTCTCGACAGGCGCGGACAGTAATTCGGCAGGGGACAACGAGTGTAAATGAACGTGACAGCGAGTGCCTGCCCGTGAAAATCGTTCAAACTTACGGCCTGCCCGAGCTCGTTGGTGAACTTGTAATACCACAACGAATTTCGGCCACGAGCCGGCGTCGGTTCCTGCGGTGGCGGCGCGATTCGGCTTAAGGGAACCGTTCCGATGCGGGCGATCCGATCCACCCAACTGTCCGTCTGTGTCACGTGAAGCCGGAAGGTGACTTCGTCACCCGGATGTAATCCGGCCAGTTCCCGGGTGTCCGTGACCTTGAACGGCATGGTCATGGCGCTCATATAATTGGAAACGGCCTCGTGGCTAATGGTGATCGTTTGATCGTTGAAACTGAATTCGCGCACGACGCCGCGGGCGGCGAACACCCGCGCGCCGGTTTCAGCCGGATCCGGAGGTGGCGCCGGTTGCGCGTGTGCCAAGAGCAGCCAGGCAAAACAAAAAATACCTGTCAATAATTCCCGGGACCACATGCTTTTCAACTCGCCGAAAATTCAATTCCTGGTTTAATGAGGCGAAATGACGGGTTCGCGGCGGCGGCGCGAGCTCATCACGGGCTTGTATTCGGCTGGAGGCGGACACGGTAATATCCGGGATTCCCCGAGGCGGCGGGGTCGTCAAACAGAACCGGACTGCTCGCCGCCATGTTTGTGCCGATAGTGATCCAACTGCCGGAGCTAAGACCCGAGGTTCGTTGAACCAGATAAATGAGTCCCGGGTTTGCCGTATACTCGAATCGGAAATCCGACGGCGGCGAGAACTGCGGCGCACCGAGAATGATGGGAACCGCGGTGACGACATGGATGGTAACCGAATTGGTGGCCGTCAATCCTGTGTTGTCCGAAGCCACTGCGGAGAAGGTGTAATCCGCCGCCCCCAGGCTGTTCACCGGCACTACATAGGGCGCCGTCGGAATGTTGGCCAGCGAAGTCCCGCCCTCGAAAAATTGAACATTGGTCACCGTACCTCTTGAACTGGAAGCGGTCGCCATCAGTGTGAAGGAGGCCGGCGCGCTGAAGGTGGCGTTGTTCGGTGGATTGGTGATGGAAACCGTCGGCGGCACGGCGATTGAGGTGACATTGACGACCCCGGTCATGCCGAGACTGAAATGAACCGAGCAATAATACAGAAAACTGCCGGCGGAAGTGAAGGTGTTGGTGAATGAATGCGGTTGGCTGTTGATTCCGGAGTCCCACAGGCCGCTGGGTACCCCGTTGTCGTCACCGGCGGTTCCATTCGTGCCACTGGTGGTGGAGTGGAAATTGCCCTCCCAGACCCAGACGACATGGTCACCCACACTGGCATTTGTCGCCGGCGGCACAAACGCGTCGGCGGCGGTGCCCGCGAGATTGGTGTTGCCGACAAACACCGTGACCGTGGCGGCCGGACCGGAAAGTGCGCTGGTGAGAATCATCGTGCCGATCGGGACACCTGCCCATCGAAAAAAAAGTTTCATCGCATTCATTTTGTTTTGGTTGTTTTACTCACCAATTTGCCGATCGGTAGAGTCCAGCAACGGACAACCCATTGAGCCACCGGCATTCGCTCCTTCCCGGCCGGTTGTTTCACACCCGCCCGGGAGCCAAGACCTTTCCCGGCGCAACGGTTGATGATCGAGGCTGGCCGCTGAATCAAATAGCCGGTGTCTGCAACGCAACCTCTGGCAATGGTCTTATGCTCCAATTGTGAACTCGGCTTTTTCAAGTTTGCTCCGCTCCAAAGAAACCATGCTCTTTCCGAAACCATGCGCTTTCCCCCCTGAGAGGAATAAGTGGACAATTTGTTCCCGTGGGCTAGATTCGTGGGGCGTCGGTCATGGCTGATCCCTTGCAAAATCACTGAACAACGCGATAAACTCCATGGCATATCCCGAGACCGGGAACAATTGGCCCATTAATGGCTCTTAATTTTGACGTCGCATTATGGCTAATGGCGTGGACTTTGAAAGTTTGGTGGCGAGTCATTACCAGTCACTGTATCAATTCGCCTTTAGTCTTACCCGTGACGAGGCGGATGCCTGCGACCTGACCCAACAGACTTTTTACATCTGGGCGGCCAAAGGTCATCAATTGCGTGATGAATCAAAAGTGAAAACCTGGTTGTTTACCACTCTCCACCGCGAGTTTCTGGGCGCGCGGCGGAAACAGGTTCGCTTTCCCCACGTGGAACTGGAACAGGCCGCCGCCGAACTTCCCGCCGTGTCTCCGGCCCCGTTCAATCGGCTCGATACCTCGCAGGTGCTCGCGGCGCTGGCGCACCTGGATGAAATTTACCGGGCGCCGGTTTCGCTCTTTTATCTCCAGGATTACTCCTACCTGGAAATTGCTGAAATTCTGGGAGTGCCGATCGGCACCGTCAAATCGCGCCTGGCGCGCGGCCTGGACCACTTACACCGGCTGCTGACCGGAAGCAATGCCGCCGGTTCACTCTCGTGGCAACCGGATTTATGAATCTCGACGACGCCAAAAACCTTCTCCTGCTTTACCGGCCCGGCACGGCGGACGCCGCCGATCCGCAAATGGCCGATGCGTTGACGTTGGTCACGCAGGACGCCGAACTGGCGCGCTGGTTTGGCGAGCATTGCGCCCGGCAGGAGGCGTTGCGCGCCCGGTTCCGCGAAATTCCCGTGCCCGCCGGATTGAAGGAGCAAATCGTTTCCGAACACGCGGCGCTGACCAAAATGGCTGCCCGGCGTCGAAATGTCCTTGTCGGCGTGCTGGCCGTGGCAGCGATAGTTGTGTCGCTGCTCGTCGTATCGCGCAGCCTGGTCCCGCGCGCGACCAACTCCAACACCCTGGCCAGTTATCAAAATCAGATGATTGCCATTGCCACGAGCGGTTATGGAATGGCTTACACGACCAATGACCTCACGCAAATCCGCGACTTCCTCGCCCGGCACCGGGCACCGGCGGATTATACCCTGCCGCCGTCGCTGGAGAAAACCGCCGCGACCGGTTGCGCGATTGAGAATTGGGGAAACGGGATGGTTTCCATGATTTGTTTTCGTACGGGCAAACCCTTGCCGCCAACGCAGCCCGGCGATCTCTGGCTGTTCGTGGTGGATCGCGCCACGGTCAAAGGTGCGCCCACCACCCCCTCACCGCAATTCATCCAGGTCAGCCAGATCATCACCGCCGTCTGGGCCCAGGGTGACGAGCTTTACATGCTGGGCACTGAAGGCGACCGGCAGACCATTCAAAAGTACCTCTGAGCGGCTACGGTCGGCAATTGACCGGTGCCGGCATGAACTCCGCGATTGCCCCATTGCCCGGCTTGCCGCAAAATCCACCCTCTATGGCGAGTGGCCGCAGGCAATACCCATTTCATCTAATCGAACCCAAATGGCAGCAGTTCTGGGACGTACAACAGACCTTTCGCGCCTGGAATCCGGGTGAGAAAATTGCCGGGAACCACCCTTTTGCTCAACGGCATGGCGCCGATGCCATGGTGCATGACCGGAAGGCCCCACCCAAATTTTACATTCTCGACATGTTTCCGTATCCGAGCGGCGCGGGCCTGCACGTCGGCCATCCGGAAGGTTATACCGCTACCGATATCCTCGCCCGCTATAAACGCGCCCGGGGTTTTAACGTCCTCCACCCGATGGGCTGGGACGCCTTTGGCCTGCCCGCCGAGCAATACGCCGTCAAGACCGGCCAGCAACCGCGAAAGACCACCGAACAGAACATCGCCACCTTCAAGCGCCAGATTCAATCGCTCGGCTTCAGCTACGACTGGTCGCGCGAACTGGCCACCACCGACCCCGATTATTTCAAATGGACCCAGTGGATTTTTCTCAAACTTTATAATTCATGGTTTAACAGGAAGACCAACCGTGCTGAATCGATTGAAACGCTCGAATATCCGCCTGGATTGCGCTTGCCATTTTCAACTTCTGATAAAACTGAGCTCGAAAATCTCGAATTAAGTCGGCGAACGTTTCGTGATTCCAAGCGCCTTGCTTTTGTCAAAGAAGCTCCTGTTTGGTGGTGCGAAGAACTTGGAACGGTCTTGGCAAACGAAGAAGTAGTGGATGGCAAAAGCGAAGTCGGTGGATTTCCAGTTGTCCGTAAATTGATGCGTCAATGGATGCTTCGGATCACCGCCTACGCCGAAAAATTGCTCACCGACCTCGAGACGATTGATTGGAGCGATTCGCTCAAAGAAATGCAGCGCAACTGGATTGGAAAAAGTGAAGGAGCTTATGTTTGTTTTGGCTTGGATGGTCACACCAAACCTGCCTTGGAGGCTTCTAGAAATGCAGCGGAGTCTGATCCTGAAATCATCAATCTTGAGGAAATTGAGGCTTTCATCCAATCGGCAAGTTCGCGAAAGACAGATTCAATCTGGGTTTTTACAACTCGTCCCGACACTTTGTTTGGCGCGACTTACATGGTACTCGCACCAGAGCATCCCTGTGTTGATGAAATAACGTCTGAGAAGCAGCGGGCAGTGGTTGATGCTTACAAGGTTGAAGTTGCGAAAAAATCTGACCTTCAACGAACTGACCTTGCCAAGGAGAAAACCGGCGTGTTCACCGGCACTTACGCCATCAATCCGGTCAACGGCCAGAGAATTCCGATTTGGATAGCTGATTACGTCCTCGCCAGCTACGGCACCGGCGCCATCATGGCCGTGCCGGCCCATGACAGCCGCGATTTCGAGTTCGCCACCAAATTCAATCTGCCAATTGTCCAAGTCGTCCAGCCCCTGGATCCCAAGACAGATTGGCGCGGTTTCGTGGATGACGGAACCTCTGTTAATTCCAGCGGCCCGGAAATCTCCATCACCGGTTTGCCTACTGCCGAAGCCAAAAGGAAAATCACCAATTGGCTCGAAACCAAACAACTCGGCAAGAAAACCGTCAATTACAGACTCCGCGACTGGTTGTTCAGCCGGCAGCGTTATTGGGGTGAACCGTTCCCGATTGTCTGGAAAAAGGGACCTGGCGGTCAGCCACCATATCACGAAGCCTTGCCGGAATCCGCCTTGCCGGTTCTGCCGCCGGAGTTGACCGATTACAAACCCACCGCTTCTGGTGAACCGCCGCTCGCCCGCGCGAAGGATTGGGTCAACTTGCCCGATGGCTCACAACGCGAGACCAACACCATGCCGCAATGGGCTGGCTCGTGCTGGTATTATCTGCGTTATCTCGACTCGAAAAATTCCGCCACGTTCGTCGGCAAGGAAGCCGCAAATTATTGGATGGGCGTTTCGCCAAATCCGCAATCGGCATTCGGCAATCGGCATTCGGCAACGCCGGGCGTTGACCTTTACGTCGGCGGCACCGAACACGCCGTTCTCCATCTGCTTTATGCGCGTTTCTGGCACAAGGTTTTGTTTGATCTCGGTTATGTCTCGACGCCGGAACCATTCTTCAAACTGGTCAATCAGGGACTGATCCTCGGCGAGGACGGACAAAAGATGTCCAAGTCGCGCGGCAACGTGGTGAATCCCGATGATATCCTCGCGGATTACGGGGCGGATGCGTTCCGGCTGTACGAAATGTTTCTTGGTCCGTTGCAGGATACCAAGCCGTGGAGCACAAGGAATGTCGAGGGCGTCTACCGTTTCCTCGGCCGCGTCTGGCGGTTGTTCGTGGATGAGAAGTCCGAGACGGAATTTGAGCAGGCGGAGACGGCAGCCACAGAGGCACAGAGGCACAGAGACTTGCTGGAAATGATTAAATTGGATTCAGCAATCAAAGAGGCGCTCGCGACGCCCGCCCAGTTGAAGACACTGCACGCCTGCATCAAAAAAGTCACGGAAGACTTGGATGCCCTGCGGTTCAACACGGCGATTTCCGCGCTCATGGTTTTCGTTAACGAAGCCATGACATGGGAGACGAAGCCGGTTTCGGTATTGCGCGATTTCCTGATTTTGCTCCAACCCTTCGCGCCGCACCTGGCGGAAGAACTATGGTCCAAACTCAACTCGTCACCCGACACTCGTCACGCGTCGCTCGCCTATGCGCCCTGGCCCAGGTTCGATCCGGCGTTGCTCGTCGAAAGCGAAATGGAAATCCCCGTGCAGGTGAACGGCAAATTGCGTGATGTGATCAAGGTCCCGGCCAACGCCGACAATGCCGCCCTCGAAACCGCCGCCAAAGCCTCCGAGAAGGTCAAGCAATTCATCGCCGGCAAGACCATCAAGAAGGTGATCGTCGTGCCGAAGAAACTGGTGAATATTGCCGTTGGCTAAATTGGCGATGGACAATGGCGAATCGGAAAATTACGGATTTCCGGCGTCCAACCACGCCTGCAATTTTTTGATGTAAGCCGCCAGGGAATGGTCGCTCAGCGGGCCAAAACCGGCGGGCGCCGTCCGCAGTCGCTTGACCATCCGCCGCCGGGTGCCGACAAATCGCAATGCCGTCCGCCACCACAAGGCCAGGTTCGTGTGAAGCCGGCCGGCGGCGTCAAAATGCAAAAGCTCGCCCGCGTGCCGGTAAAAAATCGGAATGATCAACAAAAGAACGAACATCGGCGGCACATGGGGAACGATGTCCTCGTTGTTCACCACGCGCAGGATGACTGCGCTGAACCGCCGGTTGCATCTCGCCGCGAACGCACGATTGCCCGTGCGCGGCTGGCCGAACGTGTAAATGCCGTGGACAGTCTGGTGTTCGGCAAAGACAAAGGCCGCGCCGGCGATCAAGGTCATCGCGCCGCCCAGGCTATGACCGGTAATCCAGAGTGACTGTCGGTTGGTGCGCGCGCCGGCAACGAATTGCGACAGTTGTTCCCAGACGAACGACGTGTTCCGCACGAACCCATGATGCACCCGGCCCAAATCCGGTCCGCCGAAATAATTCCGCCACGAGTTCTGCGTAATTTCGGCGTCCACCAGCCAGTCCGCCAGTTGGTCCGGCTGGGTGCCTCGGAAGGCGACGATGATCATTTCAGCGTTTGCGGCGGCGAGCACCTGGGCGGTGTTCTCGCTGAACACCCGGCAGCCGGCGGCGGGAAATCCCCAATCCTGGAGTTGCCGGAGGATTTTGCCCGGGTCGTTCTCGTAGGCCAGGTTGGAGGCGTGCGCCAGCGCGAGCGCATTGGCCGTGCGCCATTGCGTTGCCGATAAATCAAACCGGTCAAACGGCGGGTTCACCACCCGGGAACATGCCTCCAAAAATTATTTGTGCCAACGCCAAATCAGCGGCGTTTGGTTGGCCGGCATTTCCGACTTCCTGAAACTCTGGGAGGGCATCGCGGGACCTTCGTGTTTGGGCAGCTACGGTCCCAACTTGATCCGGTAAAAACGCGTTGACTGATTTGTAGTCGTATCCACGTAGTTCGTAACCGCATCGCCGGAGCCGAGCAACGAGATATCGGGGCTGATATTCGAATAGGCTCCGTTGACGGTGGCGGCCGCCTGGACCACGTTGGTTTTCCCGCCGCCGGCCTGCCAGCTTATCAACACGTTGGCCCCTTGCGGGTTGATCGAAATAATGCGGAACACCGACGCCGGGTTGGTGGGGTTCAGTCCGGCGAGGAATTTGTCCAGATTCGACATGCCTGTGCCGTCGGCATCATCCTGCGCCAGGGAATTATCACTCGCCAGCCCGGTGGGATGTCCGAAATATTCAGTCATCCACCAATCCGGTATGCCATCGGCATCGCTGTCCAGGGGCATTCCCACATCAATGGCATACGCAAAAGCATCCGGCGCGCGATTCAGATCTTCCGAAACCAGTCCGGAACCCAGACTCAAAAAGACGATGGTCCCGCCATCACCGTTCACCGCGGGTTGTGAATCCCAAAGAACTGGACTCAAGCCCACTTGTCCGGCGGTCAAGTTGCTGTTCGTGCCCATGAGGCTGTCGTAGCGGTAAATATTGGGAGCCGGGCTGGGGTCTCCTGGCACAATCCCGGTGGCATAACTGCGGTACACCACAAATCGTCCGTCGGCGCTGATGACCGGCAAGTCCGAGTATCCGACCGTGCCGCTGACAACCGGTGTGTAGTTGGCACTGACCAGCAGGACGAGGCCGGTTTGCAGGTTGCACCAGTAGATATTCGTGCCGGACGCGGCATTGGTCTGCGCCACATAGGTGACGTATCGCCCATCGGCGCTGAACCCGCCCGGGGTCCACATCATGAACGGGTAGTTGAAAGTGAAGATGTTGGTTCCCGTGGGCACATCGTTCACGAAGTTCGAGCCTGACGCATTATACAGCACCCGCGTTCCGTTTGCGTTCAGCACGGCATTGGACACGGCACCTGCGGCATTCAGGTAAACGTCGGTTCCGAACTGGTCATCCCAGATTCTCAACTGTGGCTGATAGAAGCTGGTATAGCTCGAATAAGCCACGTAACGACCATCGCCGCTCATCGAAGGCGGAAAAATGGAGTAGGGAAGCGAAAGGACGCCGGGTGGCACATTCGTCAAGGCGGTCGTCGTTCCCGCGTTCAGATCACGCAAAAATGTCCGGTAAGTGCCTCCGCCCAGCAGGCCGACACCCGAAACCAAATTGCCCGCCGAGCTGAGGAAAGCGACATAGCGTCCATCCTGGCTGATGACCGGACTCGAGCAATCGCCATTTGCCGCGTCAACGCCATTACTGCTGACACTGACGAGCACGGCGGCACCAGGTCGCTGGCGTCGCTTTGGAACACCACGTACCGGCCGTTGGCGGAGACCTGGCCGAGTATCGAGTTGTCATTACCGCCGGTGCCGTTGGTATTGGCGCTGATGAGAACCGTGGTGTTCGCTGTGCGAGCACGCAAATAAACATTCAAAGCGAAACGGCTGTTACCGCCCGGCACAAGGTCGTTGGCCCCGCCGGAAAAGACCACGTACCGGCCGTCGGGACTGATGACCGGGGCAATGGAATCACTGTCGCCGCCCGCCGGCAGCGGCACGGACGGGTTCCGGGCCGAAATCAATTGCATGGGCAACGCACTGGCTGAAGAAATAATCGTATTTCCGGTCAGCAAGCAGATAGCCGTTATCAGCAGTCGCCACGGTTTGTTGTCGAATCCTCTTGTCCGGTGACGAACAAATATCATTTTCATGGTTGCAGAGAATTTGATTATTGCGACCAATTCGATTGTTAACTAAATCTCAATAATAATTCACGTATTGGTTGTTGTTGCCATCCCACGTCCAAATGAATTGGCTGGGCTGGTGAACGGCCACGTGGCCGTCGGCATAAAGCAAATTTGCATTTACAATTTTTCCGCCAAAAGGGTGACCACCAGCGGGAAGCAAAACCTGGTTCCAAGGCTTGCCTCCGAAGTCTGATTTATCTGCATCAAAGAGCGTGTCGGTCATGATGGGGTTGCTTCCCGTCCATTTGTCCGAGGTATAGAGCGGCCAAGGCGTTCCAGTTGACCAATAGGGAATCGCGGGATTGCCTAACTCGGCCCTCCAGGCCGCACGCGTGCCAGGAGGAAGATTGCTGGCCACCACTGGCCACCAGCCCGCGTTACCGAATCCCAACTGCCGCGGAATGTAAACCGAATAAAAGAGGGTGAGATAGGTATGGTTATATTGAATCCCTTGAGCACCCGGGGGGGATTGTTCAAAGATACAAATTGGACGGGGTTGGTGATGGTGACGCCGGGATTCGCATTGACGATGGCTTGAAATTCGCCGGACCGGACCGGACAAAACCACACCGGCACCGTCGCCCCATAGGGTGCCAGATTGGTGGTCATGGCGGCGTCCACGTCCCAAAGATTACCGCCGGCGTAACCAATGCTCATCGGGAACGAGGGGAATTTGCCCTGGTTATCGCTGCTGAAGGCACTGGCTACCACGCCCCATTGACGCAGATTGGCAGAGCAACTGATGTATCGGGTGCTGAATTTTGTATTGGCCAGTGCCGGCAACAGGGTGGCCGTTAAAAACGCAGTGACGCCGAGGATGACCACCAGTTCCGTTAAGGTGAATCCAGCTCTGCTATTTGTCCGTTGGGCTTTGAAGAAAAAAGTCCTTCCGAAATTGCCAAAGCTGTCAGTCATAAACCCGAATCTAAGCTCCTGAACCAATTGTGTTTAATAATACAAAATGCTTGAATTCAAGTCAATTCTTATCTTTGCAATTCGTGTGAGGTGACCATTAACCCTAGGCAACTCCTTTGAATTTTCCAGAGCGGCGGGTGTACAACTGGCGAGTTCTGCGAATCGCTTGCAGTGGTTCCAGAATTTTTTTTCGGAAGCAGATTTATCTCTTGGCCGCGCCGGCCAGCAAGGTCTGGAAATGCGGCGGCTGTTCCTCGTGGGCCACGACGCTGACTTCAATTTTTTTGAACCCGGCGTCCTCCAGCCAGCGATGCAAATCACTTTCGGCAAAACCCGGCCAGCGGTCGCCATACAGCTCATGCGCCTTCTCGAAGTTGTGCTTGAGCAGATCCAAAATCATGATCTGGCCGTGTGCCCGGAGAATTTTGTGGGCAGCGGCGATTGCCTTCGCGGGGACTTCGGCGTGATGCAGCGCCTGGCTGAGGATTACCAGGTCAACGCTGTTGGAATCAATGGGTGGGTTCTGCAAATCGCCCAGCCGGAATTCCAGGTTTTTGAGCCCGTTCTTCTTTGCCTTGGCCGCGCCAAACGCCACCATCTTTTCCGAGTTGTCCACGGCAATGACTTTTTTACAACGGCGCGCCAGCAATTCACTGAGCAATCCTTCGCCGGCGCCCAAATCGGCCACCACCAGCGGCGGCAAAATCCGCAACAGCAAATGCCCGAACGCCTGCCAGGAGCGGCCCGGCCCATAGACCCGGTCGAACCGCCCGGCGATCTGGTTGAAATACACCTGCGCCTGTTCACGGCGGCGGGCCAGGATGCGCTTGAGATTGATCTGGTCGCCTTCGTATTCGGGCAATTCCTTTGCGCCGCGAATGGCCAGTTGAATGAGTTCCCGCGCCGCACCGTCGGCCTGTGGGTTCGGTTTGTAAAACGTCCGCTTGCCTTCGCGCCGCGATTGCAGCAGCCCGGCCCCCTGGAGCAGGCCCAGATGCGTGGAGATGCGCGATTGACCTAGCCGCGTGACCTCTTGCAATTCGTTCACCGACAATTCGTCCCGTTCCAGCAGCGCCATCATCCGCAAACGCGTTGGATCGGCCAAAGCCCGAAGTGATTTCAGTGCCGGCGACATGGTCTTTTAAACGCGCCATTTTTTCCAAGAAAACCAGTTGACGCGCTGACAAAATGATATATCATCTTATCCTGATACGTCAATATGACATTCAAACCTATTTATCCATGAGCAAAAATTTCATTTTCTCGTCCGAGTCCGTGGGCGAAGGCCATCCGGACAAGGTTTGCGATACCATCTCCGATTACGTGTTGGACGCCTGCCTGGCGCAGGACAAATACAGCCGTGTCGCGTGCGAAACCTACGCCAAGTGCAACCTGGTGGTCGTCGGCGGCGAAATCACGACCCAGGCCAAACTCGATTTCAACGCCATCGCGCGACAGGCCATCCGCGACATCGGTTACGTGAATGAAGACGACGTTTTTCACGCCGACAAGGTGCTGATCATGAACGCCATTACGTCGCAATCGCCGGACATTGCCCAGGGTGTGGACGCGCGCGCCGCGGAAGGCAAGGACACGGACGAGCAGGGCGCCGGCGACCAGGGTTTGATGTTCGGTTATGCGACGACCGAAACGCCGGAATTGATGCCCGCGCCCATCATGTACGCGCACCAGTTGGGGCGTGAACTGACCCGCATCCGCAAGACCGGCAAGGTCAAATGGCTCCGGCCGGACGCCAAGAGCCAGGTCTCCGTTCGCTATGCAAATGACCAGCCCGTCGAAATCACCAACGTCGTCATTTCTACCCAGCATTCGCACGACGCGAAGCATGAGACAATCAAGGAGTTTTGCATCGAAGAAGTCATCAAGAAGATTTTGCCAAAGAACCTGCTCACGAAAAACACGAAGTTTCTTATCAACCCGACCGGCCGGTTCGTCGTCGGCGGCCCGCAGGGCGACACCGGGTTGACCGGGCGCAAGATCATCGTGGACAGCTACGGCGGCATGGGCCGGCACGGCGGCGGCGCGTTCAGCGGCAAGGACCCGTCCAAAGTGGACCGCAGCGCGGCGTACATGGGCCGTTATGTGGCCAAGAACATCGTGGCCGCGGGCCTGGCCACCAGCGCGGAAATCCAGTTTGCCTATGCCATCGGTTACCCTGACCCGGTCTCGGTTTGCGTGAACACGTTCGGCACCGGCATCGTGAGCGACGAGGCCATTGAAAAGGCGGTCTGCGAAGTGTTCAGCTTCAAGCCCGCCGCCATCATCAAGCAGCTCAACCTCCTCCGGCCGATTTATGCCAAGACCACCAATTACGGTCACTTTGGCAAAACCGATCCCGATATCACGTGGGAACGCGCGGACAAAATCGAAGAACTTAAACGCGCCACCAGCGGCGCCAAATCCGATGCGGCGCCTTCCAGTGTGAAAAAAGCCGCCTCCGCCAAACGCGCCGCCCGGGCACAAGTGACCGCCTGACCATTAACTCTCAACCCTCAACTTTCAACTCTCAACTGACAATGCCCGCTATCAAACTTTCACCTTCCCGCAACAAGCCCGCCAAACTCAACGGCAACGGCGCGAAACAGGATTATTATGTCCGCGACCTTTCGCTCGCCGACCTGGGCCGGCGCGAAATCGAGGTTGCCGAACAGGAAATGCCCGGCCTCATGGCCGTGCGCGCCAAGTACGGCCCGCAAAAGCCGCTCAAGGGTGTGCGCGTCTCCGGCTCGCTGCACATGACCATTGAAACCGCGGTACTGATCGAGACGCTCGTCGAACTCGGCGCCTCGGTGCGCTGGGCCTCGTGCAATATTTTCAGCACGCAGGACCAGGCCGCCGCCGCCATCGCCAAGTCCGGCGTGCCGGTGTTCGCGTTCAAGGGCGAATCACTGGAGGAATACTGGCAGTTCACGCTCGACATGCTTACGCATCCGGGTGGCAAAGGCCCGCAACTGGTTGTGGACGACGGCGGCGACGCCACGTTGCTCCTGCACAAAGGCTATCAAATGGAACAGGGCGATAACTGGGTCAACACGCCGAGTGACAGCCACGAGGTATCCGTCGTGAAAAATCTTTTAAAGCAATGCGCCAAAGAACGCCCCGGCTGGTTCACGCAGGCCGTCAAGGATTGGAAAGGTGTTTCCGAGGAAACCACCACCGGCGTGCATCGCCTCTACCAGATGCTCGAAGCGAAAAAACTGCTCGTGCCCGCCATCAACGTCAACGACTCGGTCACCAAATCCAAGTTTGACAACCTGTACGGCTGCCGCGAATCGCTCGCCGACGGACTCAAGCGCGCCCTCGGCGTGATGATCGCCGGCAAGACCGCGCTCGTGTGTGGTTACGGCGACGTCGGCAAGGGTTGCGCGCATTCGCTGCGCGGATTCGGCGCGCGCGTCATCGTCACCGAGATTGACCCCATCAACGCGCTGCAAGCCGCGATGGAAGGATTCAAGGTCACGACCATCGAAGACACGCTCGGTGAAGTGGACATTTACGTGACGACGACCGGCAACTGCGACGTCATCACGCTGGAACACCTGTTGAAGATGAAGGACCAGGCCATCGTCTGCAACATCGGCCATTTCGACAATGAGATTCAGGTGGACCGCCTGAACAACGCCAAGGGCGTGAGCAAGGTGAACATCAAGCCGCAGGTGGACCGCTACGACCTGCCCGGCGACCGCAGCATTTATCTGCTGGCCGAAGGCCGGCTGGTGAACCTCGGTTGCGCCGAGGGCCATCCAAGCTTCGTGATGAGCAACAGCTTCACCAACCAGTGCCTCGCGCAATTGGATTTGTGGAAGAACAAGGACAGCTACAAAGTCGGCGTTTATCGGTTGTCCAAAAAGCTGGACGAGGAAGTCGCCCGGTTGCACCTGAACAAGATCGGCGTCAAGCTGACGAAGCTGACGAAAAAACAGGCCGATTACATCGGCGTGCCGGTGGAAGGCCCATACAAGCCGGAACACTACCGGTATTAATTTCGAATTCGGATTTTCGAATTGCAAATGAGGCGGACGGAAGACTGTCCGCCTTTTTTTGCCTAGACTCGAAGTTCTTAAGAAGCAACCTTTACTCTTGCAGGATTTCTTTTTGAAGCCGTTCCAGAATTCTTGTGTTTGCAATTTCGCATTCCGGTTCTTACCACCATGGATTCAATCACTTATAAAATGCGAGCTGGCGGTCGTTCGTTTTTTCCTTTGCGTTCTCGTCTCAGGTAGGCCCTCGGAAGTCAACCGAGGGCTTTCGCTCCGCGGGAATTGTGCTAGGTTGGCCTGTTAGGTGATTTTGTCTGGCTTTAAAGGCCGCTGAAAAATGAATGCGCCGCGCGCAAACAACGAAACTGAACGTCTGGCCGCCCTGAAGGAGTATCGTATTCTCGATACCGGAGTCGAGCAACCGTACGATGACATCACCACGCTGGCGGCGCACATTTGCCAGGTCCCCATTGCCACGATTTCGCTGGTGGACGAAGCGCGGCAATGGTTCAAATCCAAGGTCGGCATGACTCGTCAACAGACGCCGCGGGAGATGGCGTTCTGCGCGCATACCATCCTGCAGCGCGAGCCGTTCGTAGTCCGGGACGCCCGGAAGGACCGGCGGTTTACCGACAATGCGCTGGTCACCGGCGAACCGTACGTCCGGTTTTATGCCGGCTTTCCCCTGATCAACCAGGAAGGCCTGGCCGTGGGAACGCTTTGCGCCATTGACCGGAAACCGCGCAAGCTGTCCGCCCACCAACAGAAGGCCATGCAGGCCCTGGTGCGGCAGGTGATGGCCCTGTTGGAGTCCCGGCGGGTTTCGGTGCATCTGGCGGATGCCCTCAATCACATCAAAACCCTGCAAGGGCTGCTGCCCATCTGTGCCTGGTGCAAGCGTATCCGCGATGACGAGGGATATTGGGATCAGGTTGAGGCTTACTTCCATAAAAACATTGGCGTTGATTTTACCCACGGCATCTGTCCGGAGTGCCTGGAGAAGATGCGTCCCCCCAAAGAAACCGCTCCCCTCCGGCCGTTGCAGCCCAGACGTGTCTGAGCATCGAATCTGCGCCGCACTGTTTCAGTCTTCAATTTTGGCCCGGATAGCCCGGAGGCGGCGTGGCGCTTAAATGGGCCGGAAAGGGCAAAGAACAAATCAAAAGGCGAACGGAAGTTTCCGTTCGCCTTGCTCACGAAGCATGCCCTTTCCGAAATCAGTTGCGAGACGCTGCCGCCGGTTTCAGCGACTTCCGCCGCCCGGCCAGCGCTAAACCAAGAGCCCCCGCCCCCAGGAAACCCGGCGTGGAAGGTTCGGGGGCTGCCTGCACGGTAAAAATTTCGCCGGCATCCGTTTCAATGCCGCCGACATAAGCATCCGATTCGCCTGAATTCGGCGTGCCCGCCAGCGTCGTTGGTGAAAACGTCGCCGTATAGCCGAATCCCGAGAGCGAGTGGCCCGGCGCGATATCATACGCCGACGAACTGGCCGAAAACTGGATGGAGTTAGCAATAATGGATGCGGTCCAGCCGGTCGGGGCCGAGGCACTGGTTGGAGTTCCGGGCAGGAAAAATTGATCGGGAATCCACGCATACCAGACGCTGCCGATCGAGCTGCCGGCACCAGCCGCGTCGCTGAACGTCAGGCTGTAATTGAAAGGTCCGCTCCCGGAGCCGATAATGGTGCCCGAGGGGATGTCGCCCTGGGCGAAAGCAGCGGACGCCGTCCCCAGCGCGACCAAAAGGGTCAAAGACAGTTTGTTGGAAATCAATTTAAATGTCATTTTCATGGCTTTTTGTGCGGCTTTACGTCGGGTTTTGATTCAAAATGTCGCCGTCTTTCTTGAGAGTGAGAAACCGGAAAAAAGTTCCAATTTTTTTCAGCGTTTTGCAGCCCTCCATGCCCTCCTGCTAAACCCGGGGAGAATCGGCGGGAAAGCCGCGTTTTGTTTCAAGGTAAATTGCAGTTGCAATTCATTAGGCCGGTGGTATGTGTGACACATGTGCAAGGCTGTCTTATTGTCCGGCAGCCGCCTTTCCACGCGGCTCGCCCCGAGCCATCTCTCCGACTGCAAACTGAACAGGAAACGACCATGAAACCATCGCGTCACGACCCGGATGGCTTGAACCGCCGCCAGTTTCTTAAAACCTCCACCGCGCTGGCGGGCACCGTGCTGCTCTCGCCTTGGGCACTCGCCGAAGGCGGCGCCGCCGCCGGGCCAACGGTCACCCGCACTGCGACGGATCAGGTGACCCTGGGCAAAACCGGCATCAAATTAAGCCGGCTGGGATTTGGCACCGGTAGCGACAACGGCTATATCCAAACTGCCGATGGCCGGAGCGCGTTCACCAGCCTCATTCATTACGCCTATGACCGGGGCATTACCTACCTGGACACCGCTCAGGCCTATCAGACTTTTGATTGGATCGCCGATGCCATCAAAGGGTTGCCGCGCGAAAAACTGTTCATCCAGTCCAAGGTGGACGGCCGGCCGCAGGACGTATTGGCCGTCATTGACCATCACCGCAAGACGTTCGACACCGATTATGTGGATAGTTTGCTCGTTCATTGCATGACACGCGGTGACTGGACGGATGCCTGGAAACGCGTCATGGACGGCTTCAACGAGGCGCAGGAGCGGAAATGGATCCGGGCCAAGGGCGTCTCCTGCCATAGCCTGCCCGCCTTGCGCGCCGCCGTGACCTCCGATTGGAGCGAGGTGCATCTGGTCCGGGTAAACCCGCAAGGCGCTTACACCGACGGCGAAGACGGTTCCTGGGGCCGCCGGCAACATGACATCGGCCCGGTGATGCAACAAATCAAAATCATGCACGCAAAAGGCCGCGGCGTGATTGGCATGAAAATCTGCGGCAACGGCACCTTCACCAGCCCCGCGGACCGCGAAAAATCCATCCGTTTTGCCATGTCGCAACCGGAAATTGACGCCGTGGTCATTGGTTTTAAAAACCGGCAGGAAATTGACGAAGCCATCGAACGCATCAACCGCGCTTTAAAGGCAGTCTGAGTCCGGCGGCCGGCAGAAACCCGCGCCTTCGGGGTCGGTTAAACCTCAATTCGCTGCTTGACGGGGTTGCCTGTTCCCGGGATGCTCCCGGCCCGTAAAAATCATCAAACCATAACCAAATGAAATTCTATCTCCTCCCCGCTCTCGCCCTCGGATTACTCGTCAGTTCCGCGCCGGCGCAGGACAAACCCGATCTGACGAATCCGAAACAGAGAACCAGTTACGCCATCGGAGTGAACATCGGTTCGGGTCTCAAGGTTCAGAACCTCGACCTTGACCCCAAGGCCTTGACCGCGGGCATCACTGATACGCTGGGCGGCAAGCCGGCGTTGACGCAGGACGAGGTGCATGGCGAGCTGCTGAAGCTCGAGCAGGACATTCAGGCCAAAAACGCGGCCGAAGCGGCCAAGTACGCCGACGGCGCCAAAAACCTCAAGGACGGCGAGGCGTTTCTCGCGACCAACAAATCCAAGGACGGGGTCAAGGTTCACACCGTGACTTTGCCGAATGGCACGACGGCGGAATTGCAGTACAAAATCCTCAAATCCGGCACCGGCAACACGCCCCAAAAGACCGACACCGTCACGGTGAACTATACCGGCACACTGATTGACGGCACGGTCTTTGACAGTTCCGTGCAGCGCGGCCGGCCGGCCACGTTTCCGGTCGGTGACGTGATCCCTGGTTGGACCGCGGCGCTGCAAATGATGAAGGTGGGTGACAAATGGCAGTTGTTCCTCCCGCCACAACTGGCCTACGGCGAGCAAAGCCCCACCCCGAAAATTGGACCCAACAGCACCTTGATCTTTGAAGTGGAATTGCTGGGCATCGAGAAATAGATGATCCGACGATTTGGGCCGCGACGAAGCGTTGCCCTCCGATGAAAGGGCGAACGGGAAACCGTTCGCTTTTTTTAATGTTCACTCTAAAAATTCAATGCACTCTCTGATGGCAAATCTGTGATTATCGTATGGCGTGAACCAAAACACCCGTCGTGACCAACCCGTGTTTCGCAAACGGCTCAGGCGTGGCCTGCTGTTATTGGCCGGATCTTATTTGTTAATCTGCATGGGTTGCGCCGTCTTCCAACGCCGGTTGCTGTATTTCCCAACTGTTTTTGCCCGCGAACAGGTGGATCAAATGGCGCGAGCAGCGGGATTGGAACGCTGGACCAATTGGGCCGGCGGGTTCATCGGCCTGAAGCGCCCGTCGCCGAAACAACCGGCGGAGGGATCCGTGATGATCATGTACGGCAACGGCAGTACGGCAATTGGCTCCGGCCATTACGCGGACGAAATTCAAGATGTGGCGGCGTTTGACGTCTTTATTCTGGAATATCCCGGTTACGAGGACCGGCCGGGCTCGCCCAGCCAAAAGAGTTTGTTCAATGCCGCCAATGAAGCGTTTTACCTGCTCCCGACCAACCGGCCCATCTATCTTCTCGGCGAATCGCTCGGCAGCGGGGTCGCCACTTACTTGGCCGGGACTTATTCCAACAAAATCGCCGGCGTCGTTTTAATCTCGCCCTTCAACAGCCTGACCGATGTTGCGCAAAGCCACTTCCCCCTGTTGCCCGTCCGGTGGTTGCTCGCAGACCGTTTTCCGTCGGAATCGTACCTCCGGAATTATCGGGGTAAACTGGGCGTCACGATTGACGGCCAGGACACGGTGGTTCCAAAGAAATTCGGCCTTCGTCTTTTCGATGGTTACGCCGGACCCAAAAAACTTTGGGAATTTCCCGACGGCGGACACTGCCAGATTACTGAGGAACCGCCGAAATTTTGGAGGGAAGTCGTCGAATTCTGGCAGCGTGATTCTGCCCGTTAAACGGCGAACAGAAATCGTTCGCCTTGCCACTTCATAATTCCCGCAGCGCCGACGCGATGGGCAATCGCGCGGCGCGAATGGCCGGGAACAACCCGCCAATCAGACCGATGACCGCCGACCACACAATGCCGCGTACGAGCAATTCCGGGGTCACTTTGAAGGCGAACGTGATCTGGCTGAAGCTTTGGAAATTCATCGTCGAGGTGTGGAAATTGTTGAAGGCGACATAGGCCAGCATGCCGCCAATGACCCCGCCCACCAGGGCCAGCAACAGCGATTCGAGCATCAGCGACACCACCACCGCGCCACTGCCAAAGCCGAGTGCCCGCAGCGTGGCAATCTCCCGGGTCCGCGCCGCCACTGCGCTGTACATCGTATTCAGCGCGCCAAATACCGCGCCGACCGCCATCAAAAATGCAATCAAAAAACCGAGCGTGGTAATCAGCCGCGTCATGGTTTCGGATTGCTGGGCGTAATAATCGGTCTGGCGGATGACCTGCACATTGAGCTGCGGGTTGGACGTGAGCGAGTCCTTGAACGCCTGGAACGCCGCCGGTGAATTCAATTTGACGGAGACGGACTGGAATGAATTGCCGCGGTTGTAGGCGTCCTGCAGTATCTTCGCGTCGGTCCAGATTTCGGATTCCGCCACGCCGCCATTGGCCGAAAAAATGCCGACGACGGGCCATTCATAACGGCCTACCTTGATCTTTGAACCAACCTCCAATCCGGCGAATTCCTGGGCGGCGCCCTGGCCGACGATGACCTCGTCCTTGCCCCACTCAAACATCCGGCCCTGGATGATTTTCAGATGATCGCGTACCAGCAGGGCGGACGGTTCCACGCCGCGCAGTGGCACATTGGCGTCCGTGCCGGTGGAGCGTTTGGGCAAGTCAATGATGACGAACAATTCCGCCGAAGCGAGCGGACCCTGGTCAGTGCGCGCAATGCCCGGCGCGTCGGCAATGATGCGGGTCTCGTCCTCTCCAAAGCCGCTGACCATTTCGCTGTCGGCGCCGCTGCGCAAAACGATGGCGCCGTCGGGCGAACCGGAGACCGTCAAGGCCTGCCGGAAACCCGCCGCAATGGACAGCACTCCGACGAGCACCGCCACGACGCCGGCGATGCCGATGACCGTGGCCGCTGCCGCGCCGCGCCGTTGCGGCAGGCTCAGCAGCCCGAACTTCGTAATGGAGCCGATTTGCGAAAACCAGTTAATGGGACCAGCCATGGGTCAGTTGAATGGTGAATGGTGAATGGTGAACGTTTGCACTGGAATTACATCCTCCTCAAGGCATCCGCCACCCGCAGGCGCATGGCCTGCAGCGCAGGGAAAACTCCCGTGACCAGACCCAGCGCAAGGCTGAGTCCCAACCCAATGAACAAGGCGCGTGCGGGCAGGAAGAACAGTGGCAACAGGCCCGCCAACTGGTGGGCCACCGCGGGGGTAATGGCCCGCGCCAGTCCCAGGCCCATAACTCCGCCAAGTACCGTCAGCAAACAGGATTCGGCGAGCACGAGCACCACAACCTGTACGTTGGTGAAGCCGATGGCCTTGAGCACGCCCAGTTCGCCGGTCCGTTCCCGCACGGCCTGCGCCATGGTGTTGCCGGTCACCAGCAGGATGGTGAAGAACACCGCGCTTAAAATCGCCGCGACGATGAACACGATGTTGCCGAGCTGGCTGGCCCAGCCCTGAATAAAGGCGCCTTCCGGTTCCGTCTTGGTTTCCGCCGGGGAATTCTCGAATTCCGCATCCACCCGCCTGGCGACTTCCGCCGCCTGCGACGGGTCCTTGATGCGGATGGTGTACCAGCCGACCTTTCCTTTCCCCCACTGCTGCCGCGCTTCGTCAAAGTAATCGTAGCGGAAAAACATCGGCGTGGTGTCGGTCCCCTTGTCCTTTCCGTCGTAAATGCCCACGATGTCAAACGTCCAGGTCTGGCTGCCATCCGGCAGCGTCCAGATCGTGGAACGAATCGGCACCTTGTCCCCGATTTTCCAGCCGAACCGTTCCGCCGTCCGGCGGCCGACGATTGCCCCCGTTCGCGTCGCCAGCCAGGCCTTCTCCTCGTCCGCCGGCAAAATGATTTCCGGGTGCATCTTGAGGAATTTTTCCGGCTCGACGGGGTTTTGCATGAAGAAATTTTTCGGGTCCTGGTAAATACCGCCGAACCAGGTCTGGTGCGTGGAGAAATCCACGCCCGGAATCCGGTCAATCCGCGCCTCGTAACTCACCGGCAGGAGATTGATGATGGAAACCTTTTCCCGGACGATCAGCCGGTCCGCCCCCGCCAGCGCCACGCCCCCGACCAGCGCCTCCTGGATGGCCGACAGGAGTCCGAACAGGAGGAACGCCACGATGATCGAAAGCAACGTCAACGACGTGCGGAGTTTCTTCCGCCGCAGATTGCACCAGATGAGGTGGGCGAACTTCATCGCGGGTTTCTCCTCCTCCTCGTCGTCCTCGTAATCGTAATCGCAAACAGCGAAAACGAGGACGAAGGATGAGGACGAGGACGATAAAAGAGGTTCATTTCACCTCTCCATTGCTCAATTGTCCCTTGTCGAGGTGCAACGTCCGGGCCGCGCGCACCGAAGCGTGCGGGTCGTGCGTGACCATGATGATGGTTTTGCCGTGCTCCCGGTTTAACGACTGGAGCAAATTCAGAATTTCGTCGCCGGCCTTGCGATCCAAATCGCCCGTCGGCTCGTCGCACAGCAACAGCGTCGGGTCGGTGACAATGCCGCGCGCGATGCCGACACGCTGTTGTTCGCCGCCCGACAACGTGCGCGGATAATGCTTCGCGCGATGCGACAATCCCACCACCGCCAGCGCCGTTTCCACGTGTTTCCGTCGTTCGGCCCGGGAAAGGTGCGTGAGCAACAGCGGCAGTTCCACATTGCGCTCCGCCGTCAGCACCGGCATCAGATTGTACAGTTGGAAGACAAAGCCGATGTGCCGCGCGCGCCATGCGGCCAGGGCGTGGTCGGACAATGGATCGAGATGTTCGCCGGCGACAATGACCGCGCCGTTCGTCGGGCGATCGAGGCCGCCGATCAGATTCAAAAGCGTGGTCTTGCCGGAACCCGACGGACCCATCAGTGCCAGAAATTCACCCGCGGGAACCCGCAGATTCAGGTCCGTTAAAACGTGGATGTCCTCCGAACCGCGGTGGAATACTTTTCCGACGCGCTCGACCTGCACCAGCGGGCCATTGTTTGATTTGGTCTCATTCATGGCAACCTCCCCAACACCTTGGCGTACGATTGTAGCGGCGGTCTATGACCGTCGTCCTGAGAGTATTTGCAGACGATTCGGCGGTCACAGACCGCCGCTACAGTGGTTCTGATTTCACTCATAGCGTTTTCTCCTTCACGGCCATGCCGTCCTGCAAATTGGCCGGCGCACTCACGACCACTTTTTCCCCGGCCGCCACCCCCGCGCTTAACACGGAATCATCCCCTTGCGTGTCGCTGACGGTCACCGCGCGGCGTTCGGCGTGACCGTCCCGGACCACAAACACCACGTCGCGCCCGTCGCGGCTGAGGACCGCGCCTTTGGGAATCATCACCGCATGGCCCGACCCGGTTCCGCCGTTGTCACGAAAGGCCACTTTCACCGACATGTCCGGCAGGATGCGCGGGTCAAGCCGGTCGAACCCGACGCGCACTTTGACGGTGGATTTGTCACGGTCGGCCGTAGGAATGATGGCAATGACCTTGCAGGGTATTTTCCAGTCCGGATACGCATCCAGCGTCGCTTCGACCGGCTGGCCCGATTCGACGCGGTTGATGTAGCTTTCGTTCACGTCAATTTCAATTTCCAGCGAAGTCATGTCCACAATCGTCCCGATCCCCGTGCGCGTGAAGCCGCCGCCGGCCGACACCGGCGAAATCATTTCGCCCGGCTGCGCGTCCTTGGTGGTAATGACGCCGTCAAACGGCGCCCGAATGATCATGTCGTCCATTTGTTGCTGCCACAGCTCCACCTGGCGTTCCGCGACGACGACGTCAAGTTTTTGTTGGGCCAGGTGTGCCTGCAACGCTTTGGCGTTCGATTCGGCCAGGTCCAGGTCCGATTGCGACGCGATATGTTGTTTGGCCAGCTCGATGGTGCGCTGATATTCCTGATCGGCGTCCTTCAGTTGCGCCTCGGTTTCCGCCAGCGCCGCTTTGGCCGACGCCAGTTGCGCTACGGCCACGTCGAGGCTGGTCTTGACATTGGAGTCATCCAGCCGCGCCACCACCTGGCCGTTCGTCACTTTCATGCCCTCCTCGATGAGCACTTCCATGACCTTGCCGGTCACTTTGGAGGAAACCGTCGCTTCCCGCCGGGCGGTGACATAACCGGACGCGTTCAACACCGTCCGTTGATCTCCCGCCCCGGCATTGGCGTCGCGCGCCACCACGGTTTGAACCTCGATGGCATCGGAACGCGAATGCCACCAAAGCAGCGCGCCCAACACCAGCAGAAACCCAGCCGCGCCGCCGGCCACCCACGGGTTAAAGCGGCTCGGCTGGTCCGGGCGGCGCTCAATGCGCAACTGGTCGAGCGGGGATTGCGGCGAACTCATAAAGATGTCCGACTGAATCAAACCGTTTTTGGCCACGAGGGTCAAGCTGCTTGACTGACCGTTTGTAAAATTCCAGATTGGATAAAACCGCATATGAAAATGAATTGTTCCCATTTTCGACTTTCTCTTTTAGGTGCCGTTACGCTTGCAGCCGTCGCCAGCGTCGGCCGGGCCGAACAAATCTTTCCGCTTAGCCAGCTCGACATAAGCAAGGCCCAGCAGGATTGGGGCGATCCGCACGCAAACAAATCCGTCGAGGACCATACGCTTTCCATTGGCGGACAAACTTTTACGAACGGCCTGGGCACGCACGCCTATAGCGAGCTTCTCGTAAACGTTGACGGGAATGCGGCAAAATTCACCGCGAAAGTGGGCGTGGACGATGAAGTCGGAACCGGCCGGGGCAGCGCACAATTCCAGGTGCTCGGCGACGGCCATCTGCTCTGGCAGAGCGACTTGCTGCACAGCGGCGACGCGCCGCAATCGGCGAATGTGGGCCTCGACGGTGTTAAACAACTGGCCCTGATTGTGACCAGCGGCACGAACAGCATCAATTACGACCATGCCGATTGGGCCGACGCCGAAATCATCATGCGGACCGGCACGCCGGAGGCCGTCTCGCAACCGCAGGAACCGGCGGTGATTTTGACGCCCAAGCCTTCGCCCGAACCGCGCATCAACGGCACGCGGATTTTTGGCGTCCGGCCCGGCTCGCCGTTCCTGTTCACCATTCCCGCCACCGGCGACCGTCCGATGACGTTTGCCGCGGACCATTTGCCGCGGGGCTTGCGACTTGATCCGCAGACGGGCCGCATCACCGGCAAATTAAAGAGGGCGAAAACGGATATCGTCACCCTGCACGCCAAAAATGCGCTCGGCGAGGCACAGGAACAATTCAAAATTGTCTGCGGCCAGCAAATCGGCCTGACGCCGGCGATGGGCTGGAACAGCTGGAATTGTTTCGCGTCGGCGGTCACGGAGGCGGACATCAAGGCGGCGGCGGACGCGATGGTCAAGAGTGGCCTCATCAACCACGGCTGGATGTACATCAACTGCGACGATTTCTGGGAGGTGAATCCGCATCTGCCCAAAGACCCGACGCTCCAGGGCCCGGAGCGCGATGCCGAAGGCCGCATTCTGCCGAACCCGCGTTTTCCGGACATGCCCGGGCTGACGGCGTATGTTCATGGCAAGGGATTGCGAATTGGACTTTATTCATCGCCCGGACCGTGGACGTGCGGCGGTTGCGTTGCCAGTTTCGACCATGAATTGCTCGACGCCCGGCGCTACGCCCAATGGGGATTTGATTATCTGAAATACGACTGGTGTTCTTACAGTCCGGAATTGGAGTCGCACCGGGGCAATTCGGCGGATTTCGTGAAGAAGCTGGGCGGCTGGAGTGGCTCCGCGCCCGCGGATCGCTCCGAATTGATGCGGCCTTACGTCGTCATGCATGCGGCGCTCGCACAACAACCGCGTGACATCTTGTTCAGCCTTTGCCAATACGGCATGGGCGACGTCTGGAAATGGGGCGCGCAGGTCGGCGGCAATTCCTGGCGGACGACCGGCGACATCCGCGACACCTGGGGCAGCATGTCCGCCAACGGCTTCGGCGAGGCTGGCGAGGAAAAATACGCCGGCCCAGGTCATTTCAACGACCCGGACATGCTCGTTGTGGGATACGTCGGCTGGGGACCGCAGTTGCATCCCACGCGCCTGACGCCGAACGAGCAATACACACACATCAGCCTTTGGTGCCTGCTCGCCTCGCCGCTGCTGATCGGTTGCGACATGACGAAACTGGATGATTTCACTCTGAGCCTGCTGTCCAACGACGAAGTGCTGGCAGTGGATCAGGACCCGCTAGCGCGGCAGGCATCGCGCGTTGCGCAGGATGGCATGGGGCAGATTTGGGCCAAGAACATGGAAGACGGCTCGAAGGCGGTCGGCCTGTTCAACCTCGGCCGCAGCGACGCCAAAGTGGTCGCCAAATGGTCCGCTCTCGGTCTCATCGGCAAACAACGCGTGCGCGATCTCTGGCGTCAAAAAGACATTGGCGAATTTTCGGATGAATTCGCAGCCACTGTGCCGCCGCACGGCGTGGTGCTGGTGAGGGTCTGGCCGGCGAAGTAAAACGAGTCCAATTACCAAATTATTGACGCCGACACGATAGTAGCAGCCTTGGCTGTGGTTTGCACGCGACTTGACGCCGGCGCGCTATCGTCCTAATTTCCCCAATGTCGGGGAGCCAACCTGTTCGTTGTAGCGGCGGTCCATGACTGCCGATGGCAGCCAAAGGCTGAGAGGGCGACGCGGGAGCGCCGCCGACCCGTTGAACCTGATCCGGATAATGCCGGCGTAGGAATGTCCGAATTCCCGCCCAGCCTTTTTGGATCTTGTCACCTGACACTTGTCACGTGTCACAAAGAATATGATAGCGACCAAAGATTCGTTCGAACCGCACAGCAGCGAACAACTGCCCAAGAGCAAAAAGATTTACGTCCAAGGCGAATTGCACAAGGACGTCCGCGTGCCGATGCGCGAAATCGAACTTACGGCCACCAAGTCCCATGCCGGCGCCATCGAACCGAATGAACCGGTACGCGTCTATGATTGCTCCGGTCCTTGGGGCGATCCGAAGTTCACTGGCACGGTGGAGCAGGGATTGCCCGCATTGCGCGCGAATTGGATTCGCAGCCGGGGTGACGTGGAGGAATACGACGGCCGGCCGGTGCAGCCGATCGACGACGGTTATCTCTCCGAAAAACATCGCGGCCTCGACCGCGCCAAACGCCAGGACGAAACGTCCTTCCGCCTCGAAGGCCTGACGGCTCCGCGCCGCAAGCCCTTGCGGGCGGCCAAAGGGAATCCGGTAACGCAACTTTGGTATGCGCGACAGGGCGTCGTCACGCCGGAGATGGAATTCATCGCCATCCGGGAAAACCAAGGGATTGCGGATCGCAGATTGCGGATTGCGGAATTGTCGAAGGACAACGTCCGCAACGATTTAAACAAGCAGCACGCCGGTTCAAGCCAGCTCGTGAATCGTAAATCGCAAATTGTAAATCCGCCGCCGCCCTCGGTTTTCCAACGGTTCCCGCAGCGCATCCCTGCTGAGATAACACCAGAATATGTGAGAAGTGAGGTGGCGGCGGGAAGGGCCATCATTCCCTCCAATATCAATCACCCTGAACTCGAGCCGATGATCATTGGGCGCAATTTCCTGGTGAAAATCAACGCCAATATCGGTAACAGCGCTGTCGCGTCCAGTATCGAGGAGGAGGTCGAGAAGATGCGCTGGGCCACCAAGTGGGGCGCGGACACCGTCATGGACCTGTCCACCGGCAAGAACATCCACGCCACGCGCGAATGGATTCTCCGCAACTCGCCCGTGCCCATCGGCACCGTGCCGATTTACCAGGCGCTCGAAAAAGTCGGCGGCAAGGCCGAGGAACTCACCTGGGAAATTTATCGCGACACGCTCATCGAACAGGCGGAGCAGGGGGTGGATTATTTTACCGTCCACGCCGGCGTCTTGTTGCGCTTCATCCCGCTCACGGCAAACCGCATGACCGGTATCGTGTCGCGCGGTGGCAGCATCATGGCCAAGTGGTGTCTTGCGCATCACCAGGAAAGCTTCCTCTACACGCATTGGGACGACATCTGCGACATCATGGCCGCCTATGACGTCTCGTTTTCCATCGGCGATGGCCTGCGGCCCGGTTCGATCGCCGATGCCAATGACGAGGCGCAATTTGGCGAGCTCCAGGTGCAGGGTGAACTGACCGAACGCGCCTGGGCCAAGGGTGTGCAGGTCATGAACGAAGGCCCGGGCCACGTGCCCATGCATATGATTGAGGAAAACATGGCCAAGCAACTCGAATGGTGCAGCGAAGCGCCGTTCTACACGCTCGGACCGCTTACCACCGACATCGCGCCCGGCTACGACCACATCACCAGCGGCATCGGCGCGGCGATGATTGGCTGGTACGGCTGCGCGATGCTTTGCTACGTCACACCCAAGGAACACCTCGGTTTGCCGGACAAGAAGGACGTGAAAGACGGCGTCATCGCCTACAAAATCGCCGCCCACGCCGCCGACCTGGCGAAAGGCCATCCCGGCGCGCAATACCGCGACAACGCGTTGAGCAAGGCGCGCTTTGAATTCCGCTGGGAAGACCAATTCAACCTGAGCCTCGACCCCGTGACCGCGCGCGAGTTCCACGACGAAACGCTCCCACAGGACGGAGCAAAGACGGCCCATTTCTGTTCCATGTGCGGCCCGCATTTTTGCAGCATGAAGATAACGGAAGATGTTCGGAAATATGCTGCCGAACAAGGCATCGCCGAGGAAGAAGCGTTGAAAAAGGGAATGGAAGACAAGTCGAAAGAATTTGTGGAAAAAGGCGCGGAGGTTTACGCTAAGGCGTAGTCGAGATTTGGTAGGGCAGAGCTGCTGCTCTGCCCAAACTGAAGCATTTCACTGGCTGCGCCAGCGATTCAATTCTCTTTTTCAAAGATGAAAAAATCGTCGTCAATATCAAGAAGGAAGATAGGTTCTTTTCGCACGCCAATACCCGAACTAATCATGTGATTTGCGATCGTAGTGCCATCCATCAACAAGATAGTGATGGCTCCTTTTTTGACGGACGCTTCTTGAGCATCTTTTGTAAATGTCTTGGTGGTTAAGAATACACCATGCTCGTAGTCGCCTTGTATTGCACCGCGAAACTTGTCTATTTCTGGCCTGCTGATAGATGTTTCCTTCCATCGCTTTGCTTGAAACGCCGATTTTATTTTTACGACGCCTTGCCGATAGTCTCCGTAGCCGTCGATTCCACCATCGCCGGTCGCCGCTACGGCCGCGTCTTCACGGGTCACAACGGCGCGCAGTCTTACTATAGCGGCCGGGGGTTCCGCGGCTGGCTCAGGGTTTAGATTTGGGCGGCGCGGCAGCGCCGCCCTACCGCGATCTTGATTTTTGGTAGGGCAAAGCTGCCGCCTTGCCTCCTTGGCGACGCGCCCTGCCGTTCTACCACTCAATTTATTCTCCCCCCAAAATTTCTTAAAATTTTGCTTGCGCCGAATTTTTTCTGCGTTAATATTTAACCATATGGTTAAATGTTTGCCACGAGTATTGGACCGCACGTTCGGTGCGCTGGCCGACCCGACGCGCCGGCGCATCCTCGAACATCTCGCGGGCGGCGACCGTTGCGTGACGGATCTGGCGCGGCCGTACCGGATGTCGCTGCCGGCGGTTTCCAAGCATTTGCGTGTCCTGGAAAACGCCGGGCTGGTCCGCCGCAAACGCGACGGGCGGGTGCATCGTTTGAAACTGGAAGCGAAGCCGATGCAGCAGGCGCAGGCGTGGATCGAGGAATACCGGAGGTTCTGGGAGGCGAGCTTTGACCGTTTGGACGAATACTTGCAACAACTGCAAACCAAGGAGAAAAAATGAACACGACAGCAACCATCAAAGAAAACAACATCAAACTTCAACTCACCCGCGTCTTCGACGCGCCGCGCGAACTGGTTTTCAGGGCATGGACGGACGCGAACCAGTTCCAGCAGTGGTTCGGGGCGGCGGCGTGCGACGGATCGTCGTTGCAATCGGCGAGGCTGGACGCGCGCACCGGCGGCAAATACCGCCTTCAGGTGCGGCGCGCGGACGGCGAATTTTGGACGACCGTTGGGGTTTACCGTGAAGTGAGACCGCCGGAACGGCTGGTGTTCACATGGCAATTTGAAAAGGACGGGAGCGGTGATGAGTTCGGCGAGGTCGAACCGCCCGAAATGCTCGTGACGGTGGAATTCAAGGTGCGCGGAAAGCGGACGGAATTGATTTTGACGCACGAGAAATTTGCGTCCGTCGAAAGCCGCGACCGCCACGAAGACGGCTGGACCCGCTGTCTCAATGCACTTGGGAACTTTGTTGCCAAATAAATGCGACGCCAAAATTTCCAATCCGCTCATCGTTGAACCGCTTAAGGGGCACGTTGCCACTTGACATGAGTGCGCGGCTGGACGAATTAAATAACTCGCCATGACAAGGATCAGCATGAATCCCAAGGTTGATAAATTTTTGAGAGAAGCCGACCAGTGGCGGGAAGAATTCAAAGAATTGAGAAGCATCATTCTGGACTGCGGGCTGACCGAAGAATTGAAGTGGGGCCATCCTTGCTACACGCTCCAAAACAGCAACGTGGTTTTAATCCATGGCTTCAAGGAATACTGCGCGCTGCTGTTTATGAAGGGCGCCTTGTTAAAGGACCCCAAAGGCATTCTCATCCGGCAAACGGAGAATGTGCAGGCGGCGCGCCAGGCCCGGTTCACTCATGTTCGGGAAATTGTAAAGCTGAAGTCCGTTCTGAAAGCCTATATCAACGAAGCCGTTGACGTGGAAAGGGCCGGTCTGGAAGTGACCTATAAAAAGACTTCCGAATTCAACATGCCCGAGGAATTTCGGAAGAAATTGAATGAAATACCCGCCTTGAAAACGGCTTTTGACGCCTTGACGCCGGGCCGACAAAGAGGATACCTCCTTTATTTTTCGGCCGCCAAACAACCCAAAACCCGGGAGGCGAGGGTTGAAAAATGTATGGACCTGATTTTCGATGGGAAGGGATTAAATGATCAGTAGGTGTCAGCATTTTTTCAAAGCCCGCAGACATCTCAATCCGGTGGAAATATCCTGCCATCCGCTGGAAGGAGAAATATGTGTTAGGCATTGCGTCCCATGAACATCATTTCACATTGGCACCCGGGAGTCCCGGTGTTATTGTGGGCTTTAAGGTGAGGTTGGGAAATTATGTCGTTTGGAAGAACCGCTTTCAGATCCCTGTCGGTCGGGAAATCGCCCGAGAATTAGTTGGGGATTCGGTGCGGGCCCGACTGGCTGAATTGGATCAGTTTCCCTTGAGTTGACGTTATGTTCAGCGGCTTTTCGAAGTTTTGGGTCCTGATTGTGCTGGTGGTGGAGGCGACTCGCGCGGCAGACACATTTACAAATCCCATCGCGCCGTCGGGTGCCGACCCCTGGATGATCCGGCATGGGGATGATTATTTTCTGGTTCAATCCCGCGGCGGACACGAAATCTGTGTCGGGCGGGCGGCCAATCCGGTGGACATCGGGAAAAGTCGCTGGGTTACTGTCTGGAAGCCGCCGTCAAGCGGACCGTATGCCAGGCAAATCTGGGCGCCCGAGCTGCATTACCTCCAGGGCAAGTGGTACGTCTATTTCGCTGCTGACGATGGCAACAACGTCCACCATCGCATCTATGTCCTCGAAGGCACCTCGCAAAATCCGCAGAACCCGTTCGTCTTCCGGGGTGAATTAAAATTGCCGGATGACCGGTGGGCCATTGATGGCAGTTTGTTCACCTTGAGCAATCGGCTGTATTTCATCTGGTCGGGCTGGTCGGGCACCAGCAACGTGGACCAGCGCATTTACATTGCCGAACTTGCCGACCCGCTGACGCCCATAGGGAAAAGCGCCTGCATTTCCGTGCCCCAATACGCCTGGGAAAAGCGCGATGGTCCGCCGTGGGTCAATGAAGGCCCCGAGGCGCTCAGACACGGCGGCCGCCTGTTCATCATCTATTCCGCCAGCGGGAGTTGGGCGGACAATTATTGTCTCGGGCAACTGGCGTTTACCGGCGGTAACCCGTTGCGACTGGAGTCCTGGATCAAGAAACCGGAACCGGTTTTTTGCCGGACGAGGGATGTGTATGGTCCCGGTCACTGTTGTTTTGTCAAATCACCGGACGGCACCGAAGACTGGATCATTTATCACGCCGCGAAATATTCCGGTGCCGGCTGGAACCGCAATCTGCGGGCGCAGAAATTCACCTGGCGGGCGGACGGTTCGCCGGACTTCGGGACGCCGGTTTCTGCGGGCGTGCCGCTGCCCCGACCGGCTGGTATCATGCCACATCCATAAATTCTCCCCGGGGTAAACTGATTTTGGTTTGATGGCCCCTCATTCGTACAGGGAAGCGGAATCGGCATAGACTTTGGCGACCTGTTCCATGGACGGCCGGCGGTCGGGACTTTTATCCAGGCAGGCCATGATGATGACCGCGGTGTTGCGGAGCACATGATGCCCTGATTTCAAGGGCGAAAGCGGGGTCCCTTCCCGGATGGCCTTCTCGATTTGCGCCTTGGTGCCGTCAAACGGATGTTTTCCCGTGCAGCCATAATAGGCCAGGACGCCAAAAGCAAAAACGTCGCTCTTGAAACCTTTTGTAAAATCCCCGTCCCATTTCTCCGGAGCCGTGTATCCGGCCGTGCCCGCCGGGTTGTTTTTCTTGTCCATGATGAAGGGCGGCAGATTTCCCTCAAAATAAGAGTGTGAAAAGTCAATGAGCCGCGTTTCCTCAGGCGCAGCCGCCGGCACCAGTACATTCACACTCTTCAAATCATTGTGGACAATCGGGCGTCCGCAAAAGATGCCTTGGTGCAGGTCCGCCACCGTTTCCGCCACGCTTTGCAGGAGGCGATGCATCCGGCCCGGGTTCGTGCGGGGGGTGCCTGCCTTCACCAGCTCAGACAACGTCTCCCCCTCGACATATTCCAGAAAGAGCCGGTGCGCTGTGGCATCATAGGCCAGTTTGTGCCGGAGGCGCGGGTGGGTTATGCCTTCCAGCATGTAGGCCTCGTTGGCGATGAAAATCTCGTCCCAGAACTGGGCCGGTTCCTTCAGCAAGGCGGGATGCGGATTGCGTTCAAACTCCACCCGGGCCAGTCTGGATACGCGGGACGGCACCATCAACGGCTCCCGTTTTTTGATGGCTGGTATTTTCATGGGTATTCCACGTGGCGCGAGAGCATCGGCAAAACCCCTTTTGCCCGTCAAGCGATGAATCTCGAACCTGCGTACCGATGCAGCTGGACTTCAAGCCTTAGTTTGCCCTGGAGAAACGGGAAAAGCAGACAAGCGGAAACTTGAATTCCAACGGTGCCGGTTGCTTTTCTTCGCTGATGACGTATGGTTCGCCAGCAAATTCATGAAAGCCATTCAAGGATATCACGTTATCACACCCGGCGACCTGCATTGGCGGCCCTCCAACCTGATGAAAATTCCCAACGCGGATTATCTGGAGCGAACCGGCAGCGAAAACCTGGCTGCGCGACTCTGGCGGTTGCCGCCCAAAAGCGCGAGTACATTGCACAAACACATCCGGCAGGAGGAATTTTATTTTGTGCTGGAAGGCACGGGCCGCATGCGCATCGGCAACGAAACGTTGACCGTGCCGAAATACGGCGGCGTGCTCGTCGGGCCGGACCAGTTGCGCCAGGTGTTCAACGACACCGCCGCTGAGGTGCTCTGGCTGATTGTCGGCGCGCCGGAGGAACTGGAATTTCTGCTAGGCTCGAAATCCCAAATGGACCTCTCGCTCATTTATCCGGTCGAACCAACGCAGTTGCCCAAAGAGCTGGCCGGCGTGAAATGGCCGCCGGCCTGATCACGGTTTTCGCCCCTCGAGCACGTCGGTATAGTCGGGAATGGTCATCAAGTCGGTGCGCGCGGTGTGTCCGCTTTCCTGTTTCCAGGCGGCCAGCCGGCCGCTGGCTTCGTCGTTCCAGCCGCGTTTGCGGATGAACTCATTCCAAATCAGGATATCCGTTTCGTCAAGCCTTCGGCCCTTGACAAAACACCATTCCAGAATGGTTTCGTCCGTTCCACCTTCCAGCACCCGCTGTTTGAGCGTTTCGTAGGTCACACGCAGATACTGACAGCACAATCCGTCGGCCCGGTTGGCGAGGCCGAGGTTGGCATGGCAGTCTTCCCGCAACTCGCCCCGGGCATAGAGCCGTATCTTGTCCAGCATCCGTGGGAAATACTTCATCCCCCCGACCGCCTCGTGAAAACTCTTTGGCGCCTTCCCATTCACGATCAGAAGTTTTGTCCGGCGCACCGTTCCTGCCAACCACCCGCGATGATACCTGTTAAACCAGCGAGGCAGCAGTAACATTTTATCTGCCCTTGCGTCTTAAAAAGGTGCCAAGACGGCTGTATCTGCTGGTTCTATGGGCGCTGCTGGCAAGTCCGTTTGTCCACGGTGCGGAAGTGGACGGCTTGCCGGAAATGTCCTTTACGGTAAACGGCGCGGCGCGCACGGCGCTGATTTACGTTCCGCCCGCGGCCAAAACGAGTCTGACGCCGCTGGTGTTCGTGTTTCACGGCCATGGCGGCAGTGCCCAAGGGGTCGCGCACAGTTTCCACCTCGAGCGGGAATGGCCGGAAGCACTCGTGGTTTACCCGCAGGGCCTGCCGACACCCGGCCCATTGACCGATTTGCAGGGCAAGCAAGCCGGCTGGCAGGCGGCCCTCGGCGATCAAGGCGACCGCGACCTCAAATTCTTCGACACCGTCCTCGCGCGGCTCAAGCAGGATTATCACGTGGACGCGAAACGGATTTACTGTACCGGCCATTCCAACGGCGGCGGTTTCACCTACCTGCTGTGGCTGGCCCGGGGCGATGTTTTCGCCGCCGTCGCACCGTCCTCCGCCGCGGCGCGGTATGCCAATAAACTCCCGCCCCGGCCCGCGTTGATTCTCGGCGGGCAAAACGATCCGCTGGTGAAATTTTCCTGGCAGGAACGCACGATGGAGGCCGTGCGCAAGGTCAATGGCTGCTCATCCACGGGCCAGCCGTGGGACAAACAATGCACGATCTATCCGTCGAAGGAGGGCACGCCACTGGTCGCGGCCATTTTCCCGGGCGGACATCAATTCAACCCCGCCGCACCGGCCTTGATCGTGGAATTCTTCAAGGAACATCCGGGCCCGACCGCGGAGCAAGCCGGCAAATAATCGAGGTTTCAAGGCCAGCGGAGTTTTGCCGGAGCAGACGGGCAATCTCTAAAGCGGTTCAATCACTTCCGTAGCCGCCGAGGTAACGAGGCGGAACTTACGCCAGAAGGTCTGCCTCTCCACGTCGGCGGCCGCAGTTTTCCGGGAACCGCTCTAAAGGTCAATCAGACGGAAGAATACGCTGCCCACGGTATTGTCCACGGGGATGGAAATCTGGTTGGCGGCGGCGGAACCGGAAACGGAATTCCAATTGGCGCCGAGGCCGGCGCCCGGCGCGTTGGTCTGCGCCTGCAATGTCCAGCCGACATAGGCCGCCGGCCACGACAATTGCAGGACGTTGCCGGATACCACCGGTGTAATGTCCGGTGTCGGCATGAAATTAAAGGTGAATGTTGAGGGCACCTGGTTGACCACAGCAGTCCCGGACGCCGGCATTGTTGTTATCGCATTGCCGTTGACCGTCAGTCCTTCGATATTCATGCTGCCTGCGACGCTATTTCCATTCCACAGCCCGGCCCACACCCCAGACACGCCAGCGACCTGCAAGCCGTAATTGGAAATGTTGACGAGGTTCATGGTGGCGTTTGACACCACGCCCGAACTGGCGTTATTGAGGACCTCCACCGCATAGCACAAGCTGTTGGTGATGTTGATGTGGTTGATATTCAAATTGGTGATGTTTTGGAAATAACTTCCGCTCCCCGGCGCGAGGGTCAGGGCGGCCCGCCAACTCCAGCCATTTGGATCACGGCCGCCACAGCGGGTGAGATTACACCGCTGGGCGACGGTTAATCCGGAGAATCCGTTGCCCGAACCGATGGCGAATGTCCCGGCGATGTATATGCCGCATCCATAGGGCATGTCCGTAAACGCACAATCTTCGATCCGGTTGCTTACGGCGCCATAGATGGCGCCCCCGTTGGCCAGAAACGCCAATTGACCGGTGCAGTGGGTGAACACGTTGAGACCGATGACATAAGTCGCCGAGCCTGACTCCGGCCAGATGGCAAAACAGTCGTCCCCGGTGCTCCGCGTGGTGCAATTCGTGACGAGGGTGCCGCGCATCCCGGTGTTGAGATTGATGCCGTCCGCAGTGGTGTTGCGCAGCCGGCAACTGTCAATGACCAGGCCGTTCGCATTTTCGAGCCAGATCCCGGTTTTGGTGTGCACCACCCAGATCCGCGAAATGGTTGAATTGGTGCCAAAAGTTCCGCCCAGACCATCGTTGGCCTCGCTGTCATTCCGGTAGTTCAAAAAACCCGTGATGGCGAAATCAGACAAGGATATGTTATTTCCGTTTCCATTCACTCTGACCCGTCGGGATGAACTCGTGTTGTACAGGGATGGACTCCCCATGAGGGTGGTATACCACATGCCGGCGCCTTGAATTTTCCCATTGGTCGGGAGCGTAATGGTCCCGGTTATCAGGTATTGTCCCGGTGGCATCCAGACGGTCATTCCTCCTCCCGCCGCCGCATTGACACAGTTCTGGAGCGCGGAGGTGGCATCAATGACTCCGTTCGTATCCGCGTTATAAGGGGAGCCGGTGACGTTCAATGAATTTGCCGGTGCGCTGAGCGGAGGGGCGACGTTCTCGAGGTCAACCAGATCAATGACATAAAAAGCCGCCGTGTCGCCCGCATCTTCCTGAAGGGTCACCGTGTCTCCCGGATTAATGGTCAGCCCGCTCAGGCGGACCTCATCAAAAAAGTTCCTCGGGCTGCCGCTTCCGGGAGTATTGACGAACGGGTAGCTTCCATACAGCCAGGTATATTGCGAGGTTAGCGGAAGCTTTTGCGCGAAAACGCCGTTGGTGTAGAGACTGATGGTATAGTTGGTTCCGCCTCCGGCCGCCGTATCCGGCACGCAATACCGCACCACGATGGCGTTGGCGGCGGCTTGGGCGGTCAATTCCGCATATTGCCCGGTTCCGTTAAGCTGGATGGCTTGTCCCCCCGTCGCCTCCATTTGAATTGTGTCCGTAAGGGTGGCATTTATGCTGCTAAGCTGTGCCGGGGGCCCGATGATCGTCGCCCCGCCGCCATTGGTCAGATTTCCGGCCACATAATTATAGCTGGTCCAGGGCACATTCGCACCGGGAACCGCCCGGAGGACATGCGGTAAAGTGCACAGCAACACGATGACGGCAAACAGACGCAGGGGGTATGACATATGGCAAGTAGCTGGGATCTTAAGCCCTGTTTAAAACTAATCCAGTCGCATAAAATGGTGACGCAAAACAAATTACTGCTCTCGTTTCCCGGCTTTAAGGGCGGCCATATCTGCCAATCCGGGAGCCGCTGGATGAAATGAAGGAAAGGGCAGGAAATCAGACTTTAACTTCAACCCACGAGATTGGCCATACCCGGTTCAGCGAACAACATGGCACTCGCTGATGGACAAGCCAGATCCGGGGCTCAAAATGAGCCACTTTTTCCGCAGATAATTGCGCCAGATTGTGACGGTGGTGCGGTGAACCGCCACCACGCCCGGGCTTCGAAAAGTCTTAATTCATTTTTCCGGCGGTCTCTGTGACGGGGCTGGCGGGAACGGTCGAGTTATAGTGGGTAACGGCTCCGCACAGTTTCATCAATTGGATAATCCAGTAGGGCACATCCACCTGCCACCAGGACAGACCACTTCGGGCCAGCCGCGGGTGGGCGTGATGGTTTTCATGCCACTCGCCGGCGATGATTCCATAAACGACCTGGTTTACCGGCATCCCATGCTGGTCCGTGCCGAAGAAACTGCTGTGACCGCGAAAATTGAAGTCACGCACGACAAAACTGAACAGGAAGACGCCGGAAATCCAGGCCCAAACCCCGGGCCAACCTGCCACCGCATAGGCCAGCGCCGGCCAGATCAAATTTGCCACCGCCACGCGCGCGCCGTAGTGCCAGACATTTTCGATGGAACCCGTCCGTTGAAATTGTGCGTAGGAATTTTTCAGGAAACCACAATGGTCCAGACTTTTCGCCACGCGCTCGAATTCTGCCGGGTTCAGGTTGCGATTGGTTTTTTGCTGGGTCTCCGTTGCCAGATAACTTCCCAGCCAGCCGAGATGCGGCCCGTAGGGATCGCCCGGTTCATCCGACTTGGAATGATGGATGCGGTGCGGGATGACGTAGCTTTCCTCGCGAAAAGAGATCGGGTTGGTCCACAGGAACAGCCGCGCGAACCAGAGGTTCCGGAATTTGAACGCCTGGTGGGAACAATAACGATGATACCAGACCGTGTTGTAAACCGTGCCGACAAAACAGGCAATCAGCACCACACTCAGCACCGCCCAGACCGAGAAATAGTGGACCAGAAAGAAAACAAAAACACCGAAGGTCATCAGGTGATATGCCGCGTACGACGCCGGAATCAGCCGTGCGGCATCTTTCCAGAAGCTGACGGCGTCGAACCACTCGGCCAGCACCTCCCTCGTCGTCGGCCGCAGGGGACAAGGTCCGACGTACCCGTACGTCGGCTTCATCAAGACGCCCTGCCGGTACTCATACTGCCTGACCATCTCATCGCTCATGGGACGCGATATAAGTGAAAACGATGGAAATGAGAAGAAAAATCGAAGCTTAAAAAACCACCGCAGAACCTGCCCGGGTTGGATGATCAGGCCGGCGCAAAAAAGCTGAAGGGCGGGCGGGTTTCAGCCCGAATGCTATCCTCTCTCCGATTCGTCCACGACACGTTCGATGCGCCGGTCAGGAACCAGCCACAGCAAAGCGACAAAAACATAGATAATGCAGGAAATCCAGGGCTCGAAACAGGCCAGCGCGATGGCGGTGGCGTATAACACCGGCGACGCCTTGCCCTTGAAATCCCGGCCGAGCGACTTGGCCAGTTTCGAATCCGGGCCTTGTTGGCCGACAATAACGTTTTGCAGAATGAAGTACGCGATGGCGGCCATGAACATGACCACGCCATATAATGCCGTTGGTGCGGTCGTGAAGTGGTTCTCGCCCATCCAGCCGGTGACAAACGGAAAGAGCGACAGCCAGAACAACAGATGCAGGTTCGCCCACATCATCGCTCCGTTCACTTTGGGGACTGTTTTCAGGAGGTGATGGTGGTTGTTCCAGTAGATGCCGAGGTAAATAAAGCTCAACACGTAGGTCAGAAAGACCGGCAACAAAGGTTTCAAGACGCCGAGGTCCGAACCGGTCGGCACCCGTAATTCCAGCACCATGATGGTGATGATGATGGCCAGCACGCCGTCGCTGAAGGCTTCCATCCGGTTCCGGTCCATGCGGCAATTTAACAGGAGAACTGGTGGAGATGCAATGCTGGCGGGGCGAGCGTCCTCGCGAGCCGGCTCGTCGGCAGCCTCGCCCCACCAGTGTCTGCTCTCAGTTCAGGTCAAACACCAGCACCTGCGCGTTGCCCTTGCCGGTCAATTCCAGCTTCGACTCGCCGCTCAGGGCCGCGGCATCGCCGCCGCTGAGCGTCCTGCCGTTCAATGTCACCTCACCCTCGGCCACGTGGACCCACGCATGACGCTTCGGATTGAGCTCATGCGTCACTGTCTGGCCGTTGGTGAACCGCGCCAGCCACAAGTCGGCGTCCTGGTTGATGCGGATGCTGTCCTCGCGTCCGGTCTTGCTGGCAATCAGGTGCAGCTTTCCCGGCGTGGCGGTCGCGCATGCCTTTTCGCCGTAACTCGGCTTCGCCCCGTGCTGGTCCGGCTGAATCCAGATTTGCAGCAGATGCACCGCTTCAGCCTTCGACGGATTGAATTCGCTGTGCTGCACGCCGGTGCCGGCGGCCATGTACTGGAAATCGCCCGGCCGGATGACGCGCCCGTTGCCCATCGAATCCTTGTGCTCCAGCGCGCCGCTCAGGACGTACGTGATGATTTCCATGTCGCGATGCGGATGTTTGCCGAAGCCCATGCCCGCCGCGATGTAGTCGTCGTTGATCACGCGCAAATCCCGGAACCCCATCCACCGGGGATCATAGTAATCGGCAAAGGAAAACGTGTGATACGTGTTCAGCCAGCCGTGGTCGGCGTGGCCCCGTTCGTTTGCTTTTCTAATCGTCATCATATTGCCCTAAGATGCCCTTGTTTGTACTCTGCGCAATCAGGCACCTTTGGGTGCCCAGAACATGCAGCTCAAGAGCGTCGAATGCGAAGTGGAACGTCTGCTGGCCGTGATTGGCGGCAAGTGGAAGGTATTGATTTTAAGGGAATTGTTCAACGGGCCGCGCCGCCACAACCAACTCTGCCGCGCCCTGCCTGGTGTCCGCCAGAAAGTGCTCACCGCCCAGTTGCGTGAGCTGGAACTGGACGGTGCCATCCAGCGCAAAGTTTTTGAAGCGAAACGCCCGCACGTGGAATACTCGCTGACGCCGTTTGGTGAACGGCTGCGCGGACTGATTTTGCAGATGCACGATCTCGCCCTTGATAACTGTGCGGTGCTCAAACGCCGCCTGCCTGCCGGACGGTTTGCTCGGAAGAACTGAAGCTTCCGGTTATTCGGTGGGGCGAGCGCACGTCGGGCCGTAGCCTCTGCGAAGGCCGATCCTCACGAGCCGTTCTTGGACTGCGGCGACATGTCGCCGCTTTCAAAGCGCGGACATGTCCGCGCACTCCAAAATGTACACGGAACGACTGACTTTGGTGGGGCGAGCGTCCTCGCCAGCCGGAGGTAGGGTCATTGCGCTGCGATGACCTTGGTGGCCCTCCGCAAGGAGCCGCCGCGGCGCTGCTGCTGCTCTTCATCGGCATTCACAACGCCTGGGACATCGCTTCGTACCACGTCTTAAACCAGAAACGGAAACAGCGGGACACTGAACCACCGGCCGAACCAAAGGAGTAACCGGGCTTGATTCTGCAAATGCACTAAACGAGTAGAAGGCCGACGAGACGGCTCGCGAGGACGCTCGCCCCACCAACACCTTCACCACCTCGGATGTTTACTTCTTCACACGGGAACTTGAAGGGCTGCATCCGGACAATCGTCACGTCCGCGACAAAATCCGCCAGCAACTCCAAGTCCTGCGTGACATGGGATTACTCATTCACGCAGACCGCGGCCTCTGGCGTCTGCCGTAAAGTGATTTTCCTCGACGAAGCCCCATGTGGACGGCTTTGATTTGCCGGCGCATGAAATCGTGTCCCTATTGTGGCGCAGAATATCCGGATGAGGTTGCGGTCTGTCCCGTTGACCACCAATCGCTGCCGATATCTGAAGTTGCAGGCCAAAATTGCCAGCAAAACTTGTTTGCCCAAGAAGCTGACCGGGCTGGAGCCGGGCCCTCCGGCCAGCGATTATTCCCCCGATATACTCCGATCAACTTCGAACAAGACTTCGCGAGTGCCAGCATCGCGAACGGGCGGAGAAAAACGGGGAATTTTCTTTTTGAACGCCTCAGTTCACCCGGTTTGCTCCTGTCAAATTACGGGTTGCGGCTTTACCGGCGGAGTCATGGCGCCAGATTAATTTGATTCCTTGATAAAATTCACAAAAACGAAGCCGGCCTCGGTGTGGCTTTTGGGTGGGTTGACACATTTGCCATCCAGCTCAATGGTATCACCCCTTTTCATGAGGTCGGATTGAGCGAATTGAAGCGAGCTGTAACAATGGACAACTTGGTGGGTCCCTTCCTGAAGCAGCTTAAACTCGATGCGCTTCCCATGGTCCAAGGGGAGTGGGTCGGTCAACACGGTGCCTTTCATGAGGCTCAGTATATTCGCATGGCGGTGTGGTCTTCTTGGCCTGCGCTCCAGGTGACGAACCGGCGCATCATCCCGACGTGGAACGGGGAGTTGGAAGCCGCCCCGGTGAAGATGCGGAATATGTTGTTTTCAAAATAGGGCATCAGCTTGAAGATCAACGGGTACTTTTTCTTGAGTCTTTCCCCAACAACCGCGGCATTGAACAGCCGCCCGTCATAATAACTGTCCACGATGCCGTGCCAAACCTCCAGATGGCGCATGATTTCCTGCTGGTAACGCTGGAAATCGCGGGGCGCACTTCTTCGGATGGTCTTGGCCAGCAGCACCGCACCCCGCATGCCGATGAGCAGCCCGCTGGAAAATACCGGGTCAATGAATCCCGCCGTGTCGCCGACGAGCGCCCAGTTGTCACCGACGATGCGTTCGGAGACCAGCTGGTAGTTGGCGTGTTCCATCACCGGTGTCAGCCGTTTGGAACCCTGAGTCACTTTGGACAGGACGGAATCCTGCTTGAGCAGATTGTCGTAGCGTTCCTCCTTGGTCGCGCCAAACCGGGGCAGATGTTCCGAGGGGATGACAATGCCGACCGAAACCCGTCCCGGCAGCGGAATCCGCCAACTCCAGCCGTGATCGAGTCGCGTGCTGTGAACGTGGCCTTTGAAGTCGAGCTTGGTTTGGTCAACATGCGCGAATAACGCCGTGTCTTTGCGACCGCCTTCGCGCCCGGCGATGCCGAGCAATTTCGGCAGGTAACGCAGCCGGCCGGTGGCGTCCACAATCAAATCCGGCTGGCCCGGGAAATGATTTTCCGTGGTGGCGAGCGATTCGTCGCTCAATTTGACTTTGTCCGTGCCGGGAATTTTTTCCACCTTCGCGGCGGCTTCGATGATTTTCACGCCGGCCTTGCGCGCGGCGTTGAGCAACGTGGCGTCGAACTTGTCGCGCGGCACGTTGTAGGCGTATCGCGGGAGTCCGCTGTAAACGTCGCCGAAATGAAAATAGAAATTCTGCGTCGGACTCATGTTGACGGTCGCGCCGGGCTTGAATTCGCTGTAGCTGCGGACTTCGTCCTCCACGCCGAGCAGGCGCAGGATGGGCACGATGGCGGGCACGGTGGATTCACCGACAATGAGCGTCGCTTGTTTTGGCACATGGAAAATGGCGGCGCGGACGCCTTTGCGGGCCAGGAGCACGGCCAGCGTGCAGGCGGCCGGTCCACCGCCGAGGATGACCACAGTTTTGATGTTCATATCACGTGACAATAATCACCGTTTGATTTAAATCCGGCAGCGGATCCGGTTAACACAACCGCAAATTGGCAAAATTTCAGGATCGTTTGCCACTTCACCCGGCAAACCTTTCAGGGTGATTTGAAGGTCGGATTCCATTCATGCCAGCGTATGGCAGTTGTCTTCTTATGTCGAGCATCAGTCGAGATGTTGTTGAAGTATTTGGCGGCGGTGACCCAATGGTAGCCAATGAATCTTGGCATGGCCGGCGAATTGGCTGCCGCGTATGATAACGGCGCACAGCGGCCGCGGGTCGTCACGGAGGTTTGGGGCGGGAAAAATCTGTTCGGTCCCAACTCCGATAAATCGCGAGCGGGTTGTTCCACGCCATAATGGGAGCGTCCGGGTCACCACCCCAAGGCCGGCGCTCCAAAAACTGTGGCGCGATCATGATCTGCAATTTGCGTCATCCGTCGGTGGTCGTTACGCGGCGCAACCGCATGGCGATTCGTTCTCCCTGAGCCGCGCGCTATACAAAAAATATGTGCCATAGAAATGTTGGCTTCAGCCCTTCACGCCCATGTTGCCCATCGGGCATCATCTGATTCAGGTTGAAATGGTTGGCTGTTTGCGGGAGCATCGCCCGGAAATTCCCGTCCAATCACCTATGAATATACCGCTCAGCATCGCCCGAATGGCTGTCGCGGTGTTCGTGGCCGTGGTTTTGCCGGCCCGGGCTGCGGCAGGTGCAGATATGAAATCGTTGGTTGAAGGCAACACCGCCTTTGCCCTCCAGCTTTATGGGAAGCTGCAGTCCCAGGACGGCAACCTGGCATTTTCGCCCTACAGCATCTCGTCGGCGCTGGCGATGACCTGCGCCGGGGCGCGCGGCGAAACCGCCCGGCAGATGGAACAGGTGCTGCATTTCGATCAAAGCCAGTCTGACCTGTCCCTGCTCATGGGCCGGTTGGACAAAGCCGTGAAGGCGGCCAAAGGTGGCAACGAACTGAACATCGCCAATTCCATCTGGCCGCAAGAGAAGTATCCTTTCCAACCAGATTTCCTGAAGTTGCTCAAGCAGGATTACGGTGCGACCGTCACCCCGCTGGATTATGAACACAATGCCGAACAGGCGCGGGTGACAATCAACCGGTGGGTGGACAGCCAGACGCGGCACAAAATCAACGAGATCATCGGGCCGGGGGTGCTCGACGATATGACGCGCATGGTGCTCGTCAACGCCATTTATTTCAAGGGCAAGTGGGCGATACCGTTTCCCAAAGATGCCACGAGCGCCGACAGGTTTTATCCCAAGCCGGACACGCACATCAGAGTCCCGTTCATGCACGTGAGCGACAGTTTTCGTTATGGCGAAGATGACCAGTTGCAGTGGATCTCCCTGCCGTATAAGGGGGACAAGCTGGAAATGCTCATCCTGTTGCCGCGGGACCGGGATGGCATCGGACAACTGGAAAACGATCTGAACACAACGAACCTGTCTTGGTGGATATCAAGCATGGGGATGGAGCAGGTGGGTGTGGCCCTGCCGAAGTTCAAAATCACCAGTGAATTCGGGCTGGCCGACACGCTTCGGGCGATGGGCATGGAGGACGCGTTTAATCCCACCGATGCCGACTTTTCGGGCATGGACGGCCGGCTTCACTGGCTGTACATCAGCGCCGTGCTGCACAAGGCGTACGTGGACGTGTACGAAAAGGGAACCGAAGCCGCCGCCGCGACGGGGGTAATGATGGAAGCTGCTGGCATACCGCCGGCACCCAACAAGCAATTCCGTGCCGATCATCCGTTTATTTTCATGATTCGGGATTCGACGACGGGTTCCATTCTGTTCCTGGGCCGCGTCGCCCGGCCGGGCGATTGAAGTAGCGATGTCGCCGGGGCGCCCAGGTGGGGCGAGGGAGTAATTGTTAACGGGAGGGATGGCATGTTGCCGTCCCTGACATTGGGGTCAGCGGCACGCCGACCCTCCCAACTCTGCGGTTAAACGGAAATTGAACAGGAGAGAACGGAGAGAACAGAGGTTTTTGCGATTTCTTTCTCCGTTTCCTCTGTTTGCTCATGTTGAATCTGGATGACGTTGTGCCGCTGCGGCCAGTCCAACAACAAACCCTTCTGCGACGGCTCCCGCGCGGCCTGAACCGGAAGGATCGAACCGCCACAAGAGCGTAAAGACCGCAAAGCTGGGGCGTGCAATTGCGGGAAAACCGGCGGCTCTGATTATCCGGGCAGCGAGCTGCTTGGCGCTTGACTTCCGACGACCACGGTTCAGCCTCAGCACAGGAGTGACGGATAATGAAACCGAGCACGACTACTCAGAAGATAGCAGTGGTGACCCGTTGTTTTTGGGGGTTTGCTGGCTTATTGGTTTTGAATATTCTGACGTTCTGGGTGCCCTTTTTCCTGGCGATTCAACGTCCCTCTGCTCTTGACAAAATCCCCGGCGAGGTCATGGAGGCTGGAATCATCATCGTCGGCATCCTGGCGGTCTTTTTCATCTACAAACTTTCCCGGACTGTTAAACGCATCGACATTTGGTTCCGTTATCTCCTTTTCGTTTTGATCCCCATATCGGCACCAGTCGCCCTGCTTCTCCTCTGCAACCGGACCTACTCTGAATTGTCACTTCTTGGACATGGGATATCACTCATCGCGCCGCGAACGGCTGCGGGGCTTAAGTGGGGAGTA
>DATJNM010000007.1:0-4990 GCA_035508155.1 Candidatus Sulfopaludibacter sp. | reverse complement strand
CGCGTTCTGTTGTGAGGTCGAACGCGCCCTCAGGAAGTTGGGAATCGCGATTGCGGCCAGGAGGCCGATAATGGCCACCACAATCATGATTTCCACCAGCGTGAAACCCGCTTTGCGGGAGGTTTTCATTTTCATACTACTTTTTCTCTTTCTGTTTTACGGTGTGAACGCGCAACAGGCGGGTTACTATGAGTTCGGTTTTGTTCACTAATTGCCTGTCGCAACCGCTTTGTGCTTAAAGCTAGCAGTCTCAATGCCAATAAATGCCCCTAGGGGCAGTGCTGCCTTACTTCAGATCTCAGTGGTTATTGAGCCAAAACCGCGCAAACCCGGCAACCTTGTTTGCTCTATTTCCATTCCCTTGCTCACAATCGCCACCGACATCTCGCCACCTGACTTTTAACCCCGGGGCATCTGTAAAGTTTCGGGACACCCTCCAAACGTTCCCCAATTGACGCTTGACCGGCATCCCCAACTTAAAAGACAGGCAATTCTCACCCGGCGTTCACTCGACTTTGCGGGCCGGTTTGTTAGGATTGAATCATGAGTTTTGTGGCTGAATTCAATTCCCTGTCCGCGTCGTCACTGGTGCGGAAATCGCTGGCGGCGGGCACGACGGCGGTGCGCGGGAGTCTGGCCAAACCCGGGTTGTCGCTCCTGGATTTTGCGCATTTGATTTCCCCGGCCGCGGCGGAGTCGCTGGAAGTGCTTTCCCGGCGTTCGCAACAAATGACCCGGCAACGCTTCGGCAAAGTCATTCGCCTTTTCGCGCCGCTCTACCTTTCGAATGAATGCGTCAACAATTGCCGGTACTGCGGCTTCTCCCGCGACAATCCGATCCTGCGCGTCACCCTGTCGCTGGACGAAGTCAAACGCGAGGCGCAGGCGCTCAAGGAACAGGGTTTTCGCAACGTCCTGCTCGTGGCGGGCGAGCATCCGAAATTTGTCTCGGTGGCCTATCTCGCGAATTGTGTCCGCGCGTTGCATGAGGAAATTCCCAGTGTGTCCTTGGAAGTGGGACCGTTGGAAACGGCGGATTACCGTCCGCTGGTTGGCGCGGGCGCGGACGGGCTGGTGGTTTATCAGGAAACCTACGACCGCGACGTTTATGCGCAAATGCACACCGCCGGGCCGAAACGAAATTTCGATTGGCGGCTGGAAACGCCCGAACGCGCCTACGCCGCGGGTTTCCGGCGGCTCGGCATCAGCCCGCTCTATGGACTGGCGGACTGGCGGCACGAGGCCGTCAGCGTCGCCGCGCATGTGGATTATTTGCTCCGCAACTGCTGGAAGGCGCAATTGACCATCTCCCTGCCGCGGTTGCGTCCCTGTGCCGGTGAATTCCAGCCCCTGACGCACGTGAGCGACCGTGATCTGGCGCAACTGGTGTGCGCGTTTCGTTTGACGTTCCCCGATGCCGGCCTGGTCCTTTCCACCCGTGAATCGTCCAAGTTGCGTGACGGTCTTATTCCGCTGGGCATCACCTTGATGAGCGCAGGCAGCCATACCGAACCGGGCGGCTACACCGGCGCCGGCCGGGAAAAATTGCATCAGACCGTGCGCGGGCGCATCGTCGAACTTGGCGCCAGTGAATGGGCAGCGGTGGGGCGGGCGTCCTCGCGCGCCGATTCAGCCGGACAAAATGGCGGCCCGTCCGTAACCTCGCCCCACCAACTGACAAATGCGACCGGGCAATTTGACATCGCCGACAACCGCTCGCCGGGCGAGGTGGCGGAATTAATCCGCAAACTCGGCTACGAGCCGGTCTGGAAGGATTGGGATGCGGCGTTGACGGCGTAAACTGGAAAACATTCAACCTCGAACATCCAACGCCCAACCTCCAACGAACCGCCGGCGCGGAAAAATTGGATGTTGAATGTTCGATGTTGGTTGTTGGATGTTTCGAACCATGAATTCAGGCAACGTCATCGCCAACGGGAAGTCAATCGAGGCAAAGCTGCCGTGTTCGATTGAGGAATTTCTGGTCGCGCAAAAGCTCCTGCCGCGCAGCGTCGTGGTGGAGCACAACGGCCAGGCGGTCGCACCCTCGGAATTTTCCAAGCGCACCCTCCATCCGGGTGACTGTCTGGAGATTGTCAAAATTGTCGCGGGTGGCTGATGGGAGGGACGCCGTGTCGGCGTCCCTGATTCGTGTTTGGGACAGCGGCACGCCGTCCCTCCCCGATCCTCTTTTGTTTTGCGGCGTTGCGCCTTTGCATTAAGCTGCGGCCATTATGGATTGGCTGACCCATCTCCTCTGGAATGACCTCGTCTGGCACAATGACAAACTATTCGGCATTGATTGGGGTTTCTGGAAGGCCATCGGCTGGCTGGGGAACGCGATTTTTTCGTCGCGATTTCTGGTGCAATGGTATGTCACGGAAAAAAAGAAACGGGTCGTGGTGCCGCAGGCGTTCTGGTGGTTGAGCCTCGCGGGGTCGCTGACCTTTCTCTGTTACTCCATCCACCAGCAGGATTCCGTTTTCATTTTCGCTTATGCCTTCACCTGGATACCGTATATCCGGAATCTCATCATCCATCGGCGACACAAGGACGCCCATGTGGACTGCCCGAACTGCGGGAAGAGCTGTCCGCCGCAATCCAATTTCTGCCCGAACTGCGGCGCGCGGCTGGCGGCGGTTACTGTCTAGGCGCGGAGTTGGTGAGTCCGGACAGCGTCAGCGGTATTCCGTACTTTTTCAAAATCGGCTGGAAATCCGGGTGTGCCTGGCCGTAAGTGACGAGTTCCTGGACGAATTTCTGGATATTAGGAAGGTTCTTGTTGTAATTCTGAATGACCTCGCGGGCTTGCGGCTCCAGCGCGCCGACATCGTTGCCCAGGGAGTGCGCCTGATAAAAGAGATACGTTGTGAGCGTGCCGCTGATCACAATCAACACGAGCAACAAAAGCGTGACTTGGCAGCGCAATGAGGCAACCTGGCTGGACAGATCGTCCGGAACGGGGGAGTTGGTCTGGGTTTCGTTCATGATATCAATGCGTGACGGGTTTCGCTTCAAAGGGTTGAATAACGCGGTTAATGTCCGGATGCACCTTCCCGTAAACGATGGCTTCGTTCAACAAGAGATTCAAACGGTTCATGTTGCTTTGACAGGCAATGGTCTGGGACTGCAGGTTGCGCAGTTCGCGCGAGCGAAAGATGGATTGCAGCGCGAACAGCACGCCCGCCAGCACCAGCAACGCCAGCACAACGGTTAAAACAGTATTGGTGGTTTCACTTTTCATAACGAATGTGCCGAATTTAACGAATTGGCGGCAAATGTCCACTGCGATTTTAAGGGCAGAAAGGGATTGATTTCAAGCCCGCCGGCTGGCATTACTGGCTGCCGATTCAACTTTGCCCAAAGAAGAGCCAATTGAATTGACCGGCAGTGTGATGCAGGTGCTGCCCGGCACCATGTTCCGGGTGGCGCTGGCGAATGGTCATGAGGTTCTGGCTCATATCTCCGGCAAAATGCGGAAGAATTTCATTCGCATCAGCGTCGGCGACAAGGTCAACGTCGAGATGTCCCCCTACGATTTGAACAAGGCGCGCATCACCTACCGGCACAGCTAGCATTTTTGATTTACGATTTATGATTTATGATTGGAGCATTCGACCGGCGCCCGTGTTTGAAAATCATCAACCATCAACCATCAATTATAAATGAAGGTCCACTTTCTCGGTGCCACCCGAACCACCACCGGCTCCATGTACCTGTTTGAAATCAACGGCAAACGGCTGTTGCTGGAATGCGGCCTGTTTCAGGGTCATCGTGAGGAAACCACGCAACGCAACTGCTCTTTTCCGTTCGCTCCGCGACAGTTGGACGCCGTGGTCCTGAGCCATGCGCACATTGACCATGCCGGCAACCTCCCCAACCTCGCCAAACAGGGCTACAATGGCCCCATTCATTGTACCGACGCCACCCGCGACCTCTGCGGCGTCATGCTGATTGACTCGGCGCACATTCAGGAACAGGACGCGCTCTTCGTCTCCAAATGGCGGGCGAGAAAACATCAACCGCCCGTTGAACCGCTTTATCGCGTGCCCGACGCCGAGAAGGCCGTGAAACAACTCGTTGGCCATCCCTACGACAAATCATTTTCGCCGGTGGACGGCGTGACCGTCACGTTCGTTGACGCCGGCCATATCCTCGGCTCCGCCCAGGTCGTGCTGGATGTCCAGGACAACGGGAAAAAATTCCGCTGGCTGTTCAGCGGCGACGTGGGCCGTGGCGGCGATGAAATCCTTCGCGACCCGGCGCCCGTGGAAGACGTGGATTACCTCCAGATTGAATCCACCTACGGCGGACGCGAACACGCCGTCCGGCAGGACGCCGACGCCACCGTCTGCCGGCTCGTCGGCGGCGCCCTCGGGCAAAAGGGCAAGGTCATCATCCCGTCATTTTCCGTCGGGCGCACCCAGCAGATCGTTTATGTGCTGCACGAAATTACGTTGAGCGGCTGCCTGCCGCGCGTGCCGATTTTCGTGGACAGCCCGTTGAGTGTGAATGCCACCGAGATTTACCGGAAGCACGTCGAATGTTTCAACGACAACATAAAAAAATTCCTGCGTGAACAGGAAAACCCCTTCGGCATGGCGAATCTCACCTACATCAGCGACGCCGCAGATTCCAAGAAACTAAACGACCGCCACGAGCCGATGATCATTATCAGCGCCTCCGGCATGTGTGAAGCGGGGCGCATCCGGCATCATTTGAAAAACAACATCGGCGATAAAAAGAATCTGGTGCTCTTCATCGGCTATTGCGCCGAAGGCACGCTGGGCGACCAGATCACGAAGGGCAAATCGCCCGTCAACATCTTTGGCGACCCGTGCGACGTCCGCGCCCAGGTCGTTTCCCTCGATACCTACTCCGGCCACGCCGACAAAAATGAATTAAAGCGCTACGTCCAGAAAATCACAGGCGACTTCCGTCGTATCTTTTGCATTCATGGTGAAGAATCCCAATGCCTGGCCCACGCCGA
>DATJNM010000006.1:0-33951 GCA_035508155.1 Candidatus Sulfopaludibacter sp. | reverse complement strand
GCATACCAATGCTGGCCGATAGGCTTAAAGGAATCAATCGTCGCCGCAAAATGGTTCGTGTGCGGATCGTAGGCAACCCCATGTCCATCGTGGTGGAAACCCCTAAAGAAAACGTACAAAATCCCATTGTGTGTTACTGCGGGAAATTCTTGCTCGTGTATGACCGCCCACGGTAACCCGCGAATCGGCTTGGATTTTGCCTGATTGTCATCGTCTGAAATGCAGTCGAAAATGCAGTCGTTCGTTTGCATATTCCACCCATTGGTAGCGACAAATGAGTTGACGGCTGACATGGCGTTAGAGCCCACAAGAGTGGGAGCAGGCACCTCGTCCCATTCGAGGCCAAATGATGGATCCACGATTACTGATTCAAATACGGCACGAAGCGCCGATTGCGCTTCCGCATTGGTAAAGGACAAGTCCAAATTGGTATCCGATTTTTGCAACTCCTGCATTCTTTGCTGCATTTCCTTCACAAAGCGGTGATAGAGCCGCTCCTTTTGGCTGGCCGGAGAATCATTTGTGACAGTGATGTCTGCCGCAATGGAATTGATTGCGATGAAACTGAACACAATGACGTTAAGGAAGCGCTTCATGATTTGATTTGACTAGTTCATTTTCCGCGCCTTTTCAACTCTCTAATTCCGCTACCCAAACTTCAAACCGGTTAGAAACGCCCGCTGCAATTACCGGCGTGACGTGTAACATCTGGTGAAGCGCGCCTTGCGCACGACAGGGTGGCGGGTGGTCCGGATCTGGGAGTACGCGCTGGCAAGATTCTCACAATCTTGTGTGTGGCGGATTCTACGGGCGTTGAGTTAGTTTCGACACCTCACCTTTAATTCCTCTCGCCGTTCGATGCGGAGAGGAAATCCGCGTCCATCCGCGTCATCCGCGGTTATAAATTTGCGCCTTTTGAGCCTTATTGCGGCAACCGGAACTTGTGGTTTTGCGCACCGGAAGCAACGGATGTTGTTTCTTTGGCAAAATAAGTGAGGGGGTCCGCCCCTTTACAACCTATGCTGATTCCAGGGTCGTGGGCGATGAGCCAAACTGGTTGAAATTCATGCCGGCACGGCCGTTTCAGTATTCAATGATTTTAAATTTTTCATCAAAATGAGCACAAGACCGAAACTGACACTGGACGCCAACGAAGGCGTTGCCCACGTCGCCTACCGCCTCAACGAGGTCATGGCCATCTACCCCATCACGCCGTCATCGCCGATGGCTGAGTTCTGCGATCAATGGACCTCGGAAGGCAAAAAAAATCTGTGGGGCACCATTCCGTCCATCGTGGAAATGCAAAGCGAAGGCGGAGCCGTCGGCGCGGTCCACGGCATGTTGCAAACGGGTTCCATCGCCACCACGTTCACGGCGTCCCAAGGCCTCCTGTTGATGATTCCCAACATGTTCAAGATCGCCGGCGAGTTGTTGCCCACTGTCTTCCACGTCACCGCCCGCGCCGTGGCGACCCACGCCCTTTCCATTTTCGGTGATCACAGCGACATCATGGCCGTGCGTTCGACAGGCTGGGCGATGCTCGGCTCGGCCAGCGTGCAGGAGGCGGCTGATTTCGCCCTGATTTCGCAGGCCGCCACCTTCCGGTCGCGGATTCCCTTCGTACATTTCTTTGACGGCTTCCGCACGTCGCATGAAGTGCAGAAGATTGAGATGCTGACCGAGGCCGATTTGCGCGCGTTGATTAACGACCGGCTGGTGGTGGAATTCCGGACGCGGGGCATGTCGCCGGACCATCCGGTGCTGCGCGGCACGGCGCAAAACCCGGACGCCTTCTTCCAGGCACGCGAAGCGTGCAATCCCTTTTATGCCGCCTGCCCGGACATTGTGCAGCAGGCCATGGACGATTTCGCGAAGCAGGTCGGCCGCGCCTACAAGCTGTTTGAATACTTCGGCGCGCCGGATGCGGAACACGTGCTGGTATTGATGGGCTCGGGCTGTGAAGCCGCCCATGAAACCGTCGAGTATCTGAACGAGCGCGGCGCCAAGTTCGGCCTGGTGAAGGTGCGGCTCTACCGCCCGTTCGACGGCAAACGGTTTGTCGAAGCGCTGCCGCGGTCGGTCAAAACCATCTCGGTGCTGGATCGCACCAAGGAGCCGGGCGCGGCGGGCGAACCGCTGTATCAGGATTGCGTCGCGGCGGTGTTGGAGGGCATGGCCAACGGCTGGGGTAACCTGAAATGGCTGCCGAAAATGCTCGGCGGCCGCTACGGCCTTTCCTCCAAGGAATTCACGCCCGCCATGGTCAAGGCCGTGTTTGACAACATGGCCGCCGCCAAACCCAAAACCCACTTTACCGTCGGCATCACCGACGACGTCTCCCGCACCAGCCTGCCGGTGGACCACAACTTTTCCACCGAACCCGACGACGTCATTCGCGCGTTGTTCTACGGCCTGGGCGCGGACGGCACGGTGGGCGCGAACAAAAATTCCATCAAAATCATCGGCGAAGGCACCGATAACTTCGCGCAGGGCTATTTTGTCTATGACTCGAAGAAATCCGGGAGCATGACCGTGTCGCATCTGCGGTTCGGGCCGGAGTTGATCCGCTCAACGTATCTGATTTCACGCGCGAATTTCGTGGCCTGTCACCAGCCGATGTTTCTGGAGAAATACGACATGGTCAAACCCCTGGTGCCCGGCGGCACGTTCCTGCTCAACACGCCTTATCCGCAGGACCAAATCTGGTCGAAGCTGCCGACGCCGGTGCAGGAATCGCTCATTGCCCGGAAGGCGAAATTTTACGTGATTGACGCGACGAAGGTGGCGCGCGACAGCGGCATGGGCGGGCGCATCAACACCATCATGCAGGTTTGTTTCTTCGCGCTGTCGGGCGTCCTGCCGCGCGACAAGGCCATCGAAGCCATCAAGTATTCCATCAAAAAAACCTACGGCAAAAAAGGCGAGGAAGTCGTGGCCATGAACCTCAAGGCCGTGGACAACACGCTGGAGCATTTGCACGAAGTGCCGGTGACCCAACGCGTCAACGGCAGCGGCGACCTGCTCCCGCCCATTTCGCCGGGCGCGCCGGCCTTTGTCAAAAACGTGCTTGGCCGGCTCGCCGCCGGTGAAGGCGACGAAGTGCCCGTGAGTGCATTCCCGGCGGACGGCACGTTCCCGATCGGCACGGCCCAATATGAAAAGCGCAATCTCGCGTTGGACATACCGGTGTGGGACGAGAAAGTGTGTATTCAATGCCTGAAATGCGTCGCCATCTGCCCGCACGCGACCATCCGGGCAAAGGTCTATGAACCGGCGGCGCTGGCCAATGCGCCCCAAACCTTCAAGAGCACGGACAGCCGCAACCCCGAGTTCAAGGGCTGGAAATTCACCCTCCAGGTCGCGGCGGAAGACTGCACCGGCTGCTCGCTGTGCGTGGATATCTGCCCGGCGCGCAACAAGACGGAGACGAAGCTCAAGGCCATCAACATGCGGCCGCAGGCGCCGCTGCGGCTGCCGGAGCGCGAGAACTGGAATTTCTTCCTGAGCCTGCCCGAGGTGGACCGGCGCAAGGTCAAAATCACGCAATTGCGCCAGCAACAGCTCCTGCGGCCGCTCTTCGAATTCAGCGGCGCGTGCGCCGGTTGCGGTGAGACGCCTTATCTCAAGATGCTGTCGCAACTGTTTGGCGACCGCGCCATCATCGCCAATGCCACCGGCTGTTCCTCAATTTACGGCGGCAACCTGCCGACCACGCCCTGGACGCAAAACCGCGAGGGCCGCGGCCCGGCCTGGTGCAACTCGCTGTTCGAGGACAACGCGGAGTTCGGCCTCGGCTTCCGCGTTTCGCTGGACAAGCAAAAGGACTTTGCCGCCGAACTGGTGAAGAAACTCGCGCCGCAACTGGGCGACGATCTCGTGAACGGTATTGTGAACGCCAGTCAATCCGATGAAACCGGTATTTTCGACCAGCGCCAGCGCGTGGCCGCTTTGAAGGATAAACTGCAAAAACTTGACTCGCCGGAAGCGAAATTGTTGCTGAGCCTGGCGGATCAACTGGTCCGGAAGAGCGTGTGGATCGTCGGCGGCGACGGCTGGGCTTATGACATCGGCTATGGCGGTCTGGACCACGTGCTGGCCAGCGGCCGCGACGTGAACGTGCTCGTGCTCGATACGGAGGTTTATTCCAATACCGGCGGGCAGATGTCCAAATCCACGCCGCGGGGTGCGGTGGCGAAGTTCGCCGCCGGCGGCAAGACGATGGGCAAGAAAGACCTTGGGCTCATCGCCATGACCTACGGCCACATTTACGTGGCGAGCGTGGCGCTGGGCGCGAAGGACGAACAGGCGTTGCGTGCGTTCGTGGAGGCCGAATCCTATCCCGGCCCGTCGCTCATCATCGCCTATAGCCATTGCATTGCGCACGGCATCGCGGTGGACATGGGCGTCGGCGCCCGGCAACAAAAGCTGGCCGTGGACACCGGCCAATGGTTGCTTTACCGGTTTGACCCGCGCCGGACTGAACGCGGCGAGAACCCGTTGCAACTGGATTCTTCGGCGGCGAAGGCCAGGATTCAGGATTATCTCCTGTCGGAAAACCGTTTCAAGATGCTCACCAAGAGCAAACCGGACGCGGCCAAACAGCTTTTTGCCCAAGCCCAGGCCGATTCCGAACGGCGCTGGAAATTTTACCAATATCTAAGCGGGCGCGATTTGAAGACCAACGGCAATGGCGGGACCACCACCGCAACGCCGAAGCCGGCCGCCACGGCGGACCAACAACCGTGAAACCATCTATGATTTAAGATTGATGATTGATGATTTTTTCAGACGAACGCTGGAACACTTATGAATCCAATCGAACTAAAAGAAAGGACCATCCAATTCGCCGTCCGGGTTCTCAAATTTGCCGATGCCCTGCCGAACAAGCCGTCGGGAAAAACGATTGCCGGCCAGGTGGCGCGCAGCGGTTGTTCGGTGGCAGCGAATTATCGCTCTGCGCTCCGCGGGAGATCGCATGCCGACTTCATCAACAAAATCACCATCGTTCTGGAGGAGGCTGACGAAATGGATTTTTGGATTGAAATCGCCAGGCGCGCGGCGCTGGTTTCGGCGAAACAAGTTGCGAAATTGCAGGCGGAAGCCGTCGAGTTGATCAAAATCTTCAGCGCCACGCGACGAACGGCCCGCAATCATCAATCATAAATCTTAAATCATAAATGACATTATGAACCTGACGACCACTTATCTCGGCCTGAAACTGCGGACGCCGCTGGTCGCGGCCGCCTCGCCCCTGTCGGAGGAAATTGACAATATCAAACGGATGGAGGACGCGGGCGCTTCGGCAGTGGTGCTGCATTCCCTGTTTGAGGAACAATTGCGCCAGGACCGCGCCGAACTGGTGCATCATCTCGAACAAGGCACCGAAAGTTTCGCCGAAGCCCTCACGTATTTCCCCGAGCCGGAGGAATTTCATCTCGGCCCCGAAGAATACCTCCACCATATCGCCCGGGCCAAAAAGGCAACGCGTATCCCGATGATTGCGAGTTTGAACTGCTCCTCGACCGGCGGCTGGACGCAATACGCCCGGCAAATCGAGCAGACCGGCGCCGACGCGCTGGAATTGAACATCTATTACATTCCGACGGATTGCACGCTGTCCGCCGCGAAGGTGGAGCAAACCTATCTCGACATTCTCAAGGCGGTGAAATCCGAGGTGAAAATTCCAGTCGCCGTCAAGCTCAGCCCGTTCTTCAGCAATTTTGCGTACATGGCCAAACGCCTTGACGAAGCGGGCGCGGACGGCCTGGTGCTGTTCAACCGCTTTTACCAGCCGGACATTGACCTGGAAACGCTGGAAGTAAAACCGAACATTCTGCTCAGCACGCCGATGGCCATGCGCCTGCCGTTGCGCTGGATTGCCATTCTTTACCTCCGCCTCAACGCCAGCCTGGCGGCCACCAGCGGGCTGCATCGCGCCACCGACGTGTTGAAAATGCTCATGGCCGGGGCGGATGTGACCATGCTTTGTTCCGTGCTCATCCGGCACGGCATCCAGCAAATCGGCGTGATTGAGCGGGAACTGGTCGCGTGGATGGCAGAACACGAATACGAATCCGTAACCCAGCTCAAAGGCAGTCTGAGCCAGAAAAACTGCGCCGACCCGGCCACGTTCGAGCGGGCGCAATACATGCGGGCCATTTCAAACTATCCCCTGCCCTCGCTGAACCGCTGATTCGGGAACGGGAAAGATGAGTTCCGGCCGGACGAAATTCCGCCTGGCCGGCTGTGCAACTGGTCTCACCCGCGGTGACGCTCAGGGTCATGGCGTTCTCCAAAAAATGCGCCATTCCCTGATTACCTTGCCACCGAACCTGCGCCTTTTGCTTTAAAACCGCGTTCACCGCCGCCGGCACGGTGGAACGCCGATTTCAGTCGGAAGGGACGGGCGCAGCCGGCAACGGAATAAACATCTGTTCAATGCCCGAGTGTTCGTTGAATTTCCGGCAACTTTTCGGCCGCCCACGGTAGCAGCGCCAGACTGGTCGCATCGAACATTCCATGCGCGATCACGGCGGGCCAAATGGCGCGGTGGAAAACCATGATCAATCCCAATCCAAGGCCGAGCAAGCCCGCGGCTAGAACGTTGACCAGACCCAAGCCGAGATGTCCAAAGCCAAACAGGATCGCCGCGATGACAACGGCGGCAACCTGCCCGGCGCGCGAACCGAAACGCCGCGGCCAGAGCGCCCGCAGGCCCGCCAGAAAGGCCGAACGCCAGAGTTCTTCGCGCAAACCGGCCACGATAAAACTCACCACCGTCAAGGTTAGCCAGAAATAAAGGGGATCCTGGCGCATGCTGGAAATATCCACGATGGCTTCCGGGCTCGGCCCTTTGGCCGCCATAAATCGTTGCAGAGATTGCACCGTAGCCACATGCGTCACCATCAACACCACCACGGTAACCATCGTAATCATTAACAGGGCAAAACGGATGGCGATGGAGTAACCGATGCCCAACGGCACCGGCCAGAAACCCTGGCGCCAGCGCCACAACAACTCGTCGGTGGACGCCCGGGAGGCCATCAATGCCAGACCCAGCACGGCCGCAAAAATCAAAAGCTCGAAGCCGCACGCCACGAGCAGGCCACCGGCGGTGTGTGACAGTGCCGGCACCCCTGTATGTGCTTCGTGGTGTTCCCTTCCCATTACGCCAATCAGCAGGATATAGGCGGTGACCAGCGTCAGGTGAAGCCACCAGCGCCGGCGAAGGGTGGGAGCACTCCCTGCGGGCAAGGCAGTCAGCCGGGGTGGCGGCCCCGCCGGCGGAAATGAGGTCGCATTCATCGCGTTCCCTTACCTGAATGGCTTCCCGCTGACAAGCGGGTTTACAAACCGGTTTGTAAAAAAGACGGTCTGCGGCAAAATAAAGCCGTCATGGACGTGAAGGAATTACCGAAGGGATTTGGCGTACTGATCCTGATGGTTTCATGGCTCCTGTGTCTGGCGTGTGGCGGTTGCTCCTCGCCCCGCACCATTGCCCGGAGCGCGCTGGAGGCGCCGAACCATCACATCAAAATTCCCGGGGTATTCGAGCGGTTGGGCGCAGTCCTGGCCACGAACTTTCCCGGTGAACGGATTGACGTCGGCCCGCCACCGGCCACGCTGGATTTGATGGTGATGGAACCGGGAGATTATGACGCCAGACTGAACTCAACCATCACCGTGCATCATCCGCAACGTCATGGCGACACCAACCGCTATGATTTCAACTTTACCTTCGATCTGTCGCGTTATTCCCCGAAATCGAAACCGGGAACGAAGGACATTCGCGGCACCATTTTTTTATTGCACGGCTACGGATTGAACAAGGAGACCATGATGCCGTGGGCGCTGGTTCTGGCCGAAGCAGGTTACCGGGTGGTGCTCGTGGATTTGCGCGGGCACGGCCATTCCACCGGCGACCGCATCTACTTTGGCGGCATCGAGCGGACGGATCTGATGCAATGCCTGGATGCGCTGAGGCAACAGCACGTTTGCGCGGGGCCGGTCGGGGCGCTGGGCATTTCGTATGGGGCGGTGCTGGCGCTGCAATGGGCGGCCATTGACCCGCGCGTACAAAGCATCGTGGCCATTTCACCCTACCCCGACCCTGGCACCGCCGTGGACCGGTATCTCAAGACGTTTGCCCCCAACCTGACTTGGCGGACCGACCGGAAAGCGGCTGCACTGGTGGCTTCTCACCTCGCCGAATTCCCGGACCTGGCCACGGAAACTGCCATCCGGCGAATTAAACATCCGATTTTGTTTGTGCGCGGCGAACAGGATGAGGTTTGCCTCCGGGAAGATTTAAACCGTCTTCAAGCGGCAGCGCCGCCGGGCTCCGAAGTAAAGGAAGTTCCCTGCGCCAATCATCTAATCGTCGGCATGTGCATCACGCAATTGCGCGATCCAGTGACAGCATGGTTCCATCAACGGTTAATACCACCCTGACGATCAAGGGCGTTTTATCTCAACCTCGACCATTTCGCAATTGGCATCAAAGCCGGCGTTCTGCAAACCGGTCGAGTAGGTCAGGTTCATTACCCGGCCGCTCTCCCGAAACAGTTCTGGATGTAGATAGGCGCAATACACCATTTCGACCCGCCTGCCCTGGGCGTATTTGGGCGCTTCAATGCGCGCCACCGGCGGACTCCACGGACCGTAAGGAGCGTCGGCGACCAGGAACCGAATCTCCCGGGGACGATCGAAATCACTCGATGAAACCATCACATATTCCTGCAGATATGAATTCCAGGCAACGGAGACCTGGCCGGGAACGTTCGCGACCAAAAGAGCTGCCGAATCTTTTCGAGATGAGAATTTCGGGCCGGCACCCGTGTAAAACTCATACGCCCGGGGATCCTCAATTTGTTCAGGGTGTACGCGGGCCAAAGCGACACCTTGTTTCCCGTTGAATTCGCGGACTTCGTACAGATAAAGCCAGCCGTCAGCGGCAATGACCTGCGTCGGCGCCACCGGAAAACGCCAGTCGCCGTGCGGTTGAAGCCGCTGATAAGGCCCCAGCGCCACCGTTGACCGGCCGAGTCCGGAGGCCACGCCTCGGAAATCCCAGGCACCATTCCCAAAGACCTCAATCAGGGAATAAAACAGGTAACACTGGCCGTTCACATGGATTCCACCCAGCGGCCAGATGCGATAACGCCCGGTCGGTCGTTCATCCGGCAGGAATTCGAACGGTGAAACCGCGCCGTTGCTGGACACCAGATAGTCGAATGACGGCGGATAACTCCGGGCCTGCTCACCGAGGAACGCAATGGCACAGGATATGGCCCCACCCGCAAAGTGCGGCGTTCCATCGGCGGACCGTGAGCCTTTGAAGGTGTCGCCGAAAGCCCAGACCGCCCCGCCTGGGACCGGGAATGACTCCCCGCCATCCTGGGAAATAATCGAAGCCCGGGCGTGTGATTCGTTCCAGAGCGAGCCGAAGAATCTGGTTTGGACAATGGCAAAGCCGCCTTCGGCCCGCGGCCCGGGAGTCAAGCCGGGCGAACATCCTGAAACCTGGATCACGACACCAACGAAGAGCATCAGTAACGGGAAGTTTGAACCTGTTTTCACGATGGATGCGTTTTGTGCGACCGAAGAAATAAGCCATTTCCCCTTGTTTTCCAAAGAAATAAAGCCACCGCCGGCAAAGGCGTGGCAGCCACACACCTTGCGGCGTGTCATCCGCGGTAAACCTGGTGAGCTGACGGCCTTAAAACACTTCCGCTTTGAGGCCGGTAACCTGGCGCACGACCTGCGCGATGTGCGACAGCGTCTTCAGCGGCAGGTGCCCGCACTCGGCGTGGGACATCGGGCGCGCGGCGGAGTAGATTTGCACGAGGGAAATCTGGGCGCCGCGGGCCTTCAATTCCTTGAGCCGCTGGGCAAACTGCTCGATTTCCTCCAACGACGGCTCTTCTTCGTTGACGGCGGGGAACAAGCTCTGGATGACCACCGGCCGCTGACGACCCAGCGCCAGAATGTTCGCCAGCACCTTCTCGAGCGGTACGCTGGGGCGGTCCACCCGGTTCAAATAATCCTGGGTGCCACCATCGAGTTTCACCCAAATCTCGTCCGATTTGGTCAGACGTTTAAGGCTTTCCTGCACCTGCGGCCGGTCCAGACCGGTGGCGTTGGTGATCAAAACGATTTTGAAAAATGGAAAACCGCCCAGCGCGCGGACGTGAATCACTTCCTGCAGGGCTTCGGCAAAATTCGGAGCCAGGGTCGGTTCGCCGTCGCCGCTCAGCGCGACGTGGCGCAATTGCAACAACTCGGTGGGCAATGACTGGTATTGCGGACGTTCGTGCAACTGGCCTTGCAGAATGTAAGCCAGGGTCCGTTGCAACTCGCCGGCCATGACCCCCACATCCAGTGTCGTCTCCACCGACGGCGTGCGGCGATCCACCTCGCAGTACAGGCAGTCGAAGTTGCACTCTTTGTCGGGGTTCATGTTCACACCCACTGACAGGCCGTGCGCACGTGACGAGATGACCACGTAAACGAACCGGTTGTTGAGAAAGTCGCGCGGCCGGTCAAACGCGGCTTCGCGTACCGGAAGGTGATTCCTCTTTTCCGAATGACCGTTTGCCGACGTGGCTCTGGACTTTGATTCTTCCACAATTCTCACAAGTCACTTTAAAACCCGGCTTTGCCCCGCACTACACGGTTCTTGGCATAATTTCGCCATACCTTGCAGGAAAAAACGCCCGATTTTACAAGGGAATTTTACGCGAACCGGCCCGAGCCAAAAATGTCGCCAGCCAGCGACCGGTCATCCGCCGAAAAGTCCAAGTCGTTCAGTTTTGCGGATTTTGGCAAAGAAAGAACATCTTTTGGGAATGTCGTACAACTTATTGTTTGGTAAATAACTTTGAAGTAAACTGATGGCATGAATGCGATAAAAAATGATCGGGCGGCCTGGTTGAAAGCCGGCAAGGCGGTTTGTTCCAACCCGCCCCGCAAGGCGCCGGCGAAGGCCTGGCGGCTGATCCTGCTGGGTGCACCGGGCGTCGGCAAGGGAACCCAGGCGGAACTGCTTAACGAACGATTGGGTTCCTGTCACCTCTCCACCGGCGATGTTTTTCGCGCGGCCAAGGGTCTGGCGGCGGGGCAAAGAAGCCCGGCCATGGAAGAGGCGCTGGAATTCATGCGGCGCGGCGAATTAGTGCCGGACAAAACCGTGCTGGACATGGTTGGCGAACGGCTGGGCTGCCTGCATTGCCGCGGCGGATTTCTGTTGGATGGTTTTCCCCGCACCGTCGCCCAGGCCGAAGCTCTGGAAAAATTGATGCTGCGCGAGGAAGTGGCGTTAACGGGGGTGCTCAACTACGAGCTGCCCCTGGAGGAAATTGTAGCGCGCATCAGCGGACGGCGCACCTGTTCCCAATGCAAAGCGGTTTATCACCTCACCTCACGCCCGCCCCGGGTGCCGGAGGTCTGCGATCATTGCGGCGGGAAACTGTTCCTGCGCGAAGATGACCGGCCCGAATCGGTCCGTGTGCGCATGGCGGCCTATGAAAAAAGCACCCGGCCGCTGATCCAGTTTTACCAGGAACGCGGGTTGCTGGTGCCCATCGTCGCCGGCGGCACGCCGGAGGAAACGTTTCATCGCACGATGATTGCGCTCGAAGGCGTCCTGACGGATTAACAAATCCGCGGCAGTTGTTCGCCGCTGGGCATGTCGAGAACGCGGCTGGCGCCAATCGCGCTTTTCATTGTAACGAGCGGCGCGGCGCTTTCCGCCACCCGGCCAATCGTCGCCGACTGCGCACCCAGGGTGTGACGGCGCATGATTTTCAACGCGCGCTCCCCATCCCTGGCCGCGACAAACGCAACCAGGCGGCCTTCGCAAGCCACGTGCAACGGGTCAAGGCCGAGCATTTCGCAGGCGGCGTGAACATCCTCGCGCACGGGGATTGATTTCTCCCCAACTTCGATGCGCACCCGCGCGGCTTCGGCAATTTCGTTGAGCGCGCTGGCCAACCCCCCGCGCGTCAGGTCGCGCAGACAATGAATTTCAACACCGGCCCGGAGCAGGTCCAGGACCATTTCGTGCACCGGCGCGGAATCGCTTTCGATGGCGCTCTCGAATTGCAAGCCTTCGCGCGCGGCCATGATGGACATGCCGTGCCGGCCCACATCGCCGCTCACCAGAACGGCATCCCCCGCCCGCACGTTTTGCGGCGCGACGTTTTGGCCATGCTCCACCACGCCGATGCCGGCGGTGTTGATGAACACGCCGTCGCCTTTGCCCTTGTCCACCACCTTGGTATCGCCGGTGATGATCTGCACGCCGCAGCGTTGCGCGGCCTGTTGCATGGAGCAGGCGATTTTCCAGAGCGTCTCCATCGGCAGGCCCTCCTCGATGATGAACGCGGCGCTGAGGTAAAGCGGCCGCGCGCCGCTCATCGCGAGGTCATTCACCGTCCCGTGGACGGCCAGCGAGCCGACGTCGCCGCCGGGAAAAAACAACGGACGCACCACATAGGAATCCGTCGTAAAGGCGAGTCTTTTGCCGGTCAACGCCACCACGGTTGAATCGTGCTGCGTTTCGAGCAACGGATTGCGAAACGCCGCCAGGAACATCTTGCCGATAAGCTGGTGCATCAGCCGGCCGCCGCCGCCGTGCGCCAGCAACACGTGCGGATATTGCGAGATGGGAATCGGGCAGCTTGAGTTGAGTTCCATAAACAAGGCATTCAACATTCAACATCCAACGCCCGACGTCGAACAAAATGGCGCGTGGCCGGCTGGGGGACGTCCGATGTTGAATGTTGAATGTTGGGTGTTGAAGGTTTCTTCATCGCTTGCTCATTCACGCCGCCGATACCGGTAGTACGCCGCACAGGCGCCTTCACTCGAAACCATTGTCGCGCCCAGCGGATGTTCCGGCGTGCATTTCGTGCCGAACGCGGAACACTCATGCGGCTTTTTCAACCCCTGCAACACCAGGCCGCTGATGCACTCGGCGGGTTCGGCGACGCGATGTTCCGCCACGCCGAATTTTTTTTCCGCATCGAACGCCGCGTACGCCTCTCTCAAGCCCAGGCCGCTCTGCGGAATTTCACCGACCCCGCGCCACTGGCGCGGGATGACGCGGAACACCTCGCGGATCAATCGTTGCGCGGGCTGATTGCCTTCGCGGCGCACCGAACGCGCGTACTGATTTTCGACCCCGGCGCGGCCGGATTCCAGTTGCCGCACCACCATCAACACGCCCTGCAAAATGTCCAGCGGCTCGAAGCCGGTCACCACAATCGGCACATGATATTTTCGCGCGATGGGGAAATACTCCTCCAGGCCCATCACCGTGCAGACGTGACCGGCGGCGAGAAAGCCCTGGACCCGGCAATCGGGCGACGACAACAACGCCTCCATCGCCGGCGGCACGAGGACATGCGAGATCAGCAGGGAAAAGTTTTTCAGGCGTTGCTGCGCGGCCTGATAAACGGCCATGGCCGTGGCCGGCGCCGTGGTTTCAAAACCGACGCCGAAGAAAACCACTTCCTTTCCTGGATTCTGTCCGGCCAGTTTCACGACATCCAGCGGCGAATAAACAATGCGCACGTCACCGCCTTTGGCCTTGACCGAGAGCAAATCCGTGGTGCTGCCGGGGACGCGGAGCATGTCGCCGAACGACGTGAAGAGGACGTTGGGCCGGGCGGCAATGTCGAGCGCTTTGTCAATCATTTCGAGCGGCGTCACGCAAACGGGACAGCCCGGACCGTGAATCAGCGTGATTTGCTTCGGCAATAATTCGTCAATGCCGAATTTGACGATGGCGTGGGTCTGGCCGCCGCAGACTTCCATGATGTTCCAGGGCCGCGTCGTGACCTGATGCACCTCACGCGCAATTTTTTGCGCGAGCTCGCCGTCGCGATATTCATCGAGATACTTCATGCTCAATTGGGTGGGGCGAGGCCGCCGGCGAGCCGCCGCTTCGTTGTGCAGGCCGGTCCGGCTCGCGAGGACGCTCGCCCCTCCGCTTAAATGATCAGCCACTCTGTAATGGCTGCCCGCCTTCCTTCAATTCACCCAATTCTTCCATCTGCTTCAGGTAGGCGAAAACCTTTTGCGCTTCGTCCTCATCGAGCCGGCTGATGGCAAAGCCGACGTGGACGATCACGTAATCGCCAACCCCGGCTTCCGGCACATAGGCGAGACTGGCCTCTTTGCGGATGCCGCCAAAGTTGATTTTACCCATGCGCGTCAACGGATCGTCACCACTGACGCTCTCAATCTTTCCTGGAATCGCGAGGCACATGCGGAAATTTATGATTTACGATTTTCGATTTACGATTTACAGCGCAACGCGGCCACCACCTGGCCCAACGCAATTCCGCCGTCGTTGGGCGGCACGCGTTGGTGCCAGTATGGCCGAAATTTTTCCTCGCGCAACCGTCGGACGGCGCGCTCGGTCAGATAACGGTTCTGGAAACAGCCGCCGGACAGCACGACCCGGTTCTGACCGGCGAATTTGGCGACGGCGATAATGGCCTCAACCAAAGCGTTGTGAAATCTGGCGGAAATGATGCCAATGGGCACGCCGGCTTTTACCTCCGCCAGGATCGCTTCGACCAGCGGGGACCAGTCCAGGATGAGCGCGGAATGGCGCGTGGCGAGCGGCAAGTCATAGCGTTCTTCCGTCTCGATCCCCTCCCGGGCAAACTCCAGTTCCATCGCCGCCTGGCCTTCGAAACGCATGGTTTGCCGCAGACCCGTCAGGGCAGCGACCGCGTCGAAGAGCCGTCCCGCGCTCGACGTGACGGGTGAATTTATTTTTCCGGCCAGCATCGTTTTTATGGCCATCAATTCTGTATTGGAAAAGGCAGCCAGCGGCGCAAGGTCTTTTCGCCCGAAAACAGCGCCGCCAAAAATTTCATGAAGCAATCCGAGCGCCGCGCGACGGGGTTCCTTGACCGCCGGGTCGCCACCAGGCAGAGGAAACGGGCGCAGATGGGCAATGCGCTCGACACTCTTGCCAGCGACGACAAAAAATTCGCCGCCCCAGATGGTGCCGTCCCGGCCGTAGCCCGTGCCATCCCAGGACACGCCCAGCGCCGGCGGCGGCAATTCGTTCTCCGACATGCAGGACAAAACGTGGGCGACGTGATGCTGGACGCCAATGGCAGTCGGGCGCAATGTCCCCATGGCGCCGGCGGCGGGCCGCGGAGAGCCCGCCCCACCTGCCAATTCATCGGCGAATTTTGTGGAAAGATAATCCGGGTGCAGATCGGCGGCGACGATTTGTGGGTTGGCTTGGTAAAGCTTCTCAAAATCGGCGATGACGCGGCGAAAGGCGGTGTGCGCCGGCTCCGTTTCCAGATCACCGATGTGCTGGCTGAGGAAAACCTGGTTCCCGACGGAAAGCGCTACGGCGTTTTTGAGATGCGCGCCGACAGCCAGGATTATTTCCGGAGGGACGAGTTCCACGAGTCCCTGACGTTGGGGGCTTGCAGAGCTCGCCCCTCCGACACTGATGGGCAACGGCGCATAACCGCGGGCGCGGCGCAAGACCAGTTCACGGTCGAGCATGAACCGTACGATGGAATCGTCCACGTGCCGGACGATGGGACGGTTATGCACGAGAAAAATATCGGCGATGCCGCCCAGCCGTTCCAGCGCTTCGCGCTCGTCGGTGCAAATCGGTTCATCGCTCAAATTGCCACTCGTCGCCACGACCGGGAATCCGAGTTCGGCCATCAGCAAATGATGCAGCGGCGTGTAAGGCAGCATCGCGCCGAGATTCGGATTCCCCGGAGCCACGGCATTTACGATTGGCGATTTACGATTGGCGATTTTCTTCACCAGAACGATGGGTGATTCAGGGGAGCGCAGCAGCCGCTTCTCCGACGGTGAGACTTCGCAAACAGTCTCGATGGTCGCCAATGAGGGAAACATGAGTGCGAACGGTTTTTCCTCGCGATGCTTCCGCTGGCGCAAGAGTCGAATGGCCTGGTCGTCGCGCGCGTCGGCCAGCAAATGAAACCCGCCCAGCCCCTTGACGGCGACGATTTTTCCATTGCGGACCGCCTGGGCGGCGGCGAGCAAAGCATCGTAGCCGTGTTCGGGAGGACGCGGACCGGGCGAAGGGCCGTCCGCACTTTTACCAGCGCGGCTACGGTCCCACAATTCCAGATGCGGGCCGCAAACCGGACATGCATTCGGCTGGGCATGGAAACGGCGGTTCGCCGGGTCTTCATACTCCGCCCGGCACTGCGGGCACATGGCGAACGCCTTCATGGAAGTGTTCGCGCGGTCGTACGGCAGTGATTCGATGATGCTGAAACGCGGGCCGCAGTTCGTGCAATTGGTGAACGGATAGCGATAACGGCGATTGTTGGGATCGAAAATTTCGCGGAGGCAATCCGGACAGGTGGCAAGGTCCGGCATAACGAGCGCGGTTTTGTCACCGCCGTTCTCGCTCGCGCGGATTTCAAAACCGGCATAACCAACGGCATCGAGCCACGAAGCTTCGAGGCTTTGGATGAAACTGCGCGGCGGTTTTTCGATTTCGAGCCGCCGCCGGAATGTTTCCAGAACGGCGCGCGGTCCTTCAACTTCAACCAGAACGCCCTGTGAAGAGTTGTTGACCCAGCCGGCCAGTTTCAATTCGGACGCGAGGCGGAAAAGAAAGGGGCGAAAGCCGACACCCTGCACCGCGCCGCGCACGGCGAGCTTCAGTCGCATGGCCGGCGGCGCATTCATCAAGGTTCCTTTCAACGCTCGATCTCAAAACGCTCGAGCACCATGTCCGTGGAATTGACGGCCTTGACGTTTACCGAAGCGCATTTCGGGCAGACATCCGGCAGATGATGGCCGTGGAATTGGTGGCCGCACTGGTTGCATTTCAAAGTCGGCTCGACCTCGGTGAGCTTGAGCACGGCGTCCTGGACCAGGGGAATATCCTTTTTGACGATGTCGAAACTGAATTGCACGTGGTCGCCGCTGTGGCTGGTCAGCGGGTTAAAACGGATCTGGACGAGCTTGACGCGCTTGGCCTTTTTGGCAACAGCCTGCTTTTCAACGGTTTCCAGAATGGCGCGGACGAGATGTACTTCGTGCATAAATGCCTTTCAAATCAGCCGCCGCAATATGCGCCGGTCGAGGCGCGCCCGCGAGCCATCTCTTGGCGAAGAGTACGCCTTTCTTGCCGGATTTGCATTTCAATGAAGGCCGGCGAGCGCCCGAATCTGATTGAGCGCGACCTCATAACCGTGGCGGGCCACCGGGGAAAGCTCCTCGCCGAAACCGAGTTTCACGGCCGGAATGGTCAGCCACCAGGCTTCCGGGCAATGGCCAAAGACATCGCGCGCCAGCGCCAGCATGGTACGCGGGTCGGCCGCGTGGGCCATGAGTTGGGAGGATTCGTTCGGCTCCAGTTTGCGCAACCGCACTTCCTGTGGCGCGTCCACCGCAGCGTCCACAAAAATCGCCACACGTGCCCGGGCAATCGGTTCGGCGTGCTCGGGGGAAAGCTGGTGGCAAATCAGGGTGCGCACACCCGGCAAGTGTAATTCCTCAATGGCTTCGGCGACTTTCAGGCCGACGCCATCGTCGCAACGCAACGGGTTGCCGTAGCCAATGACCAGCAGACCGGTAACGGGAATTGGTGACGTCGGCTGGCTCACGGGCTGCCTTCAAATGCGGTTGTTCCGGGCGCCCATCTCTCCAGCCATCGCCGATGGCCGAGGCAACAGCCACATCGCGACCAACCAACCATAGACCATCGAATCCAAGAACAATTCGACGGTATGAATGCTTCGCAGCGTCCACGGCATCCAGTAAGCCTGTATCAACCCATACAGTCCGGCAACCAGAAACAGACTCAGGCCAAACGTCCACGCAAAGCGCTGCCGGGACCCGGTCCAGAGCGCGAGCATGGGCAACACGGCCGCCAGGGCAGTGAGGCTGCGGAGGGACTGAACGCCGATAACCACGTTCAAGGTTGGCATCTGAAGGTTGAACGATTGGCTCTGATAAGATTTTCCAACCATCAAACCCACCGGCATGCCGAAAAGGAAATAAATAAGCGGGAAAGCCGCTACCGCCGAGGCCAGCCGAACGGCCCATTGTGCGGCAGTTCGACTCGCAAAGAACCGGCGAATGACTTCGGGAGATGATTTTCCCGGTCTTTGATGACTGAACATCAGCACCACCGCGCCGGCCACGAAGAGGGACTGAAACAACATGGTCGTAATGACCGTTGGCGACCCGCCCATGGTCGTGAAAATGCCGGCCTCGATCGTATTATTGATTCCCAGCCACGCGAACACAAACCAGGCGATGACCGCAAATCGTGACCGGCGGTTCCCCTGGAGCCGTGGGGATAATGTGGCCAGCGCCATGGAAAGCACGAACCCGCCGGCCAGACAGAGGAGGGCCAGCAATTGGGTGTTGACCGGTCCGGGAAGCCTGGGTTGTTCCAGATGCAGAACGGTCGAGAACACCCCGCCGATCAGGGTGCCGATCACCGAACTCAGCGCGCACAGGAAAATTTTCCCGGTGTATTTGACCATGTTAATCCGGTTTCGATGGGTTCGGCTGAAAGCGCTTTTGGCTGCGTCGCTCGGAAATTCTCGCCATGAGCGACGGAACCCAGCCCAGTGCAAGGAACAGCGGCGCAACGACAATCGTTGCCTTGAATGTCCAACTTATGAGTTTCGAGACGTAAGGACTAAAAAACTGGATGGCCAGGGGATCACTGACCTGTGGGCTGAGTGTGTGTTTCCCCCATACGATGGCCCCATTGGCGTACCAGCCGAATGCAGCCCCGCCGATGGCTATCGGTGCAACCGCTAGTCCGCCCATCGCCACCAGCACGCCCGCCGCCACACTGCCCCAAGCAATGATGCCCACCGCCACGACGGAAATGGAGATCAAACCGTAGCCAAAAATGCCGCAGGCGATTACGCCCACGGCACAGTCGCCAAAGGCAATCACACCCCGCGGCTGGCAGCCGACCGCGATAATCCCTTTGGCGTAGCGCTTGCGGCCCGTTGCCGGATTCACGCCGATGGCCACGTGCAGGAGCGGCCAGCCAAACAGGGTGGCTTTGCTGCGGTATTCATAGCTCAACCTCCGGCTCGCCTCCGGCGAAAGCCTCGAAGCCACGCCCGCGATGGCCTCCAATTGCAGCCGGACTTCGCTGGCGCGCTGGCAGCGTCGTTGCGGATTTCTCTCCATGGTGTGCAACACCAGTTCATCGAGGCGCGAATCCACCGCGGCTTTTTTCGAAGGCAGTTCAAACCGGCCCAGCGGCAGTTCGCCGGTGACCATTTCGTAAAGCAGGACGCCCAGCGAATATATGTCCGCGCGCTGATCCACTTCGAGCGGCCTTTCCAGTTGCTCGGGCGCCATGTAATGCATCGTGCCCAAAACCTGGCCGGATTGTGTCAACTGGACGTCCTGGGGTTGCGGTTCCAGCAGTTTGGACAGGCCGAAATCCGCGACTTTGACGCGGCCTTTCTGGTCCATGAGAATATTTTCCGGCTTGATGTCGCGATGCACGATGCCTTCGCCATGCGCGTATTCGAGCGCTTCACAAATCTGCGGGACGATGCCCATGGTTTCCCGAGGCGTCAGACGGTGGCTTTCCAGCAGTTGCCGGAGATTCACTCCATCCACGAATTCCATCAGGAAATAGTACAGGGGGCCGGATTTGCCGAGATCGAAGACCGTGACAATGTTCGGATGGCTGAGTCTGGCCAGCGCACGGGCCTCGCGCGCAAATCGTTCAGCAAAGCCTGGTTCAGCCGAAACCTGCGGCGGGAGAATTTTGAGCGCCACCAGCCGGTCCAGACCGCGCTGGCGCGCCTTATACACTGCGCCCATGCCGCCATGACCCAGCAGTTCCAGAATCTCAAGCTGGGGAAACAGGGCGGCGAGCGCATCCCGGTGGGGCAGCGAAAAGTGGCCGACATTGCCCCAAGGCAACGGTTCTTTGACCACGAGCGTTCGTGTCAAATCCGGCTCCGGCTTTCTTTCAGCACTCAAGGCAAACCCTCACAATCCGAGTTGTTCCGGTTTCAGATTGCGCGGGCGGCAACAGCGGTTTAATCACCCGCGTGCAACCTCGTTCAACACTCTGCCGTCCGGTGCGAGCAACCGCACCAACAGTGGCATCTGGCCGACGGCGTGCGTGGAACAACTCAGACAGGGATCGTAACAACGAATGCCGTGCTCGATGCGGTTGAGCATCGGTTCGGGAATTTCCCGGCCATGCACATAATGCCGCGCGATCTGCGCCACCGTGCGGTTCATCGCCAGGTTGTTCTGGCCGGTGGCCACAATGAGATTTACCTTTTTGAGCAGGCCGTTGCGATCCACCGTGTAGTCGTGGAACAACGTGCCGCGCGGGGCTTCACTCACGCCCACTCCGCGCAGATTGTTGATGCCGGCATCGGCGCGGAGGCAGTCGGCGGACAAATCCGCGTCGTTCAGGTAGCGTTCGATGTATTCCAGCGACGCCAGAATTTCGATGAGCCGGGCATAATGATACAGGAACGACGACGTGACCGCGCCGCGGCCCATTTGTTTGAAGTTCTTCAACTCGACTTCTGCCTTAGGCACGCCCATCTGCTCGCAGACGTTCAACCGCGCGAGCGGGCCGACCCGGTACATGCCGTCCGGGAAACCGAGCGGAACATAATACGGCGACTTGAGATACGAATCGTTCTGAACGGATTCGCCGATGGAGTCGTAATATTTTTGCGGGTCAAGCTGGTCAACCACGATGCGACCGGTGCTGTCGGTGAACCGCAGTTTGCCGCCGTGATGCTCCCAGGTGCCATCGGGAGCCACCAGCCCCATGAACAGGGACGGGAAATTTCCAAAAATCTCAACCTCGTGCTCATGCGCGGCCAGGGTCTTTTTGAACAATCCCAGCGCCGATTGAGTTGTGGCAAACACCTCCGGCAGCCAGGCCCTGATCTTCGCCCGCCCTTCCGGAGTCAATGGCGTTCGGACACCGCCGGGCACCGCCCACGCCGGATGGATTTTCTTGCCACCGAGGATTTCAATGATTTCCTGGCCGAACTGTCGCAGGCGGATGCCGGCCCGGGCCAGGTCGGCGTTGGAGGCAATCAGACCGAAAACATTGCGTTGGGGCGGCGGCGTGTCCCAGCCCAGCAGAAAGTCCGGCGCGCTCAAGTGGAAGAAACTCAATGCGTGACTCTGGACGATTTGCCCGAGATTCATCAATCGGCGAAGCTTGTCCGCGGCGGGCGGAATTTTGACGGCCATGATGGCGTCACCGGCTTTCGCCGAGGCGAGCAGATGGCTGACCGGGCAGATGCCGCAGATGCGCGGGGTAATGCCGGGCATTTCCGTGTAAGGCCGGCCTTCGCAGAATTTTTCAAAGCCGCGGAATTCCACGACGTGAAACTCGGCGTCGGACACGTTGCCCGCGTCATCCATGTAAATACTGATCTTGGCGTGGCCCTCGATCCGGGTCACGGGGTCAATGACGATGTGTTTTGACATAAATTTCAAAGTTCACCGGTCGGGCGGACATTTCCCCCACCCGACGGGCGGCACGCACGGAGTGCGCGCGCAACCATTTATCCAAATTTCAAATCCGCCCCTTCCAGTTTCGGCGTCTGGCCGGCCAGCACCTGGGCCATCAGCGCTTTGATGCGGGCGGCGGGCGGCGGGCAACCGGGCAGGAAATGCTCCACGTGCACCGCCTCATGAACCGGCACCACGCGTTTGAGCAGCGGCGGCACAATGCCGTTCGTCCGGGGTAGGCGCGGATTGTTCCGGGCGTTTTCAATGTAGGCGCGCTGGAGCACACTTTCATCGTTGCCCAGGCCGAGCTGGTTGCGGATGGCCGGGACGTTGCCGGTGACGGCGCAGTCGCCAAACGAAACCAGCACTTTGGTGCGGGCGCGGATTTTGTGGAGGATTTCAAGATTGTCCTCGTTGCAAACGGCGCCTTCGATCAGGCAGACGTCCACGTCTTTTGGATATTCCTTCACGTCCACGACCGGGCTGTAAACCAGTTCGATTTGCCCGGCGAGTTCGATGAGGAACTCGTCCAGGTCCAGAAAGGACATGTGGCAACCGGAGCAGCCACCCAACCAGACTGTTGCAACACGCAATTTCATAATTCAAATTTCACGGCAGCCACTGTTTTTTCTCCCGCGCATTGACGATAAATTCCAGTTTGTCGCGGTCATGTTCCATCTCGGCCACAGTCGAGCCTTTGTGATACAGCGCGCCGGTCGGACAGGACATGACGCATTTGCCGCAGGCCGTACAGGTCTCGGAATCGCCCCACGGCTGGTTCAAATCGCTGATGATGGTGGCCTTGGCGCCGCGGCCGGAAACGTTCTTGGTGCCCGCGCCTTCGATGTGCCAGCAAACGCGCACGCAGCGGGCGCAGAGAATGCAACGGTTATGGTCCATGCCGAACAGCCGGTGAGTTGCGTCCACGTTCCATTTCGGAAAACAATATTCGTAACGCACATGATCCATGCCCTGGCTGTAGGCGAGTGTTTGCAACTCGCAATGGCCGTTGGCCACGCACACGGCGCAGACATGGTTGCGTTCGGCAAAGAGCAACTCCAGCGTCATGCGGCGGTATTTCCGCAGACGTTCGCTGTCGGTTTTCACATCCATGCCTTCGCTGATTTTCGTCGTGCAGGCGGGCAGCAGTTTGGCCACGCCGGTGACTTCCACCAGGCACAGGCGGCAGGCGCCCACGTCATAAACGCCGTCCAGATGACACAGCGTCGGAATCTTGATGCCGGCGTCGGTCGCGACTTCCAGAATGGTGGCGCCTTCCTCGGCGCTGACTTCTTTGCCATCAATTGTTAACGTTTTCGCGGCCATACAATGAAATTCATGATTTACGATTTTTGATTTGCGATTGGGCGAGCCGGTTGGCCATTGCCGTTGGGGCCGAACTGGTCCGGTTGCAGCAGTTCCTCGTACTCCTTCCGGAAATACCGCAGCGTGCTCAACGTGGGGTTCGGCGCTGTCTGGCCGAGACCGCAGAGACTGGTGTTTTTTACCATGTCGCAAAGCTCCTCGAGTTTCGCCAGATCACGCGCGGTGGCTTGGCGGTTGAGAATTTTTTCCAGCAAATGGAGCATCTGCACCGTGCCGGCACGGCAGGGAACGCATTTGCCACATGATTCGTCCACGCAGAACTCCATGAAATAACGGGCGACGTCCACCATCTTCGTGGTGTCGTCCATGACAATCATGCCGCCCGACCCCATGATGGAACCGAGCTTGGTGAGCGAGTCGTAATCCACCGGCGTGTCGAGCGCGTCGGCGGGGATGCAGCCACCGGACGGTCCGCCGGTCTGGACGGCCTTGATTTTGCCGCCGTCCGGTGCGCCGCCGCCCATTTCCTCGACGATCTGCCGCAACGGCGTGCCCATCGCCACCTCAATGAGGCCGGTGTTGGTGATTTTGCCGGCGAGCGCGAACACCTTGGTGCCCTTGCTTTTTTCCGTGCCAATGCCGGCGAACCACTCGGCGCCCTTGCGGAGTATCGGCGGCACATTGGCAAAGGTCTCGACGTTGTTGATCAACGTGGGGCAGCCCCATAATCCGCTCTCCGCCGGGAACGGCGGGCGGGGACGTGGCGTGCCGCGTTTGCCCTCGACGGAAGCCATCAAGGCTGTCTCTTCGCCGCACACAAACGCGCCGGCGCCAATGCGGATATCGATGCTGAAGCTGAAGGGCGATTCAAAGACGCCGCTGCCGAGGAGGCCCAGCGTTTTGGCCTGCTTGATGGCGTTCTGCAACCGCTTGATGGCCAGCGGATATTCGGCGCGGCAATAAATGAAACCCTGGTTGGCGCCGACGGCATACGCCGCGATGGCCATGCCTTCGAGCACGCTGTGCGGGTCGCTTTCCAGCACACTCCGGTCCATGAACGCGCCGGGGTCGCCTTCGTCGGCGTTGCAGATGACGTATTTCTGCGCGTTTTGGGTTTTGGCGACCGTGCCCCATTTGAGGCCGGTGGGGAAACCCGCGCCGCCGCGCCCGCGCAAACCGCTTTTGACCATGGCCTCCACCACTTCCTTGGGCTTCATCTCGCGGAGCACGTGATGCAACGCCTGGTAACCTTCGGCGGCGATATAGGCCTCGATGCGTTCCGGGTCAATCTCGCCGCTGTTGGTCAGGACGATGGACAATTGTTTCTTGAAAAACGGATGGTTGAAGTCGCCGCGTTTGACCCTGGTCTTGCCGCCTTTCAACGTTTTCACCAACTCCAGGGCGTCTTCCGGTGTGACTTTTTCGTAGAGCGCATCCTGGGTATCCACGCTCACCAGCGGCCCCTCGCAGCAAAGTTTCATGCAACCAACGCCGCGCACTTCCACTTCGTCGCCCAAGCCGGCGTCCTTCACCGCCTGTTCAAGGTTCTTTTTGACGGTTTCCGAGTTGGAGGACATGCAGCCGGCGGCCATGCAGCAGCGGATGACCGTTTTTTTGCGGGCGGCCCGTTCCTTCTCGGCAATCGCGTTGAGGTCATCAATTACCATTGGAAATCCATCCTTTCACGTGTTCGAGCGCGGTTTCCGGGGTCTGGCGGGGCGTGACTGTTCCGTCATAAACGACCGCCGGCGCGATGCCGCACGCTCCGATGCAGCGCGCCGTCAGCAGCGAAAGCCGGTTGTCCGGCGTGGTTTCACCGGCTTTGATTTTCGCCCTGGCCTCGACCGCTTCGAGCACTTTGGCCGAACCTTTCACATAGCAGGCCGTGCCGAGGCAGACGACGCAGGTATGCTTGCCCTGCGGTTTAAGCGTGAAGAAATGATAGAAAGTCGCCACGCCATAGACGCGGCTGGCCGGGAGTTTGAGTTTATAGGCGACGAACAGCAACAGGTCGTCATCGAGAAAGCCGAATAATTCCTGCGCCTTGTGCAGAATCTCGATGAGCGCGTCGTGCTTGAACTGGTATTTCTTCATGTGCGCTTCGAGGATCTTGAAGCGCTTGTCGCCGCTGGCATGCTGCATCACCCGGTCAGCCGTCTTTTGTTTTTCACTTAAGAGAGTCGGTAACATAAAACTCAACCTGCCGTTCCTTAAATTCCACAAACTACTGCAAATCTATAATTAAGTCACTATTTCTAATGTTATGCCGGCCGGCGGCAATCTCTCCCCGCAATTTGGTTTTGTGTGCACATTTTTTGCCGGAGAAACCGGTGAAAACCGCCTGTACCCGCGATGATTTGAACCAGGGGTGAGCGCGGATGGACGCGGATTTTATTTGCCGCAAAAAGGCGCAAACGATTTACCGGAGCCCACGAAGAAAACAGAGATTCTTTATTGCGAACTTCCGTTCACTCCGTTTGCTCCTGTTCAACAACCACAGGTGAACGCGGCGCAAAGCCGTGTCTTGACTTCGAGTTGACCGCGGATAGCGTGTTCCCGAATGGAGGTTTTCCCAGCAAAGGAAGCCCTCGGAAGGTTGCCCGGAAAATGCCGCGCGAAGTTGTCACCATTGTGGAACTACTACCGGGGCATGTTCCGCTCGCGCCAGCACTGGGTCAATTTTGCCAGCCAATCGCTGCACAATCCCTACATCGCCCTGGCGGAAATGTTTTTTGTCCACCCGGGCGCCGGGCGCGCCGCCATCAGCCGCCTGTTCGCCAACGCCTGGTCGGCCATCGGTACCACCAGCGCCTACAGTGGGGGCCGCGACTGGATTCTCAAAAAGATCGGGGTTTTCGATCGCGACTCCATCCCGGGCCGCGTCGCGGTTTTTTTCACTGACCTCGCCTATGGATTTGTGCTCAACCTGCCCGGAACGGTCATCAACTATAAATTGAGCGGGTTGGGCTGCAAATCATCCGTGGTATTGGGGATCCAAACCTCCCTGTGGGGCTGCCTGCTCAGTCCGGTGGCGGGCGGGCTTTACGACAGTTTCAACGCCCTGGACAGTGACGATCCCCGGGTGAAGACCCGCGCTCCCGGCTGGGTTCAATGGATGTTGATTAATCGGATTCCGCTGAAAGTGCGCAGAAAGCTCATCTGGCTGCTGCTGGCGGGTTCGCTGGCCTCCACCGCCGCCATTTATTCATTCGCTCCGGGCGGTCTGCTGAGATAACCCCGGATTACGCGGATGATGAAGATGATGAAACCGCCGGGACGCCAAGTGCGCAACGGTCCGCCAACTGAAAATTCAAAATTCAAAACTTCAGCTTTTTCCTGGCCATCTTCCACCTTCCGCCTTCCATCTTCTTTTCCCACTGGTGGGGCGAGGCTACTGATGAGCTGGCTTGCTCAGTCCGGTGATACAATCCCGCGCCGCCAAGACTTCCAACCGCCGGAGCAACTGCAACCTCCGGGATTATTGCAATGCGCGGGACTGACCCCCTATGTTATTTTTATGTACCGATAAGCGAGATTCCCTCCCCATTTCGCTCTTGTCGAGTGAGGCGATTACCGGCAGCTTTGGGAAGCCGGACACCACCCAAGCAATTGCCCATGAAGCGTCGGAATTTTTTGAAACTGGCCATCGCCGCTTCCGTATTGGCCGCCAAAGCACGAGGCGCCGGCGACATGGTTTCAAGTCCAGAGCGCAATGCCACGGGTTTTCGGGTGGGGGCACAGCAGGACCGGCACGGCGAGGAATTATTGGTCATGGGCGGGCGATTTGACCTAAAAGTTTCCAGCCGGGACACCGGCGGCGATCTGTGCATTTATGATACGACGCGATTGGCGAAGGGCGGTCCGGCGCTTCATCGCCACCATTTCCAGGACGAATGGTTTTATGTCGTCCGCGGCGAATTCATCGTTCGGGTGGGCGAGGACACCCTGAGCCTGCATCGCGGGGATTCGGCCTTTGCGCCGCGGAAAATCCCGCATGCGTTCGCCAAGGTCAGCGACGGCGAAGGGCAAATGCTGGTATTATTTCAGCCGGCCGGCAGCATGGAGGATTTTTTCCTGCAAATGAGCAAGCTCGGGAAGGAAATCCTGAAAAATCAGGAAGTCGTTCTCAAGCGCCTCTGGGAAGAGCATGGGATGGAAGTGGTGGGTCCGCCGCTGAAGTTTTAACTGCGACGGCCAACCCCTTTACCGCAATCTGCAGCGGCCGGGTTCTCAACCGGGTCACCCGGCCGCGTTCGTTCCAGTGATTCTACTGGGGCGCTTCTATTTCTTCCGAATCATACTTATGGCGAAGAGCAGGACAAGCGCACCCACTATTGCGGTCACTAGTGATCCCACCCATTGCCCGCCCAGTGAAATACCCATGACCCCGAATAACCAGCCGCCCAGCACCGCTCCGATGACGCCAACAACGATGTTTCCCACAATGCCGAATCCGCCACCCTTCGTGATCAGGCCGGCCAACCATCCGGCAACCCCTCCAATCAACAAAAATACGACAAGTTGTTGTGCGTTCATTTGCTCTTCCTTTCCGGTTCGTGCTGCAATCAACGTCCCAAGACCAGGCAACGGCCACTGCGGCCTGACTCAGGAAGGTACCTCTCAGCATTAGCGTTTATTAGCCCTGCTTAGCGGTTACCAGTCGTGCCTAAACGCGAATTTTCACCTTTGTTCAGCAGCTCGACCACCGATCGTATCTCTTTGGATTTCATAAAAACCTTCCAGCACATGCCTGAACGGTAATTTTCAATCATCGGCGCGATCGGGCCTTCATCAATGCACAAATAGGTTTTGGACACCCAATCGCGCGACAAATTGAACGAATCGTAAAATCCAAAGGGCCCCCACAAGGTGGAGCCGTATTTTTGATACATGTCGAGCAAACAGGCAATACTGTCGTCGGGAACGTAAGGCATGGAAGAAATTGCGGCCGTGGGAGCCAGCGTACCGGTGTCCAGCAGTCCCGGTGCAAAAGGCCGGTAACCATCCGGTCCCGAGCTGGCCGTAATACCCCAAAGCGGGCCATAACCTTTGTGGACTTTGCTTTTGGATTCAGCATATCGGATTTGCACCCGGCAAAAATCCCTGAAATGGTCAAAATAACTCCGGCCATCAAAGAGGATTTGGCGCGGATCCAAACCCAGATAGGAAAATTGCGTCACGAACAGCGGCGGGCCGAGATCAAAGCGGCCGCCCAAAACCAAATCAATTCCAAATTCAGTACGTCTCCTTGCGTAATGCGGCGACTCCCATCCCTCCCAATAGGCCCTGGGTTCTATCGGGTGAGTCGGCGAGGCCAGCCCCAGCACGTACACAATCTGACATTCGTTAAACCCCAAAATATAAAGATGTTTCTTCCAGCCATATTTTGGCGACCAATGCCAAATCATCGCTGGAACCGGACCGGTCTTGTCCACAAACCAATCCCACTCGACATCACGCCAGAGCTTGTCCGCCAGCCCCCGGATTTCAACTTCTTCGGGATCCGAGCCGGAAAAATATTCGCGCGCAAACAGGACGCCTTCCAACAGGAACGCGGTTTCGACAATATCGGCCCCGTCATCATATTTGCTGAAGGGAATGACAACGCCCGTTTCACCGTTGATAAAATGCGGAAAAGCGCCATGAAACCGCTGCGCCTTGCCGGAGAGAAATCTGAGTTCCTTCAAGGTTTGTTCGGCACCTTCGCGACGGGTGATAAATCCCCGTTCAACCCCCACCCCAAGATTGAACAATCCCATGCCGCTGGCGCCAATGGCACACGTGTCGGGGTTCTTCAAGACTGAAGCGCGCGCCAACCCCGAGGCGGGATGCGCATACAGGTGGAAATAATCGAAGCTTGCCCTTTGCACTTCGGTCAGCAACTGGCCCGGGTTCAGCGCCTCGGAATGTCCGCCCACCGACTCCGACCAAGCCGTTGGCGAAACATGATCCGCGCCATTCGTTTGCATGGTGCGGACCCGGTAGTAGAAATCCGCGCCGCCTTGACCAATAAAATCGTTGTAAATGGTCAATTCCGGAAGTTTGTTGGGCAACGTCTTGAATGGGCCGTTGGGGGATTGAGCGCGCTGAAGTTCATAAGCCTTTGACCCGGGCATGGATTCCCATTGCAGGCCAATGCAAAGTTGACGGGGAACGGTGCGCAATTCTTTTGGCGCGGGAGCCGGTGGTTCATTGGCCGCACCCCGGGCTGCCAAGGCGGTCACCGCCAGCAGCGCGAGACACAAGTATTTGATGATCTTTTCAGACTTTTGCCGGGGGCTTGCCATGGCGTTCAACGTGGCACGCGCGGGGAGGGCAATCAAGGCTGCCATTGATGTCAGCAGGAGATGTCGGCGGAAACGGAGGATGGAAGGCGGAGGATGGATCACGCAGGGAAAACATCGAACATTCAGCATTCAACGCCCAACAACCAATGAAGATGGATGCGAGTTGGGAGTTGGGAAGACGACTCGCGAAGACGCTCGCCCCGCCAGCGGGGAACGAAAAGGGAAGATAGAGAATGGAAGATGGGGAAAGGCGGAGGTCGGAGATCCGAGAGCTGCCGGCCCGGCGTACCTCGCCTTTTCGAAAGGAACCCCTGCCGGCATTCAGCAACATGCCGACAATTTTTCGCAAGCGGTCGTTGGCGGCAATAGTTTCATTCCGTCATATTCGCGGCATGAAAAAAATGCGTGCGTTTACGCTCATCGAGTTGCTCGCGGTCACCAACGGCATTGTGCCAGCCGCTCCGCCGTTCAGCGCTTCCGTGGTGAGGCATTCTTCGGCATTTGTCTTTTTCTCCGATGCGCGGGCGAATTCCGGCGAAGTTCCGTTTTACGGATCCAATCCGTTGAGCGATTTGGGCGCGCCGCGCGGTTCATTGAATCATCTTTCTTCACGCCACGACGCGGGCGCCAATCTCACGTTTCTGGACGGCCATGCCGCTTACTTCCGATATGCCTATCTGGCATATCCCAAGGGCACGAAGATCGGCGACCCCGGCAACCCGAACGTGAATTGGTCTTACGACGGCAGCCCGTCGCAGTAAGACGCCGGCCCTTTTGCCGGTCCGGTGATTGGTTCGTGTCCATCGGCGGTTCAACTCACCGGCCGATCTGGCTTGGGCGACGGTGGTGCGCTGTGACAAACGGTTTTCTGCCGGCCTGTTGCGGCTAGGGCGAGTGGACACGGTAAAAGCGATAAGTGTCCGTAGCGTGGGTATCGGTGAATTGAAAGAGGCCGGGGCCGATGTAGGACGCCGTACCAATGGCTGACCAACCGGCCAGAGGCAGTGACAGGTTGGTCGAGGACAGGACGGTGAAAGAGCCTTCGGGATTGTTGTTGCTGAAGGCGAATTGGAAGAACGGCATTCCCCCCATGTTCATCATCGTGGCGTCAATCAAAACTGGCGCGGCCAGGGGAGTTTGCGACCCGACGGTGATGCAGTTCAGCCCGGAGGTAAGCTGTCCGGAACCGACACTCCCCACCAGAGCGATCGCACCCGTCGTGGTGTTGACCGTGTAAAACCCCGTCTGGCCACTGACGATCCCACAAAAATAGGCAGTACCGGTGCTGGGCGAGATGGCGAGACCCAGGACGGTTTGGAAGTTGGCCCCGGTCGGGCCGACCAGTGCGACTGCGCCGGTTACCGGGTTAAGAGTGTAGAGGTCGTGAGTGGAAGCGCTAATCCCGTAATAAGTACCATTTCCAGGGTCATATGCCATGGTGCTGATGCCGGTGGTGGAATAGCTCGTACCCGATGTGGCGGTACCCGATGTCGAGTTTATTGTCAGGTTTTGGCCGAGGTCGCTGATGACATAAAATTGAGACATTGGCGCGGCACAAAAGCCAAAATAAACCCCGTTCAAGAGCGGGCTGAATTGGCCCATGCCTATCATAGTGGCCGTTCCGGTGCTCGGATTTATGGTATAGAGGCGACTGCTCTGGCCCAAACCGTAGAGCACGCCTGCAACCCACTGGATCCCCCGGAGTCGCTCGTTGGGCTGGAGGCCGGTAATATTCACCGCAGCAAGCAAAGTCCCCGGGCCGGCGCTGTCGAAAGACACCAGCAATCCCTCCTGGTCACTGACGCCGTAAATCATTTCGGCCTGTGCCGCCGCGCTGGAGATGGCGACCAGGACTGCCGCCAGAAAGGAACCAGTGGTTCTTTGGAACAGTTCGAGTAGAAGTTGTTGGACACCAGAGTATAAAAGGCTGATATTCATTTGATTTCCCCTCCAGGCCGTCGGATTTTACTATCGTATTTCTCTCCCCAGAATTCCCGACTCCGGCCTGTGACCCGGAAAGCTGGAGATAAAAAATCATGTGCCAATTACTAAAACGCAGCCATTTGTCAAAAACAAATGACTGCCCCGCTAAACCGCCAGCATTCCCGCCGCACCCGCGAACAGGTGGATGAGGTGGCGCAGTCGAGAGACTAGAGGTTGGAGCCAAGGGCCAACGGCTGAAGGCTGGGGTTGAAAGTGGCGCGGTGTGCCAGCGCCCCTGAGCCAACCTGACCCAACCCGGGCGATTGCGCGTTCAACGATTTCTCCTGAAATTCCGTCAAAATATATGGATTGTGCTCGTGGCATTTCCGGTGCTTGGCAGGAGGCGCCGTGCGCGGCTTGCGAAGCGTCATCGGGTCGGAACGGTTTTGACTCGGTTGTTTCGCAATCACCAGAACGAAAGGATTCTTATGCTGAAACATATCAGAGCTTTGGGGATTGCCGGATTAACCACTCTCAGCGCCAGTCAACTCGCACTCGCCGGGCCGGATAGCGTCCTGTGGTCGCAGCATAAAGATAACGCCGAAGTGATCGTCTCAGGAATCAAAGTGGCCGGCCGCACCATCAGCCGGCTCAATCGGCAGCGTCCTCTGGTGCGATTCACCAGCAACGAAGTGGGCGGCACAGCTTTGGTCCCTTTGTTGGCGTATGAGGCCAATGACCGGTGCTCGCCCGATTTTGATCCGGCGCCATTCCAGGCGGAGAAAGGCAGCGAGGTCTGGGCAAATTTTGAATTCGTGAACGTGGCTCAGAGCGACCGGGACCTACTGGTGTTTGGCATCAAGGCCGACAAGCCCGGGCGCAAAGACCGTTTCCGGCTGGAACGCGACATCGGCTGCGGTCATGCGGGCAACAAACCCGGCCTGTGCGCCATGATTTCGCCGCCCGCAGAGGGGGATTACGGCTATTACTTCCTGGACCGGGGCATTCTTAAGACCGACGAACTGCTGCAACGAAATCCCGGCGCGGCGATCAAGATAACCATTTCCAGCCACGCCCGCGGACCGGTGGGGTGACTTGCTTGCGCGGGGTGAACGGGGGTCGGAGGACAGAAGTCGGAGGTCGAAAGACAGAGTTCGGAGGACGGAGGATGGAATCTGCAGGAGTTGATCTTTTCCCCCTCTGTTCCCTCTGTTTTCTCCTGTAAAAACTTTGTGGCCTTTGTGTCCTTTGCGTTATTTTGGGGCTGACAGTAATCCGGCTTCATTCGTGTAATCGGTGGCTGGAGTTGATTCATTGATTATGGCGATGCCGCGCCGGTTTTTTTCAATTCACGCCTTTTTGGGGATACGGTTAGTTTCGGGGGCGATGAACAGAGAACATTCAAACCCAATGACACCATGAAAGCCGGATTTGTCCGCCTGCGCCTGTGCCTGCTGGGGACTTTGCCGGTCGCCTTCACCAGCGGTTGCGCGACTCCGTATCTGTGGAATCGGACCTCAGAATTCCAATGGAAACCCGTGCCCGCCACGCAAGTGCTGGCGGTCACCGACGCCCGCCATCCAGGCGAAGCGGTCGTGTTGTTCAAACAAAGTGCGCAGGTGGGCAACAATTTTTTCTCGCGGGACGTCGGCTGGTGTGTCGGCCAACCGACCAATGACCTGGCCACTTCGACCCGAACCATTCATCAACTGACCAATTCCTTTGCCGGGGTTGAATCCATTCCGTTGTATTGGGCGGATAGAGTACCCACGAATGCGGCCTCCCTGTCGTCCGGCTATGCGGTCATGTTCCACTCAAAGTCCCTGCCCAAGGGCCAATGGCATTCGGATGCGACGGATGTGCGACTGACCATTCACCGGAGCGGGCTGCCGGCCGGCCCGTACGCGTTGCCGACCAGTCCGCATCCGAAGAACGCCACGCAACGAGTGCTGTTAATGCCGCTCGCAGTGCTGGTGGACGTGCCGTATAGCGTCTTCGGACTGGTGGTTTACATTGCGCTCAACGCGTAGCGGCAGACTAAGTGACACAGAAGGCAGGATGGGGCTCCGAGGACAGAAGCCGGAAGGCCGTCCGGTCATGGCGGCTGATATTCAATCCATCTACGATCGTCTGCCAGTGAACGGAAGATTCGTGGTCAAGATCCGGGCGAACCATCTTTTCTTCGGTGATGACGACGAATAGTTGAAGAGCCACATCGTGCCGTGCGCGCCCCGCGCGTTGGGTGTTTTCGGCCTGGACGGCCGTCGTCAACTCGCTGTCACCGCTTATGGCGCGCGCAGCTTCTTCGACTTTTACTTCAAAAACCTGGCGGCAAACGCCCGGTCGTTTCGCTTTGTTGCCTTCTGTTGCCGATTTTAGAGTAATTTAATTAATCTCGCGGCCGTCCCGCGTGGCGGGATCAGTTCGTGCCATTTCATTATCCTTTATTCGATTTACGCCGAATCACTTCGGCAGCTACACGTTTTTGAAAAGGTTTCAGCCTGAAATACGGGCATTTTTGATAAGCCATCCTCTCTGAACCCCTGTGACTCGACAGGGCGCCGTCAGAAAAAGTGAAGGTATTGCCAAGATATGTGGAGAGGTGTCCGCCGGATGTGTAAAACTTTAAAGTGTAAGCGAGATTGGTTTTTTCATTTCGCCAGTGAACATCACACAACCGACTAATTAGTAATTTATGGCTAAAGCAGCGAAGACATCAAAATACGTGTATCAATTTGGAAACAAGCAGGCCGATGGGGACGGTTCGATGAAGCCGTTGCTGGGGGGCAAAGGGGCGAACCTGGCCGAGATGGCCCGCATTGGTCTGCCGGTGCCTCCGGGCTTCACCATCACCACCGAGGTCTGCACTTATTATTACCAGAACAAGAAAACCTACCCC
>DATJNM010000005.1:0-5338 GCA_035508155.1 Candidatus Sulfopaludibacter sp. | reverse complement strand
TCGGCTGCTGGGTCACGCGGTCGGCCACCAGCACGCCGTGGGCATCCTGATAACCTACCGTGACTTTCTGGCCCGGCCGCAGGTCGCCCATGGTTCCCGTGTCCTGACCCACGATGGTGTAGGTGCAGGTGTCACCCAGATTGAACTTCTTGCTGCTGAACGGGAAGCTTTTCACGTCCAGCATGTGTTCCTTCTGGTCCATGGAAACGATCATGCCGGTGTAGGATTTGTCTGGTTTCGCAGTTGTTGCATTCGCCGAAGCGCCGTCCGCCGACGCGCGGTACGCCGCCGTCACCGTCAACGCTGACAAACAAACAACCGCCCATGCACGCAATGCTTTAGTTTTCATATATTGGATTAGAAAAACAAAACGTCCTGACGTTCAAACTGAAAACGCAACTTATTTTCAATGAATCAGCTATGAAACAAGTCCATTTGCGGTGGTGGCGCCAGATTTTGCAGCTTGCCACGCTGCCGCGCCTGGGGGCGTACATTGCCTTCGGGCGTGAGTTCGGATTCCTCCAGATTTGCCAGAATCTGCCTGGCGCGTTCCAGCACCTCCTTCGGCACACCCGCCAGTCGCGCCACTTGGATGCCGTAACTCTTATCCGTGCCGCCTTCGACAATTTTTCTGAGAAACACAATCTGGTCATGCCATTCGCGTACGGCCACGTTAAAATTCTTCAGGCGCGGCAGGCGGGCCGCCAGCTCGGTCAATTCGTGATAATGCGTCGCGAAGAGCGTTTTGGCGCCGACGTGGTTGTGCAGATGCTCGACGATGCTCCACGCCAGGCTCAAGCCGTCGAACGTGCTGGTGCCGCGACCAATTTCATCGAGCACCACCAGGCTGCGCGGCGTGGCGTTGTTCAGGATGTTGGCCGTCTCGGTCATTTCCACCATGAACGTGGATTGGCCACGCGTGAGGTCGTCGCTGGCGCCAATGCGCGTGAAGAGGCGGTCCACCAGATCAATCCGCGCCTCGGCCGCCGGCACGAAGGAACCGGTGTGCGCGAGCAAGGTAATGAGCGCCACCTGCCGGATGTAAGTACTCTTGCCCGCCATGTTCGGCCCGGTGATGAGCGCGATTTGAGGGAATGTTATTTCCCCGCCCCGGCCGATGGGGAGAGGGTGGCCGGAGCCAGGATGAGGGGATTTGATTCGCACCGCCTCACCCCAGCCCTCTCCCCCGCTTTGCGGCGGGGAGGGAGAATAAAACGCGCCGCTCGCCAACCCGGTGTCATTCGGCACGAACCGCTCGTCCTGCAAATTTTGCTCCAGCACCGGATGCCGCCCGTCCCGGATTTGCAGCAGACCTTCATCGACGACCTGCGGACGGCAATAGTTGTGCAACCGCGCGGTTTCGGCAAAGGACGCGAGCACATCGAGTTGGGCCAGCGCGGTGGCGGTTTGTTGGATTTTCGCCATCTGCCCGAGCACGGTTTCGCGGACGCGCTGAAAAAGTTCATATTCCAGCTTCACGCTCCGCTCCTCTGCGCCGAGAATTTTGCCTTCCATCTCCTTCAACTCCGGCGTGATGTAACGCTCACCGTTGGCGATCGTCTGTTTGCGGATGTAATGCGGGGGGACCTTGTCAAGGTTTGCTTTCGTGATTTCGAGGTAGTAGCCGAAAACGGAATTGAACCGCACTTTCAGCGACGGGATGCCGGTGCGGGCGATTTCGTCCGCCTGCAATTTGGCAATCCAATCCTTGCCGCCGCGCGTGGCGTTGCGCAGTTCGTCCAGCGACGGGTCAAAACCGTCTCGAATCATGCCTCCCTCCTTCAACGCCAGCGGCGGGTCGTCCACGATCGCGTGAGCAATCAGGTCCACGAGGTCGGGCGATTCAGCGAGTTGGTTGTTCAGTTCCTCCATCAAACCGGTGGGGCGGGCTTCCTCAGGAGCCGTCGCTTCCTCCCCCATTAACGTCTCGGCTCGCCGGGGGTCTCGCTCCACTAAAATCAGCGCTTGTTTCAACGCCGGAATCTGCTCCAGGGCCAGGCGCAGGGCGAGCAGATCGCGCGCGTTGCCGCTCCCGCTGCTCAGGCGGCCCAGGGTGCGCTCCAAATCCCGCACGGTGGCAAGCTGCGACCGGAAATTTTCCAAAGCGGCTGAATTTTCCACGAATTGCCGCACCGTTTCCTGCCGGCGGCGGATCGGTGCGACGGCAGCCAGCGGCTGCGACAACCAGTCGCGCAATCGGCGAGCGCCCATTGGGGTGACGGTGCGATTGACCGCGCCGTAAAGCGAGGCGTTGCGCGGCGCGTCGTGATGCAGCGGCTCCAGGATCTCCAGATGCCGCAGCGTCGTGTAGTCCAGCGCCAGGTAATCGTTGCGCTGATAGAACGACAGGCGCGTCAGGTGCTTGACGTCCCGGCGCAGATGCTGGGTGAGATAATGCAGTGCAGCACCCGTCGCGCCGATGGCGGCGCTGCGATCTTTCAGTCCGAAACCGTCAAGCGACGCGACTTTGAAATGGTCGCGGACGGTGTAAAGGGCCGTTTCCGGCGCAAAGGTCCAGTCGTCGTAACCGTTCAACGTCCAGCCAAGGCTCGTAGCCGCGCTCGTGAAAGCGCGGACATCGCCGGCCGGGGTGCGCTCCGCCGATTCACCTCGGCGGCCGCCCAGCAAATCCCGCAGTGCCGTCGCCTCGCCCGGATAAATGATTTCCGCCGGCCGCAACCGGTCCAGTTCCGCGCGGAGCGCCGACCCGGTCTCCAATTCCGTCGTCAGGAAATCTCCGGTTGTCAAATCCAGCAGCGCGAGGCCAAAAATGTCCCCGCGCGGACACACGGCCGCGAGGAAGTTGTTTCGCTCGGCCACGAGCATTCGCTCATCGAAATGGGTGCCGGGCGAGAGGATTTGGGTGATTTCCCGTTTGACGAGTTTGCCTGGCCGGGCGTCTTCGAGCTGGTCGCAAATCGCGACTTTGCGTCCCGCCTTGAGCAGCCGGCCAATATAGGCATTCGCCGCGTGATGCGGCAGGCCGCACATGGGCACGCCATTGCGGGCGGTGAGCGCAAGATTGAGGATTTGCGCCCCGGTCCGGGCGTCCTCAAAAAACATCTCGTAAAAATCACCGAGCCGGAAGAGCAGCAAGGCGTCCTTCGGCAGTTCGCCCTTGATGCGGCGATACTGCGCCATCATGGGTGTAAGTTGGACTTCGGCGGCCATCGGCAAGACGATAGTCGGGAAGTTGAAACGCGTCGAAACGAAATTTCGCCGGCTCGCGTAGAGCCGGCCTGTCCAGGAAAGACTCCGACCATCTCCCTTTTTTGGCAAATAGTTTCCAGAAGTTGTTAATCGGTTGACAAAGTGTTTCTGAAAGACAAGCTGGTTGCATGACTCCGTCTCGCCGCTTTGGCAGTTTAATCCTTACACGTTGTTGGTTGTCCACTCTGGCGATTGCTTTCGCAAATTGCGCCCAGGCCGCGGACAACCCGTCCGGTGTTGTGGCGCAATTGGAACCGACATCCGCCGCCGCCAATTCTGCTGCCATCAACTCGGGCGACAACGCCTGGTTGCTGGCGAGCGCTGCACTCGTCCTGATGATGACGGCGCCGGGGTTGATTCTTTTCTACGGCGGTCTGGTGCGCACCAAGAATGTCCTCTCCACCATGATGCACAGCCTGATCCTGATGGCGGTGATTTCCACCTTGTGGATGGCGTTCGGTTACAGCATGGCGTTCGGTGAAGGCAACGCACTTTTCGGCAATCCCTTCACCCACCTTTTCCTCAAGGGCGTTGGCGGCGCACCCAACCCGGATTACGCGGGAACCGTGCCGGCAGAGTCCTTTATGCTGTTTCAAATGATGTTTGCCATCATCACACCGGCGCTGATCAGCGGCGCGGTTGCTGAACGCATCAAGTTCAAGGCGTATCTCCTGTTCATGGTGTTGTGGACCATCGTCGTTTATCTGCCGCTCTGCCACATGATGTGGGGCAAGGGCGGTTTGTTCAACTGGGCCAATGGCGGCCGAATTCCCGTGCTTGATTTCGCGGGGGGAACGGTAGTGCACATCAGTTCGGGCGTTTCGGCGCTCGTCTTCGCGCTGGTAATCGGCAAGCGTGACGGGTTTCCGCGCGAACCGATCATGCCGCACAATGTCGTCCTTTCGCTGATCGGGGCGGGATTGTTGTGGGTGGGTTGGTTTGGTTTTAACGCCGGCAGCGCGCTGAACGCCGGCTCTCTCGCCACCAGCGCGTTCGCCGCCACCCATTTCTCGGCGGCCGCGGCAGCATTGAGCTGGACCTGCACGGAATGGTATCTCAAAGGCAAACCCAGCGTGCTGGGGGCGGCGTCGGGAATGGTCGCTGGATTGGCCACCATTACGCCGGCTTCCGGATTTGTCAGCGTGCCGGCGGCATTTGGTATCGGGCTGGTCGCCGGCATGGTCTGTTACCTGGCGGTCACGAAACTCAAAATGGCCTTTGGTTACGACGATTCGCTGGACGTATTTGGTGTTCATGGCATCGGCAGCATGACGGGCATGTTGATGCTCGGCTTTCTGGCAAGCGCGGCGGTAAACCCGCTGATTGCCACCACGTTTCATAAGAACGGCGTGCCGGTCTCACTCGCCGGCGGTTCGCACCAGGCTTGGAATCAATTGGCGGGTGTTGGCACCACCGTGGCGCTCGCAGCCGTCGCCACGTTTATTATTTTGAAGCTGGTGGATGCCACGGTGGGCCTGCGCGTGGACCAGGAGGATGAAAGCCTCGGGCTGGATCTTTCCCAGCACGGCGAGCGTGCCTATAATGAGTAAAGGGTGATTTATGAAAAAAATCGAAGCGATTATCAAACCGTTCAAACTCAACGACGTCAAAGAAGCACTCAATGAAATCGGCATCCACGGAATGACCGTGACCGAGGTCAAAGGTTTCGGCCGGCAAAAAGGCCATACGGAGATCTATCGTGGCAGTGAATACACTGTGGATTTCCTCCCCAAAGTCAAAATTGAAACCGTTTTGCCCGAAGAGCAGGTGGAAGCCGCCATCGAAGCGATTATCAAATCCGCCAAGACCGGCAAGATCGGCGACGGCAAGGTGTTCGTCTATCCCGTGGACGATGCCCGGCGCATCCGCACCAGCGAACGCGGCGACAGCGCGGTGTGAGGGTGGCGAATGGCGGGTGACGTGAAATCAGAAAGCCTGCCGCTGGATTTCCGCAGTGTAGCCTTCCCGAAAGCTCGGATACTTGAATTGATAGCCCAGTTCCGTTTTCAATTTTCGATTTGACACGCGCTTGTTGGTCGCGCCGCGTTTGTGGGTTTCATCGGCATTTTCGGGTGCCGCCGGCAGCAAATCCCTGCCGAGTTCTTCCGCCAGCCATTGAAAAAAGTCC
>DATJNM010000004.1:0-62788 GCA_035508155.1 Candidatus Sulfopaludibacter sp. | reverse complement strand
GTGGCTTTGGAGCAGTGCGCGCTTTCGTGATCAGTGCGGAGTACTGAAACTATGACGGAGCGCGCCTGTCTCAGGCGCAGCGGGAACGATTGGTGAAGGGCGATGGAAGAAAAATGGATGTTGTCTGGGTTCCGTTGCTGCTGCGGCTGGGACAGCCGCGCTCCGGCTCAACAGCGCGCTCAACGGCTCAGGCCAAATTCCTTGATAGAGTCGTCAGGCAACGTAGTAACGCTCCTGTTCCTTATTCTGCTTTCTGATGCTCACGATTTATGTCTTCTGCGCTTCCTTTGCCCAAGTGTCTTTCAGGGTAATCGTGCGATTGAAAACCAATTTTGGCAGATTGGAGTTAGTAGATGGGAGTTGGGAATCTTTGTCCAACGCGAAGTAGGCGAGGCGCTCAAATTGATAACGAAGTTCCGGCTTCGCATCTTTCAGGCTTGGCTCGCATTTGGCCGTCACCACTTCCAGGCTGTGCGGGTTGAGCACGGATTTGAAATCGCGTCCGTCCTTTTCCGGCTCGGCTTCGGTGAACAACCGGTCGTATAACCGGCATTCGGCGTCTATTGCATGTTTGGCGCTTACCCAATGAATCGTCCCCTTTACCTTTCGGTTCGCTGTTGTGCCGCCGGTCTTGCTCTCGAGGTCGGCGGTGCAGCGCAATTCCACAATTTTGCCGCCGGCGTCTTTCACCACATCATCGCATTTGATGATGTAGGCGTATTTCAGCCGGACTTCGCCGCCGGGTTTCAGCCGAAAGAATTTTGGTGGCGGCACTTCCTTGAAATCGTCCTGCTCGATATACAGCTCGCGACCGAAGGGAACCTGGCGCGTTCCGGCAGTCGGGTCTTCAGGGTTGTTCACGGCGTCCAGTTCCTCCGTTTTGCCTTCGGGATAATTCGTAATAACAACCTTGATGGGGCGCAGCACGGCGAGCCGGCGCAAGGCGCGTTTGTTCAAGTCTTCGCGGATGGCATGTTCGAGCACCGCCACGTCGGTGATGCCGTTGTATTTGGTGATGCCGATGTTGTAGGCAAAATTTCGCAGAGCTTCCGGTGTAACTCCACGGCGGCGGATTCCGCTAATGGTCGGCATGCGCGGGTCGTCCCAGCCCGAGACGAGGTGTTCGTTCACAAGCTGCATGAGCTTGCGTTTGCTCATGACGGTATAACCGAGGCTGAGCCGGGCAAATTCGTATTGATGCGGCAGCGGCCGGGGCAGATCGAGGTTTTCCAGGATCCAATCGTACAACGGCCGATGCACCTCGAATTCCAGCGTGCAGATCGAGTGCGTAATGCCTTCGATATAATCGCTCAGGCAATGGGCGAAGTCGTACATCGGATAGATGCACCATTTCGGGCCGGTATGATGATGCCCGGCGTGGCGGATGCGGTAGAGCAGGGGATCGCGCATCCAAATGTTCGGCGAGGCGACATCAATCTTCGCGCGGAGCGAGCGTTTGCCGTCGGGAAACTCGCCGTTTTTCATCCGCGTGAATAAATCCAGGTTTTCCCCCACGCTGCGATTGCGGTACGGGCTTTCCTTGGCCTGGCGGCGGTACTCGTCGGTCTCCTCCGGCGTCAGGTCGCAAACGTAGGCCTTGCCTTTTTTTACCAACACGACGGCGTACTCGTAAATCTGGTCGAAATAGTCGGAAGCGTAAAAGGGTTCAAATTCGGCGTTCGGAGTCCGGAGTCCGGAGTCCGGAATTGACGCAAGATGGAAATCCGGTTTGCCGTTGCTGGTGATGGTGTCGGGCGTCTTGCCCTTTGGCTTCAGGCCGAGATTTTTATCGGCCCAACCGGCGATGAGCCAGTTGACATCCTCAGTGATGGAATCCACGTATTCGACGTCTTCCTTGGTTGGGTTGGTGTCGTCCATGCGGAGGTTGCAAACGCCGCCGAATTCGTGCGCGATGCCGAAGTTCAGGCAGATGCTCTTGGCGTGGCCGATGTGGAGATAACCATTGGGTTCCGGTGGAAAACGGGTGTGAATCTGCGGATATCTTTTTTCGGCGGCGTGTTTTTCGACAACGTCGCGAATGAAATCGGATGGCGCGACAGGGGCGGTGATTTTGTTTTCCGAACTCATAAATCCGGGCGGAGGTTAACAAAGGAACCGACAATTGTCTAATCACCACTCGCAAGGATGGTGCCTCGTTTGCCGGAGCGTCGGGCCGATGGCGTGAAGCCGGCCAGAACGCCGACACGACAACCGGCAATTTGGGCGGCGCGCTGTCGTTATTTCTGCCCAAGCGACAGGTTTGGCCAGAGAAGGTTGTGGCCGTTGCTCGCCGACATCATCCACACGGACAGCCCGCCGGCAGTGAACAGGCAGGAGATTCCAACCAGCAGGATGAGACGCATCCGGCGCAGGCGCTGATCGCGCGCCAGATTCGGAAACAGCAGTTTGCTGGTGTGTTTCACAAAGTACTCAGTCATATTCCGGTGGTATTCAGGTTCAACTCCAGCCATTTCGGCCGGTCGAGTCCGGGTCGTAGCGTTAGCAGACTTTATGCCGTTAAGCAGGGAAGGGAATTATCTTTTCGGGGAGGGCTGCGTCGAATCGGCGCAATGGGAAGAGGTTCCTGCCGGAGTGGGACCGCCTTAAATATCCTTTGCCGCCTGACCATGTGACCTGAGCCGGTTCCGGGAGGGGATGGCGGGCGAGACTCGCCTGAAACGGGACGCCGACTTTTGCCTTTGTTGCATCGTTGCCGGAGGAACCAATCCCCCGCGTCCCGTTCAATGGTTCACGCCAGATTTTTGTTCTTGGCGCGCGATTCTTCGGCAAGTTTCTGTTTGAAATCGGCCAGGGCCTTTTGCAGGCGCGCGTCGCCGACGGCCAGGATTTGCACAGCCAGAAGCCCGGCGTTTTTCGCCGCGCCGATACCAACCGTGGCCACCGGCACACCCGGCGGCATCTGCACGATGGAGAGCAACGAGTCGAGGCCTTTGAGCGATTTGCTTTCAATCGGCACGCCAATCACGGGCAAGGTCGTGAAGGCCGCCGTCACCCCCGGCAGATGCGCCGCGCCGCCCGCGCCGGCGATGATGACCCGGAGACCGCGTTCCACCGCGCCGTCGGCATAGGCTTCCAGTCCCCGCGGGTCGCGATGGGCGGAAATGACTTTGGCTTCACTGGCGACGCCAAATTCGGCCAGGGCGTCGGCGGCGGCCTTCATCGTCGGCCAGTCCGAATCGCTGCCCATTAGAATACCAACGAGGGGTTTGTCCGTGTTGCCTGCCTTCATTCGGAGGAAGGTTAACAGGTCCAAAATCGGAAGTCACCTGAATTGAATTCGTGCAAATTTGCGAATATCGTGTCAAAGTCGCCCCGGTTTCATCATGACGACCGCCAATAAGATCACGATTCTGCGCATCCTGTTGATTCCGTTTTTCGTCGTGGAATTGATCTATTATCTCCAGACCGGCAATGAAATTCATCATCTGCTGGCATTGCTGTCGTTCGCCGCGACGGCCATTCTGGACGGCGTGGACGGCTACATTGCCCGGCGCTACAACCAGAAGAGTGAACTCGGCGCGATTCTTGATCCCCTGGCGGACAAGCTGCTGCTCGTGTCAGCCATCATTGCGTTGAGCTTCAACCGCAGCCCGCATCTCGGCCAGATCCCGCTGTGGCTCACGGGCACCGTGCTCGGACGCGATGTCCTCCTGCTCATTGGCATCGCGGTCATCCGGCTCACCGTCGGCAAAGTCACGGTGCGCCCGCGCCTCATCGGCAAGGTGGCCACGGTTTTTCAGATGGCGGTCGTGATCTGGGTGTTGCTGGACTGGGACCGCGATTTGAATGCGCGCTGGTTCACGGCCTGGACCACCGGCGCCGCGGTGTTCACCGGCATCTCCGGTTTGCTTTACGTCTTCGACGGCATCCGGCAACTCGGCGCCCATCCGGCCAGTTCAGCGGAGGTGAAAACCACGGATTAACACGGATGAACACAGATAAAAATTTCACATCCGTGTCCATTTGTGTTTATCTGTGGTTAAAACGCCATGGCTAAGGAAATCCAGTTGAAGCTCAAGGAAGGCGACACGGCGCCGGGTTTTTCGGCGGCCACCAGCGGCGGTGAAAAAGTGTCGCTTGCCGATTTCAAGGGTAAAAATGTCATTCTTTATTTTTATCCCAGGGACGATACCCCCGGTTGCACAAAAGAGGCGTGCGCGTTCCGCGACCAGTTCGCCGAATTCAAAAAGCGCGGCGCGGTGGTGCTCGGCGTCAGCACCGACCCGGTGAAGTCACATGACAAATTTGCGGAGAAATTCAAGCTGCCGTTCACGTTGCTGGCGGACGTGGACAAGCAGATCGTCACGGCCTATGGGGTTTGGGGCGAGAAAAGCTTCATGGGCCGGAAATACCTGGGGACGCACCGGGTGACGTTTCTCATCGGCCCGGATGGCCGCATCCGGAAAATCTGGCCGCTGGTGAAGCCGGACGAGCACGCGGCGGAAGTCCTTGCGGCTTTGTAAAATTCCTCCCACCGCGGCAGGGTCTCCCGTCCTGGTCGCGTCCGGCGACTTTTTTTTCCGGGCGCACGAACCAGGCTGCCCGCGTTCCGGAGGGCCCTTTAAAGGACGGTGGCCGCCGGCCTGAGTCGGCGCAAATCGAATAAGGGGCAATGCAATGTCGCGAACGAATCCCGCAACACGGGCCCGCTGCGGGTTGAATTGAATTGCGATGAATTAAAATGTCAGCGGCTATTGCGCTCATTCTGCCAATTATTGTTGATTCCCTGCCAATATCCGGTTAGCGGCGTAATCTTGTTATGTGCCAGATTTGCAGCATGATGACAGGCAGCCAGATCTTGCGAAACCGGGTTTCCGCCGGTGCCACTGCCCGGCTGGATCGCGGGTTTGTGGCTCCGGAATCTGTGGAAGTTAACCTCCAGCACTGGCTGCATCAGATCGTGGGGAAAATCGGTTTCGCCATCAGTCGGCGAATCCCGGTCGGTTTTGAGGATGAGACTGGATTTCATCTCGGAGTGCAACCGGGCGATGAAGACCGGTGCCGGGACCGGGCGCGGGCGGGCATTTTTGCGGAAGACGAATCATTTTGATCCGGGCGCACAGCCGTTTGTTCAGCGGACACCTCCTGTCCCACCTCCTTGGCGGCTGTGGCCCGGATTGTTTTCCCGGAAGATTTTGGTACATTTTGGTGACGTTCGGTGAAGCGAGCGTACTCGTCCCGCAATGGGGGATCAGCAGTCTCGCCCCACCAAGTTTTAACGTCGCCTGGCAAAATCCCCGTTTGACATGCGGGAGGTAAATTCCCAAACTTTGCCGTAACAAGAAAACTTAAACTCAAAACCAAAAAAGATTATGGCAATCGCTGTCGGCACCAAGGCCCCCGATTTCACCTTGAAATCCAAACAGGCGTCCGGTCTCGTGGACGTGAAACTCAGCAACAATCTCGGCAAAAAAAACACCGTGCTGCTTTTTTTTCCGGCGGCGTTCACCAGCGTCTGCACCAAGGAATTGTGCGACATCAGTGGCGGACTCGGCGCTTATTCCGGCCTCAATGCCGATGTCATCGGCATCAGTGTGGACACGCCGTTCGCGCAGGAGGCGTGGGCGCAAAAGGAAAAAATCGGCATCACGCTGGCCAGTGATTTAAACAAGACGACCATCAAGTCCTACAACGTGGTGTTCCCGATGCTGGCCGGGATTGGCGACACGGCGGCGCGCGCGGCGTTCGTGATTGATAAGAACGGCGTGGTGCAATACAGCGAACAGACCCCGACCCCCAAGGATTTGCCGAATTTTGAGGCCGTCAAGGCAACGCTGGCGAAGTTGAAATAACACATTCCTTTACACAATAAAAAGCGGAGGGCCGGCCCTCCGCCTTTTTTTGTCTGTAGGAGAGGAGGTGACGAGTCTTCATATCAGAGCCTCCTTGCGTCGTCTCCTACAGGTGATTGAGGCCGACATCTACATGTGTAGAGAATCTGCTTGACATCCTCTACGATTGTAGAGAATATCGCCGCATGTCCAAGCCCACCGTGGAACTGACCGAGTCCGAATGGTCCATCATCAAGGCCATTTGGGAAAACGAGCCCTGTACCGCCCCCGCCATCCGGGAGAAATTGCTCCAACCGACCGGGTGGTCGTATTCAACCGTCCGCACGCTGATGGACCGCATGGTGGCCAAGGGCGTGCTCAGGGCCAAAAAGGAGGGCAAGCTGACCGTTTATCATTCGGTGGTCACCCGCGCGCAGGCACAGCGCGGCGAATTGTTTTACGCTCTCAAACACGCCTTTAACGGCTCGCTTACCCCGATGGTGCAATGCCTGTTGGAAAGCAACGACCTGGATGCGGGCGAACTGGCTCAGTTGGAATCGCTCATCAAGGCGAAGAAAAAGTCTGCGAAAAAATAATCAACGATCAGGAGGCGCGCATGAATTCCTTCATCGAAAATCTGAACCAATGGGGCGGAGATTTTTTGAGCTTCGCCTGGCCTATGCTCTGGCAATCCAACCTGTTGATCCTGGTTGTGTTCACCATTGATTTTCTGAGCTGCGGTAGAATCCGGGCTTCGATCCGTTATGCGCTTTGGTTGGTCGTGCTGGTGAAACTTTGCCTGCCACCGGCCCTGGCGTTGCCGACCGGAGCGGCGTGGTGGCTGTTTCCCAACCATGCGGCTGCCCGGACGCCAGCGCTGCCAAAATATGTCGTTACTTATGATTCCACGGCGCCGTCAGGGGATTTCGTGCCGGCAACAATGCCCGCATTCACTCCACCGGCACCGAAGTTAAATGCTGCCGGCTGGACATTACTTGGATGCAGTTTCGTGAGTGCGGTTTTGTTGCTGTGGCTGTCATTCCGGTGGTGGCAGATTTCGCGAAAAATCAGCCGCGCAACACCTGCTGAAGTAGCCACAGACCTGCTGGATGAAATCCGGCGACAGGCCGGTTCGTGTTCGCCGTTGCGCTTAAAACTGGTCAGCGGGCGGATGTCGCCGGCGGTTTGCGGATTATTCCAGCCGGCCATTTTATTGCCCCAAGTGCTGGCCGAGCAGCTTTCTGACCGGCAATTGCGCGCCGTGTTGTTGCACGAAGCCATTCATCTGCGGCGCAAGGATGTCTGGGTGAATTGCGCGCAGGCGCTGCTGCAAATTGCCTATTGGTGGCATCCGCTGTTATGGCTGGCCAATGCGCGGATTCGGCGCTTGCGGGAGGAGGCGGTGGACGATGCGGTGATGCTGGCGTTGAGGAGCGAGGCGGAGGATTACGCGCCGACGCTGCTGGCGGTGGCGAAGCTCGCGCTCAGCCGTCCGCTCATGAGCCTGGGACTGGTCGGCATCATGGAATCGCGCACGGCTTTGCGGAAGCGCATTGAGCGGCTGGTAAATTTCCGCCCGGTGCGCAAAGCCGGCCTGAGCTTCCTGTCGTTCTGCTGCATTTTCGTGTTCAGTGCCGTGGCCCTGCCGATGGGTGAAGCACCGGGTCCGGCACCAGCATCAAGTGCGGCCGAGGCGACGGCGGTGGAACCACAATCGCTCACGCTGAAAGTCGATCCGGATATTTTCATAAAAAACGTCAAAGCTCAGGCGGCGAAATCCCTGCTGTCGCCGACGAATGATGATTACACAGCCGTCCTGCTTGACCTTTTACGGGGGGAAGGCGTGGATTGCGGCCCGTCGAATGGGATCACGTTGAACACCCGGACCGGCGAGATCACCACGCAAAACACGCCGGCCCGGCTGGAAATATTTCGGCGGGTCATCGAACAATTGAACCGTGCCGATGGCCTCTGCAAGCTGCCGCTGGGCAACAATCCGCTCCGAAGGAACGTCTTGATTGAAGTCCGCATTTATCAGACACCGGCCGCCGACTTTGACAAGTTTGTCTCCGGCTTGCCATTTTATCACGGCCGGTCGTATGGCGATGACTGGTGGTCGGCCTCGCCGGAGAAATTCGAGGAACTGGTCGAAAGCCTTCAATCCTCCGGCCTCCAATTGATTCAACGTCCGCGGATCCTGACCGGCAGCGGGATAACGGCGGAATTTTTTGTCGGCAACGGGACCAACAGCGTCGAGTTCGACTGCGAACCGATCGTAGGGGACGGTGCCGTTGATTTGAAGCTCCGGGGAACGGTCGTGGGTGGCCCGGCGGGAGCCGCGGTTACCAATTATTTCCACACCGAAGCTTCGGCCGAAGACCACGGCGGCATTGTGGTGCGGGTGAAGAATTATGGCGGTGATCCTGACCACAGTCTGCTCGCGGCGATCAGCGTGGGAATTGCCACCAACACGGTCCGGTTTCAGGAACGGCTGCAGGCGACTATCCCAGACAAGGCGGCGTCGGCAAATGATTTGGTCAGGGTTGCCAAGCTGCTTTATGAAATGGGCAAATTTGACCAGGCGGAAGAAAGACTTAACTCGGCATTGACCCTGGAGCCGGATAACCAGGCGGCGCAGTACTACATGAATCTGGTCCAGGCGGCGAAGGCGAGCCACCGATCGGGAATGATTCAAACCTTGGCGGCTCGGAAGAACATCATGGATAAACTCAACCGCATCCAGTTTGACCAATTCGGGCCCTACAACCGCCGGCCGCTGAGCGAAGTGGTCCAGGAATTGAACCAACTGACGGCCAATCTGGATTCAGGCACGACCGCTATTCACTTCTTCATGGCTGACGATGCCAACGGGCCGCAGGCGCAAATTGACCTCAACACCGGGCAGCCGGCGGATGATACCGTTTCGAATGGCGCAGCCATCAATTCCGTCATCATCACCGTTGACCCGGTTCTAACAAACGCAACTTTGACGTCGGTGTTGGATGTCATTACCTTGGGGGCCAACAAAAACATCCAATATTCGATTTCGGATAAAGGGATCGTCTTTTCGCCCAAAGACAATTTTGAAGCTCCCCGGCTCTATGCCCGGACGTTCCGAGTACATCCGGTTGTTTTCCTTGCCAATTTGCAGAAGCAGGCCGGTTCGGAAACCAATGTCGCAAAGGCTTTGCGTCGGCTTTTCTTAAGCGCCGGGCTGGACCTGACGCCGCCTGAGTCGATATTTTATAATGAAGGGTTGGGCCTGTTATTTATCCGTGCAACCGGATCGGATTTGGATGCGGCCGAAAAAATTATAGTAACTTTGAGTGATACGCCGCCTCAAATTCACATCAAGGCGAGATTTATTGAACTACCGAAAGGAGCTTTGGAGGGCTTCATAAACTTCGGAAACATGATGGGCAGTACGAATCGACCGGATTACTTCACTGGCATCTTGACCAGCGAGAGCGCGAAAGTGACGTTGAAAAATCTGGAATCGCGATCTGACGTCGAAGAATTGGCCGAGCCGGAAGTGACGACTTCCAGCGGGCGGCAAACACAGATGCGGGCAACCCAAATCATAACGGTTGTCACTAATTTTACATTGCAGGAAATACGACATAGACCTTTGATTGTGCCTCAAACCAATCTGGTGGAAACCGGCCCGGTTCTGGATGTGATCCCGTTTGTTTTGTCGGATGATTATACGATTTACCTGCGGTCAAATGCTTCAGTGACGCAATTCCTGGGTTATGACCAGCCAACCAATTCGACTGTTGTCCACGACTCAAGCGGACGAAAGATAGATTTGCCGACGATTCTGCCCGGCTTCGCCATTCGCAAAGCCAGCGCGAACATTAAATTATGGGACGGCCAGACACTTGTTCTGGGTGGAATGAAAGCGCGCTTTTACGACGGTGGCAAGGAAGTCGGTGCCGAACCTGATTATTTGGCGAAAGCAAAAGTGGCCCGAGGCCAGCCGGACGAGGCGGATAAGGAATTGCTGGTATTCATTACCGTGAACCTGGTTGATCCGGCCGGTAACCGTGTTCACTCGGACGATGAGATGCCGTTCGCGAAAAGTTCAATTCCTCCACAGGACGGTCCGTGATGCTTTGAGGAGGAACGGCGTGCCGAGCTTCCTGAAATCACGGTCGCCGCACGGCAACCCTCCCACTGCCTCTACAATTTCGGCGGAACGTCCGTAGGCGTCATCCATTCACTGAACGGCCGCATCGTTCCGCATTCGGGGCAGGAGATGGCGGTGTATTGAGTTCCGCAATTCGGGCAGGCGCCCTGGGTGGCAAAGATGTCAAAGGGATGCCGGCATTTGCCGCAAACCCAGAACGCGCCCTGGGGCGGCACGGTTTTGCAGTTGGGGCAGACGTACCCGTCGCGCCGCGGGGCGTTCGCCACTTTCGCCAGGGCGCGCGCATGCCGCAGTCCGCCCCAGCAATTCATTAAGATAAATACCGTCATGGCCGCCAGTTGGATCGCAGAAGCCGGAGCGGCGAAAAACGATAACAGGGCCAGGAGAATCAGCAGGGCCACACCGATGAAACCGATAATACTGGTAATCAGAAGACTGTTGGCGCGGCCAAACGGAAACCAGAGGAGCGAACGCAGAATTTGACCGCCGTCCAGCGGGTAAATGGGAAGCATGTTGAAGATCAGCAAATAAATATTGATACCCCAGACGTTACGAATCAATTCATAAACATCGGGATTCGTGTCATACCAGCCCAGATGCGAACTTGCCAACACCAGCGCGGACAGGATGGGAATGAGGATGACATTCACCAGCGGTCCGGCGGCGATGCTCCAGAGTTGGGCACCCGGGCGTTGGGGTGGGGAGACATACGCGACGCCGCCAAAAAACCAGAGAACGATATCGTGAGTGTTGCCGCCGACCGATCGGCAGGCAAGCTGATGCCCGAATTCATGGATCAGTACGATGAGGAAAAGACAGAGAAATTCCAACAAGGTCCAAGTCGAGGAAGAATAAATATGCGTGCGATACTGGACGTAATAAGCCGCCAGGAAGAACCACGCCCAGTGCAAATAGACCGTAATCCCAAAAAGTCTGAACAAACGGATGGAGCCTTGTTTCATTGGCATCTTCCTGCAGGGTTACCAGAACGGCCCGGATCGAACAAGTTTTTTAGCCGCGTCCGTTTCCATTTCGTGACACAGCTTTAACCGTGTCGTCATGGTGTTTGGCGCGAAACCGGCTTAACTTGACAGGATGGTGCCTCGCATTTTGATCGTGGACGACGAGCGGGATTTTGTCGAGCTGGTGCAGTTCCGCCTCGCCGGGCTGGGATACGACCTGATCGTGGCCAACGACGGCGTGCAGGCGCTCAGCCAGGCGCGGCAATTCAAGCCGGACCTCATCCTCCTCGACATTCTACTGCCCGATTTGGACGGTTTGTCCGTCTGCGAAATCCTGCGCCGCCAGCCGGCCACGAAAAAAATCCCCATCATTTTCATGAGCGCGCTTTCCGGCGAGGTGACCAAACGCACCGTGGCGATGCACGCGGACGATTTTTTCACCAAACCGCTCGATCTCCCGCGTTTGGAACGTCGGATTACCGACCTGCTGCACCCGGAAAGACCGTCCGTGAACGGCGCTGAAGCTTCACAGAAATAGGGCTCGTACCGCGGCTTAAATGGCGGCAATTAGGTGCCGTGTCCAACCGCCCATTCAAAAAAGCAGCCGCCGAGGTGAATCGGCGGAGAAACGCCCGTTTTTCGGACCGGTCCGCGGTTGATCCCGCAATGCGGGACGGCCACAAACCATTTCTGATATTTTCGATCGGTTGCGGCCGGGACAGCTGCGCTCCCCACGGCGTCCGCTTGACACGCCTGCGCGCAACCTTCATTTTTATGGTTAATTGAGAGCATTACATGAGCATGCAGCATCCTCTGTCCGGCATCCGGCAAACGTTTGAACTCGGCGACGGCAAAACGGGGAACTTTTACTCGTTGCCGGCACTGGAAAAGACCGGGGTCGGCCCGGTTTCGCGCCTGCCGGTTTCCATCCGGCTCGTGCTCGAATCCGTCCTGCGCAATTGCGACGGCAAAAAGGTGACCGAACACAACGTCCGCGCGCTGGCCAACTGGCAGCCCAATACGGAGCGCACGGAGGAGATTCCATTCATTGTGGCGCGGATCGTGTTGCAGGATTTTACCGGCGTGCCCCTGCTGGTGGATCTGGCGGCGATGCGCTCCGCCGTCGCGCGCCTGGGCGGGAACCCGAAAATCATCGAGCCGCTCGTGCCGGTGGACCTGGTGGTGGACCATTCGGTGCAGGTGGATGTAAACGGGTCGCCGGACGCGTTTGCCCGCAATCTCGAAATCGAGTTTCAGCGCAACCGCGAGCGCTATCAGTTTCTCAAATGGGGCATGCAGGCCTTCGACACCTTCAAAGTCGTGCCGCCCGGCATCGGCATAGTTCATCAGGTCAATCTGGAATATCTTGCCAAAGGCGTTTCGAATGCGGATGGAGTTTATTACCCCGACACGCTCGTCGGCACCGATTCGCACACGACGATGATTAACGGCCTGGGCATTGTTGGCTGGGGCGTTGGTGGCATCGAAGCGGAAGCCGGCATGTTGGGTCAGCCGGTTTATTTCCTGACGCCGGACGTCGTGGGCGTGCACTTGACCGGCGCGTTACGCGAGGGTGTTACGGCCACCGACCTGGCTTTGACCGTGACGCAAATGCTGCGCAAGGCGAAGGTGGTCGGCAAGTTTGTGGAATTTTTTGGTCCGGGAGCGGCGGCGTTGCCGGTAGTGGATCGCGCCACTATCGCCAACATGGCGCCGGAGTACGGCGCGACCATGGGTTTCTTCCCGATTGACGAGGAATGTGTGAATTACCTCCGCGCCACCGGCCGCAGCGGGGACCATTGCCGCACTTACGAGAACTACTACAAGGCGCAGGGGCTTTGGGGCATTCCGAAGAAGGGCGACATTGCCTATTCCCAGGAACTGGAACTCGACCTCGGAACAGTGTTGCCGAGCGTCGCCGGGCCCAAACGACCGCAGGACCGCATCGAATTGCCAAAGCTGAAGGAAAGTTTCATTGCCACTTTCAGCAAGCCGGTCACGGAAAGCGGTTTTGGCATGAAACCCGAAGAACTGGGGAAAACATTTATCGTTTCCGGCAACGGTTCGTTTGCCGATGGCGGTGGGAGCCAGGAACCGATTTCGCTCCAGAAGGCGCGGTCGCAGAACGTCAATCCGCAAACGGAAATCGAGATGGCGAACAATCGTCCCACACCGGATCACGTCGCCGCAACAGGACAGGCATTGAAAAGCGAAATCCGCAACGGCTCGGTTTTGATTGCGGCCATCACGAGCTGCACCAACACATCCAATCCCAGCGTCATGCTCGCCGCCGGTCTCCTCGCGAAAAAAGCCGTCGAGCGCGGCTTGAGCGTCAGTCCGGTTGTGAAGGCTTCACTCGCGCCCGGCTCGCGCGTCGTGAGCGATTATTTGAACAAGGCCGGTTTGCAAAAATACCTCGACGCGCTGGGTTTCCACCTGGTGGGTTACGGTTGCACGACGTGCATCGGCAACTCCGGCCCGCTCGCCGCGGCGGTGGAAGAGGCGATTGTTAAAAACAACGTGGTGGCGGCGGCGGTATTGTCGGGCAACCGCAATTTTGAGGCGCGCATTCACCAGAACATCAAGGCGAACTTTCTCATGTCGCCCCCGCTCGTCGTCGCCTTCGCATTGGCGGGCCGCGTGGACATTGACCTAGCGCACGAGCCGCTGGGCACGGGCAAGGATGGCCGGGCGGTTTGGTTGAAGGACATCTGGCCGTCGTTGCGCGAAATCCGCGATCTCCTGCAGACCGCGTTGCAACCAGACGTGTTCCGCAAGCTGTACCAGGATTTCGCGGCGCAAAATCCGAAGTGGAACGACATCCCGTCCAGCACCGGCAATGTCTATGAGTGGGACCGGAGATCCACCTACATCCAGGAACCGCCATTCTTCGAGAACTTCTCAATGCAGCCCGGCGACATCCGCGAAATCAAAGGCGCCCGCGCGCTGGCCATCTTCGGCGACAGTGTGACCACCGACCACATTTCACCTGCCGGTTCCATCAAGAAAACGTCGCCCGCCGGGAAATATCTGATGGAGTGTGGCGTCGAGCCGGCGGACTTCAACAGTTACGGCTCGCGGCGTGGCAACGACCGCGTGATGACTCGCGGCACCTTCGCCAACGTACGAATCAAAAATTTGATGGTGCCGGGCGTCGAAGGCGGCGTGACGCTTTACATGGGAGGGACTGGGTGTCGCAGTCCCAAATCCGCGGACGGCGGCACGCCGTCCCTGCCCGAACAGCTGAGCATCTACGACGCGGCCATGAAATATCAGCAGGCCGGCACGCCGTTGGTCGTTCTTGCCGGGCAGGAATATGGCACCGGCTCATCGCGCGATTGGGCGGCCAAGGGAACCAATCTGCTTGGCGTGAACGCGGTCGTGGCCCAGAGCTTCGAGCGCATCCATCGCAGCAACCTCGTGGGCATGGGCGTGTTGCCGTTGCAATTCAAGGAAGGCACCAACGCGCAAAGCCTGAGGCTCGACGGCGCGGAGACTTACGACGTGGTCGGCCTTGGTGCGAACCTGAGACCGCAGCAAGACCTGACGCTGCGCATCACCCGCAAGGACGGTAAAGTGGAAAATGTTTCGGTCAAATGCCGGATTGATACGCCCATCGAGATTGATTACTACCAGCACGGTGGGATTCTGCCTTTTGTATTGCGGCAGTTGATGGCGAAGGTTTGCAGGTAGAATCCCAAAGGGATTCAATCTTTCAGCCCGGCGTTGACGCGCCGGCGGCTACGCCGGGTCCAGTCCGGTCTGATGGCAACTCTGAAAGAGTTGTATCAATCCCAAACAGACTGTCAGTTATTACGGACTTCAAACGTCGCCACGATGGGCCGGTGGTCGGAAGCCAGGCCCCAATCCGGCAGGGTCAGGATATAGGTGCCGTTCCGGTCCCAGGCCCGCGCCAGGGCGGGACTCAACAGGATGTAATCCATGCGGGTGTAAACGTCTTCCTTGCCGTAGTATTCCGTCCAGGTGACGGCGCGCGGGTCGTGGAAAGCATTGGCCGCGTGCGCGTGGTCGCCATTGTGCTCGGCGGGCCGCGTGTCGGTGAGCCGGAACCGGCCGCGCCCGATGATTTCCTTGACGGCGTCGGAATCCTTCACGTCGTTAAAATCGCCGAGGACGACCAGCGGCGCGTCGGGCTGGCGCGACAAACGGTGGTCGATGATATCGCGCAGGATTTTGGCTTCCTGAACGCGTTCCTCGGCTTCGTCGGCTTCCGGCACGGGCCGGCGCGATTTCAAGTGCGCGGCGATCAGCGTGAAGGTGAAATCCGGCGCGGCCCGAATGTCCACCTCGGCGAAACCGCGGCTGACGCGAAATCGCCGGCCGTCGAGCAGGAACATCTCATTCGTGTGCGGCCGGGGCGCGACAATGGGCAATTTGCTCAGAATGGCGATGTGGATGTTGGTATCTTCGCCGGCGACCAATTCCCAATAAGGGAAATCCAAGCCGTCGGCCTTTAGCGAGTTGCGCAGTTCGGCGAGCGCATCGCCGCCGCCGATTTCTTCCAGCGCGAGCACGTCGGGATTGAGCGCGCGGATGCTTTCGCGGACTTTGGCTTTGGCTTCCGCTGATTTGACAAAAGGCCGCGATTCAGTCGGCTGGAGGAGATAATTTTCTACGTTATAGGTGGCGACGCGGACGGTGTCGGCGGCCGAGGCGGGGAGGCACGATGGCAGCGCCAGGAGATGGATAAGCCTGAAGAAAACTCGTGTGCGCATGGATTAGAGTTCATTGTAATTGGCTGCCGCCCGATAGACCAGACCTTGTTCATTGAAAAATAAAATTTCCGCGGCCCGCTGGCCGGAATTTCTTTGGTAGTGGAGCACAACACTGTTTGCGCCAACGAACACGTCCAGCAACTCGAAATGCAATTCCGGGTTTTTCGCCAAGGCGACCTGCCAGCAGGCCCGCACTTTTTCTTTTCCGCGCAAACGACCGGAAGGTTCTTCGGCGATTTCGATGATGAACGGCGAGCTCATTTCGAAGTCGTCGGAGTAATGCGAAAGCACGCGCGGCAAATCGCGGGCGTTCCAGGCGGCAATCCATTCGGCCGCGAACGATTTTGCCCATCCCAGGGTGATGGCCATAACGGGAAAATAAATTTTGGCCGTTGCTTGTCGAGTGTTTTGCATCGCGGCGTGCCGCCATGGCCGGCTTGGGAGCCGACAGCCGACTTTTTCCGATGATTCCCTTTTGCCAAATTGCCCAAAGCTGCTAGTTTCCTTTCATGCTTAAGATCAGCCGGAATGGCAGCGTTAACCGCGTCGCGCGCAGAGCGAGGGTGGCGGATAAGCTGCACGACATGCAGAGCCGGCGTGATTACCGCGAGTTGCGGATCGACAAGGTCGGCGTGCGGAATCTGCGTTTCCCCATCCAGGTGCGCGACAGGGCGCACAATGTCCAGAACACGGTGGCCACCATCGGCATGTTTGTGGATTTGCCGAAGGAATTCAAAGGCACGCACATGAGCCGGTTCATCGAGGTGCTCAACGCGCACGGCAACGTCATTCACGTGGAGAACATTCCGGGTATTCTTCGTTCTCTGCAAAAAAAGCTGAACGCGTCCACGTCCCATCTCGAAATCGAGTTTCCCTATTTCATGTCCAAGCGCTCCCCGGTGTCGCGCGGGGAAAGTCTGATGGACTACATCGCGCGCTTTGACGCCGCGGCCATCAACGGCGGGATTGATTTCGTTCTGACGGTAAAGGCGCACGTGACAACGTTGTGTCCGTGCTCCAAGGCGATTGCCAAATACGGCGCGCACAACCAGCGCGGGCTGGTGACGGTGGCGTTGCGGTTCAACAAACCGGTCTGGATTGAGGACGTGGTGGCGATGATTGAAAGCTCGGCGAGTTCGGAGCTTTACGCGCTGCTCAAGCGCCAGGACGAAAAGGCGGTGACGGAGCGCGCCTACGAAAACCCGGTGTTCGTGGAGGACCTGGTGCGCAATGTGGCGCTGAAGCTGAACGCGCATCCGCAGGTGAAATGGTACCGGGTGGAGGCGGAAAACTTCGAGAGCATCCACAATCATAACGCGTACGCTTGCATTGAGAAAGGCTGATGGCCAGCAGAACCAAAAATTTGTGAAAATTTTTATGGCATATTTATTTTCCTCTGGTAAATTCCCGCGCCTTTGATGGACCGGAAGTTGCTTTGAAGGCCGGAAAATCAATTTTAACTGTGACAACGAAGAAGAAAGAAAACAATACGGGAACGCCACGCAGCAACCTGCCCATTTCGCCGACGGCGGCGGCCATTCTCGGCCAGCCGGTGTCGAAAACCAGGACGGTTGCTGCGGCGCCGAAACGGATCAAACCCGAGTGGCAGAAGTATTACAACCGGCTGTTGGAACTGCGCGACCAGTTGCGCAACCAGATGAATGGTCTGGCCAAGGAGTCCGCCCAGGAAATGCCGGGTTATAGCCTGCACATGGCGGATTCCGGCACGGATAATTTTGACCGCGACTTTGCTCTCAGCCTGCTGTCATCGGACCAGGACGCGGTTTATGAAATCGAAGAGGCCCTCAAGCGCATCGAAAAGAAGACCTACGGCATCTGTGAGTTGACCGGGAAAACGATTCCCCGGGCGCGCCTGGAGGCGATCCCGTGGACGCGCTTCACCGTTGAGGCCCAGGCGCAATTGGAGCGCGAAGGGGCATTGCGTTCGCGCCGACTTGGCGCGTTGGGCTCGATTGACAGCGCCGGGGTCACGGAAGTGGACGGCGAGGAGGAAGAGTTGGAGGAAAAGGCCAAGGAGAAGGAATAATTTATGCCGCGCGAAATCATCACCATTGAATGCACCGAGGCGCGGAAGCAGGGGAAATCACCGTCGCGCTACACCACCACTCGCAACAAGAAGTTGCAGACGGAGAAGCTGGAAATTAGAAAATACAACCCGGCCTTGCGCCGCCACACGCTGCACCGCGAAATCAAATAATCATGCCCCGCCGAACCAACACCGATAAATCGGATCGCCGCGGGTCGCGCCGTACGATGGAATCCCGCACGGTGCGTCCGAAACCGAAAATTGACTTCACCGCCGACGCGCTCGATTTCAAAAACACCAATCTGCTCCGGCAATTCGTGACCGACCAGGGCCGCATCCTGCCCCGCAAATACACCGGCCTGCCGGCGCATTACCAGCGCCGCCTGACCAGCGCCATCAAACGCGCGCGGCAGATGTTACTGATGAAGTAATCCCGCGTTGCGGGTGCGGCTTGCGTCCAGCGGCTTGCTTTTCCGGGTCATTCGTGGAATTTTTGAGCGGCAATGAAATCGCGTGCTCATGCCCGCAAACATAAACGGCAGGAATTGTCGGTTCTGACCGGCCGTTTGCGGGGGCAATCGCGAAGGATTACCGGCCCGCGCCAGGCCATTCTGGAAATTCTGCGGCGTCACCCGCATCCGATGACCAATCGGGAAATCTTTTCCGTCATGCCCCGTGGCCGCTGTGACCTGGCCACGATTTATCGCGCCATGCATCTGCTCGAGGGAATGGGAATGGTGAAACGGTTCGACTTCGGTGACGGCGCGGCGCGGTTCGAACTCGTGGGCGAGGGCGATGACGGACATCATCATCACCTGATTTGCACGCGTTGCGCGGGCGTGGTGGAAATTGATGAATGTGTTCTCCGCGAAATTGAATCACAGATTGCCGTCCGGAACGGCTTCAAAGCCGTGACGCACAAACTGGAATTTTTTGGAATCTGTCCCGCCTGCCAGCGGTGATTTTTCCGGCTCCGTTAGATCCGACTGAATCTAACTGGTTCTTTCTGAACAGGCTGTTCAAAACCGGCCTCAGGCCAGTTCTTCAGCCAACCAGTCGCCAAGATGAATGAATTCCTTGATTTTTCGCCGTTCGTAGCGGTGTTTCCGCTCTTTTCTGGGCTGATGCTCCGCCTTGCGGAATGAATATTTGGGGTTGCGAACTGCTTCGCCGATGACTTCCAATGTCTTCATCATAGCTATTTCCTTTCTTCCCCCCGGACTCGTAGCGTAAAGAATGCCAATTTCCATTCTTCCGGCCAATACTTCACGCCCTCACTCAATCAGACCGACTCCCCTTTTCTGCTGTTCAAATTATTTTAAACCGCCAAAACGGAATGAACCCGAGCGCCATTCCTTTTCATCCCGATGCAAAACCAGGCGTAATCCCAAGGTTTTATAAGCTCTTTGGACTTCCCTGAATTCCGGCTTTAAAATACCCGCCAGCACGAGCGTCCCGGAGGGATTCAATTGCGCCGCAATCCGGCGTCGCTCCGTCAGGAGCAGGCTGGAAATCAGGTTGGCGCAGATCAAATCATATTGCCGCCGGGGTCGGAATGGCAGTTTGGTCACGTCGCCGCGCCGGATTGCCAGCTTTGGCCCGACGCGGTTGACCCGGGCATTGGCGCGGGCGACGCGAACCGGCTCCGGGTCAAAATCCATTGCAAACACAGGCGAATATCCCAGTTTTGCCGCCGCAATCGCCAGAATTCCGGAGCCGGTGCCGAGGTCCAGAAAAGACAGCGGCTGAAGGCCCGGACGGCTCGCCGAGCCGCGCGAACGGCGCGGCGCGCTGTCCTTGTCTTGTTGGAATCGTACAAGTTCGTTAAGACAGAATGCCGTTGTCGGGTGATGGCCGGTACCGAAGCTCAGGCCCGGATCGAGCACGATTTCGGCCTGGCCTTTCGGCGCCTTGCGCCTGCTCCAGCTTGGCTTGATCAGCAGCGATTTTCCAGTTGCTTTGGAGGGACGAGTTGCACGAGTTCCTGATTTTCTGCGCCGAGATGGGGACTCACAGAGTTCGTCCCTCCGATTTCGGAAACTGATTTCGATGGGCCTGAAATGTCGCTTCCACGATTCGGCCCAGTTTTCCCGCCGCACCTTTGCCAGGACGATTTTGCCGGCGCCCGTTTTCAACCCGCAGTCTCTGATCAGCCTCAGTCCGGTGGAAATTGCAGCGCGGATTTTGCGCGGCGAACGCAATTTTTCCTGAAGATAAGCCGTGACCGTGCTCCCTTCACTTTCGGTGTCGAAGTAAATCGAAGCGGGCAGATCGAGAATGGTGCCCAACAGTTCAGCCACGGCGTCTTCCGCTTCGGACGTTGTGATGACCGAGATCTTCCAGAGCGATTGATTCCTCGTTTGCCGGCGGGGCGAGCGTTCTCGCGAGCCGAAACCCGAAAAATCAAATCCTGCTGCGGCTCGCCGGGAGTGTCGCCCCACCTTTCGAAATTGGCTCCCTTTCATCTCACCCAATCACGCCAGGGCGTGAAGTTGAGCAGCTCCACTTCATTCAATTCCGGGTGCAGGGCGACTTGCGTGACGCTGGTGTATTCGATTTCGAACGAATTGGTCTTCGGCAGCGGCAGGTGAAGCAGGATGGCGAGTATCATTCGGATGACCCCGCCGTGACTGAAAGCGGCGACGGTTTCGCCCGGGTGACGGCGGATGATTTCATACAGACAGGCTTCAACGCGGGCGCGGAATTGGACGCCATTTTCGCCGTTGGGCACGGCCCCCAGTTCAATTTCGTCCAGCCAGTCGTAGGGATGAACGCCGAATTTCTCGCGTACTTCAGTCCACGTATATCCCGACCAGTCTCCGAAATCCACTTCTTGCAGGCCGGCCAGAATGGTCTGGGCCGGCGCGCCATTTTTCAGGAAAGGGGCCAGTGTTTGCTGGACGCGCTTCATCGGGCTGGCGTAGATCGCGGCGAGTGGTTTGCCTTGTAAGAATTTTGCCAATGTCCGGGCCTGGGCGCGGCCGCGTGGGGAAAGGCTCATGTCAATCCGCCCGCCAAACGCGTGCTGATAGCGCCGTTCAATTTCGGCATGGCGAATCAACAACAATCGCGTGGGAGGCGACGGTCTGCTCTTCCGCCGGGAAATTTTGGGAGAAACCTTGCCCACGGGTGAAATCAGGCTGCGGCCAGCGCTTGTTCCTGGGCGGCCAGCAGTTTGCGGATGCCGGTCTTGCCGAGCGCGAGCAAATCCGTCAGTTGTGCTTCGCCGAACGTAGCTTGCTCGCCGGCGCCTTGAAGCTCAATGAATTCACCGGCGGAATTCATGACCAGATTCATGTCCACCGCCGCCGCCATGTCCTCGGTGTAACACAAATCCAGCAAAGACCGGTTGTCCACGATGCCCACGCTGACGGCGGCGACGGCGTGGAGAATGGGATTGTCCGTCACCTTGCCGGAGGCAATCAGCCGCCGGATGGCGATGCACAACGCCACGTATGCGCCCGTAATGGCCGCCGTGCGCGTGCCGCCGTCGGCCTGAAGCACGTCGCAATCCACCCAGATCGTGCGTTCGCCGAGCTTTTCCAGATCGATGACGGCGCGCAGGGCGCGGCCGATGAGCCGCTGGATTTCCTGCGCCCGCCCGTCAATTTTTCCGCGGCTGGCGTCGCGCGATTTGCGTTCCAGGGTGGAGTAGGGGAGCATCGAATACTCGGCGGTGATCCAGCCACCTTTGATGTTTTGCTCCTTCATCCACCGCGGCACGGTTTCCTCGATGGTCACGCCGCAGATGACGCGGGTATTGCCCCACTCGATGAGCGTGGAGCCGGCGGCATGCGGCGCGAAGTGATTTTGAAAGCGCAGCGGGCGAAGTTCATTTGCCTTGCGCCCGTCGGCGCGAATGAGTTCAGACATAAACAGTGGCGATATTAAACAGGAGTCGTCTCAAGAAAAGGTAAAAACTGCGGATTTGGGTCAGCTGAGACCCGATGCGATAAAATTCTTTAGCTCCATCGAATTGACCGGCTTGTTGGCCGACCCCGATTGGCCAGAGGATGCCATCAGAGCCATCGGCCCGCACCGTAAAGGGAAAAATGCCCCACGTAACGGGTCCACCGTCGGAAAGCTGCCGGAAGATGCAGCGTGCATTAACTTTATTTGATGAACCGTTGGCATATTAATCCCTAAAATGTTTGGCATTACCTTTGCTGCTTCCTGTCGCATGCTGATGTGGGCGCAAGGTACAACACGAAACGTCATTCAATTTGTAACTCTAATAGTGCTGGGAATGGCAAGTGCACCACTGCACGCACAGTCAGCCACCATCACCAATCAGCCAGCCAGTCAGGTCGTTTGGGCGGGCTGCAATGCTACGTTCGTAGTTGGCGTTTCCAATGGCGCATCCTTCACCTACGAATGGCAACTGAATTCAACGAATCTGCCCAATGGGATCATCACCACGGTCGCGGGTGGAGGAAGTGGCGGCGACGGCGGCGGCGCCACAAGTGCCAATCTGAGTGGAGTTGACGGTGCTGTGGCGTTGGACGCCTCCGGCGATCTATTCATTCCGGACAGTATGAGCAACCGCATCCGCAAAGTAAACACCAGCGGTATCATCACGACGGTGGCGGGCAATGGCAATTACGGTTTTTCCGGCGATGGCGGTCCAGCTACCAATGCCGCTTTGTTTATTCCCACGGGTGTAGCGTTGGACGCCTCCGGCGATCTATTCATTTCGGATAATGGAAACAACCGCATCCGCGAGGTGGACACCAATGGCATTATCACGACGGTGGCAGGTGGAGGAAATGGCTACGGCCCAGCCACCAATCACAGTTTGTTGTGTCCCGAGGGCTTAACGACTGACGCCTCTGGCAACTGTTTTTTTGCCGACGAGGGCGATAGCGTGATTTACAAATTGAGCACCAACGGTTTCCTAACGGTGGTGGTGGGCGGTGGCCCGGGAGGGTTTTCCGGCGATGGCGGCCCTGCCATCTATGCCAGTATATATTATCCCTTTGACGTGGTGTTTGACACTTCGGGCAACCTGTTCATTGCGGACACTGAAAACAGCCGCGTCCGCGAGGTGAACACCAACGGTATCATCACGACGGTGGCGGGTAACGGCGTCTGGGCTTATACCGGCGACGAAGGCGACGGCGGTCCGGCCACCAACGCCAGTTTTTATCTTCCGACCAGTGTGGCGTTGGACGACTCGGGCAACCTATTCATTGTGGACGGTGACAGAAACCGCATCCGCATGGTCAATACCAATGGGATCATCACAACGGTCGCGGGCACTGGATATGCAGGCTATTTCGGCGACGGCGGTCCGGCCACCAACGCCCTCTTATATACTCCGACCGGCGTGGTGGTGGATACCTCAGGCAACCTGTTCATTTCAGACGGGAATAACTGCTGCATCCGCAAAGTGACCAACACTCAAGGACCGTCTTTGGCGCTGAATAACGTGTCTCCAGCTAATGCGGGCAACTATCAAGCAGTGGTGACCGATTCCAGCGGCAGTGTAACCAGCAGCATCGCTTCCTTGGTTGTGACCGCCTCGCCGCTTATTTACCAAGCAGCTCAAAACATTGATGGCAGTGTCACGCTTAACTGTGTAAGCCAGCCTGGTTCCACCAACACAGTGCTCTGCGCTACGAATCTTTCGCCACCGGTGAGTTGGGTGCCCATTTCTACCAACCTGGCTGGGGCCAGCGGGCAGTGGCAGTTCACGGACACAAATACAGCGGGCTGTTTGGTGCGATTCTACCGTTCACAGATGCAGTGAGGGGTTCTGGTCTCTCAGAACCCTTCAACGATTTCTTCAATAACCGAGCAGCAAAATTGCGCGCGGCTTGTTACGTCTGGCAGCAGGCGTGCTAATCAACATTCATTTCTTCTGCTCCGCTTCAATCCCGGCAAACAGACTTTCCAGACTGTTCAGCGGCACGTCGCGTTTCGGGCTCAGCACCTGCTTCAGATATTCCACGGCATCGGGAATGTAGCGAACGGATTTGGGCAGGATGGCGCCGGCGGCGTTGGCGTGGCCGCCCCCCTGGAATTTTTCCGCCACCTTGAGCGCCTCGCCGTCGCGGCTGCGGAAACTGGCAAACACCAGGTTCCCGCGCCGGAACAGCGTCACCAACACCGGATATTTCGTCGCTTTTTTCTCCAGCAACTGATGCACGACGAGGTTGTTATTGCCCACCACGGTGTCCACGTAACCAACCGTCGGGCAAAGCTCGGTGACGTTGTTTTTGCTCCACTCGAACCCAAGCGGGTCCTCGATGCGGCGTTTTGTGGCCATGACTTCAAGCAGGGGATGCTCGAGCAGCCGCTCGATCTCGCCGCCGATCAGCGCGTGCAAATTCCAAAACTGGTAGGTCTTCACGAGGCTGGCGTAATCGCCCGCGATCACGAAGTCCGGGTCATCTTCCAGAAACAGGTCGGCAACATTGTTCAAATGCACCAGCCGGTCAAGTGCCGGCGAGCCGAGGCCGTGCTCCCGGCAGAGTTCGTAACACAAGGTCGCGGCGGCCTTGTTCACGTCATGAACGAGCCGGGCATATTTGGGCGCAACGTCCGTGACGTGATGGTCAACCAGCATCCATTCCGGCTTGTCGAGGCGCGGCTCGAAGGTGAAGTCCGCGACCCACGCGGCGCGCTCCCGCAGGTCGCGCTGTTTCCATTGGTTGTAATGGTAGGCCTCCAGCGGCGCGTCGGCATTGAAAACCTTCCTGGCCAGCCGTTGCAACAAAACGCCGGAAAGCAGGCCGTCGAGATCGCTTTCGTGGGTGATGACAACTTCCGGCTTGAGCAACTCGGTCATGGCAACGGTACATTAGTCGAATCGCGGGGCCGTGGCGAGCAGGGAATTGCCTGTTAAAAAAACTTTGAAACCCGGGCGCAGTCCGGCCAAACTGTGCATCCGCTTGGTGGGAGGGACGGCGTGCCGCCGTCCTTGATTTTTGGGTCAGCGACACGCCAACCCTCCCACTGAAATTAAATGAAACGCACGCATCATTGCAATGAACTGCGCCCGGCGCACATCGGGCAAATGGTTACGCTGACCGGCTGGGTCCATTCCCGCCGCGATCTCGGCGGGCTGATTTTTATTGATGTCCGCGACCGTGAAGGACGCACCCAGACCGTTTTCGATCCGTCGGATTTGCCGAAGGACCTGTTCGAGCGCGCGGCGGCCTTGCGCAGCGAATGTGTCATCCGCGTGGCCGGCAAGGTCCGGCAGCGGCCGGAAGGCACCAACAATCCGAAAATTCCCACCGGTGAAGTCGAGGTGATGGCGAAGGAGCTGGACGTGCTCAACGTCGCCGACGTCTTACCGTTTCCGGTGGACGACCCGGAAGTCGCCAGCAAGGTGAACGAGGAATTGCGTTTGAAGTATCGCTACCTGGATTTGCGCCGGCCGGAGATGGCGCGCAATCTCCGCCTGCGCAGCAAGGTCGCCATGGCCACGCGGCAATACCTGGACGAACAGGGTTTTCTCGAAATCGAAACCCCCATGTTGTTCAAGTCCACGCCCGAAGGCGCGCGCGAATTTCTTGTCCCGAGCCGCGTGAACCCCGGACAGTTTTACGCGCTGCCGCAGTCGCCGCAGCAGTTCAAGCAAATCCTCATGGTCGGCGGCATCGAACGGTATTATCAACTGGCCCGTTGTTTCCGCGACGAAGACCAGCGCGCCGATCGCCAGCTCGAATTCACCCAGATTGACCTCGAAATGAGTTTTATCGAGCGCGAGGACATTTACACGCTCATCGAAGGTTTGCTGAAACGCATTTGGAAGACCGCGCTGAACATTGACGTGCCGACGCCGTTCAAGCGGATTTCCTACCGGGAAGCTTTGAATCGCTGGGGGATTGACAAACCGGATACGCGTTACGGGATGGAGCTGGAGGATTTCACCGGGGAATTCCGCGGCAGCAAATTCAAGGTGTTCAGTGGCGCAGTCGCCGCCGGCGGCGTGGTAAAGGCGCTCAACGCCAAGGGCATGGCCGGGGCCACGCAAGGCCAGATTGAGACGATGACCGACTACGCCAAGAGCTTCGGCGCGAAAGGGTTGGCGTACATCAAGGTCGAAAAGGGGGCAGACGGCGCTACCGTTGAATGGAAATCGCCCATTGTGAAATTTTTCAGCGAGGCTGAGAAAGCCGCGCTCACGCAAAAATTAAAAATCGAGGAAGGCGATTTGATTTTGTTCGCCGCCGATCAATGGCTGAACGCGTGCGAAATTCTCGGCGAAATTCGCCGTTACTGCGCCAACATCTTGAAGGAGCAGGGGAGGCTGACCCTTCCCGCCGACCGGTTCGATTTTCTCTGGGTGGTGGATTTTCCGCTGCTCAGTTTCGACAAGGAACAGAACCGCTGGTATTCGAGCCATCATCCCTTCACCGCGCCGGTGGCGGAGGACATTCCGATGCTCAAGACCGACCCGAAGAAGGTGCGTGGCCAGCATTACGACGTGGTGGTGAACGGCGTGGAGCTCGGTGGCGGCTCGATTCGTATCCATCAGCCCGACGTGCAGAAGACGGTGTTTGAGGAAGTGCTGCAAATTCCGCCGGAAGAAACGAAGTTGCGATTCGGTTACATGCTGGAAGCGTTCCGTTACGGCGCACCCCCGCACGGCGGTATCGCCCTCGGTTTCGACCGCCTCAATGCAATTCTCTGCGGCACGCCGAGCATTCGCGATGTGATTGCCTTCCCCAAAACGGCCAAAGGCACCGACTTGATGACCGACTCGCCAACCGCGGTTACGCCGCGTCAGTTGCGTGATCTGCATGTTGAAGTCAAGGCGGCAAAAAAGGATTAGTAATCGCCAATTCTGTTCATATCCATTCGTGGCATTTCGTCTATTGTGTCCAAAGATGTCCAAAGCACATAGAGCGCTTTTGACACTATGAGCGGATGCAATTGACAGTCAAAGATGTAGCCGGGTTGCTGAACATCTCAGAAAAGACAGTCTATCGCTGGGTCGACGAGCGAAAGCTGCCTGGTTATCGTCTGAGTGGACAATACCGGTTTAACCGGGCGGAGTTGCTGGAATGGGCGACGGCCAATCGCATCAATGTCTCGCCACGGATTTTTGAAGAACCGGAAGGGGGCTCCTCGTCGCTTCCCGAATTGTCCGCCGCCATGGAGGTGGGTGGAATTTTCTATCGTTTGGCCGGCAAGGACAAGCCGGCCGTTCTTCGCAGCGTGGTGGAAGTGTTGCGGTTGCCGGACAAGGTGGATCGCGAGTTTCTGCTGCAAGTCTTGTTGGCGCGCGAGGCGCTGGAATCCACGGCCATCGGTGACGGCATCGCTATTCCCCACGTACGCAACCCGATTGTCCTGCACGTGCCGCAGCCGGTTGTGACGTTGTGTTTCCTGGAAGCGCCGGTGGATTTCGGGGCGTTGGACGGTCAGCCGGTCCAGACATTGTTCACGCTGATCAGTCCGACTGTCAAAGCGCACCTGCACCTGCTCTCGCGCCTGGCTTTCGCCCTGCGGAAGCCCGATTTTAAATCGCTGATCATCAGGCAGGCCAGCCGCGATGAAATTCTGGCGGAGGCAAGACAAATCAGCAATACGCTGCGAACGCCCCCGGCAGGCACGCAGCAGGAGGCGTTGGCGTGATTTTTTTGGTGTCGGCCATGGTCGTCCTGCTCTTCGGCGGGTTCGTCGCGCTATGGCTGATGAACCGTCCCTGCTTGAATTTTTCCTGGCTCGGCGCGTTTCCGGTGGTCATGGCGGCCATCGTGGGTTGCCTGCCGGCGTTACGGGTGCTAATGGGCGATACAACCGTGGCCCTGCATCTGCCGTGGCCGGTGCCCTACGGCGAATTTTTCATTAAACTGGATCCACTTTCGGCGTGGTTTCTGATCCCGACGCTACTGCTTTCGGCGCTCTCGGCGATCTACGGCGTCGGTTACCTGCGGTTGTGGCAGAGTCAGCGGCCGTTGGGTCCGGTTTGGTTTTTCTATCATTTGCTGGTGCTGGGCATGGTGCTCGTGCTGCTGGCCTGCAACGCCGTGCTGTTTCTCGTGGCATGGGAATTAATGGCGGTGGCGTCGTTCTTTCTGGTGACGTTCGAGCATGAACGCCAATCCGTGCGCGAGGCGGGCTGGATTTATTTCGTGGCCACGCATCTGGGCACGGCATTTTTGCTGGCGTTTTTTCTTCTGCTGGCACGGGAAACCGGTTCGATGGATTTCGACGTCTGGGCCAAACAGGGCATTCACACGCAAGGATTGGCCAATGTGTTGTTCCTGCTGGCCGTGATTGGATTCGGGACCAAGGCGGGATTCATGCCGTTGCACGTCTGGCTGCCCGAAGCGCATCCGGCCGCTCCGAGCCACGTCTCGGCGCTCATGTCGGGAGTGATGATCAAAACCGGAATTTATGGATTGTTGCGCGCGCTCACGTTTCTGGGCGCGCCGCCGTTATGGTGGGGGTGGGGACTCGTCGCCATCGGACTCAGTTCGGGCGTGCTGGGCGTATTATTTGCGCTGGCCCAGCACGATCTGAAGCGGCTGCTGGCCTATCACAGCGTCGAGAATATTGGCATTATCGCCTTGGGCCTGGGCGTCGGGCTGTTGGGCATGAGCACGGATTCAGCCGTGCTGATGGTCCTGGGCTTTGGGGGCGGGTTGTTGCATGTCCTCAATCACGCCTTGTTCAAAGGCCTGTTGTTCCTCGGCGCGGGGTCGGTGGCGCACGGCGCCGGAACCCGTGAGATTGACGATCTGGGCGGGTTGCTGAAACGGATGCCGTGGACGGCGGCGACCTTTCTCATCGGCGCGGTCGCCATTTCGGGTTTGCCGCCGCTGAATGGATTCGTCAGCGAGTTTCTGATTTTCTTTGCCGCGTTCCAAGGCGGCATTTCCGCCGGCGAACCGGTGGCCGTGCCGTTGCTGGCGCTCATCGCCGGGCTGGCGCTGATTGGCGGTCTGGCCGTGGCATGTTTCACCAAGGCATTCGGCATCGTATTTCTCGGCGAAGCCCGCAGTGAACACGCAAGGCGCGCCCGCGAAACCGGATGGTCCTTGCGCCTGCCCTTGTTGCTCCTGGCGGCGGGCTGCGCCGGCATCGGTCTGTTCGCGCCGATGGTGATCGGCGGGTTGCAAAAGGTTTTGACGACTATCACTGCCCGGCCGCCCGAGCTGGTCGGGATAACTCTGGCCGCGGCGACGGCTTCGTTGACGTTCGTGATAATCGGGGCGGCGACATTTTTGCTGCTGGTGGCGATGTTGATTCTGGTGCGGCGTGGCCTGCTCGCAAACCGGCGGGTGGAGGAGAGCGTGACCTGGGGTTGCGGCTACGCGCAACCGACGACACGAATACAATACACCGCTTCCTCGTTCGCCCAGCCGCTGACGGATCTGTTCCGGTCGTTGTTGGGCACGAAGAAAAAAATATCGGCACCGCGCGGCCTTTTTCCGACTGAAGCCGCATTGAAGACCGAGACGCCCGATCTTTCCCGGGAGGAAATGTACCGGCCGATGTTCGAGAGGGGCGAGGCGTGGTTGTCGCAATTGCGCTGGCTGCAACACGGCAATGTCCAGCTTTACATCCTCTACATTGCCGCGACGTTGATGGTGTTGCTGGTGTGGAAATTTCGCTGACCATGAACCTCGATTCCTTCATTCCGTTGGCGCTGGCGCTGGGGTTGTCCCCGTTGTTGCCCGGGGTCATCAACCGTACCAAGGCATGGTTTGCCGGCCGGCGCGGGCCGCCGCTGCTGCAAATGTATTTCGATCTGTGGAAGCTGTTGCAAAAAGGCGCGGTTTATAGTCGGGCCACCTCGTGGATATTTCGCGCCGGGCCAATCGTTGGATTGGCGGCCACAGTGACGGCGGCCATGCTGATGCCGCTGGGGAATGTCCCGGCGCTGCTTGCGTTTCCAGCGGACTTTTTGCTGTTCGCCGGTCTGTTGGGGCTGGCGCGTTTTTTTATCGTCGTGGCGGCGCTGGACACGGGTTCAAGTTTCGAAGGGATGGGCGCCAGCCGCGAAGTTTTCTTTTCCGCCTTGGCCGAGCCGGCTTTGTTCGTGGCCCTGGCCGTCCTGGCGCGGCAGGCGAACGCGCTTTCACTCTCAACCCTGTTGGGGACTGTGGCCGGCGCGCACTGGCTGCAAGCCGGCCCGGTGCTGATTCTGGTAATGATTGCGTTGATGATTGTGTTGCTGGCGGAGAACGCGCGCATCCCCGTGGACGACCCGGACACGCACCTGGAACTGACCATGATTCACGAGGTGATGGTGCTGGACCACAGCGGACCGGATTTTGCGTTCATTCTCTACAGCGCGGCGCTCAAGCTGTGGCTGTTCGCGGCATTGATTGTCGGGATGGTGCTGCCGGCAATTGGCAGCCTGTGGCCAAATCTCCTGCTCGCGGTGGCGGGAATGCTGGTCGTGGCCATGGTGGTCGGCGTGATTGAATCGGTCATGGCGCGGCTGCGTCTGGTGATTGTGCCGCAATTGCTGGTCGGTGCGGGTGCGCTGGTGGCGGTGGCGTTTTTACTGAGCCTGGCCTGATTTTTATGTTCATCACCAAACTCATTCTCGCGCTGGTGGTGCTGACCAATTTGAAGCTGTTGGGTTCCAGCCGGCTGGGTGCTTCGATCCGGGTCGTGGCGGCCCAGGGCATGGCGCTCGGGTTGCTGCCGGTTCTGGCGCACTGGCAGGATTTGTCGGTGCATTTCGCATTGCTGGCGGCGGGTACGATCGCCATCAAGGGTGTCGTATTCCCGTGGCTGCTTTTCCGGGCCATCCGTGAGGCTGAAATCGCCCGCGAAGTCGAGCCTTACGTCGGTTACGCTGCGTCGCTGGTGACGGGCGCGGCGGCGTTGGGCGCGGCTTTCTGGCTGTGCGCGCGATTGCCGGTTCCCGGGAACATCGCCTCGCCCTGGCTGGTGCCCGTGTCATTTTTTTCCATCTTCGCCGGTCTGTTTCTCATCGTCAGTCGCAAGCGCGCGGTGAACCAGGTGCTGGGTTTTCTGGTATTGGAGAACGGTATTTACACGTTCGGGGTGGGGGTGGCCGTGCAGACGCCGTTTCTGGTGGAGGTGGGCGTGTTGTTGGACGTGTTTGTGGCGGTGTTCGTCATGGGTATCACCATTTTCCACATCAACCGCGAGTTCGATCATATCAACACCGACCGGCTGAGCTCGTTGAAAGATTGAGCGGATTTATGATTTACGACTCCGATAAACCGCGAGCAGGTTTACGATTTACGATTGGACGAAACTCCGACGCGCCAGGGGAATACCTGTCTAAGGCGCGCTCTGCCGTGCGCCCTCCGCAATCACAATGATTCTCGCCCTGGTCATTCTGCCTTTGCTGGCCGGTCTGGTGGCGTTTGTCCTCCCACGTCCGGTTCTGCGTCGCGGACTGCTGATCGGGACCGCGCTGATGCATGCGGCGCTTGCGGCGGCCTGCTGGGAGGGAATGCCCGCGCCGGCGTTGGGCGGCTGGCTGGCGCTGGACGCGGCTGGACTGCTGTTTCTAAGCATCACCAGCGGCCTGTTTCTGGTGGTGTCGTTTTATGTCGCTGGCTATCTCGGCCAGGAGGCAAACCGGCACGCCACGGACCCGGAGGAAGGATTTCTCTTCGATAACGCGCCGGAAGCGGCCTTTCTTGGCTGCCTCCTTTTGTTTCTGGCGGCCATGACGCTCGTGACGGTCAGCCAGCACTTTGGCTTGTTGTGGGTGGCGATCGAAGGCACCACGCTGGCAAGCGCGCCGTTGATCTATTTTCACCGGCACCATCGCTCACTCGAAGCGACCTGGAAATATCTGCTCATCTGCTCGGTCGGCATCGCCCTGGCATTGCTGGCGAATTTCTTTTTGGGCGTGGCGGCGACGCCGGCGACGGGCGCCGCTTCCCCCATGGTGCTGTCCAGCCTGGTGGCGCATGCCGCCGATTTGCAGACGCCGTGGTTGAAGGTCGCCGGTCTCCTGTTCTTCGTCGGTTATGGCACCAAAATGGGCTTGGCGCCGTTGCATACGTGGCTGCCGGACGCGCACAGCGAGGCGCCAGCGGCCGTATCCGCGCTGTTGTCCGGTGCGGTGTTGAACTGCGCGTTGCTCGGGCTCGTTCGTGTCCAGCAAATCTGTGTGGCGGCCGGTCTGGGAAATTTCGGCCGGGACGTCTGGCTGGCGTTGGGGCTGATTTCGCTGGTGGTGAGCGCGGTCTTCATTCTTGGCCAGACGGATTACAAACGGCTGCTGGCGTATTCGAGCGTCGAGAACATGGGTATTATGGCAATCGGCATGGGGCTGGGCGGCGCGGGTGTCTTCGGCGCGATGTTGCAGGCCGTGAACCACTCGCTGGCCAAGGCCATGCTGTTCCTGCTTTCGGGCAACATCCTGACCCGTTACCAAAACAAAAACATCGCCAGGGTGCATGGACTGTTGATGGCCGCGCCGGCGACCGGGCTGCTCTGGCTGGCGGGCTTTTTGGCCATCACCGGCACGCCGCCCTTTGGATTGTTTCTCAGCAAATTCACCATCCTGAAAGCCGCGTTTGACAGTGGTCATCTGTGGATGGCCATTGTGTTGCTCGGTTTCCTCGCGATCATTTTCATCGGCATGACGACGGCGTTTCTGGCCATGGCGCAAGGTGAACCGCCTCCCTCCGCCGGCTTGCCCGGTCGTGGCTCGCAAGAGCAGCAAGAAACCAGCCCGCCTTCGCACGCTGCGCCCCGGCACGGCGGTCTGCAGCCTCACTTCGCTGCGCACGAAACTTGGTGGCAAATCGCGCCGCCGGCGGTGCTCGGTTTTCTGGTATTGTGCCTCGGTTTGACTGTGCCAGAGCGGCTCGCGAATGTGCTGCGCCAAATCGTGTCCACCCTCGGAGGTGCGCAATGAATACCGGCGCCACTGGTTTCATCCGCAACGGCGATGCCGTGGTGCGCGCGGAAATTCCCCGGCTGGGCCTCGATGATTTTCGTGAACAAGTCCTGCAAACCTGTGAAAACGGCGGTCGCCTCATGGCATTGTTCGGGCAACCGGGCGGCGCTGACCGGGTCCGGCTGTGCGTCGTGCTGGCCAACGACGCGGAAGGGCAATTGACTCTCTGCTCGACCGACGTGGGCGACCATTATCCGGCGCTGACGCCGGCCTGCCCGCAAGCACACTGGTTCGAGCGCGAAATAGCCGAGCAATGGGGCATCTGTCCTGAAGGTCATCCGTGGTTGAAGCCGATCCGGTTTCATCACTCGTATCTTCCGCGACGCGACGCCTGGCAGCGCTCCCCGGAAACGCCGATACAACCCGGAGTCGCCAATTTTTTCATGATGGAAGGCAGAGAGGTTCACGAAGTTGCGGTTGGCCCCGTTCACGCCGGCATCATTGAACCGGGACATTTTCGCTTTCAATGCCACGGCGAAAAGGTTCATCACCTGGAAATTTCGCTCGGTTATCAGCATCGCGGAGTCGAACGCGCGCTCGTGGGCGGCCCGGGGAAGCGGACAATTCCTTACATGGAAACACTGGCCGGCGACACGACCATCGGCCACGTGCTGGCGCATTGCGAGGCGGTGGAAGCGCTGGCGGGCTGCCGCGTGCCGGCGCGGGCGCAGATTTTGCGAGCCATGGCGCTGGAGCTGGAGCGACTGGCCAACCACACCGGCGACCTCGGTGCGCTGGCGGGCGATGTTGGCTATCTACCCACGGCCAGTTTTTGCGGGCGCATTCGGGGTGATTTTTTGAATCTGACGGCGTTGATTTGTGGAAGTCGTTTCGGGCGCGGCCTGGTTCGGCCCGGCGGTGTTTTATTTGATCTCGAGGAAGCCCGGCAAACGCAACTGGCAGAACGCCTGGCGCAAGCGCGCCGGGACGTGACCAACGCGGTGAACCTGTTGTGGGACGCGCCGTCGGTGCGCTCGCGGTTTGAGAATGCCGGTCCGATTTTGCGCGGGACCGCCCGGGAACTGGGACTCGTGGGTGTGGCGGCGCGGGCCAGCGGACTGGAACGCGACGTGCGGGCGCAATTCCCCTCCGGCATTTACCGGTTCGCGCAGATTCCGATGTCGTTGTATCACACCGGCACGGTCTTCGCGCGGGCGCACGTGCGCTGGATGGAGATCCAGCGTTCGCTGGCGTTTGTTTTTGATCAACTCAAGGCGCTGCCGGAGGGGCCGGTGCGGGCGGAGGCCGGCCCGCTGGCGCCGAATCGCGCGGTGGTAACGTTGACCGAGGGTTGGCGTGGCGAGATTTGCCATGTGGTGCTGACCGATGAGGCGGGGAAATTCGCCCATTACAAGGTCGTGGATCCTTCGTTTCACAATTGGATGGGATTGGCGCTGGCGCTGCGCGACCAGCAAATTTCTGATTTCCCGCTCGGCAACAAAAGTTTCAACCTGTCCTACTGTGGCCATGACCTCTGAATTTATGATTTACGACTCCGATAAATCGCGAGCAGGTTTGCGATTTTCGATCGATGCGCAATTTGGCGTCGTTGCGGAACTGGTCCATCGTCAATCTGGAATGTGCTGACACCATGCTGAAGGCTCTTTTAGCTCGTGCCCATCAGAAACACCGCACCGTCGGTTTTCCGAAACAACCGCCGGTGTTGCCGGACCGATGGCGCGGTCGTCCGCAACTCGACGCCGCCAAATGTCCCGACGGCTGCCGTGTCTGCGCCGACATTTGCCCGACGGACGCCCTCGCGGTGAAAGGCGGGCAGGTTGAACTTGATCTGGGACGGTGTCTCTTTTGTCCGGAATGCGAGCGCGCCTGTCCGGAGGGCGCCATTCGTTTCACCGCCGAACATCGGCTGGCCGCTTCCAGCCGCGAGGCGCTGGTTTTGGGCGAGGCCCGACCGCTTTCGGAGCAGCTGGCGAAGGCGCTGGAGAGAAGAGCGCGGAAGCTTTTTGGCCGGTCACTGAAACTGCGCCAGGTCAGCGCCGGCGGCTGCAACGGGTGCGAGGCGGATGTGAATGTGTTAAATACGGTCGTGTTTGATCTGGGCCGGTTCGGCATTCAATTTGTGGCGTCGCCGCGTCACGCAGACGGCCTGCTGATCACCGGCCCGGTGACGGGCAACATGGAATCCGCTTTGTGCCGGACCTACCAGGCGGTGCCATCGCCCAAACTGGTGATCGCGGTTGGCGCTTGCGCCATTTCGGGCGGCCCTTATGCTGGCCATGCCGAGCAGCGAAACGGCGCGGAAAGTGTTGTGCCGGTGGATCTTTACATTCCCGGCTGTCCGCCGCATCCGATCACGATTCTGGACGGATTGCTGCGCCTGTTGGGGCGGCTGGATTCGGCTTGATGATTTCCCCCGATTATGTCATGACAATACCCGGACGGTTTTATGAATACATTGAATGAATTACTTCAAAACCTGAACAAACTGCAATCTCTCGAATTTGGCGACGTCGAAGACAAGAACACCGAGGCGGCCATGGCGGAATTGCGCGCCAAGATTCCGCCGCAGATCCTGGGCCATTACGACCGGCTGGTCGCCAAAGGGAAGAAGGGCATCACGCCGGTCCGTGATCAGGTTTGCACCGGTTGCCACATGCGCGTGCCCATTGGCGGCATCATGGCGCTGAAACATGGCGAGGACATCCAGCTCTGCGAAAATTGCGGCCGGTACCTTTACCTTGCTCCTGATGTGCCGGCCGAACCGGCGAAATCTGCCGAGGCAACCGCCGGTGCGAAGCCGGCGCGTAAGGGGCGCAAGACAAAGAAATCTTTACAGGCCGCTTAACGTACAGGGTGTGCCATTTCCATTGCCGGGCATCCGGGAGGTGTCCTAGCGGTATCCCGGCAGAGCGCCGCCAGCTGGAGCGGTTCAATGAATTTTGTAGCCGCCGAGGCAACGAGGCGGCATTGTCCAAGAGAGCCCGCCGCCTCACGTCGGCGGCTGCAGTTTTCCCGGAAACGCTCTAACGAGAGGCATTTCAGCCCGGCTTTCCGCCGAAAGCCCCACGCGTCATTCCCGGATAAAATAGCTGAGGTTTTCCAGTTCGATGGCCAGGTTGACATTATTGACCATGACTTCCTCGGGTACGGAAAGGGGGATTGGCGCAAAATTCAAAATGCCCGTGATGCCGGCGGCGACGAGCTGGTTGGCAACCTCCTGGGCGGCGGCGGCGGGCACGGTCAGAATCGCCATCCGGGTGCCGTTCTGATGGACAAAGTCCGGGAGCTTGTTCATGCCCAAAATCGGCTGGCGGACCTTTTTATCGCGCTGACGGCGCGGGTCGGCGTCGAAAGCGGCGACGATTTCAAATCCCTCCTTGCCGAAGCCCCGGTACGAAAGCAATGCAAGTCCCAGATGCCCGGCTCCGACCAGAATCACCGGTTGCAGGCGCGAGGTGCCGAGTTCATCGGCAATTCGTTTTGACAGGTCCGCGACGTCGTAACCCAGGCCGCGCGTGCCGAACGTGCCGAAATAGGCGAGGTCCTTGCGCAGTTGGGTGGGTTTGACGCCGGCGGCCCGGGCGAGCGCCTCGCTCGAGACGGTACCGATACCGTTCTCGCGCAGGCGCGCCAGGCAACGGAGATAAATCGAGAGCCGATAGATCGTCTTGCGCGGGATGATGAGCCGTCCGTTCTTCTTCAAGGCGCGCAGACATTAAACGCCAGAATTTTTAATAGCAAGTATTCGAATGATGCGGTGATGGGATGATTTCACAGGTCCTGCCGGGCGCCCGGCTTCGCCGTCCCGTTGGATTCCGTCCTCGAACCGCAACGTGCGGCCGGGCTCGGCAAGCAGGCTGCTAAAAGCATGACCATGATTATCGGGCGGGTGGGGTTAGATCCCGTGTGGCGGGAGCACGGATTGCGGGAAGGCATTGAAAATCCGCGCGATATTGGTCCGAAACAGCCGGTACGGCGTTAAAATCCAGGCGGGCGGGCGGTGGGTGGGGCATGGCGGAAATTGGCCATGCCGCGCAAAAAACGACTCAACTTATGCTGAAGAATTACAAGGCGAACAGTGGTTTTGACGAGATGTTCGACGCCAAAAGCGGCGTGCGGTCGCACTACCGGAAATTTCACAAATTGTTCGGCAGCATCAAGCCGGCGGAATTTAATGGCAAACGGCAGGCGGCGGATACGGCGTTTCTTCGCCAGGGCATTACCTTCAACGTTTATGGCGATGCCGAGGGCGCGGAGAAGATCTTCCCGTTCGACCTGTTGCCGCGCATCATACCGGCGGCCGAGTGGGAACATTTGGAGCGAGGGCTTACTCAACGCATCACAGCGTTGAATCTGTTCCTGCACGATATTTATCACGACCAGAAGATCATCAAGGATGGGGTTGTTCCGGAATTTTATGTCCTGTCCGCGCGGCATTTCCGGCGTGAATTTGTCAATTTCGAAGTGCCCAGAGGGATTTACATCCATGTCTGCGGCACGGATTTAATCCGTGACAAGGATGGCCGGTATTTGGTGTTGGAAGACAATGGCCGCTGTCCTTCCGGCGTCAGTTACGTCCTGGAGAACCGGCGGGCGATGAAGCGGGCATTTCCGGCAATGTTCGAGGGCATCGGCGTGCGGCCGGTGGAGGATTATCCGCAGGAATTGCTGAAATGCCTCAAACACATTGCGCCGGCGGGTGTGGCCGATCCAACGGTGGTATTGCTCACGCCGGGGGCGTACAACAGCGCGTATTTCGAGCACACTTATCTGGCGCGGCAGATGGGCATCGAAATTGTCGAAGGCCGCGATCTGTTTATTCGCGACGGGCGGGTGTTCATGCGCACCACCAAAGGGCTCCAGCCGGTCCACGTCATTTACCGGCGCATTGACGATGATTTTCTCGATCCGACGGTTTTTCGCCGGGATTCGATGCTGGGGGTTCCCGGCCTCGTCCACGCGTATCGCGCGGGCAACGTCTCGCTTGCCAATTCCATCGGCACCGGCATCGCCGACGACAAGGTGATGTATTATTTCGTGCCGCGGATGATTCAATATTATCTGGGCCAGGAAGCGCTCCTGCCGAATGTGCCGACCTATCTGGCCAGCGAGGAGACGGACCGCCAATACATACTGGATCATCTGCCGGAACTGGTCGTGAAGGCGGCGAACGAATCGGGTGGTTACGGGATGTTGATGGGGCCGAAAGCGACCAAGGAGGAAATCGAAAAGTTCCGGAAGAAGGTGGCGGCCGAGCCGCGCAATTACATCGCGCAACCCATGATTTACCTGTCACAACACCCGACTTTTTGCGACGGCACGTTTGAAGGGCGGCACGTGGATTTGCGTCCGTTTATCCTGTCCGGCGAACGCGTTTCCATCATTCCGGGAGGCTTGACGCGCGTTGCCTTGCGCAAAGGCTCGCTGGTGGTGAATTCATCCCAGGGCGGCGGCAGCAAGGACACCTGGGTCTTGTACGGGGACAAGTAAACTTGTGATTAACGATTTGCGATTGACGCTAATGCCGCAGTCGGGGCCTGACGTTTATGCCGGCCGGCTGCGTAAACCGCCATTCCTCGGCTCTCAATCATAGATGTTATCCCGGGTTGCCAACTCGCTTTATTGGATGGCACGTTACATCGAGCGTGCCGAAAACATCGCCCGCATTGTGGACGTGAACCTGCAATTGTTGCTCGATTTGCGGGACCTGGACGAACAAAAGCTGGCTGGCTACTGGCTGCCCATTGTCCAGAGCACCGGCGATGAGGCGGCCTTCTTCCAGTTGCACTCAAAACCCACCGCCCAGGCCATCAGCGAATTCCTGGTGTTCCAGTCCGAGAACCCGAATTCAATCGTACAATGCATCCGACAAGCCCGCGAGAACGCCCGCATGGTGCGCGACCAGCTCACGCCCGAACTGTGGGAGGAATTGAACCGGCTGTATCTGTTTGTGCGGTCGCCGCAAGCGCGGAAGATCTGGCGGCGCAGCCCGAGCGAGTTCTTCCAGGAAATCAAAGCCGGATCGCTGCATTTGATCGGCATCATCAACGCGACGCTGGTTCACGATGAGGGCTGGTGGTTCGTGCAGACCGGCCAGTTCCTCGAACGCGCCGATAAAACCACGCGCATCCTCGACGTCCGATACCAGACGCTGCCGGAGTGCGGCATGCCGGTGGACATCGACCAGAATACCACGCTCGAATGGTCGGCGGTGCTCCGGTCATGCAGCGCGTGGGACGCCTATCGGACGATCCATGGTGCGAACGTGCATCCGAAGTTTGTGGCGGAATTCCTGTTGCTGAACGACGATTTTCCCCGCTCGGCGCGGTTTTGCGTCACCGAATTGAACCGCGCCTTGCGGCGCATTTCCGGCGTGGCCGATGGCCATTTCTGCAACGATGCGGAAAAACTCACGGGCCGATTGCTGGCGGAATTGCAGTTCAGCACGATTGGGGAAGTTTTTGACATCGGGCTGCACCGGTACCTGGACGAGGCGCAGATCAAACTGAATGGCATCGGCGGAGCGCTGTTCCGGGCCTATATCTTTCAGCCGTTTGAAAGTCCCGACGAAGAGCACATGGTTCAGCAGGAGGAACAACAACAACAGTTGCAAACCTGTCACCCACCCGGACCATGAAACGCATCGGCATCCTGACCGCCGGCGGCGACACGCCGGCCTTGAACGCCACCATTCACGGCGCCGTGGTGCGCGCCAACCAGCTCAAGGTCGAAATGGTCGGGCTGATCAAGGGTTTCAATTGCCTCTTCAATCCGCGGGTGCCGCACGTTCATTTGAATCCGCTCTTTCAGGAAATTCCCGAACTCGACCCGACCAAGGGCGGTACTTTGATCGGCTCGTCGCGCGATTATGTGGATGCCGAAAACCAAAGGGATCTTGACGTGGTCGAATCGCGCTTGCGCAAGCTCGGCATCGAGGGGCTCATCTGCATCGGGGGCGACGGCACTCTGAACGGTCTGCAACCGATTGCCGAGCGGCTGCCAGCGGTGCTGGCGCCGAAGACGATTGACAATGATCTGGGCCTGAATTATCCCAGCGAGCCGGACGAATGGGTGCGTGTGAACGATGCCGCGGCCAGGCGCGGGTATCGTTACAAACAAGTTCCCGCCAGCGAGACTTTCGATCTCGATCAAATCGTCAATTATGCCACGCCCGGCTATACCACGGCGGTCTTTGTTTCGGCGCAGGGCGTTGGGCGCATCCGTACGACGGCGGAAAGTCATCGGCGGATTGCCATCATCGAAGTCATGGGCCGGCATTCCGGGTACATCGCGCTCGGCACGGCCTACGGTCGGCCCGACATCATTCTTATTCCCGAACATCCGCTGGACCTCGAACACCTTGTCCAGCGCGTGAAACACATTTACGACCTGCAAAAGAACGTCGTCATCGTTTGTGGCGAGGGCATCGTGGACGAGCAGGGCCGCGAACTCGGCGCCGAAACCAAATCCACCGATCCCTCGGGGAATCTCGTTCTCAGTGGCGCAGCCGATGCCCTGCGCAACAAGCTGGTCCAGATGATCGGCGACCGCTATTTCCAGCTTTATCGCCGCGGTGAATCGGCCAGGGAAGCCATCTTCACCCGAAAAGTCGGACATACGCAACGGGGCGGGCGACCGATTCTCTTTGACCGGTTTTACGCCGGGTTGCTCGGCGCCCGGGCGGTGGACCTGTTGCTGGAAGGCCGCAACAACGCCATTTCGGTGCTCCAGTATAATTCCCACAAAGGCTTTCACGTCGAGGGTTATGACGCGAATCGTTTCCGGGATCGCTGGGGACTTATTCATGCGCGCAAACTGCACCCGGCGCTGTACGACGCCAAATTGATGAAGCCGTCCAAATTGGGCATTGATTATTTGCTGCCGATTTTCACGGATGCCATCGGCAATGACGATGCCGAGCACATGCGCTCAACCCTGTTCGACCCGGGCAATCTCGCGCAGCCGTATCACTCCATCAACACGGATGTGCATAAGCGCATCCGTTATCTGGAAATGGAGGCCGCATGAGCGCATCCGCCACTTTGGTTCCTTACCTCAACGTCAAACTGTCATTGCTCGGCTTTCCGCCGGTGGTGAACGGCGAAGAGGCGCCGCTCAGCGACATGGTTTCCTCGTTGATCGCGCAGTATCGCGAAAAGGAGCGGTTGCTGGCCAATCATCTCTGCCCCGCCGACCAGCGGATTCAGACGTTCCTCTACGATTACCTGCAGGACGTGCCGGTAACCAAACTGCCGTTGCGCACGCTCACGCTGGACCGTCCCGGCATGGCGCGTGCATTGTCGCTGCCGGTGGACCGCGATGAATTTGCGTCCCCCATTCTCAATTCCTACCGGGTCCGGCAAGGCGTGCTGCACAATCCCAAAAGTGATCGCCGCACGACGCAGGGCATCTTTCACGTGGCCGAAGGCGGCCTGCCGATTCCGGAAGATAAAATCGGCGTGCCGAAGGCGGTGTTCGGAAAGATGTTAAGCCTCGCCTTCAATCCGCCGCGCGAGATCATGCGCCTCCCGTTCACCGCCCTGCAACTGCATCCCGCCGAGTGTTTCGTTTCGTTGCTGTTGCGGCCGGTCGTCTGCCCCGAAGTCCCCGGTTTTACGCCGCGGAAAACGATGGAGATTCGCTTCTTCGCGCCGGGCAATCTGGTCAGCAACCTCGACTTCGTCGAAAATATCTTCGGCAATGGTGGTGACCCGAACCTGCCCGAAAACGACGCCGGCCTGGACACCGGACATTGGACCGGCCACACCGGCTGCGTCATTCTCGCGCCGCATCTGACGAAAATCACGAAGAAGGAAGCGGGGCTGCCGCCGTGGGACCAGGCCACTGAACGCCAGCGCCGCGACGGCATGGGTTGGAAAGACGAATGGGAATTCTACAACAACGGCGGCGCTTTCAAGCTCGCCTGCCGCGACGAAACCGGGGTCATGGTTACGATTATTGCCGACAACTACTACGGTTACTGCAAGAAGGAGGTGAAGACACAAATCAGTTACGCGGCCAATCTTTACGGTCTGTGCGAGGAAGAACATGCCGGTGGCGCGCTGGTTTTTCCCGCCTATGATCTGGGCGAGGAATTCAGCGGTGACACGCACGTCAAACGCATGGGCCATACTTTCGCGGAGACCGTATCCGTTCACGGTGCAACGATGGAGCTGAAACCCGATGGCTACGCCGTGGATAAACAATATCCGGACATTGTTTACGTTCCGGAGGACGCGCATTTCGATTTGCACAAACAAAAAGTCTGGTGGCCGGGTGGAAAAACCGAACGTTCCATCAAACTGCTTCCCGGCAAAACCTATGTGCGCCCGTCCGGCTACAAGATTCGAATGGAAAAGCCAGGCGCCAACCGCTCCTGGCGGCTGGTCGGGACGGTTGCCGAAGGCACACTTTGCCATAAACCCTGCACGGTTTCCGGCGGCGGCAAATCGGAGATTTCCAAACCCATCACCGATGCGGTGCTCACTGGCCCGGTATTCGTCGCTGATTTCAAAAAAGATTTTGACCAGGTGGCCGAACTGATGGCGCGTGATTACAGCGGCCGCTTCAGCGACCCGGCGCGCGCGGATCAACGCTCCATTTTGAGCCCGGAGCGTTCGCTGGGCTCGGTGATTAAACTGCTCATTCCGGACGAACACGACTACAAACCCGAATACAACGCCTGGCTCGAAACCGTCCCGCAATACCTCCGTGAACTGGTGTTCGTGGTAAAACGCTATTACAAACCGGAATGGGGCGATCATTGGCGCGAACATTTCAGCGTGGACATTATCAACGGCAAGCCGGCGAACGAACTGAAGTGTGACAACCGCAAGCTGGTCACCACCTGTTTGCGGGTGGGTTTTGACCACGACGGTTCCTGGCGCACGTTCGGCTTGCGCAAGGACTTCAATCCGGCGGTGAAAATCCAGGCCGAGGACGATATCACCGCGTCCGTCATCGTGCCGCCGGGCGTACTCAAGGATGTGCCGGAACCGGAAGCGGACGGGGACGGCTCGTTGAAGTTTGTTCTGAATGCGGAAGCCCGTTTGTTTCAGCGCCCGGATGACGCCATTCATCGCGGGTACGACAAGGTGACGGAAGCGGATTTTTCGCGACTGGACAATTTCTTTTCCAACTACGAGCCGCTGCCGGCCAGGACGGCGCGCGAATTAATCGAGGATGCCATCGGCTTTTACCAGTTCACCGAGCCCATGCAATCATTGATCAAAAGCGTGGCAACCCGCGATGCCGGCTATTTTGTCTCTTCGGCCAACCCGCGGCTGGTGGACGGCAAACCGACCAGAAATCCGCGCTATCTGCAAATCCGGCCCGACCTGACTGCGCCGCGCGAGGGTTATCTGGCGGAAATGGGGGCGCGGCTGCGCCGCCGCCTGCCGCCGGACCGGCCGGTACTCAATCCGGTGGCCGCGGTGTTGCCGGGCCGTCGCAATAACCCCCCTGAAACCGGCATCCGCTCACTCGCGTGTTACAATCCCATTCATTACTTCGAGCTGCCGGAACTGTTCATGGAATTCATTTGCAGCATGACCGGCAAGTCGCCGTCCACCACCGGCGCCGGTTCGGAAGGCGCGCTCACCAAGGCGCCCTTCAATGCGCTGCCGCCCATCATTGACCTGAACAACGCGCTGGTGTCGTTCATTCTTACCGGCCATCACGCGTTTGTCACCGCCGCCGGCCATATCGGTCCGAACGTCCGGGTGGACCACGACATCAGCCTCCTGGTGCCGGAAATCTGGTGCCGGATGTCGCCGGAGGAGCGCGCCCCCCAATTTCTGATAGCCGAGCGCTGTCTGGAAAAGTGCGAGGATTTTGAGCATGACGGCAAAATGGTTTTGGCCAGCCGGCTGGGCTGGCGCATCAATGCGCGGTTTGTCCGCAATTTCTTCGGGCGCGTATTCAATCATCCGCAGGCCGTTTTCACCGACGAGATGCTCAAACCGGAATTGCAGGGCCTGGATGTGTTCGTGGATGGCATGGATAACATCGTCACGACGCAGAGGCGCGTCGCGAAAATGTACTTTGACGACGGCAGTATTAATCAGGCGTGTCCGCCATTGAAGGCGTTGTTACAAATTATGTTGAACGATGAATGGGAGGGCAGAGGACTTAAGGATCCCGAATTGCGGAAGATGTTCACGCGGGAATCCCTGCTGGGCAGCGACTGGTATGGGGCCCGCCTGGCGGCAAAGCAGAAGATCGACCAGCGGTTGTGGCGCCGGCACGTGGATTATCTGGACAGGTTTTTGAAACGCACCAGCCACGCTGACGAGGCCGCGCGCCTCGGCATTGCGGAACGGCTGTCGCGCGCGCGACAGACTCTGGAGCAGGTCGAGTCACCGGCCTATCGGGAAACCCTGTGCGGTACTCTCGGCGCGGAACCCATCGAGAACTATTTATAAGTGCCAATGAAGGATCGACCGACAACTTTTGCCCGAACAAACAGCAGTTTGCGAGCCTTGGCGCCCTTCGCTGCCCGCCGCGAATGGCAAGAGGCGGTCCTCGGGGCCATTCCCTTTTGCGCCTTGAAGCGGCGTGAACGCCGCCCTGCGTTTCCCCGTTTCGTCACCGCTATGCGCTCGTCCATCGTCCATCGTCAATCGTAAATTCCCGTGTCCATTCACGTCGCGCTCCATCATCAGACGCACTACCAGTACGACCGGCTGGTCCATCTCGGCCCGCAGGTTGTCCGGCTGCGGCCCGCGCCGCATTCGCGCACGCGCATTTTGAGTTACTCGCTCCGGATAAGCCCGGAACAGCATTTCATCAACTGGGCGCAGGACCCGCAGTCCAATTACCTCGCCCGGCTCGTGTTTCCGGAGGCCACCCGCGAATTTCTTGTGCAGGTGGACGTGGTCGCCGAGATGGCGGTGTTCAACCCGTTCGACTTTTTTCTCGAACCGGATGCGGAGCGGTTTCCGTTCGAATATGACCCGGCGCTGGACCACGAACTTGCGCCGTTCCTGAAGAAGTGCCGGCTCACGCCGAAGTTTTCAAATTACCTCACCGCCCTCCGCAAAGAGTTCCTCGGTGAAACCAAACGCCGCGCCCACAGGCAGCGGATGGAAATTCCCTTTGAGCAAAAGCCACGCACGATCGATTTTCTCGTTGCGCTCAATCAGCGGCTTCAGCGGGACATCAAATATTTGATTCGGATGGAACCGGGCGTACAGGCGCCGGAGGAGACGTTGACCCGGTTGAGCGGTTCCTGCCGTGATTCGGCGTGGTTGTTTTGCCAGTTGCTCCGTCATTGCGGCCTCGGAGCACGTTTCGTCAGCGGTTACCTGATCCAGCTCAAGGCCGACGTCAGGGCGCTGGACGGGCCCGGCGGCACGGAAAAGGATTTCACCGATCTCCATGCCTGGTGCGAGGTCTATTTGCCGGGTGCCGGCTGGATCGGGCTGGACCCAACCTCCGGCCTGCTCGCCGGCGAGGGCCATATTCCGCTCGCTTGCACGCCCGATCCCGCCAGCGCCGCGCCGATTACCGGGTTGCTGGACGAATGCAAATGCGAGTTCAGTCTCGATATGAAGGTGACGCGCATCCACGAATCACCGCGTGTCACCTTGCCCTACTCGGACGCGCAATGGGCCAAAATCGAATCGCTGGGCCACGCGATTGATGCCGATTTGAAGAAAGACGATGTGCGCCTGACGATGGGCGGCGAGCCGACCTTCGTTTCGATCGACGACCCCGATGGATTGGAATGGAACTTCACCGCCGTTTCCCACCGGAAACGCCTGCTGTCCGGCGAGCTCATCCGACGGCTGCGCAAACAATTTGCGCCCGGCTCGTTGCTGCATTACGGCCAGGGCAAATGGTATCCCGGCGAGCAACTGCCGCGCTGGGCATTGGCAGTTTACTGGCGCAAGGACGGTGTGCCAATCTGGAAAGATGACTCCCTGATTGCCGATGAATCAAAAGACTACGGCTACACGGTGAAAGACGCCAAAGCTTTGCTCGAAAGCATTTCGCGCGTCGTCGGCGCTGACCCGAAATATATGCTGCCCGGCTATGAAGACGCGTTTTATTACATCTGGAAAGAACGCCGTTTACCGTCCAACGTTACGCCGGAGCAATCGAATTTAAAGGACAAACTGGAACGCGACCGCATCGCACGTGTCTTCCAGAAGGGCCTGGGCGAAGTGGTCGGCTACGCCCTGCCGATCAGGCGCGCGTGGTATCCGCCTTCGCCGGGCTCCGGCGCGACAGGTGGCGGCCGGCCTGGCTGGATGTCCGGCGCCTGGTTTCTGCGCGATGACGACACGCTCTGGTTGATTCCCGGCGATTCGCCGATGGGTTTGCGCCTGCCGTTGGATTCGATTCCCTGGGTTGGCGAAAAAGATTATCCATGGATTCGCCAACTGGATCCGTCGCAGCCGGAATTGCCGAAGTTGCCGAAGGAGTTTCCCTATAAAACCCGCAAACCGGAAAGCTCCGGTCAAAGATTTTTGCGCGGGGGTGATGCGCCATGGCCCGCCGGTTATGGTCCCGGCCGGCAGGCGCAGCAACTCGGCGAGCCGCAAGAGGAACGTATTGAATTGCCGCCATTACCCAAATTTGAAGATGACCCGAATCGCCGTCCGGTCCAAGGCCAGAGCGCACCGTGGATCATCCGCACGGCGCTGTGCGTCGAACCGCGCGACGGCCGGTTGCACGTGTTTATGCCGCCGGTTGCAATCACGGAAGATTATCTGGACCTGGTCGCGGGCATAGAAACCGCCGTTACCGGGATGGGCACGCCGGTGATTTTCGAAGGTGAAGCACCGCCCCGTGATCCGCGCCTGAACCGGCTCGCCGTTACGCCCGATCCCGGCGTGATTGAGGTCAATTTGCATCCCAGCCAATCATGGGACGAGCTGGTCGAACGCACGACGGTGCTTTACGCGGAAGCGCGACTCACGCGGTTGGGCACGGAGAAATTCATGCTCGATGGCCGCCATACCGGAACCGGCGGCGGCAACCATATCATTATCGGCGGCGATACGCCGCAGGATTCGCCGATCCTGCGCCGGCCGGATTTATTGCGCTCGCTGATTGCCTATTGGCAGAATCATCCGTCGTTAAGCTGGTTGTTCAGCAGTTTGTTCATCGGCCCGACGAGCCAGGCGCCTCGCGTTGACGAGGCGCGCAACGATTCGCTCTATGAACTCGAAGTGGCGTTCAAGGAACTGGAACGCAATACCCGGAGATTAGGTTACACACCGCCCTGGCTCTGCGACCGTTTGTTTCGCAATTTGCTCGTTGATGCGAGTGGCAACACTCATCGCGCGGAATTCTCGATTGACAAACTGTTCTCCCCGGAAAGCGCCGGGGGGCGGTCGGGCCTGGTCGAAATGCGCGCCTTTGAAATGCCGCCACACGCGCGGATGAGTCTGGCGCAACATCTCCTGCTGCGCGGCCTGATCGCCAGGTTCTGGAACGAGCCATACAAGAATGGCCTCGTTCGCTGGGGCACGGATATCCACGACCGCTGGATGCTGCCGCACTTCTGCGAGACGGATTTCAAGGACGTCATCCGCGATTTGCGCGACTCCGGGTATCCGTTCGAATTTGACTGGTTCGCGCCCCATTTCGAGTTCCGCTTTCCCTTTATTGGCGATCTGGAACAACGCGATGTTCAGATTGAACTCCGTACGGCGCTGGAGCCGTGGCATGTGCTGGGGGAAGAACCGGGCGCCGGCGGCACGGTGCGTTACGTGGACAGTTCGGTCGAACGGGTGCAGGTCAAGGCGCGCGGTCTGATGGGGGATCGTTTCGCCGTCACCGTCGGGGGTGATCGTCTGCCGTTGCATCCGACCGGTACGAACGGCGAAGCGGTAGCCGGCGTACGTTACCGGGCCTGGCAGCCGCCGGAATGTTTGCAGCCCACCATCGGCGTGCACACGCCCCTGGTCTTCGACATCGTGGACACCTGGAACCACCGGAGCATCGCCGGTTGCACCTATCATGTTGCCCATCCGGGCGGGCGCAGCTACGAGACGTTTCCCGTGAACAGCTACGAGGCTGAGGCGCGCCGGCTCGCCCGGTTTTTCCGCCACGGCCACACGCCGGGGGAAATCTCCGTCGCACCCCGAAATTTGAATCCTGACTTTCCATTCACACTCGATTTGCGCAAAGTGTGACCCCGAATTTTCTGAAATGAAATACGATATCCTGCATCGCACGCAGTACACCTACGCCTCGCCCGCACGTGAGAGTTTCAACGACGTGCGCCTCGAGCCGCCCTCGACTCCCCATCAAACGGTGGAATCCTTTTCCTTGCGCGTGCAACCGGACGTGCGCCTGAATCGTTATATTGATTTTTATTCGAACCTCGTACACCACTTCGAAGTGCCCTCGGCGCACAGCTCCCTGCTGATCGAAAGCAGCGTGAAGGTGGCAACGCACTGGCCCGAACCCATCGCCGCCGATGCCGTGTTCTGTCCGTTGGACAAGGTTGAAGACGCGCTGGAGGCGGAACGCTGTTTTGACTTTTTGCAGAGCAGCCGTTACATCGAACTGGATGTGGAGGTTTGGAAACTGGCCCTGGACGCGATTGAAGACCGGAAGGACATCTGGCCGTCAGCACTGGCACTGATGGATTTCACTTATGAGTTCCTTCAATACCAGTCAGATTCCACGCATGTTCACACGCATATGCGCGACGTCATCACGCACCGCCGCGGCGTCTGCCAGGATTTCGCGCATTTTTTGATCGGCCTGTGTCGCAGTGTGAAAATTCCCACGCGCTATGTCAGCGGGTATCTGGCGACCGAGACAGCCAGCGCGACGCACGCGTGGGTGGAGATTTATCTTCCCGGTCCCGGCTGGCGCGCCCTTGACCCCACTCATAACCGTCAGATTGATGAGACCTACGTGAAGATCGGCCACGGACGCGATTACGCCGACGTGGCGCCCGTCAGCGGCAATTACCATGGCACGCTCGACCGCAAAATGGAAGTGGAAGTAAAAATCATGCCGCTGAGATAGCAATTTCCTGCTGGTCAAACGCGGGGGTTGAGCTAATTTATCCGCCTCATAGAACCATGTTCACGGGAACTTACACCGCCATTGTGACGCCGTTCAAAAACGGGCAACTGGATGTCCCCGCCCTGGAACGCCTCGTCCGGATGCAAATCACGGCGGGGGTGGATGGCCTCGTGCCCGTCGGCACCACCGGTGAATCGCCCACGGTGGATTACGAAGAACACCTGGAAGTCATTGCGCTGACCGTGAAATTTTGTGCGGGCAGGGTCAAAGTGCTTGCGGGCACCGGCGGAAATTCGACGAGCGAAGCGGTTTATCTGACGCGCGAGGCCGAAAAAATCGGTGCGGACGGTTCGTTGCAGGTCGCTCCCTATTATAACAAGCCGACGCAGGAAGGTTTGTTCCAGCACTTCCGCGAAATCGCGCATACGACCCGGCTGCCCATCGTGCTTTACAGCATCCCGGGACGTTGCGGCGTCGAGATCGGCGTTGAGACCGTCCGGCGGCTGGCGCGCGAATGCAAGAACGTCATCGGCATCAAGGAAGCCGGCGGCAGCTGCGACCGGGTATCGCAATTGCGCGCAGCGCTCGGCCCGAAATTCGTTATTCAGAGCGGCGACGATTCGCTCACGCTGCCGTTCATGGCGGTGGGCGCGGATGGCGTTATTAGTGTGGCCTCCAATGTCGTTCCCCGCGAGGTGTCACAGATGGTGGCCGCCTTGCGGCGCGGCCAAATCCGGAAGGCGACACAGTTGCATGCGAAACTGTATCCGTTGTTCAAGGATTTGTTCATTGAGACGAACCCGGTCCCCGTCAAAGCCGCGCTGGCAATGAAAGGATTGATCGAGGAAGAATATCGTCTGCCGCTGGTGCCAATGAGCGTGGCCAACCGCGCGAAATTGCGCGCGACGATGAAGACGTGCGGCATAATAAAATAGGAAATAGGAGACGGGAGTTGGGAACACCGCAAATGACAAATCCAATGCCCCATCTGCCATCTGCTATCATTATGACCAGAATCATTATTACCGGAGCGAAAGGCCGGATGGGCCAGGCGCTCGTTTCCTGCGCGAAGAATTTTCGGGAGTTGCATGTCGCGGCGCAAATTGACATGGGCGACGATTTGCCGGATGCCGTGGCGCGGGGGGACGTGGTGGTGGATTTCAGTTCCCACACGGCGACGGCCGACATTGCAGGCCTGTGCGCGCGGCACAAGAAAGCCATGGTCATCGGCACCACGGGACATACGAGTGCCGAGCGAAACGAGGTGTTAAAATTCAAAACCAAAATTCCGATGGTCTGGACCTCAAACTTTTCGACGGGCGTCAACACCCTGTTCTGGCTGACCCGCAAGGCGGCGGAGATTTTGGGGCCGGATTACGATCTGGAAATCACGGAAATGCATCACCGCATGAAGGTGGATGCGCCGAGCGGCACGGCCAAATCGCTGGCGCAAATCCTGGCCGAAGTGCGCAAGCAGCATCTGGACAAGGTGGCGCGGCACGGGCGGCTCGGTATCGGCGAGCGCGCCCCGGGCGAGATTGGGATTCATTCCCTGCGCGGCGGCGACGTGGTGGGCGATCACACGGTGGTTTTTGCCGCCAACGGCGAGCGCGTGGAACTGACCCACAAGGCGTCCAGCCGCGACACGTTTGCCAATGGCGCCTTGCGCGCGGCACTTTGGGTCGTCAAGCAAAAGCCCGGCCTTTACGACATGCAGGACGTGCTCGGACTTAAATAGTTTTTGATTTACGATTTGCGATTTACGATTTCAAATGCGCGGGTGAGTGGTCGCGCAAAATTAAAGATCCGGAATCAAAAATCGAGGATGGTTTTTGTGGCGTTAGGTTCGAACTTGGGCGATTCGCGGCGAATCGTTCTGGAGGCGATGACGCGGCTGCAAAATCTTTCCGACGAGCCAATTCTCAAATCTTCACTCTGGCAAACGTCGCCGGTGGCTTGTCCGCCGGGTTCGCCAATGTTCGTTAACGCCGTCGTCGGCCTGGTGCTGCAAGAAGATGAAACACCGGAATCACTGCTGGAAAAGTTGCGGCTGCTCGAGAAGGAATTTGGCCGCCGGCCAAAAATGGTTCTGAATGAGCCGCGTCCGCTGGATTTGGATTTGATTGCGTTTGGCCGTGGAACCCGCGACACGCCGGAACTGGTTTTGCCGCATCCCCGGGCGCATCGGCGGCGGTTTGTGCTTCAGCCGCTGAGTGAAATTGCGCCGGGTTTGATTCTGCCGGGGCAGGGGAAGACGGTGGCACAATTGCTGGCCGAGCTTGCGGATGATGAAACGGTCATGCGACTCTGACGATTGGCGATATACGATTTACGAGTGGCCTTGGAATGTGGATGACGGCGTAAATCGTAAATCGCCTATCGTAAATAAACGGCCACAGCTCGCTATAGCTTCTCACGTTTCAGGTGATTTTCTGAAAGCCCGCTCGTATTCGAGCACCACATAGCAGTCGGTCATGCCGGTGAGATAATCGCAAACGGCGCGATGCAGGCCGGTCTTGGGAACGCGCCGCCGCGCCCCGACGCCAATTTCCCTCGGATGAGCCAGATAACAGTGGAAGAGGTGTTCGAGCATTTTTAACGAACGCCGGTTCAACCAGCGGAGCGGCGGACGGTAATACAGATTAGTGTAAAGGCAATCGCGCCGTTCGGGGCCCTCCACGCCCTTGACACCCAAACGTTACAAGATTCTGATTGACATTATTACGATAACTGAATTAAATAAAGACCAGATTGGGGCGAGGCGCGCCAGCCGCAAGCTTCTTCTCTGACAACGCCGAGCCCAATCGGTTGAGTGCGGAGTGCGCACGAAACGAATCCGGGCTGTGACGCTTGACCGGCCCTGACTCGGGAGGGCTCAGAGGTTTGTTAATGTCAGACATTCAAAACTGAATTCATTTGAGCGAGGGCAACATGAAAAAGCCAATCCCCCCCCCAATTCCCTGCAACAAAATCGCGTCGGCACTCGCGATGTTATCGCTGGCGGCGCTGAACGCTATCGGCCAGACACAGTGCGTCGAAACCAACGGTTTCAAGGTCGTGTTTCCGCCGAATACCGATGGTGGCATGGACGTGCTGGACAGCCAGAATAACATTGTTTTGGCGGACGATTTTCCGTGCACCAGCACCGGTCCCGTCTCGGACATTCACATCTGGGGTTCGTGGTTGGGCGACGCCCATGGCACAATCACCAATTTCTGGCTGGGCATTTACAGCGATGTTCCCGCCGTCACGAATTTTTCCAGCGGCCAGATTATCACCAGCCATCCCGGGGTTCTGCTCTGGCAACAGTCGTTTGGCCCGGGGCAATTTGCGGAAACCGTCTATGGAACGGGGACTGAATCATTTTATGACCCGAGCACGCGGAGCTTCCCCGGCTCGGACACTCAGGTTTATTACTATTGTTTTTATCCCACCAACGCGTTTCTGCAACAGGGGACCGCAGCCAATCCGACCAATTATTGGCTGGTGGCTTATGCTCAGGTTGCCGGAGGGCCCACGGTTCCGGTGTATGGATGGAAAACGACCTTGAGCCCTTACAACGACGGTGCCGTTTGGGGGCACTATTCGTCCACCGGCGGCCAGCCCATCGGCGACTGGCAAACGATGACCAACAGTCAAACCGGCCAGCTGATCAACCTTGCCTTCGCGCTCACGACTCCGACCAACACGCCGCCCGCCTGCACAGAGAACACTGCCAAATATGTCCAGTGGCCAAATCTATTCAGCGGCCTGGACGTGTGGGACAACGGCCCGTGGGTGCTGGCCGATGACTTCGTCTGCAACATCACCGGGCCGGTCTCGGACATTCATCTCTGGGGCTCCTGGAACACCAATCTCGTCGCGACCAACTCACTGACCTTCTGGCTGGCGATTTACGATAACATACCGGCCAGCGCCACCAACTCGTTCAGCCATCCGGGCAACCTGCTCTGGCAGGAAAAGTTTGTGCCGGGACAGTATATCGAGTCTCCGTGGGCTCCGGGACAGGAAGGTTTCCTGGATCCGGGTCCTCCCCAGACGATCGGCAGTGACTCGGAAGCTTGGTATTATTGTTTCTATCCGACCAACATTTTCATTCAGCAAGGCACCACCGCATCGCCCATGATTTATTGGTTGATGGCCTATGCCCAGTCGCCGTCGGGCAACACTTTCCAATTCGGCTGGAAGACTGCGACCAATGTGCAGAACGACGTCAGCGTTCACGCGCCGTGGCCTGGTTCGCCGCCTCCGGGCAACCCCGGCTGGCAACCGACGCTTCAGGCCCCGACCGGCGGTGCGTTGGATTTGGCGTTCAAGATCGCGACGGTGACTCCGCCGCCGCTGGTTTGCGTGGAAAGCGACTTTGATAAATATGTCCAATGGCCAAACACGCTGGGCGGCTTTGACGTCTGGAACACGCCCTACGTACTGGCTGACGACTTTGTCTGCACCAACACCGGTCCGCTCAGCGACATTCATTTGTGGGGCTCGTGGTTGAACAATCTTGCGCAAACCAACAGCATCAACTTCTGGCTCGGAATTTATGACGACGTGCCGGTTGGCCCGGGGAACCCTTTCAGTCACCCGGGCACCAACCTGCTGTGGCAGCAATGGTTCGCTCCGGGGCAATACGCCGAAACGATTTGGACGGCGAACGCACAGGAGCAATTTCTTGATCCCGGTCCGACGAACATCCTCGGCACTGATTCCGTGGTGTGGTATTATTGTTTCTATCCCACCAACGCCTTCGAGCAGACCGGAACAAGCAACAATGCCAAAACCTACTGGCTGGCCGCGTATGCGCAATTACCGGTGGGCACCGCTTACAACTACGGCTGGAAAACCGCGACTAATGTGTTGAAGGACACCAGTGTGCACGCTCCCTGGCCAGGCAGCCCGCCAATTGCCAATCCGGGTTGGACGCCCACAGGCTACCAGCCGGCCGCCGGCGGGCCACCGGTGCCGTTGGATCTCTCGTTCAAGCTGACCATGTGCGGTCCGGTCATGATTCATTGGCTTCCGCCTACCAACGTTGTGGTGACCTGGTCTGGCGCGGGCTATCTGCAATCAGCGACCAACGTTAGCGGACCCTATTTGGATGTGCCCGGGTTCCCAACCTCGCCTTACACAGACTATTCAGTGACTCCCACCAACAAGTTCTATCGGTTGCGTTGCTATTAGTTGCGGTTGCAGGTGGAGAACTCAGCTTGCCGCGGGAAACGATTCTGAATCACCGAATCGTTTCCCTTTTTCGATGGGGTCGGCGGCATGTCAAGTCGCCAGGAGTTTCTGGACGGAAATGCCGCGCAGTTCAAACAACCGGTGAATCACATCTTCGATGAGGTTGTTCGGACACGACGCACCGGCGGTGATGCCGACGGTGATTTTGCCCGGCGGCAGCCAGTCACGGGTCTCGGTTTCCTTTTTGGCGTGTTGGTCGTAATGGCGGATCAGCCTGTCGGACTCCATTTTGGCGGCGTTCTTGATGAAATAAGTAGGCAGCTTGGCCTCGCCCATTTCCGCCAGGTGCGACGTATTGGAGGAATTGTAGCCGCCGATGACGATGAGCAAATCCATCGGCTCGCGCAGCAGTTTTTGCAACGCGTCCTGACGGTCCTGCGTCGCACCGCAAATCGTATCGAAGAAACGGAAATGTTCGGCAACGCTGGCGGCGCCGTATTTCTTCTCCATGGCGGCTTTGAAACGGCGCTGCACCTCCTCGGTTTCGCCGCGCAACATGGTGGTCTGGTTCGCCACGCCGACCGCCTGCAAGTGCAGTTCCGGGTCGAACCCCTGCGAATACGCGCCCTTGAACTTTTCCAGAAATTCCTGCTTGTTGCCCCCATGGACGATGTAATGGCAGACGTAATCCGTTTCGGCCAGGTTGAAGACGACGAGATAATGTCCGCTGCCGTAGGCGCGCGCCTGCGAACTGGTGGCCTTGGTCTCCTCGTGCCACGCCTTGCCGTGAATAATGCTGGTGACGCTTTCCTTGGAATATTGCCGGACGCGCTTCCAGACGCTCATCACGTCGCCGCAGGTGGTGTCCACCAGCACGCAACCCTTTTCCTCCAGCCGTTTGCGCGTGCCGACTTCGGTGCCAAACGCAGGAATCATCACCACGTCTCCGGCATTCAGGCGCGTCATTTCGTCCTCGGTCGGCTTGGGTGAAATGATCTGGATGCCCATGTTGCGGATCTGGTCGTTGACCTCGGGGTTGTGAATGATTTCGCCGAGCAGATAAATGGGCTTGTCCGGCGGGAAATATTTTCGCGCGGCGTAGGCGAGGTCAATCGCGCGTTCGACGCCATAGCAGAAACCAAATTCCTTGGCGAGCTTCACCGTAAGGCTGTCGGCGGAAAGCACGCAGCCGTTGGCGCGGACGCGCTCGACGAGTTCGCTGCGATAATGCGATAACACCTGGGCCTGCACGGCCTCGAGAATGTCGGGTCGGCGAAGATTGACCTTTTTCTGGGCTACGGGCGTTTCGATTGCCATATCGAAGGTAATTTAACAGGAATGGTCCAAGCGTCCAGCCGGCTTTTATGATTTGCGAATAACGATTGATGATTTATGATTAGCGCGTGGTTGCAATCATCAGTCGTTAATCATAAATCAAGAATGACCGGAGCGTAGCTCAGCTTGGTAGAGCACCAGCTTTGGGAGCTGGCTGTCGCAGGTTCAAATCCTGTCGCTCCGACCATTTTGCTTCCATTCCAGCCCGGAAGTGTTGCCGGGTTATTCACCATTCCCCGCTGGCGATAATTTTGTCTCGTGCGCAAAAGGAAACAGGGATTGCGGGTGTGTCGATCGCCACGCCATTTTGAACCATTGCCCGCAACTCCTTGTAAAACGGCCTGTTATTGACGTTCCCCCGTAAATTTTTTCCGGCTGGCATTGCCGTTGCTAAACGCGCGTGAGCCAATCGCAGCCTTGCACAGAAACATGCTATACGCGCCCGTGAATTGCGGGCGAAAGCTGAGCGGCGCCGGAGCGGCGGACGCACCGATTGGCTGGGACAGGCGCAGTGCAAACATACTATGAACCAAATATGAAGAAAATTGAAGCGATCATCAAACCGTTCAAACTCGAAGAGGTCAAAGACGCCCTCGGCGAAATCGGCATCGAAGGCATGACCGTGAGCGAGGTCAAGGGGTTTGGCCGTCAGAAAGGCCACACCGAAATCTATCGTGGCAGCGAATATACTGTGGATTTTCTGCCGAAGATAAAAATCGAACTGGTGGTGGCTGACAACCAGGCGGACGCCGCGGTGGGCGCCATTATCAAGGCCGCCAAGACCGGGAAAATCGGCGACGGCAAGGTCTTCGTGGCCGGCATCGAACAGGCCGTGCGCATCCGGACCGAAGAGAAAGGCGATGCGGCTGTGTAAGCAACCAGGAACTTGAACCTCATAAGAAATAAAAACATGAAACGATATTTACTGACACTCGCTTTGATAACCGGCACCGCGCTCGGATTGACCTCGTTGCGCGCGCAAACGAACACTATGGCTATGGGAGGCACCAACGCCATGGCGATGGCGGCGACCAACGCGCCCGTTGCGGCCTGGACCACCAACGCACCAACCATGGAACAGCGCATGGAATCCGTTGAGGCGTATTTCCAAAACGCCGATCCGACCGCGCCGTATAAGGACACCAACGGGAACTGGACGGTGAACTTTGGGCTGGCCGGGAATATTATCAATACTAACCTTGCCAACAGTGTTGGGGCCAATGTTTCTTTTCCCGGCGCTGGTCATAACGCCTGGTTGTTGACCAGCACAGCCTTGGTGTTGTTCATGACGCTGCCGGGTCTGGCCTTGTTCTACGGCGGCCTCGTTCGCAAAAAGAACGTGCTGTCCGTGCTTGCTCAATGCTTCCTGATTACCGGCTTGACGACCATCCTGTGGGTCATTTGCAGTTATGGAATGATCTTCGGTGGTGATGGCACTCCTACCGGTCCGTTAGGCATGACCCATGACTGGATCAAGGGCATCATGGGCAATCCCGGCGTTTGCTGGATGTTCAAGGGCGTCACGTCGGCGCCGAATCCGGGCTACTCGTACTGGGTTTCGGAAAACGTGTATTCGATGTTCCAATTGATGTTCGCCATTATCACGCCGGCGCTCATTGTTGGTTCAATTGCCGAACGCATGAAGTTCTCGGCCATCTTCGTGTTCATGACCTTGTGGATTCTGCTCGTGTACAACACACAAGGTCACATGGTCTGGGGCGTCAACGGCATGATGAATGGTTGCTGGAATGCGAACGCGACAATTCACGGTCTTGACTTCGCCGGTGGTACGGTGGTGCACATGTCTTCCGGCTGGTCCGGTCTGGTGTTGTGTATCATCCTTGGCAAACGCCTCGGTTTCGGGAAGGAAAACTTCACGCCGCACAGCATTGTGTTGACCTACATCGGTGCTTCGATGCTGTGGGTCGGCTGGTATGGATTCAATTCCGGCAGCGCGGTGGCCGGTGACGTGATTGCCGCCAACGCCTTCACCACCACGACCATCGCCACGGCGGTCGGCTCCTTTGTCTGGCCGATGTGGGATTGGATTGTGAAAGGCAAACCCACCGTGCTGGGCTTTTGTTCCGGTGCAGTGGCGGGCTTGGTGCTCATCACTCCGGCCTGCGGTTATGTGCTGCCCTCGGGCGCGCTGTGGATCGGCATCGCCGCGGGCACCATTCCGTGGTTCTTCTGCTACAAGGTCAAGGGCTGGCTGGGCATGGACGACGCGCTGGATGCGTGGAGCGTTCACGGCATCGGCGGTATGTGCGGCGCGATCATGACCGGCATGTTCGCCCGTCAGGCCGCCAATCCGAACCTGGCGACCAACCTGAGCAAGTATGTCACGGACAAAATCTTTCAGCCGCAATTGGTTGAGCAGTTGAAGACCGTGGTTGTCTCACTGGTGCTGTTTATCGTGGGTACGATTGTCATCGCCTATATCACCAAGGCGCTGGTCGGTCTGCGTCCGACGGAGGAGGTTGAAATCCAGGGTCTGGACATCAACGAACATGGTGAAGAGGGTTACGTTGGTTAGTTAAAAAAAGCTCGACGCTGCGCCGGTTGTTGGCGAAAGTCACCACCGGCGCAGCCTTTGACTCTGTTTGCGCAAACTAGAAAATAAACAATCAACCACTTCGCATTTGAAATATGGCTACACCCAAGAGCGTAATTGAAATGGCTAAAAAGGCCGGAGCCAAAATGGTGGACATTAAATTCGTGGACACCTTTGGAACCTGGCAACACTTCACTTCACCCATCGGCGAATTGACCGAGGAAACCTTCGCCGAAGGCATCGGTTTTGACGGTTCCTCCATCCGCGGCTGGAAAAGCATCGAGGCCAGCGACATGTTGGCAATGCCCGACCCGGAAACAGCGTTCATTGATCCCTTTTGTGCTGTGCCGACCCTGAGCCTCACCTGCACCATCGCGGAAACCGGCACGCTGGAGCCTTACAGCCGTGACCCGCGCGGCATTGCCCAGAAAGCGGAAAAATATCTCATCTCCACCGGCATCGGCGACCAGGCATTCTTCGGGCCGGAGGCCGAGTTCTTCATCTTCGACAATGTCCAGTTCGATTCCAGGAGCAACGGGACGTTTTACTCGATCGACAGCGACGAAGGCATCTGGAACACCGGGCGCGATGAAATGCCGAACCTCGGCTATAAAATCCGCCACAAGGAAGGTTATTTCCCGGTGGCTCCGCAGGACACCCAGCAGGACATCCGCACCGAAATGGTGCTGACCATGGCCGAGTTGGGCGTGCAAGTCGAGAAACAGCACCACGAAGTCGCGACCGCCGGTCAGGCCGAAATTGACTATCGCTTCAGCACGTTGGTAACGGCCGCCGACTGGATGATGATTTACAAATACGTTGTCAAAAACGTCGCCCGCAAACACGGCAAGACCGCCACGTTTATGCCCAAGCCGCTCTTCGGCGACAACGGCTCCGGCATGCATACTCACCAAAGCATCTGGAAAAAAGGCAAACCGCTCTTTGCCGGCAAGGAATACGGCGGCTTGAGCGACACGGCGCTTTATTATGCAGGCGGCCTGCTCAAGCATGCCAAGGCCCTGTGCGCCATCTGCAACCCGACCACGAACAGCTACAAACGGCTTGTGCCCGGCTACGAAGCGCCGGTCAATCTGGCTTATAGCGCGCGCAACCGCAGCGCCGCCGTTCGTATCCCCACTTACAGCGATAGTCCCAAGTCCAAGCGGCTCGAATATCGTCCGCCGGACCCGGCGGCGAACCCATATCTTGCCTTCGCGGCTTTGCTCATGGCGGGTCTTGATGGTGTTCAGAACAAAATCAAACCCGGCGAGCCGCTCGACAAGAACATCTACGAACTGCCGCCCGAAGAACTGAAAAAAGTTCCGAATGTGGCCGGCAGCTTGAGCGAAGCGCTCGATTGCCTGGAAAAAGACCATGCGTTCCTGCTCAAGGGCGACGTGTTCACCGAAGACTTCATTGATATGTGGGTCAGCAACAAGCGCAAAGAACACGACGCCACCCGGCTGCGTCCGCATCCGTACGAATTTTTCATGTACTACGACGTGTAAACATCACCCGGGAGGAGGAACTGGGGAACGGCGCGGACGAAATCCGCGCCGTTTTTGTTCCCGGAATGGATTTGCGATTATTGGATTCGTTGGTTATCTTCAGGTATGACCGTGGCGGAAAACAAATTCCTGAAAGAAGCCGTCAAACAGGGGCTTCGCATGCAGCATCGCTTTCTCGCCGAACCCGTTTTGGACCGAACGGGCAAAGGCTACTTAAAAAGCGAAGGCGCGACGGCTCTGCAGCGGATTAAAACCAATTTGAAAAGGTCAAAATCCGCCTAGCCGCAATGGCTGGACCGGTTAAAACTGGCTTCAAATAGTTCCTTGGGAAACGGTCGTTTCCATCAACGCCGCACTTTGTGAAGCCCGCAAAGCCCTGCACAAACCCACCTCCGATGGCTATGCTCCAGCGAAGGAATTGTGGGAAAGGAGTCGTTACAGAAAATTAACCCTGATTGAAGTTTTTCAAATCGGTTTTCAATGCCACCGGCTGGCACCGTTCTGCAATTACTACGGCAATACGTTTGTCGCCATTATCAAGACCCTGCTGGACGACACGCTGAAAGATCAGCCTGCGGACAAGGCTCACGTTTTACGAAGCAGCGCCGGACACATTGTTGCTGGAACGGCAACCGACATTGAGCGGAAACAATTGGATTCTCTGCTTGCTGTTTTGGGAAAATAAGCAGGATCATTTCAATTGTGCCGCCAGTTCTTCGCCCAACACCGTTGCTTCGGCGATTGGACGTTTTCCTTCCGCGTGTCTGGCCGGCCCATTGTGAAATGAAACCGCACGCATGAGAATTTTGCCGCCGGACGCTTCGGCATAGGCGGCCACCGGGCTCTGGCAACCGCCGCCCATCGCATGTAGAAAAGCCCGCTCCGCCGTCACGCAATGGAATGTGTTGAAATGATTCAACCGCTCACAAATCCCGGCGATGCGTTCGTCGTCCGCGCGGATTTCGATGCCAATCGCACCCTGTCCCACGCAGGGCAGCATCACGTCCACGTCCAGGACCGTCGCCAGCAGACCGTCCGGCACCGCGTCGCCGATGAGCCGTCCGTCAGGTTTGATTTCGAAGTTCAGACGCGCGAGGCCGGCGAGGGCAAGCACGGTCGCATCCAGTTCGCCGCGTTCGGCGACCTTCTGCATCCGGGTGGAAACATTGCCGCGAATTTCCACCACCTTTAAATCCGGTCGCGCCGACAGCAGTTGTTCTTTCCGCCGTGTGCTGCTGGTGGCGATGGTCGCTTTGGCCGGGAAATCCTTCAGTTTGAGTTGCGGCTGGAAACCGCGCAAAGTGTCCTGGCCCGGCGCCCAGTCGGAGGAGCCTTTGGCCGCCGCCCGGTGCTTAACGAATTCAGCGTCGCGATAAATCAGCACGTCGCGCACGTCGGCGCGTTTCGGTGTGGCGGCGAGCAGCAGGCCGGCAGGCAAATCCGTCGGCAAATCCTTCAGGCTGTGCACCGCGAGGTCGGCCCGGCCTTTAAGGAGGGCGACTTCCAGTTCCTTGGTGAAGAGGCCCTTCGGCAACCCGCCTTCAGCCCTTGCCATCGAGGCTTTCTGCAATTTATCGCCGGTGGTCTTGATGATTTTCAGCTCGAATCGCAGTTTGGGAAACGCCTCGCGACATTGCGCGGCAATCAGATTGGCCTGCGCCAGCGCCAGCGCACTGCCACGGGTGGCGATCGTCATGGGTCGTTCAGAAACCATTTGTTCCACCACAGATGAACACGGATTAACACGGATGAAAAGAAAACTTAGCCAACCGTTCTCTCATACCGGTTCGGGCCGGGCTTTGTATCCGTGTCCATCCCTGTTTGTCCACGGTTGAGGATTCGCTGCTTCGAGCAACGCCTTCACTTTTTCGGCGATGATTTGCTCGCACCGGGCGATTTCATCCTTGCGCTGTTTTAGGTAATCATCGGCAATGGCCTGCAAATCATCAATGTTGTAAAGATAGACGTTCTCCAGAAAATTTACTTCCGGGTCCACGTCCCGCGGCACGGCAATGTCAATGAGCAGGAGGGGACGTTGTTTGCGCGCCTTCATCAACGGTTCGAGCCTGACCCGGTCCAGGACGTGGTGGGGCGCTGCTGTGCTGCTGATGGCAATATCAATTCTTTCGAATTCGGCCGCCCAATCTTCGAATGGCACGGCGCGTCCGTTAAACTCCCGGGCCAAAGTCTGGGCGCGGTCCAACGAGCGACTGGCGATGACAATGCTCCCGGCGCCGCGCGAGAGCAGGGCGCGGGCGGTTTTCTCGCTCGTGTCGCCGGCGCCGATCACCAGCACGTCGCGGCCCTTGAGCGAACTGAAAATTTTCTCGGCCAGCTCCACGGCCACCGAAGCCACCGAGACGCTGCCGCGTTGAATGTCCGTGTGGGTGCGGATGTGTTTGGCAACATGGAAGGCGCGTTGAAACGCCTTGTTCAGCCGCAGGCCGGTATGACCGTGCTGGTGCGCGAGCGCGTAGGCTTCCTTGAGTTGACCCAAAATTTCCGTCTCACCGAGCACCATCGAGTCCAGCCCGCATGCAACTTTGAAAAGATGCTGCAAGCTTTGCGGCTCGGCGAAGGAATAAAGTCCGTGGCCCGGCAAAATGGGGTGGGGCGGGCGCATGCGCGAGCCGGAATTTTGTTCTACCGCCGGCGCGCCGGGAGCCTCGCCCCGCTGTTGCAGAAACCGCTTCAATTCAGGGATGGCGTCGTCGGGCGTGAGCGGCGTCGCGGCGTAGATTTCCACGCGATTGCACGTGGAGAGAATCACGGCTTCACCGGCCACGCCCGACTCGCGCAACGACCTCAGCGCGTCGGGAATTTTCTCCCCGGCAAAAGCGAACTGTTCCCGCAATTCCACGGGTGCCGAATGATGGCTCAAGCCGATGACGATGATGTTCATGACGAAGCGTGACAGGTGACGTGTGAAGGGAGACGAGAAAATGAATCAGCGTCCGACAGCGGCCTCTCGCGCTCTCGACCCTCGACCTTCGAGCCTCGGCACAAAGTCTTCACGGATGATGCAAGGGAGAAAGCAGGTTGGTGCCCCAGAAAGTCAGGAGCAGGAAGACAAACGCGGCGACGATACCGTAGGCAAAACGGCGGCTCGTCTGGGCGAAAACCCGGTGTGATACCAGCAACGCCAGATACACCACCCACATGAAAATGGACCAGATGACTTTGGGGTCCGACCAGTAAGCCGCGCTGGGGGAGCGGGGCAGGTCATGACCGGCTTCCAGGCCGATGGTGAACAGGATGAATCCCGCCAGCACGAGACGGTTGGTGATGATTTCCAGCCGTTGAATCGGCGGCAGCAACGACAAGACAGCGCGGAGTTTGTGGAATTTCAAATCGTGTTGTTCCGTCAAAAACATGCCCGCCGCCGCCGCGCCGAGGCCGAATGCGCCGTACGCGAGCAAAATGGTCGCTGCATGCAGGCTGGTCAGCGCTCCGGTAAATTGCGGTTTGGGTCCGTGCGGCGGGTCCAGTTCGGGCATGAGCGCGAACACGCCGATGGCAAACAGGACCGGCGACACAAACGCGCCGAGAAACCGCAGCCGGGGCAGCAGGCCGATGACGAGGTAGGCGGCGGCGGCGCTCCAGGCGATAAACACAGTGGCTTCAAACAGGTTATTGACCGGGCAATGATTGATCGAAAAGCCGCGCCGGACCATCGCCACGGTATGCAGCACAAACGCCGCGA
>DATJNM010000003.1:0-18073 GCA_035508155.1 Candidatus Sulfopaludibacter sp. | reverse complement strand
ACCAATGTGCCTGCCGCCATGCCGCCGCCCCCCGTTCCGCCACCGCGCCTCCCGGCGACCGCGCCCGCCAATCCGCCCGCTCCGCCCAAATCCGTGCCGGCCAATTCCCCGCCGCCGGCCAATCCCGCTTCGAAAAACATTCCCCAAACCAATGCCGCGCCGCCGATGGCTGTTGCAACGCCGCCTGTGAACACCGTTGTTTCATCGCCGCAAAACGCAAGCCCGCCGGCGGCGCCCGCCGGCGTCGAAACTCTGCCGGCAAATGCCGCGCCTTCCGCGCCCACTCCGGCTTCCGGCGGGAACAAGGGCCGTCTGCTGGCCGTTGTTGTGGGACTTCTGGTGATCGCGGGCGTCCTGGTATTTTTGCTTTTGCGCCCGCGCCGTCGCGGTTCTTCCAGCCTCATTACCGAATCAATGAAAAAAAAATAACATTTCCGTCGTGACATTTCCCGCCGGATTTAGAAACATTCGCGCCCATGAAAACCATCAATTTATTTTGCGCGTTGGGTCTTTTCAGCGGCGCCCTCGTCGCCATGTCGCTGAACGGATGCAAAGCTTCTCCACCGTCGCCGGCTTACGCCGATCCTTCCAAGCTCACGGCCACGGCCCCGGACGATTTCCAGGCCATCTTCCACACCACTAAAGGCGACTTTACCGTCGAGGTCACCCGCTCCCTGGCGCCCAATGGCGCGGACCGTTTTTACAACCTGGCTAAATCCGGTTTCTTCACGGATATCGCCTTCTTCCGCGTCATCCCCGGTTTCATGTGCCAGTTCGGCATCCATGGCGACCCGAATATCGCCGCCAAATGGCGCGACGCCAACATTCCGGATGACCCGGTCAAAGGCAGCAACACGCGCGGCACCATCACCTTTGCCACCGCCGGCCCCAACACGCGCACCACGCAGTTGTTCATCAATTTTGGCAACAACGTCAATCTCGACGCCATGGGATTTGCGCCGTTCGGCAAAGTGGTCCAGGGGATGGACGTGGTGGATAAGATTAATGGTGAATACGGTGATGGCCCTCCGGGAGGGGGCGGACCGGACCAGGGTCGCATCCAGATGGAAGGCAACGCCTATTTAAAAAAGGATTTCCCAAACTTGGATTACATCAAGTCCGCAATCATCGTGTCGGTGGAATTGCCCGCGAAGAATGACATCATCAACTGATTATTTATGAGTGAACTTGCCCACATCACCACCACCGAAGGCGAAATGGTCATTGAATTTTGGGCCGACGTTGCGCCCAAGACCGTCGAAAATTTCAAGACCCTCGCGCAAAAAGGGTTTTACGACGGCACCTGTTTTCACCGCATCATCAAGGGGTTCATGATTCAAGGCGGTGACCCGCTGACCAAGGACGCCACCCGGGAAAGCCATTGGGGCACGGGCGGGCCGGGCTATCAGATCAAGGCCGAATTCAATGACCGCTCGCACCAGCGCGGCGTCATTTCCATGGCGCGCAGCGCCAACCCCGATTCCGCCGGCAGCCAGTTTTTTATTTGTGATGGCGACGCCTCGTTTCTCGACCGCCAATATACCGCGTTCGGCAAGCTGATCAAAGGCGACGAGGTGTTGGCGAAAATTGCCGGCACGCCGGTTGGCTCCGGTGGTTCCGGCGAACAGAGCAAGCCGCAGAAACGCATCGGCGTCATCAGCATCAAAATCGTCCACGCCACGCCTTGAGGTTATTTTGCGCCGTGGCTGCGCCTCGCAAGAGCGCGGTGGCGGTTCCGCGCTTTGACAAGCGCGGCTGCACAATATGGAAATTTCCGAACTCGCCAAAATGCTGGTCGCGCTCGGCTGCCCCATTGAAAAATCCGGCGAGATGGCTGCGCAATTGGACAAGCGCGCCCGCCAGCTGGCCGAACAAAAGGGCCGTAGTTACGAGGCAGCACTCAAGCACTTGCTGAATTTGATGAAACAAGGCTGGGCAGCGCCAAAAAATTTATGATTTAAGGTTGATGATTTACGATTGTCATTCGCGCTGTGAGAAGCGGTTTGTGTTGACGCCGATCATAAATCGTAAATCATAAATCATAAATGATCAGGCCTTGGAAAAAAATCCGTTCGACACCGATCGGCGATTACCGCATCTTCAAACTGCGTTCCGACGTCAGCCTTTCGCCGCGCACCGGCAAGGAACACGATTTTTTCGTTCTCGACAGCGTCAATTGGGTCAACGTCATCGCCGTCACGCCCGACCAAAAGCTCGTGATGGTGGAACAATTCCGGCATGGCTCGAACACGGTCGAATTGGAGATTCCCGGCGGCATGATGGATCCGGGCGAAACTGACCCGGTGATGACCGCTGTGCGCGAACTGCGTGAAGAAACCGGCTATGCAGGCGAAAATGCGCGCCTGCTCGGCAAAATCTGGTCCAATCCGGCCATCCTGAGCAACCTTACCTATACGGTATTGATTGAAAACTGCCGGATGCAACACGCGGTGGATTGGGATCACGCTGAGGACCTGGTGACAAAGCTGGTGCCGGTGTCGGAAATTCCCAGGCTCGTCGCCGACGAAAAAATCGGCCACTCCCTCGTCGTCGTCGCGCTGTATCATTTCGATTTGTGGCGGCGGGGAATAAAAAAATAAAGGAGGCACAGCGAAAGGCTGTGCCTCTGTGCGTAAAGACAATTCAGACACGCTTTTGTTTAGATTTCGGCTCGTATTTCAGTCGCATATAAGCCGCATCAACTAGAGCCATGCTGGAAGTCCAAGCTGACTTGTTTTTACCTACGGCATTCAGGTTCTTCTTTTCACTAATCGTGATGTCGTAGATGTTTTCAATCAATTTGGGGCCAACCAAATCAGCCAGTTCGAACAGAACGTTCTCGTCTTGCTCTTGTTGAAATGCGATTGTGAATCCATATGCAACCTGCATGACTAATGGCATGATTATATGGAGACGCTAAAAAGTCAAGTCAAATTCACCGGATCAATGTCCACAGCCATAAGCAATCAGGCTTGTTCCAGCCGGGTCAGCAAGCGATCACTGTAGCCGTCTTTGCGAAGTTTGTCGTAATCCACGCGACCTTTCTTCTTCTGCATATCGCGTTTGAGTCCACGCAACAGGTTGTTCGTGGCGTGATCCAGCAATTCAGCCTCGGATTTGGTGCGTCGCTTTGTGGTCACTTTCACGCGCTAAATATGGCTCAAAGAGCGCGATGTTCAATTTGTAATTCATCCCAAATTTACTGGATCAATGTCCACGGCCAGCGTCACGTCATCCGGTAGTGCCAGCGTCCTAATGATTTTTGCCAGCGTCTGACTGAGTTTGCTCATCGCGCGCGTCCGCAGCATGATTTGATAGCGGTAAAATTGTTCCGCGCGCAGCAGCGGCGCCGGCGCGGGGCCGGCAATGATCAGGTCGCGGAAGTCCCCGGTCTTCAGTCCACAGTCGGGTTTTGCATTGGCCGTGCCCGCCGTGGACTGTGGACTGTGGACTGCGGACTCAAGGACCTTTCGCAAGTGTTCGGCGGAAAACTTCACCTTGTCCTCGTTGCGGCCTCGAAGCGTCAACAAGGCAACGCGGCTGACGGGTGGATATTTCAATTGTTCGCGGAACTCGATTTCCTGTTCGTAAAAGCCCGTGAAATCGTGGCGGCGCGCGTATTGGATCGCGGGATGAAACGGCGTGAACGCCTGCACAAAGACTTCGCCCTCGACGTCGCCGCGCCCGGCGCGCCCGGCGACCTGGGTGAGGAGCTGGAAGGTACGTTCACCCGCGCGAAAATCCGGCTGATGCAGCGCGAGGTCGGCGTAAATGATGCCCACCAGCGTCACGTTCGGGAAATGCAGCCCTTTGGCAATCATCTGCGTGCCGACCAGGATGTCGGTCTTGCCGGCGCGAAAATCGCCCAGCGTCTTTCGATAATCGTCCTTGCGTTTCATGGTATCGGCGTCCATGCGCCGGACGCGCGCATTCGGAAACAGTTTCGCCAGTGTTTCCTCGACTTTTTGGGTGCCGGTGCCGGCGAAACGAATGGCCGGATTTCCACATTTTGCGTTCGGGCATACGGCCGGCACGGCGCCCACGAATCCGCAGAGGTGGCACCGGAGTTTTTGTTCCGGGCGATGATAAGTGAGCGCGAGACTGCAATTGGGACACTGCGCAACATAACCGCACTTCGGGCACTGCAACGCCGTCGAATAGCCGCGCCGGTTCAAAAATAAAATCGTCTGCTCGCCACGTTCGAGCCGTTGCGTAATCGCCTCCTTGAGTTGCAGCGAGAAAATTGGCGGTCCTTTTTCTTTCGCGGCCTGCCGCATGTCCACGACGCGAACGCGCGGCATTTTCTGATTGTCCACGCGTTCGGGCAATTCGAGCAGCGTGTATTTGCCTTTTTTGCAATTGTAATAGCTTTCGAGCGACGGCGTGGCGGAGCCGAGCACGACGACGGCGTTTTCCATCTGGCCACGCATGATGGCCACGTCGCGGGCATGATAACGCGGCGCTTCCTCCTGCTTGTAAGTGTGTTCGTGCTCCTCGTCCACAATGATGAGACCGAGCGGCTCAACCGGCGCGAAAATCGCCGAGCGCGCCCCGATGACGATACGGGCGCGGCCCTGACGGATCTTATGCCATTCGTCGTGACGCTCGCCGGCGGAGAGGTGCGAATGCAAAACCGCGACGAGCGTCTGAAGCCGGCCCGAACTGAAGCGCGCCTTGAATCGTTCGACGGTCTGTGGCGTAAGTGAAATCTCCGGCACCAGCACGATGGCGCCTTTGCCTTGCTCCAGCGCATGCGCAAGGGCCTGGAGATAGACTTCGGTTTTGCCCGAGCCGGTGACGCCGTGGAGAAGAAAAGTCGAAGAGGGAGGACGGCAGATCGAGGATGGCCCGCGTTTTCCATCTTCCAGCTTCAATCCTCCATCTTCGTCGTGACGCATCGCTGCTTTAATTTTCTCCAGCGCTTTTCCCTGGGCCGGGTTCAACGGCAGCGGCTGCGAAGGCAGAATGTGTTCGCGCGCATAGGGATCGCGTTCGGAAATTTCCGGAGTGATTTCCACCAAACCGCGGTCTTCGAGTTTGCGGACGGTGGCGGCCGTGGTTTCAGCCAGTTCGACCAGTTCGGTCAGCGGCAGTTCGCGTCGTTCCTCGATGATGTTCCAGACTTCCTGCTGGCGTTTCGGTAGCTTTGGGAATTCGCCGCCCGCCGGGAACGCGCGGACGAATAATTGTTTCTTCCAGCCTTCCTCCTCTCTGCGCACGGCTTCGGGCAGAACGGATTTCAACGCGATTTCCGGCGCGCAGCAATAGTAATCGGCAATCCAGCGCGCTAATTTCAATACCTTCGGCGTGACGAGCGATTGTGTGCCGATGATTTTCAGAATGGGCTTGAGGTTCGCATAAGCGGATTCCCCGGCGAGCGCGGTGACTGTGCCCAAAACCTTTCGTGCGCCGAAGGGTACCTGGACGCGGCTGCCGGCCTCGATTTGTCCCGCCAATCCGGGCGGAATCAGATAATCGAACTCCTTGCGGAGTGCGATTTCGAGACTGACGCGGGCAATCATGTCGCAGCCATTTATGATTTACGATTGATGATTGATGATTGTCCCGGAACGGCGGCGCACCTGGAATTAAATTTTAAATCGCAAATCATAAATCGTGGATGAATTTCAATCCCGGGAAATGGCGATCATTTCGGCTTCGAGCTGTTGGCGCAATGCCTCGCGTTCAGCGTCGGTTGCCTCGCGCGGGATGCGCAGGACGTGGCCGACATTGACGTCACAGCGTGAAAACGGCAGGGGAATTTGAAAACGATCCCAACTGTTTGCCTGGATTTTCCAGCCCAGGTGATAGGACACCGGCACGATCGGCAGGCCGGTGATTTGCGCCAGTGACATGGCGCCTTCCTGCACCACGTAACGTGGGCCGCGCGGGCCATCAGGCGTGATGGCAAGGTTGTAACCGCGCTCCGCCCAGGTTGTCAATTCGAGCAGCGCCTGCGGGCCGCGCCGGCTGCTCGAACCACGCACCGGCAACACGCCAAAACATTCAAGAATCGCCGCGAGGAACGCGCCATCCTTGCTGGCGCTCACCAGGCCGGCAAGCCCGGGTGCCTGGTGGTACATTCGTCCGAAAGCGAAGTATAATTTCATGGAAAGCGCGAGACGATTGTGCCAGATGCAGTAAATCGCCTGCCCGCAATCCTTCCGCGCCGTGAACCCGTGCGGATCGTTGATATGGTAACGCAGGGTCGCCGCAACCAAACGCAGCGCGGCCCAAATGATCCAGGCACCGAGTTGTTGATGCCATTTGGGTGAATTCGGGACAATCACGCCGGATTTCCGGCGCTGGCGGCGGGTGACGGGCGCCGGCGGTTGCGAATTTACAGCATCCATCACGTTCCTTTTTTCAGGCAAGCCCGCACGAGCTCTTCCACCGTCGCCTTCGCGCCGAGCATCGTTTGTGCGGCGCGGACGGCATCGTGCGCCTCAACCTGTTTAAAGCCCAGCGCCATGAGCGCCAGCACGGCGTCGTTAATTTTCTGGTCGTCGGGTGAAAGCGTATGCCTGGCGCTGGCGGCTTCCCACGCGCCCGCCGCGCCGATTTTGTCGCGCAACTCGACCACGATGCGCTCGGCGGTCTTCTTGCCGACACCGGAGATTTGGGAAAGCGATTTGACGTCGCCGCCGGCCACTGCGCCGCGGAAGGCGACCGGGTTCATGCCGCTCAGGATATTCAAGGCGGTTTTGGGGCCGATGCCCGAGACGGTGTTGACCAGCAGGCGGAACAGGTCGCGTTCCGCCGCGGTCATAAAACCGTAAAGCGTGTGCGCCTCTTCGCGAATAACGAGTTGGGTGAGCAATTTTACGTCCCGGCCGGATGGCGGCAGCTTGTCGAAGGATGACAGCGGAATCAGCACTTCGTAGCCGATGCCGTTCACCTCCACGACAACCTGCGTGGGCAGTGACTCGACCAGTTTGCCGCAGAGAAAGGTGATCATACCGGGGCGGAAGGCACAACGCAGGATGAAGTATTCATATGCGTTTTGGCGGTGTTAAGTTATATCGCGAGTTTTCCTGCGCGTGGGCCAGCGCCAGCGCCAAAGCGTCGGCGGCGTCCGGCGCGGGCGGCTGGGGCAGGTTTAATAAACGCTGGACCATTCGGGCGACGGCGGATTTTTGCGCCGCGCCGTAACCGACGACGGCCTGTTTTACCTTGCGCGGGGTGATTTCAAAAATTTCCAGACCGGCTTCGGCGATGGCAGCCAACGCCGCGCCGCGCGCTTCACCCAGGACGATGGCGGTTTGGAGGTTCTGCGCGTAGAAGAGCCCTTCGACCACACAGACGGCGGGTTGATGTTGTCTCAAAACCTCGCGCAGGGTTTCCACAATTTTGACCAGGCAACGGGAGTGCTCCCAATTTTGCGGGCAGGAAATCGTCCCATGGCTGAGGGCGACCGGATGTGGTTTGGCCCAGCGGATGATGCCGTAACCGGTGCCCCGCAGGGACGGATCCACGCCCAGAACCACAAGGTGGGCGGAGGCCGGCGTCCGCTGGCTGGCCGCAAAAACCGGCGCGGCTGTGCGGGGGACCGCACCGCCGAGTCGCTGCTGCATTTGTTCGTATTGCCGCCGGGTGATGCCCACCTGCTTATTTTGCCTGCCGTGGAAAAGATGTGAAAGCAAAAAGCCTTGGGCGGGACGGCACGTATGGAAATCAAAGAGGCAAAACCCTAATGCCCGTTTTGGCTGTTCTCTTTGTTTTGACCCTGATTGCCGGACGGTTGCGACGATGACACGGAGGATTGAGAGGGCGAGTGCGGCTGAACCACGGGCTGCTGGGTCTGCGGCATTCGCGGCGGGGTCCGGTTGAAATCCTGATACGGATTTTGATTAAAATTCTGGTGCGGAGAATTGATTTGCCCTGGATTTATCTGGTGCGCCGACGGGTTGTTTCCGTTTTCGTGGACCACCGGCTGAAATCTGTTTTGCCCGGGTTGGGCGGTCAGCGGAGTTCCCGGATGCTCTGGCAGGACCGGAGCGCCGACAAATCGCGGGCGATTCACGACCAGTGTGTTGCCGTTTTGCTCAAATTGTTCATGCCGACCGCCCCAGCCAACGTTTCCATTCCCGGCCCGAATGGTAACCGGATGAATCTCCCGTCGGGTGACAGCGGTGATGTCCTGCGGCGGGATGCCGGCATTGACGACGGCTTGATGAGGTTTGTCGAAACTGATGTTGTTGATGACCGTGGTTTGACTAAAAAACCGCGTTACTTCACCGGGCTGGACGCGATGACGTCGTGGATGCGGGTCGCAGAAGTCCTTCGTCGCCACAAACGTGAAGGCATTTGCCTCCAGGCCTAAACCGGCGCTCGCCGCGTGACCCTGGTAAACAAATCCAACACCCGGTTGATAATCTGCCGAAGGCGGCAGTGGCGCCCAGCCACAATAATCCTTATCCCGGCGCCAGAGCACCCAGGATGGCGACCAGGTTGTATCGGGGCGCCAACACCAGCCATAGCGCCGATGATGAAACCAGCGACCGTAGTGAAATGTCGCCCAACCCCAGGAATACCCCGAAACCCAATACCAGCCACAATCGGTGTAAACCCAATGTCCGTTGTCGCAATACGGTTGCCAACCGGTATTGTAAGTGACAATCGTTGGCCGCCAGCACCAGCCGTAACCTTCAAAGTTCACCCAGCCGCCGTAGGGCGCGAGGGTGTTATAAAAATAATTCACTGTCACTGCCGCCGGTGGCGTCGGCGCAGTTTCCGTCGTTTCCGGGGGCGGCGTTGCCGCGGTACTGGCGGTCATTCCCATTTGCTGCAATTGCTGATCGCGTTGCTGCATGGCATTGACAATTTCCGCCGGCACGCCGAGGTCATTCAGATAAATAATCTGGTCCGAATTGAGATTGAATGGATTCATCGAGTTGCCGATATATGACAAAATCACACCTTGCTCCACACCGGCCTGCGCCAGACGGATGACTTGTGCCAGCGGACTGTCGGGATCAATGTCCGTCGGCAGGGTGCTGGCCGTTGATGCGTCGGCCTGAGCGGCGGGGATGAGGTCGGTGTCTGGCTGCGGGGCTGATTGGGTCTGGGCATTGGAAGTTTGCACTGAGGGCCCACCCATCAATGCCCATGCCAGGATGGATGAACTGAAAAGATATTTAATTGAAATTGGTTTTTTCATGCGGTGGCCTGATTGTTGTCTGCACCATAACATATAAACCCATTTAATTCGACCCGTTGCCTGTAGAGGTATCCAAGGATGACGGCAATTCAACCAAGTGGACCGCTTGGATGGCGTCCCCGCCCGGAATTGAACTGGGATACGCGGTTTAGGAAACCGCTGCTCTATCCATTTGAGCTACGGGGACGTTGCTGATTCCGAATACCTTGCAAAAACGGACCCGCGGTGCCGTCCTCGACCATCATCCGTCATATTGCATCAGGCATGTATTTCACACGAATGAAGGTCGCTGGCAAGCTCGTTCGTGAAAGTCCCCGAACAGGAGGTACCGGCCGTGACCAAACACGGTTTGCTATTTCTCCCGGACGAAGAAAAGAAAGGGACTGGTTCTGCGATCAGGTTTTTCCGCCGGAGGCATCGCCGGGATTGCTGCCAAGGGTTTCAAGCTCCTGCAACCTCGCCTGTAAATGATGCATATGTTCGCGCAAACCCTCAACCAATTCCTTTTGCTTGTCCTGCCGCTCGGCCTCGCGCGCCGCCTGGCGCTCGCGCAAGCTGTGCAATTCCAAATTCAACGCCTCCTTGGCGTCCGCCACGGTTTTATAGTCCGATTCCAAACGTGCTCGTTTGGCCGATTCCTGTTCCAGGCCGGCCCTGGCACGTTCCAAGTCCGCGCCGCTCTGACGCAACTGCTCCCGAAGTTCTTTGATTTCCTGTTGGGATTTCGCAACCGCCTGTTGTTCCGCGGCGAATTTGCCCTGAAGTTCATCACGCCCCTGGCGCAGACTGGTCAACTCCTTGTCCAACTGTCCACATCGGGCTTCTTTTTCCTTGAGCGCGGCTTCCGTCTGGCCGGCTGCTGCCTTCACCGCATTCATTTGCTCGCGCCATTCCGATTCCAAACGCAGGCGTTCCGCCGTTTGCTGCCCCATACCCGTCTGGAGTTCCTTGATTTCCTGTTGCAGCTTGTCGGCCGCCTTTTGCCCGGTGGCGAACTTGTTCTGAAGTTCGTCGCGCGTTTGTTGCAATCCAGCCAATTCCTTTTCCAACTGGGTGCACCGGGTTTCTTTCTCCTTCAGGGCGGCTCCCGTCTGGCTGGCAGTCGCCTTGGCCACGTTCAGTTGCTCGCGCCACTCCGATTCCAGACGTGTCCGTTCGGCGGACTGCTGCTCCAGCGCGGTCTTGGCGCGCTCCAGTTCTGCGATACTCTGACTTTGGCGTTCCTGGAGGGTTTTGATTTCCTGTTGGGATTTCGCCACGGTTTGTTGTTCGGTCGCAAGCTTGCCCTGGAGTTCCTCCCGCAGCTTTTGCAGCCCCGCCAGCTCCTTCTCCAACTGAGCGCTCCGGACTTCTTTCTCCTTCAGGGCGGCTCCCGTCTGGCTGGCAGTCGCCTTGGCCGCATTCAGTTGCTCGCGCCACTCCGATTCCAGGCGCGTTCGTTCGGCGGATTGCTGTTCCAGCGCGGATTTGGCGCGCTCCAGTTCCGCCGCACCCTGACGCTGGCGCTCCTGGAGTTCTTTGATCTCCTGCCGGGCCTTCGCCATGGCTTGCTGTTCGGTCGCGAGTTTGCCCTGCAGTTCATCCCGCAGTTGTTGCAATCCTGTCAATTCCTTCTCCAACTGACTGCACTGCGCCTCCCTTTCCTTGAGAACATCTTCCGTCTGTCCGATCAGCGCTTTCGCCGCGTTCAGTTGTTCGCGCCATTGTGATTCAATGCGCGTTCGTTCTGCCGATTCCTGTTCCAAATTGGCTTTGGCGTGTTCCAATGCCGCGGTGCTCTGGCGCAGGCGTTCGTGAATTTCCGCACCGGGTGCCCCCCCGTTGCCACGAGGGCCGGCCGGAGTAGTTTTCGAGGGCGGGGTGGATTCGGAGGCGTTCGTCGGGTGCGGTTCAGGTTCGGATTGAATCTCCGGCGGAGTTGCAGCCGTTCGGGCGTTTCTGGCATTCGGCCGGAGCGGTGGCGTCAACCGCGAAGGCGGTTCCGGAGATGGCGTTTCAGGGGAAATCTGCTGATCCGGCTTATTCCTGGCCGGAGACGGCGGTGCGGAGGAAGAACCGTTGGCCGCGGCCGATGGGGTCCCCGGCGGCAAAGCCGGAGTGCCTTGCACTCTCGCCTTGATTAAATTGACGCTTACTTTCAACGCCAGTTCCACGGGAGAAACCGGTTTGGAAACGAAATCATTGCCACCGCTGAGCACGCTTTGTTTGCGATTATCGAAATTACTGAAGGCCGTGACAAAAATAACCGGGGTTTTCTTGCAATGAGGCAAACGGCGCAGCTTTTCACAAACATCGAAACCGGTCATGCCGGGCATGTTGACGTCGAGGACCACCAGGTCGTATTGGGTGGTTTCCAACAGGCTCAACGCCCCGGCCGGGTCCTTGACGCCGACCGCATCGAAATTGGCCCGCTTAAGGGACGTCACGTTGACATGATTGCACACGGTGTCATCATCCACGACCAACACCTTGGCCAGGAACGCCGGTCCCAGGGAATATCCGTCCGTATTTTTCAGCAAGCCATCCAGACAATCCACCGCCTGGGCGATGGTTTGTAACACCGAGGGGGTGACCGTCGAGGGCTTCTCCACGATCCCGGAAAGCAGGGCGTCAAAAGCGCTCGTCAACAAAGCGACGCGGGCGCAGCCGGCTTGAGCGGCTGCAGTGTTCAGCAGATGCACGCGCTTATGAAGCCCGGTCAAATGAGCCTGACTCGCTTCCGAGTCGGGCGCCTTTATGTAACCCATGCTGTGTTCGCGAATCTTCGGCATGACCGCCAGGGCTTCTTCCAGGAAATCCGTGCACGCTTTCGCGGCCTCGCCCTCAGGGCCAGCTGGCGACAGGGAGCGGGAGTGTCCGTTTTTGCTTCCCCCATTGCCATTGTTCGCGGAAGCCGGCTTGGCCGAAGATGCTTGACCGGCTTCAACCACGACCAATTCAGGGACGGCGGCGAGGGTTTCCTGAATGGTTTCAAGCAGCTTGGGAAAAGTACAATCGCTTTTCAGCAAACGTTTGGTGCCTTGGGCCAGAGGACTATCCGGCGGCACCTCCGTCATCGCCGCGTTGGAGAAAATAATGACGGGAACGGTCGTCAGGCGTGGATCGGCATGCATGAATTTGAGCACGTCGGCTCCACTGACCTTGGGCAACATCAGGTCAAGCAAGACCAGATCGGGAGCGTGGTCGGAGAGAATATCAATGGCCACCTGGCCGTCCTGAGCACACTCAAGGTGAAAGCCTTCGCGCTCCAGCCGCTTTTGGTATAGACTTTGTGAAACCGCGTCGTTTTCAACAAAGAGTATGGTTTTAACACTCATCATGGCTTTATGGCTTTAACTGCATTCCCGCGCACCAATTCTGCGGCGAGCGTATGACTCGGCAACTCGTCCTCGGATGGTTGACCCGACACAGATCCAACTCTCGTTTCTGTCTCTTAACTCACCAGAAAAAGCACCACCCGTGCCAAAAACCGCCTGTTCTCTTTTGCGTATCCTGTCGGAGAAAAACCACGCGGGAGCCGCTTCAAAAGTCTGCATCCGGGCGTTCTTGAACCGCAAGAAGCTTCAAATCAGAGGTTTTTGATTTCCTTTGCACTCCATTCGCTCCGGCATGGAAGGTGCTGAAAACGCTCCAGCCGTAACGACTTTTTACAACAACACCTTAACGCCAGAGCAAAGGACACCAAATGCAAACAACCGGCAAAAAGAACGAAAAAAAAACGCAGACCCGCAAGACGAATGGGTTATTTGAAACCGCTTCTCTCCGCGAACAGATCGAAACCCGCGCGCACGAAATTTATCTCGCCCGCGGCTGCGAACCAGGCCACGAACTGGACGACTGGCTGCAGGCCGAGCGTGAGATCATGGGATGGTTGTAAATGCCCCCAGCAAGGGCATGACGGGCGGCGTCGGGAGGATGGTGCATTGATTCAGAAGCCGTCCCAGCGGTCGTCGTGACCACTGCGGGTTTTCGGGAAAAGATTGCCTGCGCGCGGTGTTTACCGGCGCCGCTACCGTTTCAGAGCGGCGTCAGTTTGATGACGCTCAACCGCGACGACCATAGTGCTGACGCTTTGAATGACCTTCCGCGCGGTCTCCGGGTCGGGAATTTTCAGGCCGTAATTTTTATCGAGCGCCACCACCACCTGGAGCGCATCCACGGAGTCCAATCCCAGGCCGCCGGGACCGAAGAGCGGCTGGTCGTCCTTGATTTCCTCCGCCGCGATCTGAAGCATGAGGTTTTCCACCAGCATGCGTTTGATTTGCCTTTTGAGTTCTGCTGAATTGCTCATTGAAAATGACGCCGTCAATTTTGAATGCCGAGCCTGTAAGGGAACCCGCTCCAACGCAAGCCGGAAATTAGCCGGGAATCAGACCCCGCCGCCCGCCGCCGATTCGTTTTGACGATGGGCGTTTCCTCGCGTAGCGTGTCACCTGCTATTTTCGCAAATTGTCATGATTGGGCTCATAAAACTGATCTTCGGATCGAGGAATGACCGCGAACTGAAAAAATACTGGCCGGTCGTCGGCCGGATCAACGAGATTGAGGCCGGCCTCCAGAAGCTTTCTGACGACGAGTTGCGTCTGAAGACCACTGATTGGAAGGCGCGTCTGGCACAAATCCAGGACAAGAAGGAACTGGCCGGCACCCTTGAAGAAATTTTGCCCGAGGCCTTCGCGGTCGTCAAAAACGCCTGCCGCCGGCTGACCGAGCGCAAATCGGAAGTGGTGGTGCGCGGGCACCCCGTCGTTTGGGAAATGATTCCGTTCGATGTGCAACTCATCGGGGGGATTGCGTTGCACAAAGGCAAAATCGCCGAAATGGCCACCGGCGAAGGCAAAACGCTCGTCGCGACCATGCCCATTTATCTCAATGCCCTCACCGGCCGCGGCGTGCATGTGGTGACGGTGAACGATTATCTGGCGGCACGCGACTCGGAATGGATGGGCGCGATTTACAAATTTCTCGGTCTGAACGTCGGCTGCATCCTGCATGACCAGCCGCCGCCAGTCCGGCGGGAGCAGTATTATTGCGACATCACCTACGGCACGAACGCTGAATTCGGTTTTGATTATCTCCGCGACAACGGCATGGCGGTGCGCAAGGAGGACCAGGTCCAGCGCGGACATCATTACGCCATTGTGGACGAAGTGGACTCGATCCTGATAGACGAGGCGCGCACACCGCTCATCATCAGCGGCCCGTCCCTGCAAACTTATGACGAGCAATACGCGCAATGGAAGCCGACGGTCGAGTCGCTCGTCCGCGCGCAGGAACGGTTGTGCGGCCGGTTCTTGTCCGAAGCGGAGTCGTTGATGAAGAAATTAAACCCGCCCGATGGTTCAAATGTGCAGGACGGCGCGGGGCTGGAAAACGAAATCGGCCGGTTGCTGTTCCGGGTCAAAACCGGCCAGCCAAAATCCGAGGGGCTGCTGAAACTTTTGGAAAACCCCGACAACCTGCGGTTGATGAACCAGGCCGAGCTGGATTTGCACAAAGACCAGAAGAAGGTGGATCTTTACCGGGAGAAGGAGGAATTGCTCTTTGCGATTGACGAGAAAAGCCATGACGCCGATCTCACCGAAAAAGGCCGCAACGCCATCAGCCCCAAGGACCCGGATGCCTTCGTGCTGCCCGATTTGACGACCTTGCTGCACGAAATTGACGTCGGCCCGGAAGCCGACCCGCGGAAACGCATGGAGGCCAAGACCCGGGTACAGCAGGATTTCGAAACCAAGGCCCAAAAAATCCACGCCATCTCGCAATTGCTCAAGGCGTACAGCCTTTACCAAAAGGACGTGGAATACGTCGTGCAGGAGAGCAAGGTTGTCATTGTGGACCAGCATACCGGCCGGCTCATGAGCGGCCGCCGCTGGAGCGACGGTTTGCACCAGGCTGTGGAGGCCAAGGAAGGCGTCGAGATCGAACACGAAACCCAGACACTCGCCACCATCACCATTCAGAATTACTTCCGCCTCTACCAGAAACTCGCGGGCATGACCGGCACGGCGGAAACCGAGGCGACGGAATTTCTCGATATTTACAAACTTGGCGTGCTGACGATTCCAACCAACAAGCCGAATATCCGCAAAGACGCGCACGACTCGGTTTATAAAACCAAGCGCGAAAAATTCAACGCGGTTGTCGCCGAAATCAAGGATCTGCACACCCGGGGCCGGCCCATTCTGGTCGGCACCGTCAGCGTGGAAACCAGCGAAATGCTGTCGCGGATGCTCAAGCGCGAGGGTTTGATTCACTCCGTCCTCAACGCCAAATATCACCAACAGGAAGCCGAAATCGTCGCGCGCGCCGGCCAGCGCGGCGCCATCACCATTGCCACGAACATGGCTGGCCGCGGCACGGACATCAAACTGGGGCCCGGCGTCACCGAGGTCGGCGGCCTGCATGTGCTGGGCACCGAACGCCACGAGTCACGGCGCATTGACCGCCAGTTGCGCGGTCGCTGTTCGCGTCAGGGCGATCCCGGGTCATCGCACTTTTTCATTTCGCTCGAGGACGATTTGATGCGGCTGTTTGGTTCCGATCGCATTGTCAAGATGATGGAACGAATGGGTCTCGAGGAAGGCCAGGAATTGTCGCATCCGCTGCTGAACCGCTCCATCCAGCAGGCGCAAAAGCGCGTCGAGGAGCACAACTTCCAGATCCGCAAGCGCACGCTCGAATACGACGACGTGATGAACAAGCAGCGCGAGGTCATCTACGGCTTCCGCAACGAAATCATCACCTCCACGGACGTACGGGACCGTCTCATGGACATCATCGAGGAGGTGGTCGTCCTGAAAGTGGAGCAATTCACGGACACGGACACCGAGCCGCACGAATGGAACATCCGTCCGCTGGCCGACTGGGTGAATTTGAATTTTCCGCTAGGGATGCCCGAAGCTGAAATCATCAAGGCCGCGAATTCCGGCAAGGAAACACCCATGTCCGGTTCGATTTTCGAGGGATTCAGCCCGGCGCAATTTGCCGTCTGCAATTTCATTTCCGAGAGTATCCGCAAATCGTACGAGATCAAAATCAGCTTTGAAGAACCGGATAAACTCGCCGTGGTCGAGCGATACACGATTCTGAGCGCGATTGACAAGCTCTGGCAGGAGCACCTTTACGAGATGGACAGCCTGCGGTACAGCATCGGCCTCCGTGGGTACGGCCAGCGCGACCCGCTCGTCGAGTACAAGGCCGAGGCGTACAAGATTTTCGACGAATTGATGGTCAACATCAAAAGCGAAATCTGCCATAACGTCTTCCGCAGCGCGTCCTCCATGATGGCGTTCGAAAATTTCCTCAAGAACGTTCCACGCCAGACGTTGCATCAGGCGACCAGCGCGTTCGGCGGCGGGGGCGCCGCCGCTGCCACGACCGGCGGCGCGAACGGGAAACCCAGCGATGTCGTCAGTGAAGCGGCGGCGGCGGCCGAAAAAGCCAAACCCGTCCGGACCGGCCCCAAGGTGGGCCGTAACGACCCCTGTCCCTGTGGCAGCGGCAAAAAGTTCAAGCACTGCTGCGGCCGGTGAGCCCGGGAGCCGCGTTTGTGAAAACGCGGAAATCCGGCCACGCCGTTTCACAAACCCGTCCACAATGCCCCAAAAAAGACTTGCACCGGTCCGGTTCCCTGCTAAATTGCAAATGATTTGCAATTGATGATGAAGGCGACCGCCATCCCCATTTTGGTCCAGATTTTTCTGGCGTTCGGCATCGCTCTGGCCGGCGGCGCGTTGAGCGCGACCTTCGCCCGGACGCATAAACAGCTCTGCGCCTTCATCAGCCTTGGCACCGGGACCCTGCTCGGGGTCGCCCTTTGCGGCATCGCGCCGGAATGCGGGGAGGATTTGAGGTGGTGGTTCCTGCCGGCGGCGGCTTCGGGCTACCTCCTTTTCGCCATCATTACCAAATACGTATATCACGTCTGCCCCGCTTGCGCGGCCAGCCATTTCGACGAGGCCACGACGCACCGGTTGGCGGAGTTCGCCACGGCCATGATGGTTGCGCTGGGCATTCATTGCACGGTGGACGGGCTGGCGCTGGCAGCCGGACTGGAAGAGAGCGAACCGATCAAATTGTCTATCACCTTCGCCATTTGCGTCCATAAATTCCCGGAGGGCCTGGCGCTGGGCGCGCTGCTGCTGGGCGGCGGGGTTCGGCACGTCAAAATGCTGTGGCTGGTGGCGGCAGTCGAGGCGATGACAATTATTGGCGGCCTGCTCGGTTGGTTCGCCTTGACCAATGTTCCGCGCTCCGCCCTTGAATTGACGCTGGCGTTGATGCTCGCCAACGCGTGCGGCGGGTTTTTGTACCTGGCGATTCACGCCGTGCTGGGCGAAATCTTCAAGCACCACAAAACCCTGGTGCTGGGGAATTTCACCGCCGGTTTTGGCTTGATTGCTGCTTTAATCGTCTATTTTCATATAAAAGTCTGATGCGATACATTAGACATCAATTCGTTCAGCTCGGTCAACCGGCTCTGGCCGCCTTGCTGATCGGCATCGTCCTGCTGCTGGACGCCATGGCGGCGTGCCCGGCGCTGCACGAGATGATTCACCACGACGCCGGCAAGGAGGACCACGATTGCGCGGTTACCATGTTTGCTCAAGGAAAGGCGAGCTCGGTCACCTGCGAAATCGTTGTGCCTCCGCCAACATTGCTGGTCGTGGAGATAAACAAACCCTTCATCATCTCCGTTTTCAGTCCCGCCATAGAAAATCTTCCGCAGGGCCGCGCCCCGCCCCCCTTCCGCTCCCTTTCTTAATTCCAGTCGGCTTCGGACTTTGGCCAGCGGCCGGGTCCGTGGATGTTTTCGTTAAGACCAAATCTTTGTGTTTGCCTTGTGGCATTTCGCAAGCGCGAGTCCATCAAGATTCGCAGAGGTCTGAAAATTTAACCCATTGAATTTAT
>DATJNM010000002.1:0-19339 GCA_035508155.1 Candidatus Sulfopaludibacter sp. | reverse complement strand
GGCCATTATCGGCCTCCTGGCCGCAATCGCGATTCCCAACTTCCTGAGGGCGCGTTCGACCTCACAACAGAACGCGTGCATCAATAACCTGCGTCAGGTGGACGGCGCCATCCAGGAATGGGCTTTGGAAAAAGGCCACGGTCCGACCGACGCCGTAGCCGGCACGGACATTCAACCCTACATGGGTCGGGGCACGGCCGGGACATTGCCGTGGTGCCCGCTGGATTCGACGAAGACATTCGCCGCCAGTTACACCATCGTCAACCCCTCAACGCCGCCGGTGTGCAAGAAACAGCCTAACGGCGATGGCACCGGCAATTACATACACGCGTTGCCTACGGGTGGTTGAGCCATTTTGTCAACAACGCAGATTCACCAGGCCTGAAGTTCTCGCTTCAGGCCTTTTTTGATTTTAAGATTACCTTCGAAAACTCCCAAAGCGAAGGTGACAACCGGGTTCGTTTTAGTGTTTTCTATCAGCAGACCATGTGGACAACCTGCCTTTCAAAACCTCCTGAAATTTTCCGATTCGCATTTTTCCGGCGGAAGTTCCTCATCACGCCTCACCTCCTGTGTACCGTCATCCGCCTATGATGGGTCAACGCTGGCTGCGCATCATCCCGGTCGCGCTCATCATGTACACCATCTCGTACGTGGACCGCACCAACATCTCCCTGGCGCTCGACCCGAGGATTTCCAGCATGCTGCGGGATCTGTTGATGGACGACCGGATGAAGGGGGAGGCAGCGGGCATATTTTTTCTGGGTTACGTTTTGCTACAGGTCTCCGGCGGGCATCTCGCCAACCGCTGGAGCGCGAAAAAACTTATCAGCCTTTGCCTGATTTTTTGGGGTGCCTGCGCGGTGGGCTGCGGCCTGGCGACGACATTCCACCAATTTGCCGCAATGCGATTTTGTCTGGGCATGGCCGAGAGCAGCGTGTATCCCGCCATGGTGGTTTTGCTGGCGCATTGGTTTCCGCGCCGGGAGCGGGCGCGGGCCAATGCGCTCTGGAACCTCTGCCAGCCGCTGGCGGTGGTGGCGTCCGCCCCGTTCACCGGCTGGTTGCTGGGCGCCTATGGCTGGCAAACCATGCTCATCCTGGAAGGCGCTTTGCCCTTCCTCTGGCTCCCCATCTGGTGGTTCTGCATCTGCGATCACCCGCGCCAGGCAAAATGGATTTCACCCGCCGAACGGGAATTTCTGGAAACGACCCTGGAACGGGAAGCCGCCGAACTCGATCCCGTGAGACCGGTTCCGTTTTGGGAACGATTCCTGAAATGGGAAATTCTCGTGATGATTGTCATGAATTTCATCCACAATTCCCAGGCCTACGGCTGCATGACCTTTTTCACTGAAGGTTTGAAACACAAACAGTTCAGTCCCCTCCAATATGGCCTCCTGTTCGCGGTGCCTTATGCCGTGACCGCTGTCATCATGGTGCTCAATTCCTGGCATTCGGATAAAACCCAGGAGCGCCGCGGACATGTCGCGTTGGTTTATACGCTCAGCGGCGCCAGTCTCATCGCCAGCGTGTTGGCACAACAACATTTCTGGCTTTCGTATGCGTTGATGTGTCTGGCCATCCCCGGACCGTACGCCGCCCTGGCGCCGTTCTGGGCCATTCCCACCGAAACCTTGCCCCGCAATGTGATGGGACCGGTCATCGGACTGGTCAACGCCATCGGGAACACCGGTGGATTCGCCGGCCCGTTCATCGTCGGCTGGCTCGAGCAGCAATATCACAGCACGGCGATTCCCTTCAACGGTCTTGGGGCGGCCATGCTGGCCGCCGCCGCGCTGGCCTTTCTGCTCCCGCAAGCCTCGCGGCGGATTCATTCCGCGCCGGCCACCCCCAAAGCCTGAAGCAATGCGTTGACGATTTCATCGGGAGATGTTTCGCAACTGAAAGTCAGCGCGTCCACCGGCGGTTCCAGCGTTGCCAACTGGCTGTCCAGCAGCGTCGCGGGCATAAAATGGTTCGTTCTGGCTTTCAGCCGCGCTTCAATCAGGGTCCGTGGACCGGTGAGATGCACAAATTGGACGCGCGGATCGCCCGCCTGGAGTAAATCTCGGTAGGCCGCCTTCAAGACCGAACAGGCCATCACCGTGAATTTGCCGGCGGCAAGCGAGCGCTGGATGATTTCCCGCAGCGTTTGCAGCCATTTCGTGCGGTCGGCGTCCGTCAGCGGGATGCCACGGCGCATTTTTTCAATGTTCCCGGGCGGATGAAACTCGTCTCCTTCGAAAAACTCTGCGCCCGTCTTTTTCGCAAACAATTTTCCCACCGTCGTTTTGCCGCTGCCGGACACGCCCATGAAAATTAAAACCAGCGGACGATGAACGGACTGCTTCATGGTTTCGCCGGCATCTCCTCACACGATCTTCAACTTCGGCAAATCCTGCGAGTCCACCAGCCCGACCGGCTCGCGTTTCGCGTTCACGACAATCAAATCGTCAATGTTCCGTTCGTTGAAGATTTTCAGGGCCTCGACGGCGAGCGCGTTTTCGCCGATGCAAACCGGCCGGCGCGTCATCACCTTTTTCAACGGTTGCGTGAGCAGGTTTTCACTGGTCGCCATGCACCGGCGGAAATCGCCATCGGTGAAAACGCCGGCCAGTTTGCCGCGTGCGTTCACCACGCTCAGGCTGCCGGATTTGGCGTGCGTCATCACCAGCAGGGCGTCCCGGACCTGCAGGTTTTCATCCGCCACCGCATTGCGTTCACCGGAGCGCATAATGTCCGCCACGCGCCACAGCATGGCGCGGCCGATGGCGCCGCTGGGATGCAGCCGCGCGAAGTCACTTTGCTTGAACCCGCGCGCCTGCAACACCGCCATCGCCAGCGCGTCGCCCATCACCAGCATCGCCGTGGTGCTGGCCGTGGGCGCCAGGTTGAACGGACACGCTTCCCGGGGGACCTTCACATTCAGCACGACGTCACTGTGCCGCGCCAGCGCGGATTTCGGACCGCCGGTGAGGGCGATGATTTTGATGGAGAACCGTTTCAACGCCGGCAGCAGGTTCAATAGTTCCTCCGACTCGCCGGAATAGCTCAAGGCCAGAATCACGTCGCCATCGTTGACCAGGCCGACGTCGCCGTGCAGGGCGTCCACGCTGTTGAGCACCACGCTGGTCGAGCCGGTGCTGGTGAGCGTCGCGGCGATTTTATGGCCGACGTTGCCGGATTTGCCGATGCCGACCACGACAATTTTGCCGTGTTGCGCGAGCGCGGTGGCCATCGTTTCCACCGCTCGGCCAAACGCATCGTTGAGCTGGGCGCGCACGGCCTTGAGCGCGGCGAGTTCAATGTCGAAAACCCTTTTGGCCCCCGCCAGATGATTCATGGGGTCAGGATGCCGGGCCGGCGGGGTTTTCTCAACTCGGATTTGTGTTCAAATTTTTTTGAATTTTTTTTGAACTTGCCGGCGGCGCGTCCCCCGGGGATGAGGGGTCTAATATAATGTGGGACCATTGCCGTTTCGAGAACGAACCGGCAGCGGCAAAAGCAACCAAAGGAGGTTTTATGATAAAACTGGCGAACCTTTTGACATTGGGAATTGCGGCATGGTTCTTAAGTCTGGGCGTCCCGCTCACTCAGGCGGATCTCGAAGTCTCCGCCTCGGTGCAAATTCACGCCAATGCGGATTTTTATGCCCCGCTGGCGTCGTGCGGCACCTGGGTGGACGTGGGTTCCTACGGCCGTTGCTGGCGCCCGGCCGGCGTGGTGGCAGGATGGCGGCCTTATTGCAACGGTTATTGGGTCTGGACCGATTGCGGCTGGTATTGGGTCAGCGATGAACCGTGGGCCTGGGCTTGTTATCACTATGGCTATTGGGTTGACGATTCCGACTATGGCTGGATCTGGGTGCCGGGCGTTGAATGGGCGCCGGCCTGGGTTTGCTGGCGTTTTGGCGGCGGTTACGTCGGGTGGGCGCCCCTCGGACCGCCGGGCGTATTCTTTGCCCGTCATCCCGACGACTCGGCGTTCGTGTTTGTTGAGAACCGCCATTTTGGCGGTCACATCACATCGGCCAGCGTGATCGTCAACAACCCGGGGATCATCCGGGAAACCAAATTTGTCTCCAACATGGAACATGCCACCCGGGATTTTAATGGTCTTGGTCCCCGCAAAGTCATCATCAACGAAGGCCCGGGTTTGAACGCCATGGAAAAAGCCACGGGCAAACAATTTGCCGCAGTGTCGGTCATTGATGCCGACCGCCGCACACCGCTGCCTGCAAATTTCCGGAACCACCCGGCTGAAACCGGGAACTATCACCAACCCGGTCCCTCCGCGCCCCCGACGGAACATGACGTGTTGCCACTGAATCAGGGCGGACCGCCGTCCGGGGAACGGGAAAATGAGGACGTTCACCCTGCTCAACCGTCTGCCCAGGCGGTTCCGCGAAACGACGATGCGCATTATCCACCGGGACCGGTTCAGGGACAAGGGGGTGGAGGCGGACACGGGCATGACCGTGGGCATGACCGTGACTGATTTTGGACGCGCAGGGTTCCCGGGCGGGCGGACCGAAGTTTTTACTTCGTCTGCGCGAAGAGCATGAAGACGCGCGGACCGCGGGGGGTGGGCAGCGCATGGTGCGCCTCCTGCGCGTTGCGCGGTACGGCCAGACCGTCACAATGCTTATCGCGGACCGGCTGGCCGTCCGCCAGCAGCATGTAATGGTGTGTGCGGTTCCCCGCCAGATGGTCCAGCGTGACGTGCCAGCCGCCGCGCACATGATCGTGAACCAGCGGCACCTTTTCCCAATTCGTGAAGGTGCCGACGACTTCGACCGTGGTCGGTTCCTGTTTCTGGCCCTCCGGCAGGTGCCAGCGGAAGATTTTGGTGAAGGTCTGTTTGCGTTCCACCGGACCGGGCGCCAGTCCGTTGGTGCCGGCCAGACTCTTTGAAACAGCCGTCGGGATTTTCTGCGTCCGCTTGTGCCCGGAAACATTGAACATATCCTGCAACATACGCGTCTTGGAAACTTCCACAATATCGGAGGACCGTTCACAGTTCAAGTTCCCGTTTTTTATTTTTGGACCGGCGCATTTTTCTGGCCGCGGCGGCGGAAATTCTGTAGTCAATGCCTGTTCCAGCTCCAATCAAACAAAATGAAAATTATGAAATTGGCATTCAAACTCCCGCCGTATTCTTGTCTCCTGTTGGTTCCGGCCCTGCTGGCCGCAAAGGTTGGACTCGCGCGCGCCCAGGAGCGGCCGCTGTACCTCGACGACCAACAGCCGGTGGAAACACGGGTGAATGACCTGCTTTCGCGCCTGACCCTGGAGGAAAAGATTTCGTTGGTTCACGCCAATTCCAATTTTTCGACCGCCGGCGTTCCGCGACTCGGCATCCCCGAATTGACCATGGACGACGGCCCGCTCGGCGTGCGCGAAGATGTGGATGATCATTTTCATGCCCTGGGTCAGGTGGATGATTTTGCCACCGCCCTGCCCGGCGCGCTCGGCCTGGCGGCGACATGGGATACCAACACGGCCAGGGCCTTTGGCGCGGTCATCGGCCAGGAAGCTGCGCAGCGTGGCAAGGACATCATGCTCGGGCCGGCGGTGAATATCCAGCGGACGCCGTTGTGCGGCCGCAATTTTGAATACATGGGTGAAGACCCGTTCCTCACCTCGCGCATGGCCGTCAATTACATCGAGGGCGAACAGGCCCAGGGCGTTTCCTCCTGCATCAAACATTTCGCCGCCAACAACCAGGAGTTTGAGCGGGGTTCCATCAACGAAACCATTGATGAACGCACGTTGCGCGAAATTTATCTGCCGGCGTTTCGCGCCGCGGTGGAGGAGGCGGGCGTCTTGTGCCTCATGTCCGCCTATAACCAGATTAACGGCCAGTATTGCTCGGAGAACCCGCATCTGCTGAAGGATATCTTGAAGAATGACTGGGGCTTTAAAGGCCTCGTCATGTCCGACTGGGGCGCGGTGCATCACACGGATTTGGCCGTGTTCAACGGCCTCGACATCGAAATGGGCACCCGCCCGCCCTATGAAAGCAACTACCTGGCGGCGCCGTTCCTGCAAGGATTGAACAGTGGCAAATATCCCGTCTCCGCACTCGACGAGATGGTGCGTCGGCACTTATACGTGATGTTCAAATTGAACCTGATTTATGACCCGTCCCACCCGCCCGCCGCCCCACCCGCGCCGACCACGCCGTTAAGCACCAGAGCCCACCAGGATATTGCGCAGCAAATTGCCGAGGAAGCCTGCGTCCTGCTGAAAAATGACAACTTTCTGCCCCTGAACGCCAACCGCGTCAGAACCATCGCGGTCATTGGCGCCAATGCCACCGCCCGGTTCTGCCACGACGGCGGCTCGGCCAATATCAAGGCGCCCTTCGAAGTCACCGCGCTGGAAGGCATCAGCAATTATGTCGCTGGAAAGGCAGAAATCATCTATGCCGGCGGTTATTATCCGCCGCAAGGCCGGGGAAACCGCCGGCACACCGCCGGGAGCATAAGCGTAAGTGACGCGGACCGCTCCCGCCTGATCCAGGAGGCCGTGGCGGTGGCGAAGTCGGCCGACGTCGTGATTTATATTGGCGGGCTGAATCGCAAGTTTGGTTTCGACAGCGAGGGTGGCGACCGGAAGAGCATTGAATTGCCTGCGGATCAGGACAAGCTGCTCGCGCAAATCGTTCGCGCCAATCCCAGGACCGTCGTCGTGCTGATTGGCGGCGGCGCGGTTGAGATGGACAACGCCTGGTTGTCGCGCGTGCCGGCCCTGCTTTATGCGTGGTATCCGGGCATGGAAGGCGGCAACGCACTGGCGCGCGTTTTGTTTGGTGACGTGAACCCGTCCGGCAAATTGCCCTGCACCTTTCCCAAAAGCCTGGCCGACACGCCGGCGGCCGCGCTGGACGCGTATCCCGGTGAGAATGGCACGGTCGTTTACAAGGAAGGCCTGCTCGTCGGCTACCGCTGGTATGACACAAAGGGCGTCGAACCGCTGTTCCCATTCGGCTATGGCCTCTCGTACACGCACTTTGCGTACACGAACCTGAATCTCGTCCAACACAGCGGCGCGACGGGGTTGCCGCTGACGGTCGAGTTTGAAATCGCCAACACCGGTGACCGGGCCGGCGCGGAGATCGCCGAAATTTATGTGCAGCCCGTCCATCCCGGTGTGTTCCGGCCTGTCAAGGAATTGAAAGGGTTCACCAAAGTGTTCCTGCAGCCGGGAGAAAGACAGCCGGTTGCCGTCACCCTGGACCAGAACGCCTTTGCGTATTACGACGTCGGCACGCGCAGTTGGGTTGCCGAAAAGGGCGAATACAAAATCCTCGTCGGGTGTTCCTCGCGCGACATTCCGCTCACCGGTGATTTTCACCTGGCACAAACCGTCTTCCAACCGGAGCGCGTGTCGTCGGTGGTCCAGCAGACGGCGCCGACGGCGGTTGCGGCCAATATGCCGTTCCCCTGAAACGCGTTGGCGATTTCAAACAGAACGGCGCATTTCGCTGTCAAATCTCCGCGTTGAATAAAGGAGAACGCGGAATTTTGGATATCTGAACTATGAAAGCCATATTGCTTGGGTTGTTGTTGTTTGGGGTCGTCAGTCCGGTTCTGGCCGTGGACCGCGCGGAATTGGACGACCGCGTCCGGATGTTAACCGGCAGGTTTGAGGCCCTCCAGGCACAGCCGGACAAGCGTGTGCCGGCGGAAGTCTTGCGCAAAGCCCGGGGCATCGTTCTATTGGAAACCACCAAGGCCGGTTTCATGTTCGCTTTTCAGGGCGGCGATGGCGTGGCCATGGTCAAAGACAAGTGGGGAAACTGGAGTCCGGTGGCCTTTCTCAATCGGACCGAGGGTAGTTTCGGGTTCCAGGCCGGCGGCGAAGACAATTTTTACGTCATCCTGCTGATGAACACGAATGCGACCCGCGTGCTGCTCAAACCAGCCATTGATTTTGGCGCGGAAGCCCAGGGTACCGCCGGCGATAACTCTTCCCGGGCGGAAGGTAAGATTGTCTCGCCGTACCAGTCCGTGCTGGTTTATGACGAACACAACGGATTCTACGGTGGCGTGGCCTTCAAAAACGGCGCACTGGCGCCCAACGAGAATGACAACCGGGTCTATTACGGCCAGTATGTCTCCATGAGCGACATTCTGTTCGGCAAAACACTGGAGGCGACACCCGCCGCGGCCAATCTGGCCGAAAAAATCAAGGGCTGGTCCAAAAAATGATTCCGGTTCGCGGACAGCTGGCTGGCGGGTTTTGTTAATTCAACCTGGACGGCAGGCCGGCAAGATGCCCGTGCCCCTAACGTTCAGGTTTACCCGCGGCTGGCGATGAACTGCTGAGTCAGTTGATTGAGCCGTTTGTTATCGGCCCGGATTCGCGCCGAAAGAGTGCGGGCCGTCGCGCGGAGGAACGGCGTGGCCAGCGCAGGCGCCTCGCGGGTGAGCCGGTCGAAAGCCGCCACCGAAATCCGCAGCACGGTGCTGTCCACGTTCGCAATCACATCCGCCGACCGCGGTCCGTGGTCAAACAACGACATGTCCCCGAAAAAATCTCCGGCGGCAAACGTGGCCAGAATCGTCTCGCGCTCGCCCGTCATGGTCCGGGCGCGCAATTCTCCCGACAGCACCAGGAACATCGCATCCCCTTGTTCACCCTGTTTTACCACCGCTGACCATTGTGCCACGCGCTGCAGTTCCATGAAGTTCAACAGATGATCCAGTTGCGCGTCGTTCAAATCCGCAAGGATTTTGATCCGGCGCAACGACCCGGGTGTGATGCCGGCGCGGGCCGTGGCGCCGGAAACCGGTTCGGCCTGTTGCTGAAAGAGCTTTTTGAATTCGGGGATGTCGGCGGCTTGCTGCCAAATGCCCGTGTGCCGCGCAAAAATCCACGTGTCGGGCAGAACGCGCGCGTCCTTGATCCAGTCCTCCACCACCCCGAGCCCCACCGGACCGTAAGGGGCGTCGTCAATTCCCCAGATAAAAAAGTCGTTGGCTACGTCTGAGACGTCTTTCCTGTCCACGATGCCATCTTATCACCTTTGATAATCATTTGAAAAGGAAAAACTGTTGCCGGCGCGCGCCTTCGAAACCGCTTTGAAATGAAGAAGTTGAATTGCAGCAGCGTGGTGGCGGTGGTCATAGACCGTCACTGTTTTGCTTTGTGGATTCGCAAAGCGCCGTGCGCGTAAAGCCGCCGTTCGGAACGCCGGGCACCGCCTCGGCTCGTTGGGAAAATCCATCGTATCGCGCCGGGCCCGTGCTCGGCGCTCCAGCTTTGCCACTATCTCACTCCGCGTTCGGATAGGAGCCGAGGATTTTGATGAAATTGCAATGCTGGCCGAGGAGCTCAATCGCCCCGGCCACCTTGCGGTCCTGCGCGTGCCCGTCGCAGTCAATGAAGAAGAAATATTCCCACGCCTTTCGCTTGCTCGGGCGCGATTCAATCTTCGTCATGTTGATTTTGTAACGGCGGAACGCGGCAATCGCCTCGTGCAACGCGCCGGCCTTGTCGGCCACGCTGATGAGCAGGCTGGTGCGGTCGTGGCCGGTGGGCGGGCTGCATTGGCGGCCCAGCACCAGGAACCGCGTCGCATTGGCCGCGTTGTCCTGGATGTCCTGTTCCAGCACGTCCAATCCATACTTCTCGGCGGCCAGTACGCCGGCAATCGCCGCCGCGTTCTTTTCCCGGGCGGCGAGCTCCGCTGACCGGGCATTGGACGACGTTTCCACAATTTCCACGCGCGGCAGATGGTGTTGAATCCAGCCGCGGCATTGGGCAAGGGACTGCGGATGCACGAACAACTTCTCGATCCGGGCCCGCGTTCCGCCCGGCGCCGCCATCAGGCATTGCTGGATCGGCAGGACAATCTGCGAAACGATTTTCAAATCGCTGTCCACAAACATGTCGAGCGTATGGGTGACGACGCCTTCGGTGGAATTCTCGACCGGGACGACGCCGTAATCCGCGCGCCGCTTGCTGACTTCGGTGAACACGTCGGCGATGGTTTTCTGCGGCGAATAATTCAGGCTGGCGCCGAACCGGCGGATGGCGGCCTGGTGCGTGAAGGTGGCCTCCGGCCCGAAATAGGCGATGACCATCGTCTTTTCGAGTGCGAGCGCGCTGGACATGATTTCGCGGTACACGGCGCGGAGCTGCTCGTCGGTCATCGGCCCCTGGTTCAGCTCACGGATGCTTTCGAGCACGGCGCGTTCGCGGTGCGGCGCGTAAATCTCCTCGCCCGCCTTGAGCTTCATATTGCCGATGGCGAGCACGTGGCGCGTGCGCTCGTTGAGCAGCCGGACAATCTGGGCGTCCAGCTTGTCAATCGCCTGGCGATGTTTGGGAATGTTCACAACAAGGAAGAATGAAGAATTGCGACCGAAGAATCAAATCCGTTTCGCGCTGCCAGCTTGGTGAAATTACGTTTGGGAATGTCCGCCACCAGGGAACCCCGGGCTAATGTTTTTTGCCCTTACCGGGCTTTCATTCCGGCTTCGTGAAAATTCGTGAAATCCGTGTCGAAAAATCTGCGTTCGCCCGCGCAATCTGCGGTTGAAGCTCCGCGTCTTTGCGCCTCTGCGGTGAAGATTCAGCTTACTCGCCGGAGACGGTGACCACGATGGCGCGACGGCGGGGTTTGACGTCGCATTCCAGATGGAAAATCTGTTGCCAGGTGCCCAGCACGGGTTTTCCGCCGGCCACCGGCACGGTCAGGGACGGCCCCAGCAGCGTGGCCTGCAAGTGCGAATGGCCGTTGCCATCGTGCCAGGCGCGTTCGTGTCCGTAGTTGCGGCTGGGCGGAATGAGCTTGTCCAACATGTCCGGCAGGTCTTCAACCAACCCCGGTTCGAATTCAATGGTCCCCAGTGCGCCGGTACTGCCGACATTGAACACATGCGCCGTGCCCGTGCGCACGCCGGAGTCATGGATGATTTGCGCCACGTCCGCCGTCAGATCGTGCATTTGCCGGTGACCCTTCGTTTCCAGCAGGATTTGTTTTTGGTAAACCATGCCACTTTCTTGCGCGCAACGGAAACGGAAGGCAAGTCAAAGCACCGGAAGATGGTCACAGATTCGTATGGCTTGGGTGGGCGAGCGTCCTCGCGAGCCGGCTCTGGCTCCAAAACAAAACATCGGTTCGTCCGCCGCCTCGCGTCCCACCAGACAATGTGGCGCGCCGAGTGGCGCGCCCTATCGGAATCAAGGAGCCACTCGTTGGTCAATTAGGGACTGCCGGTTGCCGGCTGTTCTGACGTTCCTGCCTTCCCGCCTTCTTCATTTCCCAAAGCCAACTGCTCCGGCGGCGCGGTGGCCAGGCCGGGTTCAACCGTGACCGGCGCCGGCGGTTTTTGGACGACAATTTTCCGAAGCTCGTCCGCGGCAGGCAAATCGTCCAGCCCGCGCAACCCGAAGTATTCGAGGAACAAAGCCGTGGTGCCGTAGGTCGGCGGGCGGCCCACCACTTCGGCGCGGCCGACGGCCTCCACCAGACCGCGTTCCATGATGGTCTGCATGACAGCGTCCACGTTCACGCCGCGAATTTGCTCCACCTCGGCGCGCGTAATCGGCTGGCGGTACGCGATGATGGCGAGGGTCTCCAGCGCGGGTTGTGACAACCGCGGCGGCCGGATTTTCTGGCCGACCAGCGCCTTAAGCCACGGCGCGTATTCGGGCTGCGAAACGAATTGCCACGCGCCCGCGACACAGGCGAGCCGGTAACTGCGCGCCGCGGATTCGTGTTCGCGCGCCAGTTGCTCCAGCGCGGTAGTCAATTCGCTGTCCTTGATCTTGGCAAGTGAGTCGGCCGTGGCGTCGGCATCTTCAGCCGCGGCGGCCGCAGCGAACACCTCGCGGAGTTCCTTTATGCTCAGCGGCTTTTGTGCCGAGAACAGCAGCGATTCGAGAATAAATTTCAATTCCATTTTTGATTTACGATATACGATTTACGATTGACGCGGTGATTCCGGTGCTTCGCCGGGTTGAACCGTCTGGTGTAGAACCGGTTCGGGCGGGGCACCCGGGTGTGCCGGGTCGGATCCGCCTTCGCGCGGAAGCTCCGGCGCGGCCGGGGCCGGCGTTCCGACGGTTGGCGCAGCGTTCTCCACCCGGCGGATTTCGATTTCGCCGAACTCCTCGTCTTGCGCGCAGACGAGTTGCTTCAACCGAATCAGTTCCAGCAACGCCAGAAAGGTGCAAACCACTTCCGACCGGCTGGCAGCGCTTTCGAAGAGTTCCACAAAAAGCACGCGGCCGCGTTCGGCGATCGCCTTGAGGATGAACTCGATTTTTTCGCTGACGGTCCATTTATCCTCAAAAATTTCGCGGCTGTCGTCGCGTTTCTCGAAACGTCTCAGGACGACATTGACGGCGTTCAACAGGTCGAAGATGGAGACGTCCGGTTTGGGCGGCGGCGCCGCGCTTTCGAATTCCAATTTGCCGGGGAGGCGCGGGAAGATATTTTCCTGGCGGGCTTCGAGCGTCTGCAATTGCGCGGCGGCGTCCTTGAATTTCTTGTATTCGACGAGTTGCCGGATGAGCTCCCAGCGCGGGTCTTCGCCTTCCTCCTCGCCTTCGGCGGCCACCTGCTGGTCCACGGGCAGCAGTTCGCGGCTTTTGATGTACATGAGCGTCGAGGCCATCACGAGGAATTCGCCGGCAATTTCGAGGTCGAACTGCCGCATCAGGTCAATGTATTCGATGAACTGCGTGGCCAGTTTGGTGAGGTTGACTTGGTAAATGTCCACCTCCTCCTTTTTGATCAGATAAAGGAGCAAATCGAGCGGTCCTTCAAAGACCTCGAATTGAACTTTGTATTCCGCCATTGCGATTTAACGGCAAAATCTAAGGCGTCGGCGGGTGGTTGGCAACGCCGGAAGCAGTCACCGGTCGCTCGCCGGGATCCGGGATGCCAAAGGTCGTTGAATTTTTGACAAAATCCGGCGAGCCAGTCGCCGTTGTCCGGCCGATGTTCAGAGTGTGACAAATCCGTCTTCGACCGCGAACGGTGAAATAGAATATGACGCCCTGCCGCCGGTGGGCGAAATGGTGCTGGTGCAATGCGAACATTTCCGGTGTCTGGCCGTTCGGGACCAGCAGGGCAAATGGCGGAGTCCGTTCAGCAAAATGGAATTGCATAACGTCATCCGCGTGGTTGAGTATCATTCCCATTGACGTTTCCGACCTGCCTTCACCGATTCCCGACCTCTCATTTGTTTTTTGCGGCAACGTTTTGATTCGCGGAGCGGGGATTGTCCTCAATCTGCAGCGGCTGAAGAGGTTGAATAAGCTCCCCGGTGAGACAACGCGCGCTCCACCTCGGCATTTCGGATTTCAAATCAGGACACGACCGAAACTTTCAGGCTGCGGTGGCGCTGAATTTCGCGTATTACAATTTCGTCAAGACTTATGGAGCATTGAAAATGACTCCGGCAATGGCTGCGGGCATCGAAAGCACGTTTTGGCCGGTTGAGGAACTCGTTAAACGCTGTGGCGAATAAAGAAGATTATCTGGCTCGCCTGCAAGTCGTGATTATGCAACTGCATAATTGCGGTGCCATTTGGTCTGAATCCGTTCCGGTAAGGGAAATGTTCAACGGGAAAACCCTTTGGAGCGGCGAAGTAGAAGTCTTTGACCTATTTAATCACCCTAAAGCCAAACGTTGCTATGGGTGGAGTTATGGCGAGCCGGAGGAGTTTGTCACGGTCTTGGAATTACCACCCGTAACTGATGCTCAAAATGCAGTAAGGCTTGGCGTGGCGTATCAAATCAAAAAATCGAGGGAGAAATGACCGAAACCGATGCTGACTTTTTATGCAGCCTGACGTACCATGTTGCACCAGTGGTTTTGTTGGGAGGTTTTCTAATCTGCTCATTGGCAATTGTCCCTGGGATGTGTGGCTCTATACCCGAAAATGAATTTCAAATTCAGACACTACCGCAAATTGCACAAACTTGACGGGTGGCGTCTGAAAATTTAGTCTCTACAAACTGGCTGGTGGTCATAGCTCAGCCTGGTTAGAGCCCCAGATTGTGGATCTGGCTGTCGCGGGTTCAAATCCCGTTGACCACCCCATTTCGATTTTCGATTTTCGATTTCAGATTTCAAACGTTGGCTTGTCCCTCGGCTCCTGGATGCGGCCGAACGGAATCCGGTTCCAAACCCGCTCGTGCACGTAGTAAAGGAAGATTTATGTGAATAATTCGACGCCGCTGATGGACAGCGCCCATTTGATTCGGCCGGTGATGAGGCAGGAGATGATCATGGTGTCTATGCTGCCGGTGAGCCGCCACGACACCGCTTTGACGATACTGCGATAATGCTTTTCCGCCATGGTGGGCAGGCGATAGGGGCAGTCAATAAAGTCCACGACCGATAATGTTCTCATTTCAATTCGTGGATCCGCCCCGGCCCGGCGCACAGCGGCGCAGCACCCCCGTTGCCCCCCTGGGGATCACTACCCGTGACCGGGCCCGGCGAATTCAAATCGAGAAATCCTCGGAGAAGATTTTCACGTTCTTCAATTCTACAAAGACTCGCTCGCCGGCCTTGGGCTGCAATTGCTGAAATTCTTCTTTGCTGAGTTGCGCGGCAAAATTGCCGCCGCCGTCGAGGCGTTCCAATTCCAGGTTCGCCAGCGGCCCGGCGGCGTTGCAACGGAGGATACGCGCCGGAAAGGTCTTCTGCCCGTTCGGCTCGCGCATGATGCGGATGTCGTGCGGCCGCACAAACGCGACGGCGTCCGTGTCCGTCTCGCCGGCCGTTTCCTCCACGGCAAATTCCGTCTCGCCGATGATGACCGTGCCTTCGCGCACCCGGCCGCTGAACAGGTTCACGTTGCCGAGGAAATCGTAAACAAACGGCGACGCCGGGTTGTCATAAATTTCCTCCGGCGTGCCAATCTGCTCGATCCGGCCGTCGCGCAAAATGGCCACGCGGTCGGCCACCTCCAGTGCCTCCTCCTGATCATGGGTTACGAACAGCGTCGTGATGTGGATTTCGTCGTGCAGCTTCCGCAGCCAGCGGCGCAGTTCCTTGCGAACCTTCGCGTCGAGGGCCCCGAACGGTTCGTCGAGCAGCAGCACCTTCGGTTCGACCGCCAGCGCACGGGCGAGGGCAACCCGCTGTCGCTGCCCGCCGGACAGTTGCGAGGGGAATCGTTTGGCGAGCGGTTCGAGTTGAATCAACTTCAGCAGTTCGCCGACGCGGGCGCGGATTTTTTCCTCGTCGGGCCGGGTCGGTTTCGGGCGCACCCGCAGGCCGAACGCAATGTTTTCGAACACGCTCAGGTGGCGGAACAGCGCGTAATGCTGAAAGGCAAACCCGGCCTGGCGCTGGCTGGCGGGGATGGCCGTCACGTCCTCGCCGTAAAACAAGACCTGCGCGTCGGCCGAGTCGGGAAATTCCAGCCCGGCGATGACACGCAGCAGGGACGTTTTGCCCGACCCGGACGGCCCCAGCAGGGCGACGAGTTCGCCGGATTCAACCCGGAGGTTCACGTGGTCAAGCGCGGTGAAACTGCCGAATTTTTTCGTGACGTTTTTTACCTCGATACTCATGCAAAATGATCAGTTCGGCTTTTTCCCAATGGGTACCGGCATAAACGCCGTCCCGCGCAGCGCAGTGCTTTTATATTCCACCCACGTTTTCAACAGAAGGGTGACCAGCGCCAGGAGCGTCAAGAGCGACGCCACGGCGAACGCGCCGGGGATATTGTTGTTTTCATACAGAATCTGCACGTGCAAGGGAATTGTATTCGTTTTGCCCTGAATGTGGCCGCTGACGACCGAAACCGCGCCGAATTCGCCCATCGCGCGCGCGTTGCACAAAATCACCCCGTACAATAATCCCCATTTGATATTTGGCAACGTCACGCGCCAGAACGTCTGCCAGCCGTTCGCGCCGAGCACGCGCGCGGCCTCCTCCTCCGTCCGGCCCTGCGCCTGCATGAGCGGAATCAATTCGCGCGCCACGAAGGGGAACGTCACAAATACCGTCGCCAGGACGATGCCGGGCACGGCGAAAATAATCCGGAGGTTGTGCGCGATCAGCCACGGCCCGAACCAGCCCTGCGCGCCAAAGATGAGCACATAAATCATGCCCGAAATCACGGGCGAAATGGAGAAGGGCAGGTCAATGAGCGTGAGCAGGATGTTTTTGCCGGGAAAATCGAATTTGGCAATGGTCCACGCCGCCGCCACTCCGAACACGCAGTTGAGCGGAACGGAAATCCCGGCGGCCAGCAACGTCAATTGGATCGCGCTCAAGGTCATCGGGTCGCGCAAGGTCTGGAAATAAACACGCAGGCCCTGTCGCAGGGCCTCGGTAAAAACGGAGACGAGCGGCACGACCAGAAACAGCGCGATAAACGCCAGCGCGACGGCAATCAGGAGCCGGCGCACAAACGGCGGTTCGCTCATGCGGCGCGGGGCGTTGATTTTGGCGTCGTCGGTCATGTCAGTTCGGTCGCGTTATAACGGTTGCCCCACCACTGCAATAAATTGATCGCCAGCAACAACACAAACGAAACGAGGAGCATCACCACGGCCAGCACGGTCGCCCTCGCGTATTGAAATCCATCCAGCTCGCTCATGATCAGCAGGGGAACAATCTGCGTCTTCATCGGAATGTTGCTGGAAATAAAGACGACCGAGCCGTACTCGCCCAGCGCGCGGGCGAACGCGAGCGCGAAGCCGGTCAGCAGCGCCGGGCTTAACAGCGGAAAAATCACGCGCCAGAACGTCTGCCAACGGTTTGCGCCCAGACTCGCCGCCGCCTCCTCCAGTTCAGAGTCCAAATCGGCCAGCACGGGCTGGACGGTACGGACAATGAACGGCAGGCCGATGAAGGTGAGCGCGACAAAAATGCCGAGCTGCGTGTAGGAAACCTTGATGCCCAGCGGCGCGAGCCATCCGCCAATCCAGCCATTCGGCGCGTACAGCGTCGCCAGGGTGATGCCCGCGACAGCGGTGGGCAGCGCGAACGGCAGGTCCACCAGCGCGTCCGCGATTCTTTTCCCCAAAAAATCATAGCGCACCAGCACCCACGCGACGATGAGTCCAAAAAAGGCATTCACGGCCGCGGCGAAAAAAGACGCGCCAAAACTCAGGCGATACGCCGCGAGCGCTTGGGGCGAAAAAACGGTGTGCGAAAACTGCGTCCACGACAGCTCACTGCTTTTTACAAAGGTCGCCGCCAGGGGAATAAGGACGATCAAGCTTAAATAAAGCAGCGAGTAGCCGAGCGTCAGTCGAAAGCCCGGCAGCACGCTGTTTTGTTTCCTCGCCATGCAGATTGAATTGTTCTCCAGCGGTATAGCCGTTGTCAAAATGTTGCGAAAGGATTCTTTCGGTTATGGTCGAAAAAAGCCGGAGAGCGGATTGAAGGATTCGAGTTTGCGCAGCACGTTGTCGTCGGCGCCATGTTTTTTGGCGGTGCGGTTCAGCCGCATCAGCGGGATGTTCCCCATGGTTTCGGTGATATCGTTGAAGATTCGGCTCATAATCAGTCACAGGTTGGGCGCGTAGGCGATGAATTTGCGGTATTCCGCCAGAATCGTTTGCAGCGCGGTCAGCAAAGCCAGCTCCTTCAAATAGGCCGGGGGAGTCTTGGGCGTTTCGAGGATGATTTCAAACGGGCGCGGACGCACTTTCGGCGGTGCGCTCAACATGCCGTCGTAGGCATCGCGAATGACGCCGTGCCGTGCCGAGTGGCCGTCAATGACCGGGCGTTCGTCGCGCGGCAGAAATTTCTCGGCCGCCCGCAACGCGGGTTCAATCAGATATTTCGTCAGGGTGGCGCCGCGCGCCACGCCGTAAAAACCGTCACAGGTGTCGTCGGTGTGCAACGCAATGATGCCGTGAAACGAACGCGAGATGAGTTCGGCCTGCAACAACTGGACTTCCGGTTCGCGGGAATTTTTCCAGAATTCACGGTTCAAATCTTTTCCACTGCGCAAAAAACGCGTGCCATCCTCAAAGCCGGTGGGATTGCACACCGGGTAGAACGACAGGTAATAACCGCCGGCGAGTTCCGGTTTGGCCTCGAGCCATTTGATGAATTGGACGGCTGCACGGGGACCTTCCGGTTCGTCGCCGTGAACGCCGGCAAAAATCCCGATGCGGATCGGTGTGTCGCCACCCTTCGGGCCGACGAACAAATAGCGCGGCAATTCATAAGTCTCGCCCCGGACCTCAAATCGCGCGTCGTGGTTGGCGACCAGGTTGGGCGAATGCATGGCAATCTGCTCCAGTGGCGCCAGCAGGTCGGCAAGGGAACGCCGGCGTACGCGCGGTGGTTGGATGTCCGTTACCAATTGGGTATCGGCGATGGTCATAGCTGCTTAATTTCTGCCGTGATCCCCGGGCTGTGGAGAGCGGCGGGCGGCACCCGCCGGCCGCCACCCTTTGGAGGAACCTCGAACGCGTTTCATGGTTGATAGATTTGGTCAAAGACGCCGCCATCGGCAAAGTGCGCGGCCTGCGCCTTTGCCCAACTGCCGAATTCCTGGTCCAGGGTGACCAGTTTCAATCCCGTGAAATTCGCGGCGTATTTTTCTGCAACGGTTCGGTTGCGCGGACGATAGAAATTTTTCGCCGCGATTTCCTGGCCTTCGTCCGAATACAAATAATTGAGATAAGCCTTGGCCACTTCGGCGGTGCCGTGCCTTTTGGCGATTTTGTCCACCACCGCCACCGGCGGTTCGGCCTGAATGCTCAGCGACGGCGTGACGATTTCAAACTGGTCCGCGCCAAATTCCTTGAGCGCCAGGTGCGCCTCGTTTTCCCACGCCAGCAGCACGTCGCCGATGCCGCGTTGCGCAAAGGTGATGGTCGAGCCGCGCGCGCCGGAGTCCAGCACCGGCACGTTTTTATAAAGCCGCTTCACAAAATCCCGCGCTTTCGCATCGTCATGTCCGTAAGTTTCCAGCGCGTAGGCATAGGCCGCGAGATACGTCCAGCGTGCCCCGCCGGAGGTTTTCGGATTTGGCGTCACAACGGTGACATCCGGCTTCACCACGTCATCCCAATCCTTGATGTGCTTCGGATTTCCCTTGCGTACCAGAAAGACGATGGTCGAGGTGTAGGGAGTACTGTTGTCCGGCAGCCGTTTTTGCCAGTCGGCCGGTAGCAGTTTCGCCTGTTGCGCTATCGCGTCTATGTCGTAGGCCAGGGCGAGCGTGACGACGTCGGCTTCCAGTCCGTTGATGACGGATTGCGCCTGTTTGCCCGAGCCGCCGTGGGATTGGGAAATGACCACGTCGTCGCCGGTCCTGGCCTTCCAATACTTAGCGAACGCGGCGTTGTATTCCTGATAAAGTTCGCGCGTGGGGTCGTAGGAAAC
>DATJNM010000001.1:0-16183 GCA_035508155.1 Candidatus Sulfopaludibacter sp. | reverse complement strand
GCCTGAATTCGGGCTTGCCATTTCCGTATATTGCTCTAACCTGATCCCCCGCTTTCGGAAGCGAGCGTAGCTCAGTCTGGTAGAGCGTCACCTTGCCAAGGTGAATGTCGAGGGTTCGAATCCCTTCGCTCGCTCCAATTTCTGTTCCCTCTGATCCCGGCGAGAAAGCCGCTTGCTTTAAACCGGTCTTGCGTGATTATTTGACCCATGCCGCTGCCAACCGAACCGGTCACTCTCAGCGTGGAGCAAACGGGCGAACTGAACCGACAACTCGCCGATTTGCGTCATGACATCAACAATTACGTTTCGCTGATCCTCGCCAGCGCCGAGTTGCTCCGCCGCCGGCCCGAAAGCGCCGAGCGGATGATGGCGAGCCTGATGGAACAGCCGCCCAAAATCACCACGGCCGTCAAAAAATTCTCCGACGCCCTGGAAGCGGCGCTGCACATCACGCGGCCCTGAATTTCCGCCGGCTGGCTTTTGGCTTTAGCCGCGGAAATTTATCTGGCAGCCTGCGCGTAATGGAACAGACTGAAGCGGAGTTGATTGCCGCCGTGCTTGCCGGGGATGCCGCGAGCTTCGAACCGCTGGTCCAGAAATATTCCCCGCGGGTTTTCGCCACCGCCCGCCGTTACGCCCGGCGCGAAAGCGAGGTGGAGGACATTGCCCAGGAGGTCTGGCTCAAGGCGTTTGAAAAACTGGGCAGTTTCCGTGGTGAAGCCCCGTTCGAACACTGGTTGATGCGATTGACGGTGCGGACCTGTTACGACTTCTTACGCGGTCACCGGCGCAACCGGGAATCGGCCTTTTCCGATTTGACCGAACCGGAGAACGACTGGCTGGAACGTTTCGTGACCCAACCGGAAGCCGCGACCGAAAGTGCCGAGGCGGCACGATTGCTGGTCGCGCGGGTTCTGGAACGACTTTCCCCCCCGGCGCGGTTGATCATCACGTTGCTGGAAATCGAAGACCGGCCGGTCAAGGAAATCGCCCGGCTGACCGGCTGGTCGGTGCCCCTGGTAAAGGTGCGCGCGTTCCGGGCCCGCGCCGAAATGCGGAAAATTCTGGCCAGATGGCCCAAAGACAAGTACCTGTAACCCGTAACCCGGCGCCGCCAGCCGGCGTCTGATAAATCAGCCGCGTATGAATCCTGACGAATTACAGAAGAAATTGATCGCCGCCGCCCGCGCGAATCCGCCGGGCGATGGCGTGCCGTACGCGTTTGAAAAGCGGGTGATGGCATTGTTGGCAGCGCGCACTCCGGGTGGCAACCCGGTTTTGTGGGCGCGCGGGCTCTGGCAGGCGGCGATTTCGTGCCTCGCCATCGCCTTGATGCTCGGCCTCTGGGCCTTCTTCAATCCGACGACCACCTCAGGCGCGGGGGACCTTTCGCAAAATTTTGAAAGCACGCTGCTCGCGGCGGTGGATCAAAACGCACAAACGCAATGAATTCATGGAGAGTCATCCTGGCCACCGCGGTGATTTTCGGCACGGGCGTTTTGACCGGCGGCTTGCTGGTGAACTACGTTGACCGCGAGCACGGGCCCGATGCCCGCTTCCTGTCCTGGGGGGGAAACCGGCACACACCAACGGATAGCCACGAACCGCCGCACCCGGGAGAGTTGTCCCGGCCGCGTTCACCGGAAATCTGGCGGAAAGATTTCATCGAACACCTTGACAGGGCGCTCAAACTGACACCGGAACAACACGCAACGATTTCCAAAATCATCGCCGAAGGCCAGGAACGGAACCGTGAAATCTGGACCAATGTAGCTCCGAAAATGCGCGAAGAAATGGAACAGGTGCACCAGCGCATCCGGGCGGAATTGACCCCGGAACAACAGAAGAAATTTGAGGCGATCATAAAGCAATTTGCGCCGCACAGCCCGCCCCGGAACCCGCCGCCGGCGGGTCCGCTGCCTTCCACAAACAATGTTCCGCCGCCGCCGGGCGGAACCCCCGGCGTTTGAATTCCCTTATTTTTCCACCAGGAGCGCGCGGATTTTTTTTCGCAGTTCCTTGGTAATGGAACCTACGGGACGGTTGCCGTCCACCACGGTGAAACCGTAATTCTTCCGCAACTGGCGGAACGCCACCTGCATCGCAGTTTGATACTTCAGGAAGCTGTCAAACATGTCCCGCGACAGACCCAGGTCCATGCCGCTTTCCCAATAGTCCAGCGCCGCGCTTTTGGCGAGGTTGCGTTGCACCAGCTCCTGGGGTTCGACGGAAAGATAAAACACCGCGTCGGGTTCGAGCGCAATGCCGTACAAATTTTTCAGCCACGCCTCATCCATGCCGCGCACCATGTCCCGCGCCATGAGAGTGTAGATATAACGATCCGACAGCACGATGAAACCGGCCTTGAGCGCGGGCAAAATCATGTTCTCCAACTGGTCGGCAAAGTCGGTTGCATAAAACAAACTCAGCGTCGTCCGGCTCAGAATATTTCCCTCTTGCGCCTTCGCGAGTTCGGAACTGACCAGCGTGGAGTGTTTCAAACCCACCTGCACCGTCGCGTGTCCGCAGGTTTCCAGCCAGTCCACCAGCCGCGCGATCTGTGAGGAACGGCCCGAGCCGTCCGCGCCCTCCACCACAATCAATTTGCCCACCAATTCTTCCAGCGGGAAGCGGGGAATGCCGTGCCCGTAATAACGGCGGCCTTTTTTATCGCCTTCGGGACGGGTCATCGGTCTTTTCATGCCGCCATATCCTCCTCGGGCTCCTTCGACTTGCTGTCCGGCGGGAGCGGCGGCGGCAAGGGCAGCGGCCGGCGGCGGCGGAACCGCGCCAGGTTGATCCGCTCGCCCACGACTTTGCGCACGAACGATTGCTGTTTTTCGACATTCTGGTTGGCGTCCATCACCATGAACTTGAACTCGCCGGCCATCGCCAGGTATTGCTCCAGAATGCGGCCCTGGAAGATGCGAAAACTTTCGTACGGATCGGCCGAGAGCCGCAAATCCATGCCCGCTTCGAAAAATTTCAGCTTCGGACGCCCTTCCAGAATGCGGTTGAGCGACACCTCCAGGTCGGCCTTGAAAAAGAAAACAATGTCCGGCAGCGCGGCGAAGTTGTAGATGCCGCGCACCCAGTCCGGCGGACAACCCCGCGTCACGTCGCGCGCGAACGCGGTGAAGATATAGCGGTCGCACAGCACGACGTAGCCGGCGCGCAACAGGGGCAACAGATGGCGTTCGTAACGGTCGGCAAAATCCGTCGCGTGAATGAGGCTGAATGTCGTTGGCGTCAGCAGCTCGCGTTTCTTGCCCTTGCTGGTGGCGGATTTCACCAGCTCGGAGGAATTCCACTCGCTGAAATAGACTTTGATGCCCTCGGCTTCGAGCCAGCGTTTGAGCAGGTAAATCTGCGTGGACTTGCCCGACCCATCGAGACCCTCAACGGCGATGAGCCGCCCGGGGAAATTCAATTCGGCAAACGTTTTCATCATTCGCGAAGCGCGCGTATATTGCGCTTCTTGATTTTACGGAAGTGGCCGCCGGTCACAAGCGCAAGTTGTAGCACGCCGCCGGCGACCGGCTCCGTTAAATTCGGGTGAATTTTTGCCTTTGTGAAAAAAATCACAAATTTGCTTGCCCGCGTCACACGCGCCGATTAGGTTGATTTTGCCAGTTTTCTGACAAATAAGGTTTATGCGCGCGAACACCGAAATCGGTTATGATTCCAAGATTGAAGGGGATGTCATCATCACCCGCGTGGATGCCGCGTTGAACTGGTTTCGCAAGAATTCGGTCTGGCCGATGCCGATGGGCCTGGCCTGTTGCGCCATTGAGTTGATGGCCGCGGGCGCCAGCCGGTTCGATATCTCCCGTTTTGGATCCGAGGTCATGCGGTTTTCCCCCCGACAGGCGGACTGCATGATCGTGGCCGGCACCGTTACTTACAAAATGGCCATGTGCGTCAAGCGGATCTACGACCAGATGCCCGAGCCCAAATGGGTCATCGCCATGGGCGCCTGCGCCTCCACCGGCGGCATGTATCGCAGCTACGCGGTGCTGCAGGGCGTGGACCAGATCATTCCGGTGGACGTTTATGTGTCCGGCTGCCCGCCCCGACCCGAGGCCGTGCTCGACGCGCTGATGAAATTACAGAGCAAAATCAGCACGCAACCGGTGTTGCAGGACCTCGTGGCCGTCAAAGCGTTGCAGCGTGAACCCAAGGCTGCCTGAATTTATTAACCAAGGATGAAACCAGGATTCGTTAATGCGTTGAAGCGTTACAGCGTTACGGCGTTTTCCCGCTTTCACCCTTCAACCCGTCAACGCTTCAACGCCTTGCCATGACTTCGCGCGAAGCCGCACAAAAATTAAAAGCCAGGTTCGGCGACTTGATCTCCGAACCGGCCGGGTTTCGCGGCGAAATTTCCGTCACGCTGGCCGATGCCGAAAAAATCGCCGAAGTTTGCCGGTACGCGAAGAATGATTTGGATTTCTGCTATCTCGTGGATGTCAGCAGCGTGGACCACTACGGCGATGATCCGCGCTGGACCGTCGTTTATCTTTTGCGCGGTTTGAGGAATGGCTGCGAATTGCGAATTCAAACGGACGTCAGCGAAGAGAAATCCGAATTGCCAACGGTCACCACAGTTTGGAAGACCGCCAATTGGCATGAACGCGAGATTTACGACATGATGGGCATCCGGTTTAGCGGTCATCCGGATTTGCGGCGGATTTTGATGTGGGAAGGTTATCCCTATTTCCCTTTGCGCAAGGATTTTCCGCTGGCCGGCAAACCCAGCGAGCTGCCCGGCGTGGCGTTCACCCAACCGGCACCGCTGGAAGGCGGACCGTTCGTAACGGCGGCCGGTGGCGGGGACGCCACCAACCGCGAACCGCGCGTTAGAACGCCGGAAGAATAAAACCTTTGCCGCAAAAATGCACAAAACACACAAAGGAAAATTTGGTTTGCGCCTGCTGCGCCTTTTTGCGGCCGACTGGTAGAAATGGCTACGGTTCAAGACATTGAGATTCGTGATTCCGCTGCGCGCGCGGCGCGCGCGGCGGAAGAACTTCAGGATATCCAAGGTGACAAGATGGTCCTGAACATGGGGCCGTCGCATCCGGCCACGCACGGCGTGTTGCGGATCGTGCTGGAACTGGACGGCGAAATCATCACCAAGGCCGATCCGGATGTGGGTTACCTGCATCGCGGCGACGAAAAAATCGCCGAGAACATGACCTACACGCAGTTCATCCCCTATACGGACCGGTTGGATTACCTAGCGCCGCTGGCGAACAACGTCGCCTACGCGCTGGCAGTGGAAAAGCTGCTGGGCATCGAGAAGGATTTGCCACCGCGCTGCCAATACATTCGCGTCATGTGCGCGGAACTGGCGCGCATCTCGGCGCATTTGCTCGGACTCGGCGCTTTCGCGATGGACATGGGCGCAGTGACGGTTTTTTTGCTTACGTTCACCGAACGTGAAAAGATTTACAACCTGGCCGAGGCTGTCAGCGGCGCGCGGTTTACGACCAGTTACACGCGCATCGGCGGTTTGATGCGTGATATTCCGCCCACGTGGCTGGAGCAATGTCGGAAATTCTGCACCGAATTCATACCCGCGCTCAACGAAGTTGAGGTCCTGCTGACGCGCAACCGCATCTGGGTGGACCGTGTGCGCGGGCTGGCGGTGATCTCGAAGTCCGACGCGATTGATTACGGCCTGAGCGGCCCGAATCTGCGCGGCAGCGGCGTCGAATTCGATTTGCGCAAGAAACAGCCGTACCTGTGCTACCCGGATTTGGAGTTTGACATTCCGGTCGGCGCAGTCGGCGATTGCTACGACCGCTATCTGGTGCGCATGGAGGAAATGCGCCAAAGCGTCCGCATTTTGCAGCAGTGCATCGGGAAAATCCCTGGCGGCGCGGAAAACCAGGCAGGCGAGCCGGTCAACGTGGCCGACGGCAAAGTGGTGTTGCCGCCGAAACAGAAGGTGCTGACCAGAATGGAGGAGTTGATCCATCAATTCATGCTCGTCACCGAAGGCATGAACTGTCCGCCCGGCGAGGTTTATTTCGGCCACGAAAACCCGAAAGGCGAACTCGGTTTTTACATCAACAGCAAGGGTGGCGGCACGCCTTACCGGATGAAAATCCGGTCGCCCAGCTTTGTGAACCTGAGCATCATCCCGAAAATTTTCCCCGGCTGTCTCATCAGCGACACCGTGGCGATTCTCGGCTCGCTCGACTTTGTGATGGGAGAATGCGACCGATGAATTCCACTGCGCACACCGAACCCATTCCCAATCCGCTGCAGCGTCAGGGTGGTTTCGCCGTCCCGGCCACCTTGGAGGCCGAAGTGGACGAATTGGTCACTCATTACCCGGTGAAACGCGCGGCCGCGCTCATGGTATTGCACGCCATCCAGGAAAAGTTCGGCTGGATTTCGCAGGAAGCGGTCGAGTGGACGGCGAAGAAGCTGGAGCTGCAGCCCATCAATGCTTACGAGTTGGTCACGTTTTATCCAATGCTCCGGCAGCAACCGATGGGCAAGTACCAAATCAAGGTCTGCCGCACGCTAAGCTGCGCGCTGGGCGGCGCGCATGAACTGCACAAGCATTTTTGCGAGAAGCTGGGCCTGGACGCACACGCGCACGGCCCGCAAACGACGAAAGACGGAAAGTTCACGGTCGAATTCGTCGAATGTCTCGCCGGTTGCGGCACCGCGCCGGTCATGATGTGTAATGACGCCTTTTACGAAGGGGTTTCGCACCAGAAAGCCGACGAAATTGTTTTGGGATGCAAGTAAGCCAATGCCAATCGTAAATCGCAAATCTGAAATCGCAAACGGGAGTTGGCTGCCCGACATGGATTTGAACCATGACAAACAGATCCAGAGTCTGCTGTGCTACCGTTACACCATCGGGCAAAAGCGCGCATTTAGGCTAACCATTTTGAAAATTGAGTCAAGAATCGTTGAAGCGGCTTCAGCCACGCGCGCCGCGCTTTCGGCTATAACGCTTCAACTCTTCAACGCTTTAGCGTCTTAAGCATGGCGCAGGAATACAAATTGGTTTTGAAATACGCCGACGAGCCGGGTTACACGCCCGACATCGAATGCTATTTGCGTCACGGCGGGTACAATGACCTGAAGAAGGCGCTCGCGATGCAGCCGGTGGATTTGCCGGACGGAAAAAAGAAATCGCCGCAGGAGCAAATCCGGCAGGAGGTCATGACTTCCGGTCTGCGTGGCCGCGGCGGCGCGGGCTTTTCCTGCGGGCTGAAGTGGAGCTTTGTGGATCGCAAGAGCGGCAAGCCGATTTACCTGATTTGCAATGCCGATGAATCCGAGCCGGGCACGTTCAAAGATCGCCAGATCATCCACAAAGACCCGCACCAGCTCATCGAGGGCACGATCATCTCCTGCTTCGCGAACGACGTGAAGCTCGCCTACATTTACATCCGCGGCGAAATGCCCGAGGGCGCAAAGCTGCTCAACCAGGCGCTCAAGGAAGCGCGTGCGAAGAATTTTCTCGGCAAGAACATCCTCGGCAGCGGCTACGATCTGGAGATTTACGTCCATCGCGGCGCGGGCGCGTATATCTGCGGCGAGGAAACCGGCCTCATCGAGTCGCTGGAAGGCAAGCGGCCGTATCCGCGCATCAAGCCGCCGTATTTCCCGGCGGTGCTCGGCCTCTGGATGTGCCCGACCATCGTCAACAACGTCGAGACGCTCTGTAACGTGAAGCACATCGTCGCGATGGGCGGCGCGGAATTTGCCAAACTTGGCACGCCGAACAACACGGGCACGCGCATCGTCAGCTTGAGCGGCCACGTCAAGAAACCCGGCTACTACGAAATCGAGACCGGCAAAGTCACCATCGGCCAGCTCATCAACGACCCGGTGTTCGGTGGCGGACTGCGCGAGCCCGAGCCGGGCCGGCCACCACGGAAATTAAAAGCGGTCATTCCTGGCGGCTCTTCAGCGAAGGTTTTCAAGGCGGGCGAGAAGTTCAGGTTGAAGAAAAAAGGGCCGGACGGCCAGGTGGTCGAGCAGGAAGTGGACATGCTGGATTTGCCTTATGATTTCGACTCGCTGATTGCCGCCGGTTCGATGAGCGGTTCCAGCGCCATCATCGTAATGGACGACAGCGTGGATATCGTCGAGGCACTGGCGAATATTTCCGAGTTTTACGCGCACGAAAGCTGCGGCCAATGCACGCCCTGCCGGGAAGGCTCGCTCTGGATGAGCAAGGCGCTGCACCGCCTCACGCACGGCGAGGGCCGCGCCAGCGACGCGGAGTATCTCATTAAGATTGCCGACAACATCCCCGGTGGCCGGACGATTTGCGCGTTCGGCGAGGCGTGCTCGTGGCCGGTGCAAAGTTTCGTCGGCAAATTCAAGGACGAATTCATCGCCAAAGGCAAGGCCGACGAAGAACGCCGCGCGAAGGAAACTGCCGTGCCGACTGAAAGCAAGCAATTAGCCGAAGCGCATCACTGAAATGAAGATTTTCAACGCCAAGGCGCAAAGACGCCAAGTCGCAAAGGATTCCTTTGCTTTGCCTCTCCGCGCCTTTGCGTCTTTGCGTTAAATAAAATGTCAGCAGCAACGACAACCGAAGCGAAGCCGGCGCCTGCGATTGAAAAGATCAAGGTGAAGGTGGACGGGCGCGAAATCGAAGTGCCCAAGCTCACGGCCGATTGGTCCGGCAAGCTCACGCCCACGACGATGATCCAGGCGTGCGAGCACGCCAGGACCGACGTGCCGCATTATTGCTATCACCCCAAGCTGCCGGTCGCGGGCAATTGCCGCATGTGTCTGGTCGAATTCGGCACGCCGGCGCTTGGCCCGGACCGCAAGCCGGTGATGAATCCCGACGGCACGCCGAAGATTGCCAAGTCGCCGCGCCCGGCCATTGCCTGCGCCACGCCGATTTCGCCCGGCATGGAAATTTACACGAATACGCCCGGCGTCAAGCAGATGCGCGAGGGCGTGCTGGAATTTCTGCTCATCAATCATCCGCTCGATTGCCCGATTTGCGACCAGGCCGGCGAATGCAAGTTGCAGGAATACTCGCTGGATTACGGCCAGAGCGCGAGCCGATTCGTGGAACCGAAGGTCCACAAGCCCAAGGCGGTAGATTTGGGACCACGCATCGTGCTTGACGACGAGCGTTGCATTCTGTGCACCCGCTGCATCCGGTTCAGCAAGGACATCGCAGGCGATGACGCGCTCGGCATTGTCAATCGCGGCAGTTACAACACGCTCACAGCCTATCCGGGCAAGGTGTTCGATAACAATTACACGCTGAACACCGTGGACATTTGCCCGGTGGGCGCGCTGACGTCGAAGGATTTCCGGTTCCAGATGCGTGTCTGGTTCCTCAAGGAAACCAGGAGCCTTTGCACCAGTTGCGGCACCGGCTGCAATATCATCGTCGGTTCGCGCGAAGAGAAGGTTTACCGCTACACGCCGCGCGAAAATGACGCGGTCAATGGCCCGTGGATGTGCGACCACGGCCGGTTGAACTACAAATGGATTGGCCGCGCCGACCGGCTGACGGAAGTCAGAAGGCGGAAGGCGGAGGGCGGAAGTGAAAAAACGACCTGGACGGTGGCGCTGAATGAGATTGCCGAAAAGCTGAAGCAAGCGCCGCACGGTTCGGTGGCCATCATCGGTTCGTCCCGGCAGACGAACGAGGAACTCTGGTTGCTCAAGAAGCTGGCGAACAAATTTGGCGCACTCACGGATTCCATCGGCCATTTTGGTGAAGGCGACAAGCTCTTGCTGAACACGGATCGGACTCCGAACAAGACGGGCGCGCGGTTGACCGGCATCTGCCAGGTTAGCGCCGGCCTCAAGTTGCTGGTCATCGCCGACAGCATTAAAGTCGGCAAGGTAAAAACCCTGATTGTATTCGGCGAAGACGTAAGCAAGAACGGCATCGAGGCCGAGTTGCTCGACAAACTGGACACGCTCATCGTCAGCGACATTCTGCCGAACGAAACCACAAAGCGCGCTCATTACCTTCTGCCAGGTTGTGCGCACGTCGAGAAACGCGGCACGTTCACCAACGTCAAAGGCCGTGTACAGAAATTCATGAAAGCCGTTGAAGCCCCCGGCGATGCCCGGCCGGAATGGGAATTTTTACATGATTTGGTTTACAACGTCACCGGCCAGGACGGTTTCCTGACCATCGAAGGTCTGTTCAACGAAATGGCGAAGGACGTGCCTGCGTTCAACGGTTTGACCTGGGCAAACCTCGGTGACACGGGAGCGACGGTACAGATTTAACCGCGGAGACGCGGAGACGCGGAGATGAAAAGCAAATTAAAAACGAGTTTTGCCGAGGCGGGAGAACATTGTTTTTCCCCGTCCCTCTGCGCCTCCGCGGCGAAGCAATAAATGAACTGGAATTTCATCATCTTCAGCGTGGTCAAAATCGCCATTGTCGTCGGCGTGGTGCAAGGCATGGTGGCGTATGCGGTGCTGGCCGAGCGGAAAATCTCGGCGTGGATCCAGGACCGCGTCGGCCCGAATCGGGCGGCGCCGCCATTTGTCCAAGCCATTCCCGGCCTCGGCCGGGTTTTGATCCGGTTGGGACTTTTCCAGCCGCTGGCGGACGGCTTGAAATTCATGCTCAAGGAGGATTTCACGCCGGCGGGCGTGCGGAAGGTTTATTTCTGGCTGGCACCGGCCATCGCGGTGATTCCTTCGATGCTGGTGATCGCGGTGATTCCGTTCGGCTCGCAGCTCGGCCATCAGCAAATGGTCATCTCGGATTTGAACGTTGGCATTCTCTACACGTTCGGCATCGTGTCGCTGGGCGTTTACGGCATTGTCCTGGCGGGTTACGCGGCAAACTCGAAATACCCGTTCCTGGGCGGCATCCGGTCGAGCGCGCAAATGATTTCCTATGAAATTTCGATGGGCATGGCGGTCATTCCGGTCTTTCTCATCGTGGGCAATTTGAACCTCAGCCGGATCATCGGCTGGCAGGCACAACACGGCTGGCTGGCGCTTTATTCACCGCTCTCGTTCATCATCTTTCTGATTGCGTCGTTCGCGGAAACCAACCGGCTGCCGTTCGATTTGCCGGAGGCGGAAACCGAACTGGTCGGCGGCTACCACACCGAATACAGCGCCATGAAATTCGCGCTGTTTTTTCTCGCGGAATATTCCAATATGATCGCCTCGGCGGCGATGATGGTGACGTTGTTTTTCGGCGGCTGGACGCTGCCGTTCTGGGGGCTGGACCATCCGGCGGCAACGCTGGCGGCGGGCATCGCGCATATCCTGGTGTTTGTGGTGAAGATGCTGTTGTTCGTGGTGTTGTTCATCTGGGTGCGCTGGATGTTCCCGCGGTTCCGGTATGACCAGTTGATGGACCTGGGCTGGCGGCGGTTTGTGCCGCTGGCATTGCTGAATATTTTGATCACAGCCATCGTGCTGTGGTTGTTGCCGGTGCGGAATTGACCCGTAACCGCGTTGGTTAAAACGCGGAACGGATTTGGATTTGTCCGCCGATGGATATCGGCGGCCATGAAGCGCTGGATTTTGAATGATTGTTAATCGCAAACCATTGACGCTTGCGGAGCGGCTTTACCTGCCGGCCATTGTCGGCGGATTCAAGGTCACGTTCCGGCATGCCCTTCGTTCGTTATTCGGCGGGAAGACCGTCACGATGGAATATCCCGAGCAAAAATGGGCGGTGCCTCCGGATTACCGTGGCGCGCCGTATCTGGTGCGCGACCAGGACGGCAACACCAAGTGCGTTTCCTGCCAGCTTTGCGAGTTTGTCTGCCCGCCGAAGGCCATCCGCATCAAGCCGCCCGGCCCGGCCGGCCAGCTCGCCGACCGCCCCAATGCGGAAAAAATGCCCGAGGAATTTGAAATCGATTTCCTGCGTTGCATTTATTGCGGCCTCTGCCAGGAAGTCTGCCCGGAAGAGGCGATTTTCCTGTTGAAGGATTACTCGCTCACCGGCCAGAGCCGCGGGGAAATGATTTACAACAAGGAAAAGCTCCTCGCCCTCGGGGGCGTTCACGGCGGCATCCAGAAATGGAAAAGCAAGCTGGAAGAGGCGAAGGAACAGGAAAATTTCCCGGTTAAGGTTTAAGACACATCGTGAACAACGCCATTCCAGCCCCCCAACGTCTCACTTTTTTCGAGCGGTATCTGTCGCTCTGGGTTTTCCTGTGCATGGTGGCCGGAGTCGCCCTTGGAAATTTATTTCCCGATGTCACGGCGCATTTGAGCCGGATGCAATTCGGGCAAGGCTCGCAGGTGAACATTCCCATCGGCGTCCTCCTGTGGCTGATGATTTATCCCATGATGCTGAAAGTGGATTTCGGCGCGATTGGCGGCATCGCGCGCAAGCCGAAGGGGCTGGCGGTGACACTGCTGGTCAACTGGGTGGTGAAGCCGTTCAGCATGGCGTTTCTGGCGTGGCTGTTCATGCAGCACGTTTTTGCCGCGTGGATTGAGCCGGAAACGGCTAAAAATTACACCGCGGGCCTCATCATCCTTGCCGCCGCGCCTTGCACGGCCATGGTTTTTGTGTGGTCGTATCTCACGCACGGCGACCCGGTTTATACGCTGGTACAGGTGGCGGTGAATGATCTGATCATGCTGATCGCTTTTGCGCCGATTGTGATGCTGCTCTGCGGCGTGGCCCATGTCGTCGTGCCGGCCAAAGTGCTGATCACCTCGGTCGTCGTTTTCATTGTCATTCCGCTGGCGGCAGGCTGGCTGACGCGAACGACATTGCTCAAATCGCATGGCCAGGAATGGTTTGAGAAAATCTTCCTGCCAAAATTTCAGCCGGTGATGATTGGCGCATTGTTGCTGACGCTCGTTCTGATTTTTGCCTTTCAATCCAGAAATCTGACGAGCCGCTGGCTGGCCGTGGCGCTTCTGGCCGTGCCGATTGTCATCCAGGTCTATTTCAATTCCGGGCTCACCTATCTGCTCATGCGCAAGTTGCGCGTGGAGCACGACGTCGCCGCGCCGGGCTCGCTGATTGGCGCGAGCAATTTCTTCGAGCTGGCGGTGGCGGTGGCCATCACGTTGTTTGGCGTGGATTCTCCGGCGGCGCTGGCGACGGTCGTCGGCGTGCTGGTGGAAGTGCCGGTGATGCTTTCAGTTTGTGAAGTCTGCAACAGGTCCCGCGGTTGGTATAACGACAAACTCCATACAGCCATGAAAAAGAAAGTTCTGTTCATTTGCGTTCACAACAGCGCCCGCAGCCAGATGGCCGAGGCGTTTCTGAAGGCGAAATGCGGCGACGTGTTTGAAGCCCACAGCGCCGGCCTGGAACCGGGCACATTAAATCCTGCCGTGGTCGAGGCCATGGGGGAAATCGGCATGGATATTTCCGGCAACCGGACCAAGGCGGTGTTCGATATGTTCAAATCCGGCAAGTTATTTTCCTACGTCATCACCGTCTGCGACGTGACGAGCGCAGAGCGTTGCCCGATTTTTCCCGGAGTAACAAAACGGCTGCACTGGAGCTTTTCCGACCCGTCAGGCTTTCGCGGAACGCCCGAAGAGACATTGGCCAGAACGCGCGAAGTGCGCGATGCCATCAAAGCCCGGATTGAATCGTGGTGTGCGGAAGTTTGCCCGACCGAAACTTGTTTAGCCTGAATTTTTAGAAATGGGACTGCCTGACATTTTATTTTATGTCTTCGCGGCGCTGACGCTTTTGTGTGGCGTGCTCGTGGTCGCGAATCCGTTCAGCCGCAACCCGGTGACCAGCGCGATGTTCCTGGTGCTGACCATCATCTCGATGGCCGGACTGTTCGTGCTGCTGCACGCGTTCTTCCTCGCCGCCGTCCAGATCATCGTCTATGCCGGCGCGGTCATCGTCCTGTTTCTGTTTGTCATCATGCTGCTCGATCTGAAAGAGGAGCAGCGGCGCAAAATCAAACTATTCGGCATCGTCACCGGACTGGTCTCCGTCGGCGCCATTGAGACGATTTGCTTGAAAGCCCTGGGCGCGACGCAACCGGGCAGCAATTCACCGGCGCCCCAACTCGAAGGCGGAACCGCCGCGCTCGGCAAACTCCTGTTCACGCAATACGTCCTGCCGTTTGAAGTCGTCTCGGTGCTGCTGCTCGTGGCGATGGTGGGCGTGATTTTATTGAGCAAGAAGGATCTGAAATGAGAAGCGGAGATGGAAGCTGGGAGATGGAAGCCGGCCGCGCACTTGTGCGGGTTCCCTCTTCAATTCTGCATCCGCCATCCTCGTTGTCGAAAATATGCACGTAGGCCTGGAACATTATTTAACGGTGAGTTTCCTGCTGTTCGCGCTCGGGCTGCTGGGCGTGATCATGCGGCGCAATCTGTTGGTGATTTACATGTCGTTGGAGCTGATGCTCAACGCGGCGAACCTCGCGTTGGTTTCGTTTTCGCGGTTCAACGACAAGCTCGACGGCCAGGTGCTGGTCTTCTTCATCATCACCGTCGCGGCGGCGGAGGTGGCAGTCGGCCTGGCACTCATCGTGGCGCTCTACCGCAAACGCCAGTCCGCCCACGTCGAGGATTTGACGAGCATGAAACTTTAGCGAAATGAAAAAAAATTTAACCACCAACCTCCAACGCCGAACATCCAATGACCGGCGTGACGTTGCCAAATTCGTTGTTGGATGTTGGATGTCGGATGTTAGATGTTCCCGGCTCAACCGATGAAATACGAAATTCTGCCTTGGCTCATCTTGTTCCTGCCGCTGGTGGCAGCGGGATGCATCACGCTGCTCACGCTGCGCTATCGCACTGTAAGCGCGTTGCTGTCCATCGGCGCCATCGTCTCCGGGTTCATCCTGTCCGTCATCTTCATCAACGCGAACGGTTGGCATCCGTCGCCGGGCGAATCCGTCGCCAACTGGCTGACGATCGGCGGCTTGCATGTGGATTTTGGGCTGAAACTCGATGCGTTGAGCATGATGATGTTGCTCGTCGTCACGGGCGTCGGCGGCGCGATTCATATCTATTCGTTCGGTTACATGCATGAAGACAGCGGGTTTTCGCGCTTCTTCGCCGAGTTGAGCCTGTTCACCTTCTCGATGCTCGGCATCGTGCTGGCGAACAATTTCATCGAAATGTTTATCTGCTGGGAACTGGTCGGCGTGTCCAGTTACCTGCTCATCGGTTTCTGGTTTGAGAAACCCAGCGCCGGCGACGCCGCCAAAAAAGCGTTCATCACTAATCGCCTTGGCGACTTCGGATTTCTGCTCGGCATTTTGATGGTCTGGGGAATTCTCGGCTCGCTGAATTTTTCCGCGTTGCAAACCTCGCTCGCGGCAAACTCCGCCGCGCTCGGAACGATGGCGACTGTTGCCGGCCTGCTGGTTTTCTGCGGCGCGGTGGGCAAGTCCGCGCAGTTCCCGCTGCACGTGTGGTTGCCGGACGCGATGGAAGGTCCGACACCCGTCAGCGCGTTGATCCACGCGGCGACAATGGTGGCCGCCGGCGTTTACATGCTTTGCCGGATTCTGTTCCTGCTCGACGCGGATGCGTTGCACATCATCGCCTACATCGGCGGATTTACTTCGCTGCTCGCCGCTCTCATCGCCGTCCAGCAGGACGATATCAAGCGCATTATCGCCTATTCAACGCTGTCGCAACTGGGCTACATGGTCATGGCCGTCGGGCTTTCCGGTCCCACCGCCGCGATGTTTCACTTGACCACGCACGCCTTTTTCAAGGCGCTGCTGTTCCTGAGCGCCGGCTCGGTTATCATCGCGCTGCATCACGAGCAGGACATCTGGAAAATGGGCGACCTGCGGAAGAAAATGCCGACGACGTTCTGGACCTTCCTCGTCGGCGCGCTGGCGCTCTCCGGCATGTGGCCGTTCAGCGGATTTTTCAGCAAGGACAGCATCCTGGGGCAGGCGCTGGCGCAGCATAATTTAACCGGCTATTTGCTGTTCGCCGATGGCGTATTCATCGCCGGGCTGACGACCTTTTACACCTTCCGGCTGTTCTTCGTGGTTTTCCTGAACCAGGAAAAATCAGACGCGGCCAAACACGCCCACGAATCGCCCGCAGTGATGACCTGGCCCCTGCTCGCGCTCGCGCTGTTCGCGCTGATTGGCGGCGTCATCGGCATCCAGGGCATTTACAACTACAATTTTCCGGGTGAAGGTGAACAATTCCCCAGTTTCGCCGCGGCGCTGGTCGAACCCTTCGCGCATTCGCCGGTCGCGGCCAGCCTGGG